>JAKQFA010000027.1 GCA_029556335.1 Methanobacteriota archaeon
GACGACGAACTCTATCTCATTCTTAACCTCATCAACCAACCAATAAAGATGGACATTGTGGTTGCTGAGAAGTTGATTGAGCTGGACAAAAAGATTAAAAGAATGTTAGATAAACCACATGGAGAAACTAAAGTTTTCACCAGAGGATCAGAAAACCAGCTTTCAAATGCTGGCGTTAAGGTATCAGATTGAGCTTGGTGATGTGGGCGATGATATTGTAAGAATGGTTACACAGTACGTCGAGCAGGGGTGGATGGAGTGGGATCAGGCTACCATGATGTTGAAAGATATCTTAGAGCCTGGATGTGATGATTAAGAGGTGGGGGTGATGGTTATCAGGGTTACCCAATCTTTAAAGCCGTGATATTTTACACCGGACCAGGAGGTGATATTTTTGTCATCGTCAATAATACCTGCGTCCTCAAGAATGTCCCAGATTGATGACTGGATATTATCACCGTCAGGGTTTAACTTCCCCTTACACTGAAAAACAAGATCAACCTTAACCGGCCCGGTGTACTTTTCCTTGTAGGATTTTAACTGCCACAACGCCTGCTCCTTGAAGTTCTCATAAGCACTTGATGGCAGGTTAATAACTCTCCCCCCTCGAACAAATAGCCTTCTGGAATTTTTCTTACTGATCGGTCTTCCCGTTATCTTAATCATCCTCTATGTCTCAAGTTATCTCCAATCCCTTTTAACACTCCATGCTTCTTTAGAATGGCTGATATAACCTTCTCTTTTTTGTGAAATATCCTAGCCACATTCATGACTCTCCCCCACTTCTTATACAGTCTAACCACATTTTCCTCGGTAAACTCCGGCGGCTTGTATAACATGGTATTATTATTTTATCAGATCATCTTATGAAAGGAGGTGATCGAACAAGTAGTACCTTGGGAGAGACAGGGATAAACACACAACATGGCTGGTGCGTGTGAGATGGAGCAAGACCATCCCCCACCTAATACTTTAACCACAAGCCGTTGTCTCTCCCTTTTCTTTTATGGAACGTCCACGACCACAACCAGAGATCAATATGCCAGAGTATGGTTTGACTGACCTGACTTTAGAGGACGCCAAGAAACTAACCCAAGCATTGCGTGAGGAATATGGTGATGAGATAAAGGAAGATGAGGATTGGTTCGCAGCGTGGCGTAAATTCTTTACCACCCAGCTCTTGAAAGAAACACCCTCTTCCTGATTTCCTCAGTCTTTTGATGCGCTCTTCTCTCCTTCTCTTGTCGGAGTAATTCTTGCGTCGCCTCTAACTCTTCATCAGATAAGGTTTTGAGTTGTTCTTCTGGGGTTTGCTGCGCTTCTGGGGTTTCGTCTAATACGATCCTCTTTTCGCTTTCCATAGGTATAAATCACCCCACGATCTAGTAGGATTGGAAGTCTTAGCATGGGTGTTATTCTACCAGTTCTTTCAACATTTCTCTAAACCTTTTCTTACCTGCTCTTGTAGTTACGTCATACGCACCAGTTCCCGTATTCTTTTCTTTTTCTAGTATCTTCCTTACTTCATTGGCCTGCTTAACAAACCTTTTCTTCTCCTCCTTTACCTCCCTCTCCATATCCTTCTGACACTCTATGGCTTCATCTTCTCGGCCTCGTTTATAGGCTTGATTTTCTATTCGACGAATAAAGCCTGCAAGTTTTGCATTGTGGTCACCACTACAATAGTCACCACTACAACATCCATATTTATCTAGTTTCTCCTCCCATCCTTTAGTTTGTGGTTTAGGTTTCTCAAAATAAGTTCCAGTCGGGGGATTTCCCATACTTGTATTATCTGTTTTTGGTTTGGTCATTTAGAAGATAGATAATTTTGGTCAAACTTAAATCCGTCAGCTTCTTGTCCCATTTTCTTTAGCACCTCTGCCTCTTTTTTT
>JAKQFA010000033.1 GCA_029556335.1 Methanobacteriota archaeon
ATTTACCCTGATGACAGGAGGTACTATGACCCCAAACAAGCGAGTAATAGGTCGTAAAGGCCGCCGCTGCCTGTACCACCAGACACCCCTATATCAACACCCTATTACTAAGGAGTGGAGTTGCCCTTTGTGTGAGGAGGAAGAATTTGAGGAGCAGGTCATCCAGTCGGGGTATACTGACTGAAGTTTTTATTTTGCTTGTCTTTTTAGTTATTTTACGTTTATTTATAGTTTCATGATGATGTGCCGGGGGGAACATGCCATTACCATATTCCCCTCCTTGGAAGTAGTTTGTTGTACTATGTGTAATTCCATCACTTGCCCCCCGCATCATACCAATCATAATCATAAAAAATTGGAGTTGATTTTTTTTGTTAGATAAGAGACAATTAGATATCTTAACCACATCGGCCCTCGCCCTGTTTGGAATAATAGCCTACTTCCTCGCCGACATAACCGGAATCCTACCACCCACCATAGCAACAGCCTTGGTCCTTGTGGTAGGTGTAATCAGCCAACTAACCAGCGAACAAAGAGTCCGGGAAGCCACCGAAACCCTCAAGAAATGGATATACTTCGACCGCATCACCACCATCCTACTCGTAGCCTGGCCCATCGTGTTATTATTCCAGGACCAAATCATGACCAGTATACCATTATCCTACGTGGGAATAGGCAGTTTCATCTTTGCTGTTGTTAGTCAGTGGGTTGCTGAGAAAAGAGCCGAAAACGCCGACACACCATTAATGGATAATACCCCCTCAGTGGAACCACAATAAACATAGGGAGAACAGATTTTCATGATAGGACGGAGGACGGCCCAAATAAACAGTTTCATCCACTACCACTACTTCAAAACCATGATGATAAGTGGACTATTCAAAAGCGTAATAGGCACAATACTAATCGGGGCAGGCATCACAGTATTAGTAAACTACCTCACCCAACCAGGCCAATACGCCATACACACACCCATACTCGGCATAACCCTAATACTCCTCGGAGCACTCGTATACTTCCTAGGAGACCTCTACAAAATATACAGAGAACGACAAAGAGAACAAGAACTAAAACGAACATACATGAAACGCCTCGACAAAGAAATCGCAGAAATATGCGGAGACATAAACATAATCAAAGAACACATGGGCATCCAATGCGAAAGCACCTACTGCGACACCAAAACCCAGGAAGACAACCCATGAACACCAATGATGACTGCATAGTCACCAAGAAAGACCACAAAAGAAGGCCTGGAGTATATGAGGCGGACACAATTTTACAAAACACTCTGCAAATGCATAGACAAAAAAGATGACAAGTGATAAGCCATGGCTAAATACGACTGGGACGCAATCAAAACCGATTACATCCTAGGCTACATCAACGATGAAGGCAACCTTCACTACCCCACCTACAAAGAACTTTCACAAAAACATGGCCCCTCTGAGAAGACCATCAGGAACAGATCCTCAAAGGACAAATGGTCCCAAAAAAAGGACATCAATAGGACAAAAACGGGACAACTCATTGAAGAGAAAAGGCAAGAGGAAATCATAGATGAAGCCGTTAATTTTGATAGTGAATCATTAGACACTGCCAAAAGTGGAATGGCTGATATTAAATCCCGATTACAGAAGGGCAACCTCTCTGACCATGAACATTTAAAGTTTTCTCAAGCGGCATTGAATTATCAAAAGATAGGACTTAACGCTTTGGGACAACCCACTGAGTATGTGAAGAGTGAGGAGAAAAAGGATGTCAAATTCAGCGGGGGCAGTCAAGAGCGGATCCTCAGTCAAGAAGGATACACGGATTGATCAGCGGTTCCTTGATGACCTTTATCTTTTTTATCGTTTATTCGTAGCTGAAAGTCAATTCGGGAATAATAGTAAACCAGCAGGGCATATTAAGGAGTTATCAAGACACTTGATGGCTCTTAAACTGGGATTACTGGATAAGCACCTGGTGGTATCGATGCCCCCCCGGCACTCCAAAAGTACAATGATCACGCTGGCCTATCCATTATGGCTATTATTCCAGGACCCCACCTTGGATATACTCATAGTAACCAACACGGCCACACTTGCGGAGAAGTTTGGACTGGATATAAGGGAACTAATAAGTCAGCATGGTCACCACTTCAACCTCTACTTATCTGATGTTAAGCATTCATCATCCCATCTCAAATTCTGTAACAAAGAAGGCACCCTATACCGTGGAAGTATACGACTAACCGGAGCATCCGGATCTATCACCGGCCAGGATGCGGACTACATCATAGTAGACGACCCATACAAAGGCGAAGAGGACGAACTAACACCCACCGCCCTTAGTAAGAAGGTAAACTGGTTCCTCCGGATCATAATACAAAGACTTGAACCGCATACACGTTTATTGATTCTGCATACAAGGTGGCATAGCCAAGACCTCATAGGCTACCTACAAACCAACCACCCAGGTGATTATAAGTTCATCACTTACCCCGCTATCCTGGAAGGGGATAAGCCGTTGTGGCCGGAGCAGTACACCACCACTGAATTAATGAATAAGGCTGAAACAGTAGGCCCCAGGTTATTCTCATCTATCTGGCAGCAACAGCCACTGGATGAGACAAGTGACTTTTTTGATATTGATAAACTCATATATAGTGGATTAAAGCCCGATGAAACTGTTAAACAAAGGGTAAGGTCATGGGACATCTCCAAGGGTGATAGTCTCCAGAGTGACGCAACCGCCGGGGCCTTAATGGTATCCACCACCATGAACCGGATCGGATGTACTGACCTGGTGCATGGCCGATATGGAGACAACACCAAGAACACCATCCTAAGAACCGCTGAGAGGGATGGCCCCGACACCATCATACTCATCGAAACAGGAGTAGCAGCTGCTGGAGACCTACTCTTCCATGAATGGAGACAACAACTCCGGGGCTACAGGGTATATCGTAGCCAAGCCATCAAGAGTAAACCAGACCGAGCAACACCCCTC
>JAKQFA010000044.1 GCA_029556335.1 Methanobacteriota archaeon
AGGTCAAGTTTATTTAGTGTTTGACAAAGATAGTGGAGCTCTAGTTTCTGCCGATCCTGGACGTTGGGATAAAAATGGTTATGGGGAATGGATTGATGCCGGATTAAAGGATGGAGAATCATTGTCTTTGGTTCCTGGAGAAGATGATCACGCTTATATTGTGAAAATAGATGCTGAAGGCAATATCATCGGTTACTTAAATACTCACGGAGCGACAATAGATAATATTGATGAGCAGTGGATTGGTGTGGTAGATGGCATGCCGGTGAAGGTGTGGGATGGGAGTGAGTGGGTGGAGAATGGGCCGGTTCAGTATGATATTGATTTAAGTCATAGCCCAGAGTCGATAAATGATGTGGTGGGGGAAGTAGCAGTAGAATCATTACAGTCAGACTTAAAAAACTTAAATCAGCAAATTTTGGCAGCGGCTGAAGAACAAGGAATTGATGCGACCACTTTACCGATTGTACAAGTGGTATTGAGTGCGCAAAATGTAGATTTAAGAAGCAAATTACCTACTCAAGAAACTGTATTAATGGAAATCATTAGTCAGCCAAATATGGATAGACAATGGGTGCTAACTAGTTTAGTAGACAGAAATGGAGAAAAAATTGGAGTGGTGGCGAGTTTGCTAGTGGTAAAAGATGTAAAATGGGGAAGTGAATCTTCGGAGGTGGCGGTAGTTAATGTTGTATTTGATCAGCAACTAATGAAGAAATTGGCCGAGACAGGAATGACGATAAGTATGGAAGATGAAAACTTGTCAAGGTTGTCGGCGGTGTTGACGGGTGAAGCTGGTTCCCCTCTAGATAAAATAAATAGCGTGTTTTTTAGTGTGCTTAATGGGCCAATTAGAGAAGATGACTTAATGATGGATAACTATGACGATGGGGGAAGAATGGATATACCTCCTCACCAACAAGACTGGAGTGATACATTAGAAATTTTGAAACTGGCGGCAGAGGGGGAATATTGGGTGGCGATAAAAGTGAAAGGAGACGATTGAGTAAGGGGATTTTGGTTTGACGTGGGGGGTGGGAGTGTGGCATAGTGGTAGGTATGGGGCGGAAGCAGTATTTATTCTTGGGATTAGCAGTGGTTTTGACTGGGCTAGCAGTAGCTGGGGGAATGTTGTGGGTAAAATTAGGTCTGGGTAAAGAAAGACAAGAGCTCTCTAGAGGGGATCAAGCAGAGATAGTAAAGACGAGAGTAGTATCCTGGCAGCCGGAAACGGCAACGTTAGTGTATCAAGATGAACAAGGACCAGAGCGGACAGTGGTAATTAAACCGTTAAAGCCAGTAGTGGTGGTGCCGGTATCTGGCGCTTGTTG
>JAKQFA010000009.1 GCA_029556335.1 Methanobacteriota archaeon
GGGGTTAATTCTCGATTTTACTGGAGTATATGCGTCTTGACGAGTTTACCTTCACTATCATGGATGTCCACCTTTAATGATGATTCTCCATTGAGCATGTGGGTAGCACATGAAAGACATGGGTCATAAGCCCTTACAATCATTTCCAATTGGTTTTTAAGGCCTTCAGATACTTCTTCCCCTTTAATCATTGCTTTTGCTGTTTCTCGAACTCCGATATCCATTGAAAGATTGTTCTGTCCGGTGGAAACTATGAGGTTGGCCCTGGTTATTATTCCAGCTCCGTCTGTTTCATAGTCATGGATAAGAGTCCCTCTAGGAGCTTCTATTAATCCAACTCCCCTCTTGGTTTCGCCTGATTCTTTGGCCTCTGCAGGGGTCATCAATGGTTCGGATAGTCCCTTTCTGATGTCTGTTCCAGTTATGGAGTCATCTTCCAGTAATTTGACTGATTTTTCAGCGGCAAACATCAGTTCAATTAGACGTGCATAATGGTAAAGAAGAGTGTTCTGGGCTATTCCGAACTTGTCCTTGTATTCATCGAATAACTGTGACGCCTTTTCAGTTTCCACACTATCTACCACATTCAGTCTGGCCAGTGGACCGACCCGGTAATTTCCTTCTGGGAAACCGATCTGTTTCAGGTAGGGAAACTTGAGGTAGCTCCAGGGCTGCACCTTCTCTTCGATGTAGTCCAGGTAGTCGCCAGCTTGAAATTCGTGCACTGCGTTACCAGCTTTATCCACGATCTTCACTGGTCCGTCATAGAATTCCAGGCCACTATCTTTGGTTATTCCTCCGAAATGTGTTTCTACAGGCCCGAGTAATTCAATTGCCTCGGCATACTGTTCAAACAAGGGTTTTGCCACGTTTATTCCCTGTTCTATTAGTCCGACGGCTTCTTTAGCTGAGTTTGAAAGTTTTTCTCTTTCCTCGGAGGTTATCCCCTTGGACTGGCCTCCTGGTATGGCGGTAACCGGACTGATGGGTTTACCTCCCACCACACCAGTTATCTCTTGGCCTATCTTCCTGGTGGCGATGGCCATTTTAGCCAGTTCTGGATCCTTTTTAAGTATTCCCACCACGTTTCTCAGGGCGGGGTCTGAATCTGGGCCCAGGACCAGGTCGGGTGCTCCTAGGAAATAGAAGTGAAGGGAGTGTGAGTGGATGTACTGTCCGAGAAGCATGAGTTCCCTTAAGTTTTTAGCTGTCTGGGGAGGTTCCAATCCGAATATCTGATCTGTTGCTTTGGCAGATGATAAATGGTGTGCTGTTTGGCAGATACCGCAGATTCTGGGTGTTATACGGGGTGCTTCTTCTACTGCCGCTCCCTCGAGGAACTTTTCAAAACCGCGGATTTCCATAACGTGGAAGTGGGCGTCGGTTACATTACCTGCATCGTCTTCCTGGACGGTGATCTTGGCATGTCCTTCAATCCTGGTTACTGGATGTATCTCTATGGATTTCATCGGACCACCTCCTTCTTAACCAGCTGTGGTATCTTGCTTACTAGTTTATCTTCCATTATCTTACTTCCTATAACGAAACCGTAAATTAAGTGTCCCATGTCGTACATCTGTTTTTCCACATCCTTTTCTGGCATCTTGGATAAGTGGGCAATTCTCTTTATCACTCCATTGTAGATGTCGTGGCTTGGCTCACGTAGGACGTCCAGGGATGGTCCTCCACATCCGTGGCAGGCCACTCCTGCTGCTGTACATAATGCACCGCATCTTCCCAGGGTTACTGAGCCTAAACAGATGTATCCCTGGCTTAAGAAGCATTTTTCTGGGTCGGGATCTCCTTCCACCCTGCGGTGTATCTTATCGAATTCCACGTGTTCCATGCGGCGCTGGCAATCGGCACAGACACTCTTTTTAGGAACTACAGGTGCTTCATCATGAATTAAGGGTATTAAAATATCTCCTACCAATCTCTCTTTAGGAGGGCATCCTGGTATATAGCCATCTACTTCTGTAAAGTCGCTCGCGGCGTGTACAATGGGTAATAATTCTGGAACCACTTCTGATGGTAGTTCAGCTGGTTCTGTACTGGGATTATCAGTGTAAGTTCTGGATGTTACCTCTTCGGGGGTGTAGAGATCCGCCATTCCGGTTATTCCACCGTAACAGGCGCAGGTTCCGTAATTGATCAGTATCTTGGACTTAGCCCGTAACTCTTCCAGTCTCTCTTTGTTTTCCTGGTTACGGACTGATCCGGATACGATTGCTATATCTACCTCGGGGATTTCCTTGGCATCCAGTAAAACTGGGGCGTATACTATTTCCGCGTTGTCCAGTAATTCTAATAATTCTTCATGTAAATCTAAGATGGATATTTCACAGCCGGAACAGCTGGCCAGTGTTTCCAGTGCTATGGTTACCATTATTTCCCACTCCATTTGATGGTCAATGTTTTAAGGCAGGCGTTAGGTCCTACATGGTCTATGTCCAGTTTTCCTCTGATGTCCATAACTTCTTCAACTGCCCCTACCATGTATCCATATAATAAATAGC
>JAKQFA010000010.1 GCA_029556335.1 Methanobacteriota archaeon
AAAACACTTTACGAAAAATACAGCGGTGATTTCGATGCTAAGGGACTGGTGAACGTCGGTTCATGTGTATCCAACGCTCATATCCCGGGTGCGTGTATTAAAATTGCCAACATATTTGCTAAAAAGCCCCTGGAAGGAAACTTCGAAGAAATAGCCGATTACATCCTCAACCGTGTCGGGGCCTGCGGGGTGGCCTGGGGCGCCTATTCCCAGAAAGCAGCTGCAATTGCTACTGGTGTTAACCGATGGGGCATACCAGTAGTGGTTGGTCCTCATGGAACAAAATACAGGCGCCTATTCCTGGGAAGGGCTGATAAACCAGAAAATTGGAAGATAAATGATTTACGTACTGGAGAAGTAGTTCAAGGTGAACCAGCACCAGAACATTTACTATACGCTGCTGAAAACCGTGAGGAAGCAACGGTGATGATTGCCAAACTATGCATCAGGCATACTGACACTCCAAAAGGGAGGCAGATTAAACTTAACCACTATTTAGACATCCATAAAAAGTACTTCGGCATTCTCCCAGAAGATGTTTATAAATTCGTGAGGAATGAGAAGGATATCCCTATAACCTACAAGAAGGAGGTTATCAATATTCTTGAAGAGGTAGGGTGGGAACCACGAGCACTTCCCCAGGAGCCGTCCTTGATGAAATTTAGAGAAGAAAAAGCAAGTGATAAGGGTGATTCAAATGAATGAAAGGGTAATCCCCTGGCAGCCAACGGTGATAGCCGGGCCAAAACAGGCACTACTGGTTACACCAGAGACAGCGGAGATGATGATAGTAAAAGCAAAAAGACCCCTAATAGTGGTGGGCCCTCTAATTAACGACAACCCGGCACAGGTTTTAGTTTCCAAGATTGCAGAAAAATGGAACATCCCCATTGTAAGCACCGGAGATGCATTCAAATCCCTTACTGAAGCAGGTGTTCCCAGCAAGTCATATGGGCTGGTGGAGATAGTTAACCTCCTGAAAGACCCGGAATGGAAGGGTGTTAGTGGTGAGGGTAACCATGACCTGGTCCTCTTCATCGGAGTGATATATTATATGGGATCCCAGGGACTTTCCACGTTAAAACACTTCGCACCCCATTTGAAGACATTGACCCTGTGTAAATTTTTCCATTCCAATGCAGATGCTTCATTCCCTAATATGAAAGATGAAGAATGGCTTAAGTACCTGGAGAAGTTAGCAAAAATAGATTAGAAATTTATGATCATCAAAAAATTAACCTAAGGAGTCAAATGGAGGAATATTATGTTTGAAGATATACCTGTTGATGTCAGCCCCATGCATGAGGGGGAGCGTATAAGAGCTGCAAACATGTTTGTAGAACTTGCCGGCCCTAAATCCATGGGTGCAGAGCTGATACAAGTGGCAGATGATGTTGAAGACGGGGACTTACAGGTCGTCGGACCAGAGTTATCTGATATGACTGAAGGAGAAATCTATCCCCTGGGAATATCGGTTAAGATACAGGGAGAAAAACTAGAGAAGGAGTTAGAAGGAGTTATAGAGCGGAGAATCCACGAACTCAGTAACTACGTGAAGGGCTTCATGCACCTAAACCAGAGGGACCAGATATGGTGCCGGGTGAGTAAAGAAGCCAAGGAAGCCGGGTTTAAACTGGTGGACTTTGCCAGGGCACTTTCCATTCTCCTGAAGGAGGACTTCCCACTGATAGAGAAAATATCAGTGACCATATTCACCGATGAAAGTGAAGTAGAATCATTCCTGGAGACAGCCAGGGCAGCCTACGATTACCGTGATTCCCGGGCCAGGGAACTGAGTGATGAGGATGTGGATGTGTTCTACGGATGCACCATGTGCCAGTCATTTGCACCCAGCCACGTATGTGTGGTTACACCGGACAGAACCGCCCTCTGCGGGGCTATAAACTGGTTCGACTGCCGAGCCGCAGCTAAAATGGACCCTGAAGGACCGATTTTCGAAATTGAAAAAGGCGATGTACTGGACAGTACCAAAGGAGAATACTCCAACGTCAACACTATTGTCGCTGAAAAATCTCAGGGCGAAACAGACAGAGTATTTTTACACAGCTTGTTTGAGTATCCCCACACTTCCTGCGGATGTTTCGAAGCAGTAGCCTTCTACATCCCGGAATTAGATGGAATTGGAATAGTAAACCGTGACTTCCGGGGCGAAACCCCACTGGGAATACCCTTCTCTACCATGGCCGGGCAATGTTCCGGCGGTA
>JAKQFA010000021.1 GCA_029556335.1 Methanobacteriota archaeon
TAGCTTAGTTTATCCTCAATCCACTGCTTACTTCCATCCAGTGCATCACCCAATCCCTTTTTCCAACTGTCTATAATATCCCACCCCCACTGCCACGCCTTACCAGGGAGGTCAATAAGCCATTGAAAACCATCTTTAATCGTGGTTTCCGCATCACTTAAAAGAGTAGTAACTGGGCTGAATGCCTCTGTGAATCCCTTAATAAATTCATTCCACAAACTAACAGCACTATCATAAATCCCTGTTGCGGCCTCTCCAATAGCCGTGGGGAGGTTCATAACCCAGGCCACTATCCAATCCCAACTCTGCCGGGTCCATTCCTGCACCCCCGCAAGCCATGCTTGCATCTTTTCAACGTTTTGTTTACCTACAAGTACAGTGGCCCACTGTTCCGGGGTGCCGATGAGGTTGAGGAACCATTCAGCCTGTGACACCATATCCCCCAGGATAGGCACATCTTTAAAAAGGTCAAGGCTAAATGTCTCTACCAGGAGCGTGCCGAGTCCTTTTTTAGTGTTATCCAGGGCGTTATACATTCCCTGGCCGAAGAGTATGCCTATCGTGGCCCCTTCACCAAGAACTTTAGGGGCAATCTTACTGATACCCTTTGTAAGTGTGGATCCTATCCCCTCCGGTATAAGCCCCGCGGGGACTTTAACCTTCGGCACCGCCCCCCTCAAGGTACGCACCAAGTCATCAGTGAACCCCCCACTCTTCTGAGCTATCTTACTTTCCATTTGGGCAAAACTATCATCCACGCCACTAAGTAACTCTGGGCTAACTATCTCAGTGGCAGTGCCCTTGGTGAAGGGTTTGGTGAGGATCTTCCCAATATCATCCATTAAGGGCCGGGCTTTTTTACCGAAGCCTTTAACTATATCCACTCCTTTCATGAGTGGCTTCTCGATGAATTTAGCTGCATAATCCTCTTCAAGTATTCCCACTTTAAAGGCGGCTTTAGCTACTAACCATCCCTCAACTATGGTCTTAGAAAATGTGTATAAAGCCCCCCCGGCATCATAGAGGGTCTTGGTTATCTCCCCGTACCTGGTGTTGAGGTCAGCGGTAGCAGCATCAACCTTCTCAGTTTTTGTAGCGGTGTCTTCGTATTGTTTATTAACACTTTCAACTTTTCCAGCGAATTGACCAGTGGTTGCTCCGGCGTTTTCAATCTCTCCACGGGTCGTGCCTAACTTAGCGGCGAATTTATCCAAGTCCCCATCTGATTCTGTTAAAGCTTGTTTAAGATTTGTCCTCATCTGCCGGCTGTCTGGCCATTTCGCCTGGGCCTTCTGAAGGATTACGGCTGCCTCATCCACATTTAAACCCATCTCAT
This sequence comes from Methanobacteriota archaeon, assembly GCA_029556335.1. Lineage (GTDB taxonomy): Archaea > Methanobacteriota > Methanobacteria > Methanobacteriales > Methanobacteriaceae > Methanobacterium. The sequence goes on from JAKQFA010000021.1 coordinate 1,337, forward strand.
TAAAGTAAGAGGAGTATCGTCTTAAATCACTACTGAATGCGGGTAATCCTCCAACATATTTTGCACTGGCAAAGTATACTGCGTTATATGCTCCTTCAAGGTTGTTTAAATCATAACCCATTGCCCTTAAACCCTGGAGTAATGGGGTCATATCTTCCATA
>JAKQFA010000004.1 GCA_029556335.1 Methanobacteriota archaeon
TAGTATCTTCCTTAATGTCCCGAATAGTCTCCTTGCTTTGCATAAACGTTTAACTGAGATTTATGGAATGGATATTGAGTTCACAGTGGCCGATGTTAGGAATGATATTGATGCACGTACTCATGGGGATATTGCAGGAGAGCTGCGTCGTTTGCATAAGGCAGGGTTGTTGAGTGTTGGGGAAGAGAAGGCAGCTCATGGGATGAATAGTTATAATGTGGTTTCTACTAAACCTACTAAAATTGATCCTAATGTTGATCTTGTTTTGAGTGAGGAGAGGAAGCGGGTTTTAAGTTATGAGCATAGCCCAGAGTTTTTGGCTTTTGTTGTTGAACATGAGAATCATGTCCCTATTTTAGATATTCATAGTTGGGGTGGTGTTGATTTTAATCCTCCACCTTGGGAGTTTTTTGAGAATAAGCGTAAGGTGAAGAGTGTTAAGTTGGGGGATGTTGATGATTCAGAATTTTAGAATTATTAGAATTTCAGAATTTTGGGGGGGGTCTGCTGAGAGAGGCGGTTTAGTGTTAGATATACCCCCCGGGAATTCTGCCATTCTGGTAATAAGTAATATCATTAAAAGTATTAAAGAGGAGGCGATTTAGAATGATGAATTGTGAGTACTGCGGGGCGCCCCTGAAGCCCTGGTGGGATAAGGACAGCGGACTCTACCGATGCACAAACCCGGAGTGCCTGGACCCCGAGTACTTGGCTAATCCATTGTGCAGGACGGTGCAAAAACCCAGAAAAGAGGAGGAGGAGTGAGTATGGATGAGTTATATATCTGGATGTGCCGGGAGGCCACTGAGATACAGGAATTAAGACCAGAAAGTAGTTATTTCCCTCCGGTGAAGGATGGGGAAGTAGTTTCTGGTATAATGGGTGATCGGTGGGTATCATATGATACATCAATGGAACAGTACAGGTTGTTGCTTTGGCTTCCCAGGCAGGAAGACCTCCAAGAACTAATAATCGACCAAACCCACTTAATTCCCGCCAGGATTTTGATGTTAATCTATGATGAGTTTGAATTTATACCCGTACATCTCCCCGAAAAAAGCAAAATAGGTATAGCCACCCTTCAGGTTTTCATGGCAGTGATGTATAATAAGGTGTGGAATGGCACCACCTGGGAGACAATAAAATGACTCATAATAAAGGTGATGTCCCAGTCCTGTTCTGGGTTGCCACGGCCTTAGGCCTCCTCGGAACCATCCTCAACAGCCTCCAAAGAATAGAAGGATTCCTCCTATGGATGGTTAGTAATCCCCTTTTGTGCTGGCAATCATACAGGACGGGGAATGTGAATATGGCCTTGATGTTCCTCGTGTACTTCAGCCTTAGTATTGTGGGGGTTTTCACCTGGAGTGGATACCTATGACTCCTGAAACTAAAATCTGGAGATGGGCACGGAACACTAAAGTTAGACATAAACAACGAGGGTTCCAAGTTAAAATGACTCAAAACGAACTATATAAACTCGGCCTCCAAGCCTACAAAGATGGATGCCCAATTTGTGGCAGTGCATTTGAAGTAGGCTGTGCACCCGTAACAATCAACAGTTTAACTCTTGACATTGTGGATCCCACTATGAGAATTCTTGCACCGGGTAATGTTCAGTGTGTTTGTTGGGGATGTAATAATGAAAAAAACTTGAAGAGCATGAGGAAAAACAGCCAATCATTACAGAGTGGGCGTATTTCCTTAAAGTGGGGGTGAATACTTTGATGAATGAGAATAGTGTGTCGGATTGTATTGAGGAAGCGAATCGGAAACTCAACCAATGCCACACACAAACACCAGAAAACAAAGAAGAGGATGAGGCCCCACTGGTTTACACTGCCCGTGACCTGGCCGATGCCTACGTGGAAGGATTCAAAGACGGATTCAACACAGCCATAAGTGACAAATGGCTGGTTAAAAAAGATGTGGAGGGATACCAATAACAAAGACAAAAACAACCACCCCCTGCCCACTCTGCAAGGCCACAGGGTATTATATGGG
>JAKQFA010000012.1 GCA_029556335.1 Methanobacteriota archaeon
CAGCTGATGAAGAACTCAATGATGTAGCCATAATCGAGGCCGGAAGTATGATGGTGGGCAGGCAAGACCTCACTCCTGGTGATTTGAAGGTGGTCAGGAAAGCTTTACAGGGGGCCTAACGCTCCCATGTTTTCTAAGAACTTATTCGCAAGTGACCTGGAATCAGCAATAGGCCGTGATTGTACTTTTCACTTGAAACCAGGTCATCCCATCGGGGAGACTATAACTGCCAGGGTAACCAGTGCCAGGATATCATTGGGTGATAACCTCTATTTATTCGTGGAGTACAAAGGAGAGAAGTTCCTCTTGAAGAGTCGGGATTTCACTACCTTCACCATACCCAGCCAGGCAAGGGTGGAGGAAAGTCTATGAAACCCTTGGATAGGTGCCGGAGATGCCTCATACCCCTACCCACCAACTACGACGTAGTAATCATGGACGCAGATGAAGGGGTGACGGTGTACCGGAAAACCTGCCCCCTCTGTGGAACACATCATGACACCACCCTGGAGGCCCCTGGATGACCAACACCCTCAGCAGCCTATTAGATCCCATCATATTCTTTTTGATGATCCTAGTGGTAGTCGTAACCGTGGGCATCCTAGCAGTAGAAATCAAGTACCTGGAGTGATTAAATGGATAAAAGAGAATATTATGGTCATCCAGTTCGTCACGACTTGATTAAAAGCATATTTGAAAGAAACCAAGACCGATTCTACAAAATATTAAGTGACAAACTCAAATTCCTAAAACACTATCGGATCAGAAAAATCAAAACAGAATTCCCAGTATACCACAGGATGGCAAGAAAAATCAAAATGTACAGCCTAAAAACCACTGTTGACCCTAGTGGTTACATAGACCTGATGCTAATCTTAGATGGATTTGGAGAAAAAGAAGGACTGAATAGGGCATTATGTTTTGAAATAAAAGATGGAGCATTTGACTTTGAAAAAGACATCCTAAAATATAAAAATATGGAAAATGTCTTTGATAACCTGCCAGTTATCCCATTAGATAGTAGTGAAGACCCATTAATTGTTTTAGCATGGGATGAAGAGATACAAAACGCAACAAAGAATAAACCAAATCAAATAGAATCTAACTTCCATTATAAAGTTCGATTTGTTCCTTTAGATCTATTCTTTGAAGAAATACAGCAAACCTACAAAGAAGTTGGTGAGGGGATAGTGTGACACTCTCCTTGAAAGGAATAAAACAACACTACCACCATCCCCTAATAAAAGAAACCATAATCAGATGCAGTAAAAACGAACACAGTACTAGGGCAGGAAACTATGACTTCACCGGATGGTACAAATACAACCAGGATGGCCGGCAATTATACCAACTTGAAACCGATTATGATGAAATAATTAATAAGGTACAACGCAGTTTATACTGGACACTTAACCTATTTGAGAATAGAACCTTCCAAGAAGTAGCAGAACCAGATGAGAAAATAGGCACTGGTAAAGACACCACTGCATATACGTTAGGGATAGATATTGATATTAAAGAAGGATACGACATCACAAACAGCCATGCCAGGTTAAGCTTAGAAGAATGTGTTAAATTCTATTATGATGAACTAAGCCAGTATCTAACTAATAATATATATGCTGCTTTCAGTGGAGGTGGGGCCTATCTATACATCCATCATGAATTATTCCAACTACCCCTTGATAATGGGCAGACACCAGAAGAACGTAGGGACAGTTGGGCAGTCCTTCGAGCAATGTTCCAATTACTCATGGAGGATATTAGTGAAAAATTTTTCCAACAAAACCCTGATGCTGCCCAGTATGTTAAGGTAGATTACCTGAATAATGATAAAAGACTATTCAAAACGATATACAGTATTCATAAAGAACATGATTATGCTGTTATCCCATTAAAACCTCCTTATTTTCAAATTAATATAGAAGAAGCTCAGTTACCACTTAGCAAATCAGTACTAGACTTTGGAAGTGAATGGTATACTTATCACCCAGATCCTAAAGGTAAAGAGAGTTTATTATACAAACTTAAAGATTACGAATGGACAGCTAAAAGCCTGAATAACATCCAGAAGATGGATGTTGAAACTGATAAAGTTATCAGCCTTGTTAAAATAGGATTAGATACGGATATAACCTGTCCTGTGATGAAAGCTATACTCAGCCCTGAAGGATGGGGTGATGGTGCACACCGGCGTATAGTAACCGGGACTATATACCTATCTCATCTGGGATGGGGGTTTGAAGAAATATATAATTACATTACCAAGGCTGCCAGAGAATGGGAGCCTGTGAAAGGTATCAGAACACTAGTTAAGTATTGGATGAAAGTCCAGATGCCTAGCTATGAAACAATATATGGAGGGGGTAAATTCCCCATCCCAGGGTTTAGTGAATTCACAGACTACCTACCCCCTAAACCCACAACTACTAAGGACAGTGTACGGTATACGATTAAAAAGATTGAGGAAAAAGGATTATACAGTGAATTAGGTAGGTATAGGGTTGAATTCAGATTTAAAGGTGACCGGAAATATGATTACAACATCCTAGATGAAGATGGTCATCCATTATATACAAAACTTAAATATGACCGTGCACCCGTCGAGATAGGGCAGAAAACAGAACTCTATGGACAATTAAAAGAATATGCGGATGAATTAGATGGGGATAGTGATAAGCACGTTAAAAAAGTTCTCCTGGATTTGGATGAACAAAGACGGAATTATTATACTATTAAAAATTTTAAGAGAAGATACATCGAAAGTTTGAAGAGTTATAAAGATGTTGCAAGCATGGAAGAGGCTGAAAAAGCATTCCATGACATCAACAACATCCTTATTTACATTGGATGTGTTGCAGATTGGATGGTTGCAGGTGAACGATTAAATATTATTTTCGGTTTTATTTGTGCCATAAATCTACTAGTTTTTGGGGAGCCTATTAACTTCATAGCAACAGGCATGGCTGGCAGTGGGAAGACGGCAATTGAACAAACTATTTTTGATATGCTCCCTACTGAGAACATATCCTGGGAGAAAAAACCCACTGTTGCAGCTATTTTCAGGAGGAGTGAAGATGACCCCCGATATTATGACCGGAAAATAGTTTACATGGGGGACTTAGGGGGAGATAAGGATATGGAGAGTAGTGAGGAAGCCAGGAATATCTTTAAGGAACTGAATAGTGATGGCGTGATGAGTCGACCTATCGCAGCTCCTGGTGGGGATACATGGGTTACAACAGATCTACTACTGGAAGGTAAGCCTTCATTATTTTATACAACTGTTCATGATTATAAATTGAATGACCAGGAGGTGAGTCGGGGTTTTGTTATCAGCCCCCGTACGGATAATACCAAGATGGTTAATGTGATGTATGAACGGATCCGAGCTATTAAAGGGAAGACGTTAAAGCAATATAATTGGATTAAGGATTGTGAACTTAGCAAGATAAGGAATATTGTCAGGTTCTTAAAGGAAATGGAAGGAGTGGTTATTGTTAATCCTTATCCTGATGTTTTGCAAAAGATAATTGAAAAAAGTCCATTTATCAAGAGGGATTATCAAAAGATAATGATGCTTGCTGAGAGTATAACTTTACTGAATTATAATGACCGTAAAAAATGGGAGAGTGATGAAGGAACTTATATTATCACGTCTAAGCAGGATATTATGTTTCTTTATCA
>JAKQFA010000024.1 GCA_029556335.1 Methanobacteriota archaeon
TCCAGTAACTCAAACCCTTCTGGGATGAAGTTTTCAAGAATTTTTGCATCAGTCTCATAACTGATGTTAAGGCTAGTTGATTTTTGATGGATTGTTTCATTTGGATCGAATTTTCCTCCTCCGAAGTGAATTGGCATCAAATACGAGAAATCTTTTTCTGGTTTGAACATAGTATCCTCCCCCATTAATTTATTTACTTGGTGATAATTAATAATTTCAACGATAAAAAGGATAAACCTTTTTATCTCATGGCAATTTTTTTTATCGAAATCTAAAGCTGCTTGTTGTGAATCAACATTTAGATTTCACTGGTTCCTAAAGCCTCCTGTAATGACTCTAAATCCTGTATTTACCATTAAATCGTTAATAACTTTACAAATTCCGTTCTACCCCTAGCAACCAAATGCTGCTGCTTTTTAATTTTTAAATCTTACATCAACTGAATAAAACCTGCTGCAGAATGCTTTTAAAATGGACCAACCCCACATTACGGGCGTCATGGTTTCCAGGGATGAGGTGTGTTTCAGTGATGGAATTTATTGGTCAGTAAACTCCAGAGCCTCTTCATATTCGTCTGTGTAACCCTGTGCAGTAAGATCTCCGACAAATATTATAATCAGGATTTTCATGCTCTAATTGGCTCAGTAAATTAGATTTAAGTTCAGAAGAGAATTTATTATCTCCAAAATGTACAATAGATGTTTGGATTACCTTTTTCTTCATAGTCTACTCCCCTAATTATTTTTACTTAATTACAATGGCGATTGTCATTAAAATTTACTTTATTCTAAAACCCAAAGAATCGAAAATTATATAAGGCGCCTGATGTAAACTATTTTTTACATAAAGTAACATATTTCTTACATGGGGGTATGGAGATGATAATTGCAAAACCAGAATGGTTCTCCCGAAGGAAGTACACCGGCTGGGGTGTGAGTATCAGAACCTGGCAGGGGGCAGTTTACCTTGCAGGAGTTATGGCTGCCCTACCGATCCTGCTTTACATCTTCTCCTGGTCCACCGAGGCCATGATCACCGTCACCGTGATCTGGCTGGTCTTTCTCCTGGTGGATATGGTGGATGTAATGCGGAACCTGAAAAAGGATGAACGCGAAGCTACGCATGAAGCTATTGCCGAAAGGAATGCGGCCTGGGGGATGATGCTGGTGCTGGTAATAGGTCTTTTTGTAGAATTGTTATATTATGCCCTGCAGCAGAAGATCTACTTCGATCCAGTCATTGTCATTGCCTTGGCAGTGGGTGTGATCGCTAAGTCAGTGACTAACTACCGACTGGAAAGACTGAATTAAATCCCATTAACATGAAGACTAACATCAAAAAGTTCCGCCTGGAAATGGATCTAACCCAGGAGGATCTGGCCCAGATGGTGGATGTCACCCGACAAACCATCATCGCCCTGGAACAGGGAAGATACAATCCTTCACTGGTTCTGGCCTACCGAATAACAAGGGCTCTGA
>JAKQFA010000047.1 GCA_029556335.1 Methanobacteriota archaeon
TCAATGCCAGGAAAATACCTGCGGGTGTAAAAAAACGTTTATTAAGTAATAAAAACAGTCCAGAAGCCTTTGGGGAGAGGATGCAGTTCCGTATCCAGGAATTACTGGGTAACCCTGATTCATACACCCCCAGCTATAAGAAGAGGTACAAGATGCTCCTGGAGTACTGTGATTCGCTCACACCAATGCAGGCCTATGCAATGAACCAGCTCCTGGGAATGGACAGCAGCCGTGGCTACCAGGACATCCCGGATGAATCTAATATTGAGTTTCCACGGGATTTCGCCCCTCAACTAGGTTTTCAGGTGGGCTGGCACTTCATAGTGGGAAACTGCCGCGACACCAGAAGACGGGAATATGGGATACTGGTATCATTCTACCGTTACTCGCTCTTACCCCCATGGATAGCCCAAAGCTTTGGCCTGTCTGACTGGGATAACCAGATATTTGAGATGCAACTGGCGGTAGCCCGTGCAGGGGAAGAACACCTGCAGACCAGGCCATTCGCCATAGCCGGGACCACGGGGCTTTTAAAATGCTCCCTTGAACCCTTCCATTACGAGGCGGGAAATAACAGGATGGTCTCAGAAAAGGAGGACGAACTATTCCCACTCAGGGTGCAGGCCTGGGGAGTTAACCAGGGCGGTGAAGAGGATGTGGAGATGGAGGTGGACCTGAATTTAACATCCAACAAGGAATTCCTTCTTCAAGGGAATAAGGGATGCCTCCCCTGCTGTTGTAGTATAGGTACCCTCTACTACTCTGCCACCAACCTGTCCCTGGAGCCGGGCAGTCTTTTAATACTTGACGGTGAGGAGATCATGCTTAACCAGGGCCAGTTCTGGTTCGACCACCAGTGGGGCAACGCCCTGGAGCCCATGGGCAACAGCCGGTGTGAGGTGGTCCGGGCAGCAGGCACCCTGAGCAAACCATCCCAGTCCAGGGGATGGGACTGGTTCATGGCCCAGTTTAGTGGTGAAAGGGAGATGACCATGTACGCACCCCACACCGATAAAAACCTGGACTTCTACGAGCGGACAGAGGAGGAACCACCAGGACCCATGGAAGTAGCGGTGAAGGGACAGTACATCGACCCGGAAAACAAGGTAACCGATATGAAAGGTATTTTAACCATCGATAAATGGGTTAAGAGTGTGAAGTCATCCAACCCTGAACTTTACCTCATAACCAACACCTGGTACCCGGACCACTGGAAGTTCAGGTTCGAGGATATGGTTCCTGAAGATATCCGGCACTTTACATTGACACCTATCGTGGAGACAGGTCAGACCGGCTACAACGCCGGTGGATCCCAGTACTCTGAGGGTGGAGTGAATATCCGAGATCCAGATGGTAAATTCATGGGCAAGGGATTTGCAGAGTCAGTCTACTACGCCGACTCACACCCCAACGTCCTCCACCTGGCAGGGATGCCAGATACGCCGGAGATGAGGAAACTCTTAAAACCACAGGAACCATCACCCCTACTAAAGTTGAAGGGCTTCTTATACATGGCCTGGCCTCCACACCAGAAGAAGATTAAAAATATCCTGGAAAAATGCCTGGAACAAGGATTACCAGCTGATTATCTAGGATAAGACCGAGAACCGGTTGATTATCTGGGATAGGGTCCTAATGCCTGTTGATTACTTGGGATAAGTCACAAACACCATTGATTATTTAGGGTAAGTCCTGAAACTCTTATAACCCCTAACTTCCCCATAAATTAGAAAAAGGGTTTGAAAAATTAGATAAAGAGCAAACCATATAATAATATACCAGTTGAGTGTTATAAGGGGAATATTTCCAAATGCGAGTAAACTTCATCTAGTAAGTAAATTTAACAGGGGGTTATTTATATGGCAACAGTAAGGGAAGTAACTGATATTATTGAACCTATCTATGTGATGGAGGGTGCTGGTGTTCTACTGCGCAGGAGCATAGCCACCCAGAGACTGGACTATCTCGATCCATTCCTACTTTTCGATCACTTCGGATCCAGAAACCCACAGGACTACCTGGCAGGTTTCCCCATGCATCCCCACCGGGGCATCGAAACCGTGACCTACATGTTAGATGGATTCGTCGAACACAAGGACAGCATGGGCAACGCCGGAACCATAGGCAGGGGTGATTGCCAGTGGATGACCTCTGGCAGTGGAATCATCCACGAGGAAATGCCCAAAGAACCTGAAGAAGGAATGATGGAAGGATTTCAGCTCTGGGTAAATCTACCAGCCAAATTGAAGATGACAGAGCCCCGTTACCAGGAAATTAAATCTTCAAAAATTCCAGAAGTCAGACATGACGATGGGTTGGTAGTCAGAGTCGTAGCTGGTGAGTTTGAAGGTGTTAAAGGGGCAATCACTGAGATATATGCCGATCCCGAATATCTAGATGTTTCCCTCCCGGCAGGAGCATCACTTGAACAACCAATCACCCGTGGCCACACCGCCTTCGCCTACCTGTTTGAAGGTGAAGCAATATTTGGAGACTCCCAACCAAACTCTCTGGAAAAAAGAACCACTGTCCAGGCAACACGTCTGGTAGTATTTGGTGATGGAGATCTGGTAAGGGTAAAAACCGATCAAAATCCGGCCAGGTTGCTTTTAATGTCAGGAAAACCATTAAACGAACCCATAGCCCGGTACGGGCCCTTCGTTATGAACACCAATGAGGAGATACAGCAGGCACTGGAAGACATTCAAAACGATACCTTCGTAAAATAAACATTATATATTAACTTTTTAATGCCGAGGCACTGTCTCCAGCAACATAACCAGTTGAAAAGGCCTGCTGCAGGTTAAAACCTCCCCTGCGGCCACATCCGTCTATGATCTCCCCGGCGAAGTATAAACCGGGTACCAGTTTAGATTCCATAGTTCTGGGGTTTATCTCTTTCTTTGACACTCCGCCACAGGTAACCATGGCCTTATCTAGGGGTAGATGGCCGTTGATAGTTACAGGTAGGGCTATCACCATCCTCTGTAACTGTATCCTTTCTGCTCTGGTGATCTGATTCAATTTTTTATCTGGATCCAGGGAAAAAGCCTTTAAAACAGGCCCCACCATATTCTGGGGAAGGTAATATTTCAGGTAATTTTTCAAACTCCTTTT
>JAKQFA010000028.1:0-57500 GCA_029556335.1 Methanobacteriota archaeon
TCCAGCACGGTATCCATGGTGTTAGGTGCTTGGGCTACTCCGAACTTGTCCTCTACGTACTCTTTACCGAAGTAGCAGTAGTCGTCGAGGATGTTGTCAGTGTAGGCAGCGGTAGCGTACTGGGTAAATCCAACACCACCAGACATGTAGGAACCTAGCCAGATCTGGTCGTACAGCATGGCACCGGAAGCCACCACGTCCAGGGATACTCGGACTGGGTCTTCGTAGTACTTACGGGAGGACTGACAAATGTCAGCTAAGAATCCGAAGGCAATACCTCCAGGTTCGTTTTCCCCACGAGCACGTCGAACAGGTAGGTAAGTACCCATGTGGATAACTGCTGCGTGTTTAGCTGCGTATGCGAAGTCACCAGTTGCGGCTTCCCCGGCAGCTTGTTTGTAGGCAGAAATCATGGACATACCGATCTGCATAGCTGACCATCGGGAGGTGGTACCTCCGTCACAGGTACGGGATACTATGGTTGGTATGCGTACTGCCTGCCACATACTGTCCCCAACTTCAGCTTTGAGTTGTTCAGCTTGGTGTTCTGGGAACATTTTGTTGATGTCAATGACGTAGGCAGGGTCGATTTCATCTGCGATTTCATCGTTACCAGTGAAGATTTTCACGTAACTGTCAGCCACCAGTGTTGGGTGGGTTTCCACCATGTGTTCTTGGACAACTGCAGCACCAGGCATAGCGTGGTTCACAGTTTCCAGGTAGTGGGTGATGGTTTCTGGGGTAACTTCTTTACCTAACCTTTTTTCTATAACGTTGTGGGCTGAATCTAACCCCACAATAACGGTCCTTCGGATATCGTCCCAGAATTGCTGCATTGCAGCGTTGTTGACGAAGTGAAGGTCGTCACCTTCCACGAAGGTGTCGGTGGTAGAAACTTGGTAAGGCATGAGGACCCTTTGACCCAGTGGAGTACCCACGTCAGGGTCGTATTGAGGAATTCCACGTTTTTTAGCCACTTCTTTACCGGCGGCCACGAATTCCCTTTTCCTCTCAGACTGTTGCCATCCTCCATATTTGTAGAAGGATGTCTTCGTTTCTTCAGGAGCTTCTTCGAATTTTTCTTTCAATGCTCTTATAAACATCTTATCGGCCATAATCATACACCTCCTGATTATTCAGGACTGTAACCAGCCTCGGATCGGACCACGTGTATTCGGTGCAGTATTTCCACTGCATCCTTGTCGTCTCGATATGCTTCACCATCTTTTCGGTAGATGGTGGTTTTTTCTTTGAGGGTGGCTTCATCCAGTGGTTCTCCCAGTACTACGGGTTCGTCCAGCTCGTCTCCGATCTGATTTTTGACTGCTTCCACTTTACCGGTGTCTTTGTTTAAGATCAGCCTTCGCAGCATGTCAAACATCATACCGTCTTCGTCTAACCGGAGTGAGTGACCGTGTACAGTTTTACCCCTGATACCACTTCTGGCTGGGTCGAAATATTCGGTTTCCAGCAAGTATTTGGAGTATTTTTCCAGGTCTCTTTCTCTGGTTTCAATAATTTGCCGTCCGGATAGGGTACCAGCGTCGGCTCCACGGAACCTGCACAGGTAGGATCTGGATCTTAAGAATGGCTGAGCTGGGGCAAAGTACATGGAGTCTGTGAACTGAATGTATCGTACCCGGTCTCCTGCTTTTGCACCATCAAGTGGCACTACCATTTCACGAATAGCGTCGTCTGGTTCATCCATCTCTTCTAGTGGTGGGTGTACACTTGGGTATTCTTCACCGGGAGCCCGGTGCCCCAGGATGTTCACCACATCCTCGTCTGAGATTTCCCTGAGCTTTTCTAGTTCGTAGTCAGGGTCACTAAAATTTCTTCGGTTTTGAGCAACCTTAGTTGTTCCAGGATAATATTGTGCCATATCATGCACCTCCTAATGCTAATCTCACCTTTTTTATAATCTCATCCAATTTTTCTTGGGGACAAGTTTCTCCTCTTATAACTCCGCTTACTATGTCCACAATTTCACCTTTGGTATTGGGTTCTTCGGGCATAACAGCCTTAGTTTTGACACCGATTTTTGCAAAATCTTCAAAGTCCACCGGGTATTCACAGATGATTACACAGGGCCTGTCAACGTGCCTGAGGATCAGGCGGGCCTTGTAAGTAATATGGTGTTTAACCCCTCCCAGATGCACTACGATCACTTTGAATCTTTTGATCTGTTCTTCTTCCTTCACCGTTAGCCCCATAAGGCTTCCGGCTCCAGCAGTAGGTGCATCCTGTGGTACTCCAGCCCCGGCGTTAAGTACCAGCGTGCTGGTAAGTATGTTAGCTTCCCGCAGGGCAAAAGTTATTTCACAAACTGGCTTGGTAATATGTCTCCTTCCAGGGGACATGGCTATTGCCAGAACCTCATTTCCACACTCGGCAAAAGTACCGCGCTGCGCTATTCCGCCTCCTTCACCCATTCCCATGGTTTCTCTGCAGTCAACAACGTGGGTGCATTTGCCAATCATGTTCAATCTTTCCTCTTGATTACGGTGGCTCTTTCACTGAGTTTAGCGTTCTGATCAGTTAAGCCGATCATCTCTTCGGGTATCTGATCCAGGCCAGCGTACTTGATATCGTCGGTTACTGTTTTTTCCTTCCGGATGAAGGTTCCCACGTAAATGTTGAAACCAAAGGGCAGGTAATTTTCGCATATCGCTCGTACTTCGTCGATAGTTTCTTCTTCATCGATTTCAAGAAGTATTCTACCGGTTTGTACCTGTAGTTGTAGTTTTTCGCCTTGGATGGTTATGGTACGATCTGAACTTCCTGCCTCTTCCGGTGGAAGTCTTGGTCCGTGCACCACCATCCTCTTTACTCCGTCCATCACTTCCAGTTCGTTTAGCAACTGTTCTGTGGTTTCAGGGTTTAATAGTCGGTGTGGAAATATTTCGATGTCCATTTAACTCGTAGCCCCCAATTGGATTAGATTTGGTCTTTTATGTCTACTGCGGCCTCCACCACATATTTTAGTGGTTCTCGGAATTCGTCCACTTGACTGTACACTTCTTTGATTAGTCCGGAGGTTGCTTCAGGTGAGAACATCTGAGTCCCGGCGTCTAATGCCATGGCTGCGGCCACACATGGGATGGCGAAACCTTTACTGTGTCGGGTCACGATGTGGTTACCATTGAATATACCAGGACCTCCACCACCATAGATAGAGTGGCTGAAGAAGGAGAATCCTACAGCTACACCTTCGGCTCGGCCGAAGTCTACGCTTGGTAATCCAGTTGCGAATTCAAGAATGTCGTTGAAGTACAGAATGGTTGAGGATACACCTTGTGCAGCACGGGCAGCACCTTGGTTGACCATGGTAGCAGCTATTAATCCCGCAGCGGCGTATGCATTCCATTTAGCTAAGTCGTCGGTTTTGTAGACTTTGAAACCGTTTAATTCTTTTTCGACACCAACAACTCCGTCAGCGGCAGATCTTTCCACCAGGTCGTTGATAACGGATCCTACAGTTCCTTCGGCACCGTTGTCTTTAACTAGGTCAAACACTAGGTTATCTGCGTTCATACCTTGGTAAGCCAGTCCGAGAAGGTGCATTCTTTCGAATTTACCTACTGCGTCTCCCATTTCAAACATTGCAGATTGTTCCAGGATGCTGGATAGAGCAGATGTTTGCATGGTGTTCTTTAAGGTAGCGGCTACTACGTGGTTTACCATGATGTTACGTAGAGCGTATCCAGGGCCTTCCAGTTTCTGTGGTAAGTCCAGCATGGTGGCAATGTTTCCACCCATATATTCCACAGATTGTGGATATCGTCCTAAGATGGCTGCTTTCACCATGTTGGCGTCGTACATGTTGACGTCACAGACATCAATTATGGCTTGTATAAATGCTGAAGCAGTTACCAGTGGTGCAGCTGAATATTCAGCGGCTGCTTCGAACCTTGAGTCTGGTATTTGCACCAGAGCCCTTTTTCCGCCGGCTAGTAGATCGACAGTGGTGTTGTCACCTTCATCTACTTGGATCATTTCCTTGGCTTTGGCTGCAATAGCGTCTGCATTGCCTACAATATCCAGATCCATTTCTCGACCCAGTATTTTACATGCTGGTCCGCCGACTTTTGCAGTCTTTAAAGCGTTTTCTGTACCTTCCAGGTTTACAGCTACAGTCCTTTTAACACCTTGCACAATTCTTTTGATGGCAGGGTTTTTCAACGGACTGAGGGCCTCTATAGGTACTTGTTCTTCAACAAGGTTGCCTCTGTCGTCGTACAAGTCGACCTTATCTTCAAACTTTGCCATTATTTCCCTCCTACAGATTCTTGTATACTAATTCTTCGTGCCAAATCGAAAGAAAAGTAGAAAAAAAACTACTAATCCCGGGTTAAAACCCTCTTTGGTACAATTTAGTATACGAACCTCATTTTCTCCCATGTATATTATTAAAGTTTCTTTTTGATTCAAGTAGAAAGATTTATATGTAGACCAGTGGTAGAATTCTGTCCCAATACCTTACACATTTCCTTGAGTGATGAACAAAAAAATAGCCTATATATTAATTATAAAGACATAGTAGATAACATGCAGATAATTGCCGATATAGGCGGAATACCCGGTAAAAACTGCCGTGGTTTCTGTAAATATTGTTATTTTCGTAAAGTAAAGACATTAGAGCCTTTTGGTTGCAGACAATGTTCACCAGGTAAATTAGGGTGCGAATATTGTACCGAAGGCATCAGGGAGATCAAATCTGAATTTATACCCCCATTCCTTGTATTGGGGAACCTTCAGAATTCTCTGATGATGGGAAATTTCCAGGGAAATGACTTGAAAATAAATATCAGTGGTGGTGGCGATTTAAGTTGCTATCCCTATCTTTTAGATCTTACCTCTGCGATTTCACAATGGGGAATACCCATCCACCTGGGCTACACCAGTGGGAAAGGAATAGACGACCCCCAGATGGCAAAGCAGCTACTTAGCCATGGAGTGGAGGAGGTGACTTACACCATTTTTTCCACCAACCCCTTGCTCCGAAAGACCTGGATGAAGGATCCCACTCCTGAAGCATCTGTAGAGGCCTTTAAAATATTCTGTGAAAACTCTGAAGTTCACGCTGCGGCTGTAATCGTGCCTGGGGTGAACGATGGGGAAGAACTGTTGAAAACATGCAACCATCTGGAAGAGTGGGGAGCAAATGCCCTGATCCTTATGAGATTTGCTAATTTCAGGAACCAAGGACTTATACTAGGTAATGAGCCCATTGTAGATGGTTTAACCCCCCATAGTTTGGAGGAGTTTGAAAATCTGGTATGGAAAATAAACCAGGACTACCAATTCCGAGTAACCGGAACACCCCTGTGTGACCCGGAAACTGATGCCCCATTCGCTTTATCTCTTGATAAGAAAAAAGAGTACGTGGATATTCTTTCAGAAGTAAAATCGGAAGCCACTTTACTTACTGGAAAGGTTGCCAAGCCTTTCCTCGAAAAGATTATAGAAAATATTGGGGCCTCTGATCTGGTCAACGTAGTTGCTGCCGACCAGGACATAGGCTGCTTGATCACCCATCAAGAACTGGAATGCTTGGACCTGGCTGACTTGAAAGAGACTGTGATAATCCCTGGAAGAGCCTTTGTCCATGATCAAAGGGCAACCGAGATATTGAGTCAGGACGGGATAGATAGAATGGTGGTTCGAGGCCCGGATAAACTCACCGTTGATGGTGAAATGAGTGGCAGCCTCACCAGAGAAGATGTGTTGAAAAAAGAATTAATAGCATTTGAAGACTTAATTGAAGCTATTAACTTCTTTGGAGTTCGGAAAAAATAGAAATTAGATCACCTGATTCAAGTTGACGTAGTGAATGGATTTATTTTAGCATCACATCAATAGATGTTGTAGGGTTTGAGATGAGGAAAGATTGGAAAATAACGATTTTAACCCCTGAATTCTACACATATGGTAGTATGGTAATTGGGGGTGTCCTGGGGGATGCTGGATACTCTGTGGCCCTCCATAAAGGCTTTCAGAACATTCCCAAGTCTGATGTTATTTTTATTAGTCTTCAGTCCACTATTCACCTATTAAAATACCGGGATCCCATCCTAAAATTGCCGGGTTATAAGATTCTGGGAGGCCCCGTTACCCATGTCCCTGAGTTGGCCTTGGAACTGCTCCCAGTAGATATGGTACTCCAGGGAGAGGGAGAAGTTACCGTCCTAAAAATAATGGAAGAACTGGAATCAACATTCCAGGGAAATTCCACCCCCAAGATGAAATCTGAAAATGACCTAGAACTGGTGGAAAAGAATCCTAAAATTGTCAAAGGTACATCATCATCGTTAATTAGGCCAATTCCTCTCATACCAGATGATATCGGTTCAGAGAGTATAAGGGGGGCCAACGTTTACATCGAAACTCATAGAGGATGTCCGGGTAACTGTGGTTTTTGCCAGGTCCCCTGTTTTTTTGGAAGAAAAGTTAGAAGTCGACCTGCTGCAGACATAATTAATGAAGTCAGGACATTTATGGAAAAGGGAACCCAACGAATTGCCATAAGTGGGGGTACCGGTTCCTTATACGGCAGCCCCAAATTCAACCAAGTGGATGAACAGGCCTTCGGCAGCCTACTCAAGGAAATATCGAATTTAACCAGCCCACCTAACCTTACCATCCCGGATATAAGGGTGGATATGATTAATGATGATATCTTGGATTCCATCAGAAAGTATACCAATAAGTGGGTTTATTTTGGCATAGAATCCGGGAGTGAGAAGGTTTTAAAACATATGAAGAAGGGTATTAATTTGGATGAAGTCCGGAGTGCGGTGGAATCTGCCCGGAAATATGGCCTTAAAATAGCGGGTTCTTTTATCGTGGCCTACCCTGGTGAAGAAGAAGAAGATTTCCAGGACACCCTGGACTTTGCTGATGAATTAATGCTGGATGACTACTTCATAAGTATCGCAGAGCCATTGCCTGGCACTGACCTAAAAGATAAGATAAAACAAATCCCATCAGATGAAAATGCACTTTTCATCCCAGGTGAGAAGTACAAAAAGTATGGTTTAAGCGTGGCTGAAGAAAGGGCCCTGGAATTCATGCTGGAATCCTACGTGTATCGTAGTTTACCTCAACCAATGACTGCGAATTTATTCAAAGCTCTTTTAGATGAAGTGAAGGCACAGGGAAAACATATAAGGACTGTGACGTCCCTACTCATAGGCTGTAATTCCTACAAATAATTTCTGAAGCCACCACACCCTAGTCATCGGACCATACTTAGGGCGTTGTCTAAAATTTCGTCTAAATCTTCTCCTTCAAGATCAACTATTTGAATTAACTCCTCCATTAACACGTAACTGGGTCCTTCACCCACATCTTCACCAGAGATTAGTACATCCACAGCTTCCTTGGCCAGAAATTCCGCTGCTTTAATTCCCCTCTTTTTTTCCAGATCTTTACCTGGGTTAACCTCAATTTTATAATTTTCCAATTTCCCTTTTTTTAATTCAGCAATTAAGAAGTAGGGAGCTTTTCCGAAGTGTTTGGATATGGACGAATCCCATCCTTTATTACTTTCTAAAGGGATTGCAAAGCGCATCTTATCTTTTTTTGCAGGTTCTATTTGTACCGTAAGTGTGTCAAGTTCAGTGATAACATCTTTGACCTTCATCTTCACTTTTTCCGAGAGTTCATATGCTTTCTCTACTGGTAGCTCTTTTTTAGTCTCCAAATGAAGTTCAGCAAATACGAAAGGTCCAGATCTTCGGATTTTAATGTCATGAAAACCTTCGACTCCGGGAATTGTTTTTAACAAAGATTGGATGGTTTGAATTTGTTGAGGATCCGGACCCACGTCCAACAAAACAAGAAGTGCATCTTTTCCTAGTTTTAGCCCCATGTAGATGATCAGAATGGCAATTATAAATCCAGCGACACCCTGAATAGAGGTATGACCAATATAAGCTAAAAATATGCCTATAAAAACTATGCAGGAAGATAATGCATCTACTAGACTGTGTTTTCCATCGTTTACCAGTGCTTGGGATCTAATTTCCTTCCCCACCCTCCCCTGATATCTAAATAATACTAAATTCATTATTACGGAAATAACTGCTACTGATAAGCTTATCAGAGGAATCCCAATTGGTTCAGGATTTAGATAACTGTGGAATGATTCGATAGCAATTTCAACTCCAGAAAAAATGATTATTAAGGAAACAACAAGAGATGAAAATGTTTCCAGCTTGTAATAACCATAGGGGAACTTTTCATCGGGTTTACGTTGAGAAAGACGGAGGCCAATATAAACTGCTATAGAAGCGAAGATGTCAGAAAAAGAGTTAACTGCATCAGCTATTAAGGCTATACTACCAGATAAAACACCCACCATACCCTTTAATAAAGCTAGGAACATGTTAACAAGGCTGGAGTATTTTGCAATTTTTTCTCCTTTTTTAAGATTGGCTTGAGCTTCCGAATCCATATCAATCCCTAAGATTATTTATAAAAAAATTGTTGTTGAATTTATTTTTTTGGGATTTTTTAACACTGTGAAAGATTCAAAAATAAACCCCGCTTGGTAAGATGAGTACCACCTAATTCACCCCGTACTACTCCAGTGTTAACAAAAAGTCAAGTATTTTATTGAAAATCATTTCAAAATCACTTTCATAGACTACTGCAGGTTGGAGATTGACTAGAGCTTCTACAAACCTTTTATCATATGGTATTTTACCAATTAATGGAATTTTTTCCCTTTTAGAAAAATTTTCAAGTTCTTTGGTGAATTTTGGGTTAATGTCCCATCGGTTTATGACCATTGCATGGGGTATTGCAAAGAACTTCACCATCTCCAGGGCCCTTTTAAAATCTGAAAAAGCCACTGGTGTGGGCTCTGTTACCATTATTACATAGTCACTTCCCCGAACCGAGGCTATTACTGGACAACCTATACCTGCTGCAGAGTCCACAATTACATAATCAGCTTGAATTTCC
The DNA here is from genome assembly GCA_029556335.1 of Methanobacteriota archaeon. Lineage (GTDB taxonomy): Archaea > Methanobacteriota > Methanobacteria > Methanobacteriales > Methanobacteriaceae > Methanobacterium. Next base: position 8,971 of record JAKQFA010000028.1, read on the forward strand.
TCCGCAATTTGAAACGCCCTGTTTTTGACGGCATCCACCACTCGCCCGGAACCTGATTCACCTATCATCAACTGGCCAGACACTATAGGAAATCCATAATCAGTTTCTCCCACACCTATTTTAGCATTTTTTACTGGTTTAAATTCGATAGCATCCTCTGGACAAGCCACCACACATGCTCCACAGCCAACACATAGGAAATCATTGATATATGGCATGTTTTCGTCTTCATCCCAGCTTATGGCTCCAAATTTACAGGTATTTACACAATCTTTAAGGGACTTGCATTTAGCCTTATTCAGTTGGGCCTTCTCAATAACTTGCACATATTCCCAGGAATCATAATCTTCCTTTTTTAAACCTAAGAGTAACCCTAGATTAGGGGCGTCCACATCACAATCAACAGCAACGATTTTGTTTTCTTTTCCCAGAAGTACTGCCAGGGAGGAGGTTAAGGTACTCTTACCCACCCCACCCTTGCCTGAAAGTATGGTGATGGTTTTCATGGATCCTCCTCTTTCATTTCATCTTCAACTGTTACGAGGTCATCCTGCAGGGCTTCTTCAACCAAATCAGTTACCAGGTCTGAAACTAAGCCTTCCAATGCGGGCACTCCCCTAGAATAATTTTCGAGTATTTCCTTTTTATATGGGATTTCCAGGGTTATCATCACACCCTTCTCATCAGCCAGGGTCTTAATTAAATCCAGACTACCCAGGTCTGCCCGGTTTATGATAATTTTAGCATCCAGCCCCATCTTTTCCAGTAGTTCCAGAATAAGCTCTAAGTCGTGCTTTCCTAGTGGTGTTGGTTCCGAGACAGCCAGAACCAGATTGGTATCCATTAAGGCAGATATTACGTCGCAGTGAGTTCCAGCAGCAGTATCTATCACTGTGAACAAGTAATCATCTTCTAATTGAGATGCATATTCACGGGTGGCATTCACCACCAGGGTACTGGCCTCACAACCCACTGCCACCTCACCAGATATTAGTAAAAAATTGTTAACCAATCCCTGAGTTACCCCTTCCAGGCCCAGGGATTCTTGAACCTCAAGGTGGCCCTGGTAGATGGTTCCTATAACCTGGCTATCCTCAGTTATAGACCCCCAGGGGCAGGCCAACATACATGCCCCGCATCCGTTGCATTGTTCCGGTATCAAAAATGGATATTCACCTGTAACAAATACTACTGCATTCTGTCGGCAGGTTTGGGAACAAATTCCGCACTTCTGGCAGGTTTCCTGATCAAAAGATGGGAGAAAGGTTTCAACATCCTTCACCTTTTCCCGGGTAATGGACAGTAGAAGGTGATCATCAGGGCACTCCACATCACAGTCTACCAGAAGGGTCCGGTGCACTTTGGCCATCTCAAATGCTATGGATGTGGCCACGGTTGATTTTCCAGTCCCTCCCTTACCCCCAGTGACGGCTATTCTCATTTTCCCTCCTAAACATCAGAATCGTCGCCTCGCACCCCTACCTCCGCCTCTTCCGGCTCCCATTCCGGCACGACCCCTGTTTTCTGGGCCAGGTACTGAGATTTCTTCCAGTTCACCCTTTTGGTAGAGGTTTATATTCTCTTCTACTGTTCCTGGCTGGATTTCGTACACTTTTATATTAAAGCGCTTTAGTACTTCAAAGGCGTTTGGACCTACTGCCCCAGAAATTACGACGTCCACCTTCTCTTCAGCCAGTAGTTGAGCTGCCTGAATTCCAGCCCCACCCCCAGCCATCATGGCTGGGTTTTTCACTACCTTAGTTTCTCCTATCTCATCGTTCACATCGGCCAGGATAAAGTAGGGGCACCTTCCAAATACTGGACTTGTGCCTGAATCTAAATTTTCTCCTGTAGCCGCTACAGCTATTTTCATATTATTCATCCTTCTTTTTGATATATTCCTCAATTTTGTCCACAACTTCCATTATTCTCTGCGTAAACAAAGAATCGTTATTTTGGGTGATGATGCGCATATTTTCATCTGAATCAGGATCATCAATGAGATTTATTGGTAACTGTCCCAGGAAAGGAACGTCCATCTCTGCGGCTATTCTCTTCCCCCCACCACTTCCGAAAATAAAGCTTTCCTCACCACATTCTGGGCAAACAAAACCTGACATATTCTCTATGATTCCAATAACTGGAATATTCAATGATTTTGCCATTGCAACACATTTTTCAACATCTTCCAGGGCAACTGGTGAGGGTGTGGTGACAATCACGATCCCGTCCAGGGATGGTATGGATTGTAACACTGTCAAGGGCTCGTCCCCGGTGCCTGGAGGGTTGTCCACAATTAGAAGATCCAATTCATCCCATGCTACATAGCCCAGAAATTGCCTTATGGCACCTGTTTTTTTGGGACCCCTCCAGATTACGGGAGAAGCCTTTGAGGGTAGTAAAAATGCTATGGACATGACTTTTATGTTTTCTTCTGTTACCACTGGCAGGATTCCCTGTTCATCAGCATTTAGGTGCCTTCCTTCCAACCCTAACATGAGGGGGATGTTGGGGCCGTGAAGATCGGCATCTAAAATACCGGTATGATAACCTTTCTGATTAAATGCTAAAGCCATGTTCACAGAAACTGTTGATTTACCTACTCCCCCCTTTCCACTCATAACAGCAATTTTATGCTTTATTTTAGCCATGTTCTTGGTAATAGCAATGTCTTCTTCCATCATCGCTAATTTATGTTCATTATCTTTTTCATCGGACTGCATTTTCCCACTTCTATGAGTAGTGTTCATGATACTTGCTTTCCCATCCATTGAACCTTAAGATTATCTTGGCTAAATCTGATGGAAATTAATTTTTTTTTGATCTATTTCTTGATTAGTGTCCTTCGCTACAAGCGGCACTGTCATCAGCTAAACTTAACACGCCATCCTGTAACTGTTTAAGTGCAGTTTCAACTGTGCCTGATGCCCCAACATATACAAGAATCCCTTTTTCTCCCAGCATCTGGATAGCTTTGGAGCCCAGATTTCCACATACTAATACTTGGGCTTTAGTGTTGCTCACAGCCTCAGCTGGAGTCATCGTTCCTCCAGCATGCCTTCCTAAACTTTTTACTACTTCTAGATCTTTAATTTCATCATTTTCTAGTTTGATCAATGCGAAGTATGGTGTTTTACCGAAATGTTGAGATATGGATGATGAGATACCCAAATTTTCCATAACAGGGATGCATATACTGATCATGATTACCACACCCTCAGTCTGTACCACATAGAGGTGCTCCACACTTTGGACACGCTGAATTCCGACAGGGGACTCCAGGGACTTTTTCAGTTTCATATCCACACTGGGTACACTTGCATTTAGTGGGTGGTCCGGCCCCTATCCCCTGACCACCATAACCTCTTCTTCTACCCATCCCTATAGGTCCTACTGGTCTTTGTGGGTTGTTTTCAGCACTTATAGTGTAAATATCTTCAGATCCACAGTCCGGGCATTTTTCATAGGTTTTTTTAGGGCTGTACCATTCAAATTCACATTTATTGCATTTATATCTCATTTTATCACCTATTTATGATCCACTCCATTAATTCTGTTATTTGGATTCCGATCAATTATGAATATATATTCATAACTATTATATATAGTGTTTGAATTTTTTCCACCTGCCGAATGTTTATAAAGATTTTTGAATATATATTCGCTTATGTCGAGACCTAGAAGGTTAAGGAGGATATTGGAAGAACCACAAATCCGATGTTTCAAACCAGAAGGTTCCAACATGGAGTCTTCAGAATCTGTGAAAATAACAATAGACGAGTTTGAAGCAATAAGACTCCGGGACTACCACAATATCCATCAGAAAAGATCTGCAGAGGTAATGGGAATTTCTCAACCCACCTTTCACCGAATATTAAGCTCTGCTCGTAAAAAGATCTCTAAAGCTTTAATTGAGGGAACCCCCATCACTATCATCGGAGATGATTTCATAACAGACAAAGAAAAGTACATGTGCATTGACTGTGGATTTAAATGGTTAAATCCAAGTAAAAGCCATCATTATTGTCCCGACTGCCAATCTGATGATATAGAGCTTATTAAAAAAGATATCCACCCTGAAAAGGCTGATCCAACCTTGATTCTAAGAAAATCCTATGGTGGCAAGGGAATGGGAGCCGGGCCCCCCCTAGTTTGTAAATGTCCAAACTGTGGATTTGAATCTGACAAAAAACGTGGCGTGCCCTGTAAAAATACGACATGTCCCCAATGTGAAACCCCCCTGTGTGGGATAAATTAGCTTAAAGCTTTTATCTTCCAACATGAGGTTTGTATTCAAGATTCTTTATGGAAATTTTTTTAGACATTCAAGCCTAATTGAGTTGTTAAAAGAGTGAAAAAATGTATAAAATAATGTTAACCATGCTAACTCTGTGTCTAATAATTGCAGTGACAATTTTAAATCCAGTCAAGAGCAAGTAAAGTCCAGAGATCTTATCCATAAAAATCTACAGATCAAATAGGCTTAAGAAGGAGTGAAGTCACCTCACAACGGGATCCCCACCGCATAGGAGGCCCCCATGTCCCAGTTCCAGGGGAAACATGTAAACAGGATCCAGAATTTTTATATAAACCTCCTAAATAAGGAAACCTCAACTTCACCAGGAAGTTGAATGGAAAAAACTGGCCATTATGAGTGTGTCCAGAAAGTTGTAAATCAACCCCCGCCTTTCTGGCCTCATCAAAACCATCGGGCAGATGATAAAGGAGTATAGTGGGTTTATTTTTGTCGATTTTCAGAAAATCCAGTGTTTTTTTAAGATATCCTTTTTGGTAAGAGTAATCCACCCCCACCACCTGTAATTCACCGAATTGGTACACCTGATTACGCAATAACCGGATTCTAGTGTGGGATATGGCGTTACAAATCTCATTTAGGCCCTGAAAGTAATCATGATTTCCGGGAGTGAAAAATACTGGGGAACGAAATCTGTTAAGTTCTTTGATAATCTTTTCATCTATCTGGGAACTGCCATCGAATAGGTCGCCGGTTATGAACACCACGTCAGGATTCAGTCTGTTAGACTGTTCAACCACATTCCTCAGGAAAGAATGGTTTCTAATGGGACCTATATGAACATCACTCAACTGAACTGCCTTTATTTCACGGGTTAAACCTGGTATAGTCAGGCACAATTTTTTGATTTTTAATTGTAAAGCATTGTAGATGGAATATCCGCTGACAAGAAGCGTTACACTAATTATCAATCCACCAGCCATCATGGGGGGCACATGAAAAAATTGCCCCAGTATCTGATGTATTATAACCCCCCACAGTAGAAAGAAGGAAACCCCCACCCATGATGCAGCCAGAGCATAAAATATGCCACTGACCCAGTCCGACAAAATGCGCTCCAGTACTGCGGCCACAGGATAAAACAGTGCTGATAACACGATCAGAAGATAAAAATTCCCATTTATTGGTAAATCAAATAGCTTGCTTAGGCTCTGGAAGAGGTAGAAATTCACAACGAGATTTCCCAGGAAAAATATTGCCACAAAACCCGCTACTTGTAAAATCCTTTTCATGATATTTTTAAGGGTTTTAGATGATATTTTTGCAATTAAATTCCTGATAGGAGTATGTTGTTATTGGCCTGTCACTTGGCCGTGGCTTTCTGGGATATTTCCTGTTCCAAAGGTTCCACCAAGGATGTTTCAGATAGAAGCTTGACCAATATGTAGTTATACATAAAAGAACGTTTTATATCTGCTATATCTCCTAAACGATAATCTTGAACCATCAAGTTTTCAATTTCCTCGTGGTACTGGTCGTAATCCAGCTTAACCCGCACCCCATCCAGTTGACTAACCACGGGCGCCGGAGAGTAAACCTTCTTAATGGCTGGAACCTGGTTTTCTATCTCCGTTTTAACCAGTATAGACGGGACGATAGGTGGATCATCACTCATATCAATTCTACGATTATCGATTATTTTTTCCACCACCTCCGCCAGTTTTTTAAGGGCACGTATATTTTCTCCCCTTTTCAAACGTCGAGGTATCCTTCCCAAGCCACTCACATAGGCATCTGCACCAGGAATACCTTCCACATCAATTTCTGGGGCTCCAGTCACTACTATCGGTATCTCCAGATCCTCAAATAAATGAGTTTTTTTGAGTATACATTCCCGGAAACTTCCCAGGGCGAATACCGCCAAGTCATGTTCCTCTATGAGCCTTTTTTCCTCTTCTGATATATGGGATATGCCCTTGCCAGCTCCTCTTCGCAGGCCGATCATATTATCCTTGGCTCCAAATCGCCGTAAATATTCGGAAATATCACAGGCTGAATGCGGGAGGTGGTGCCTGGCTAGGGTAGGTGATACTATGGCCAGTTCGGTGCCGGCCATAGGAGCCAGCCTTACTTTCCCCAACAACTCTTTTGCCTTTTCCTGGACTTTTTCCAAATCTTCCATAGGAATTGCCAGGGTTAAGACCAGATCCATTTGACTGACGGTTTCCTGCAGTACAAAACCACCAAGATCTTCAATGAGTTCATTCATCTCTTCGTGCTTGTGTACTCCGCCTGTGTAAGTTAAAGTCTCGTACATAATCTTTCCTCCAGGATATTGTACCTGAGATGAGTTCTTTTCAGAGGATCAACAGGCGCATTCTTATGGGAAGGAATTTCAATCGCCCTCTCCCCTGCAACTTCAATTTCATCAGATATTTTTTTACGAAAATAATCAGGATACACCAGAAAATCAGCCTCATCCTCCACCAGGCTGAAGCCCATGTCAACCACGATATCTTTAAGGAAATTTGAGTAAACCTTAACTTTTATTTTTTTCCTTTCCTCATCCTTAGGTGGAACGTAATGGTCCAAGTTTAATTTATGATTATGTGTACCCACTTCATCAGCCAGGGCCCGAATACTGTCTATAATCTGAGAGAAAGTATTTAATTTGACTCTGAAGGATGGTTTGGTGGTTTTAGTTTCCCATAATACCACAGCCAGATCAGCATCAGTGGAATCAGGATCAGTGGAGACTATAAAATCAGAAACTCCAGCCAGAATTACGATCTCCTGGCACATGGGTGTGGTGACAACTTTCATGATAGATCAACTGGCAGCACTCTTATATATTATATAGTGTGTTAATGGGATTATAACGGTAACTAATGAATAATATCTATGTTTGAATTCATGAGAAAACAAGCCTTTTATGACCTATAAACAAGGAATAATGGCATTTAGACACCTTTACAACAATATTTATATACAATAATAGAAAGATCAGTGCTTATCTATGACCAGATAATCTTGGTCTTCAGGATGTGATTTGAATTGTACGATGAAGATGAAACTCAACAAACCGCGCCCATAGCCGAGGGCGAAGAATATGAAGTTAAAATTGAAGATTTAGGTAAGGAAGGCGATGGAATAACTCGTGTTCAAGGTTTTGTGGTCTTCGTACCAGATACCAAAATCGGTGACGAAATAAAAATCCGAATCACTTCAGTTAGAAGACGATTTGCTTTTGCTGAGAAAATATAAACATTGAACCTATTTTTTTACCTATAATACTTTCTATTTTTGGTGTTTCCATGGATGTTTCCCTAACCTTGGAGAATTCTTATTCTGAAGATGTTTGTATAATGGTGGATGTGCTTCGGGCCAGTACCACCATCACGGTAGCTCTGGAAAAATTTTCAGAAGTCATACCAGTTACCGAATTAGAGGAGGCCCTGAACTTGGCCTCCCAAAAAGAGGTTGTGGTGGCAGGAGAAAGGGGGGGAGCAACTGTGAAAGGGTTTGACACAGGGAATTCACCAGTAGAAATCCAGAGATTCTGTGGGGAAACTTTGATCCTGACCACCAGCAATGGAACCCGCATACTGGGAAGTATGAAGGGCACTCCCCTGATAGGATCATTTATTAACGCCGAATCTGTGGCACTGAAGGCTCTGGAATTAGCACAGGACCATATCGAAGTAGTTATGGCTGGTGTGAATGGTAGATTCGCTATCGAAGACTTTCTAGGTGCGGGGATAATAATTTCTCACCTGCAACGAAGCTGCACATTGGATGAAATGGCACTGGCTTCGGTATTAGCCTGTCAGGATATTGGAAAAGTAGAAAAATCAATATACAAATCCTTATCTGCAGCTAATCTCTGCGAGTTGGGTTTTAAAAAGGATGTTGAATTCTGTCTGCAACAGGACATTTCAGAGTTAGTTCCGGTTTACCAGGACGGGATCATCAGATCCCAGATGTGAAAAAAATGCCGCCAGAAAAACTTAAAATCATTGGAACCGCCCATGTATCCCAGCTCAGCGTAGAGGAAGTTAAAACAGCTATACTGGAGGATGAACCAGATGTAGTGGCGGTGGAGCTTGATCCCAATCGTTACTATAACCTGATGAACCAAAAAGAAGGGGTTGCTGAAGAAAGTAAGAAATTTAAAATGGGTGAAATTATTAAAGGAAATAATTTAACCCTATTTTTGGTGAGTGCCTTCTTATCCTATTTTCAGAAAAAGATCGGGGATGATCTTGGTGTGAAGCCAGGAGCAGAGATGATGGCGGCCATAGAATCTGCTGAACAGGTAGGTGCCAAGATAGCCCTCATTGATCGGGATATTCAAATAACCCTGCAAAGGGCTCTGAATCAGATGAGTCTGTGGGAGAAGTTAAAATTTTTCTACGGAATTATGGGTTCATTTTTCGGTTCTGATGACGAATTGGAAGACTTAGAAAGTATAAAAGAGGGAGATGTTCTGGCGGAGGTTATGGAATACTTTCAGGAAATGTCCCCCAGGGCATATGAGGTTCTGGTTAAGGAGAGAGATGCTTACATGGCCCATATGCTCCTTAACCAAGAGGGTGATGTGGTGGCGGTGGTGGGGGCTGGCCACCGGAAAGGAATCCAGCACTACTTGGAACATCCACAGGAAATAGCTCCCCTGCACCAACTGATGCAGGTCCAAAAAACTGGATTTTCATGGAGTAAACTGGTAATATTCCTAATACCCGTGGCTATCATCATAATATTTTTACTGGCATTTCTAAAAGGTATCAATATCCAGATGAATCTTTTTCAATTTGTTCTCCTTACAGGGGGATTTTCCTTTGTTGGTTCACTTCTGGCCGGATCTCGACTCTTATCAGCAGCGGTAGCCTTTTTGGTGGCCCCTATCACCTCCATTCATCCCCTTTTGGCAGCGGGATGGTTTGCTGGAATAGTTGAGGCCAAGTTAAGACGGGTTTCAATGGATGATCTCAGTGATTTGGGCAAATGTGAGGGCTTTAAAGAACTTTGGGGTAACCGCTTATTCCGGGTGCTCCTGGTAGTGGTGGGAGCCAACATCGGCTGCACGATTGGGACCCTGTTATCCATACCAAACGCTATATGGCCCCTTTTTAGTCAGTTAATTGGTTGGTAGGATCTTCAACCCCCATTTATGGTAACAATTTATTTATAGTGATGTGAACCTATTCAATCATCGTTCTTAAAGTGATCCATGCTTTCAAAACCTAATATCAACAAGTTTGGGCTGATATCATGTACATTATCTTCAGATGTAACTGTGGACGGGTTAATTACTCTAAAAAAGGTTTTAAGACTAAAAAATGTGTTTGCGGTAAAAATCTGAAAGTAAAGAATATGCGTATCATAAAAAAAGTCCAGACACACCAGGAAGCATCAGAAATCGTGCAACAGTTACAAGAAGAGATTCATGGCGGGGCAATTTTTACCACCGCCGATAAAATTCGGTGAACATAATAAAGGTGAACATAATAAATCTATTATCATCTATAGTAGTCAAGGTTATACGGATTTGTCGAGCTTTAACTTATCCAATAAGAGTTAGGCTTTTTGATTCTGTCTCCGGCATTCCCTAATTAGAAAAAACCTATTTCTTTCTGTTACTTTCAATTTCTTCTCTTATCTCGCAGGCTTTGCAAAGCACTGAAGATGATGGTTCTCTGCATCGTTGACATTCCTGAAGTTCAATTCCCATTTGTGGAAGTTTTCTGAATTGAAAGGATTTCTGGAAGGATTTTAATATGTTCATCTTGGTACCAGGATGTTTTTCTTCCAACTGGTTAAGATAATTCTTCAAATATGAACGAAAAGAAGTGTGGGCGTAGGGACATTCCGCCATATGAACCTCTAATTCATTTACCACCACCCAGTGGCCCACTTCTTTCTCTTGAATCTTCCATAAGGGCTTGATACGGGGTATCATCCGGGGATGGATACGGTCCAGTTTTGGCCCAAATTTAGCAAAGCGTCGGGTGTCAGCACGAGCAAAGCTCATTAGAAATGATTGAATCTCATCATCCAAGTTATGTCCAGTAGCCAGTTTATCCACCTCTAAGTCATTAGCAGTCCTGTTTAATAGGTAACGACGGAAAACTCCGCAGGGGATGCAGGCGGTTTGATAAAAATTCGTGGCTTGATCCAAGGTGATGTCCATTTCTGTTTTCAGCGATTTTTCTATAAGTTCTATTCCTAGTTCACTGGTATGTTGACGCGCAATTTGCAACCCATCAGCCCGGTACCCGGATATACCCTCATCAATGGCAATGGCCACCAGTTCAAAGTTAAAGATTTCTCTAAAATTATAAAGTGCATGTAAAGTAAGTACACTGTCTTTACCACCAGAAAGGGCTACAGCAACCTTTTCATCAGGATCTATAAGGGAATAGTCGGTGATAACCTTTTCAATCCTGTTTAAAAGACCCTGGTTGAAGGTCTCCTTGTTCAGGGATCTCATAAATGATATATGAACCAGTTAACATAAATAAAACTATGATATGCGCAGAATTGACTATAATTCCCATAGGAACCTCTGAAACCAGTCTGAGTAGATATATTGCAGCGGCCATTACGGCATTGGAAGATACTGGTATAAAATACGAATTAAATGGAATGGGGACTCAGTTGGAAAGTGAAACCCCAGATGAACTCTTCGATGCTATTAAAAAGGCTCATGAAGCTATGTTTCATGAAGGGGTTCTTCGGGTTGCTACCAGCATAAAAATTGACGACCGTCGAGATGCAGATAAAGGATTATCTCAGAAGATTCTGGCTGTTAAAGAGAAACTTAGATAAATAGTTTCTGACTGGCCTTTAAGATACCTTTTATGATAGTTAACTTGGTTTACACCTCCATAGCCTGAGATAAGATAGGAGGTATTATTTCTTCACTCAAAAACAAATTCTTTTATAGGACCTATATTCTCCTTTAACTTCTATTTAGACTGGGAAATAGATGAAAATATCAAGGTTTAAAAAGGTATTAATTATTACATCGTTTAAATCCCCTTAAATTTTATAAATTTGCCCCATCATGCCTATTTTTTAGTGTTCAATTATCAAGTCACCCCACCTTATTCTGAATATGAAAAAAGTTTAGTTCAAGTGGGCCCTGCAATATTAATGGTCCGTGCTTGCTGGATAGAAAAGTATTTATACAAATTTAACATTGAGTAATAATTGCCTATTAATAGGCATCATGCTGGAGGAATTCCATTCGTGATTATCCAATAATCACCCCCCCCAAAGGAGCTCCTCCATGCATTTTTTAAATGCATTCTAAAAATTTTCCTCTTATTTATTAAAACAACTCATTTGCAGCCGTTGATATTACATTAACTATTTTTTCCACATCTTCAACGCTTAAATTGGGATGTACTGGTAGAGATAAGACCTCATTTGCTGCTTTTTCCGATTCAGGGCAATCTGCATCAAAATTTAAGTCCCGATATAATTTCTGTTGGTATAATGTTATGGGATAATGAATTCCGGTCCCTACACCATTTTCATTGAGAAACTTCATGAATTCTTCCCGTTTACCCCCACCCACTCGGATAGTGTACTGGTGAAACACGTGCTCTGCCCCTGCCAGGACGTGGGGATGTTGAATGCCCGGTATTTCCTTTATGTGCTCGGTTAAATACTCTGCATTTTCTTGGCGTCGTTGGTTAAAACCATCCAACTTCTTCAGTTGCGACAATCCAATGGCTGCTGCTATATCAGTCATGCGAAAGTTGTACCCCAGAACTACGTGGCTGTAACGCTCTTTCTCACCATGAGCCCTTAGTATTCGAGCATTGTCAGCTATTTCCTCGTTATCAGTGGTTATGATACCTCCTTCACTGGTGGTCATGTTTTTGGTAGGGTAAAAACTAAAACACCCCATATCACCTAGGGAACCCGTCTTTTCATTGTTATAAAGAGCTCCATGAGCTTGTGCCGCGTCTTCAATCACCACCAAATCGTTGTCCCGGGCCACACGATTTATCTCATCCATCTGGGCTGGCTGTCCATATAGATGTACTGGCAGTAGCGCCCTGGTTTTATCGGTGACAGCTTCTTCAATTTTGGAAGGATTTATATTGTAGGTTAAAGGGTCTATATCTACAAAAACTGGGCAAGCTCCAGCATACAATATACAATTACCTGTGGCTACGAAGCTGAAAGGGGTGGTGATCACCTCATCACCTTTTCCTATCCCCGCCGCCAAGATTGCCAGGTGCAAAGCCGTGGTCCCGGAACTTGCTGCTACGGCATGATCCACACCCACATATTCCGCAAATTTTTCCTCAAATTCAGCCACCCGGGGGCCCTGAGCAATCATTCCTGATTTTAATACTTTAACCACGTTATCTATTTCTTCCTCACCAATTAAGGGCTTAGCAATGGGTATCATAATATCACTCGAATTGTAATCAAAAAATTCTCTCTATAAAAAATTATAAAGCCTAATGGGAAAAATTACTTGATTGTTGCTTTTTTAATAAATACATTCTAATTCTTTGCCTTAAAAAAATGTTGCATCAACAAAGAATTTGACTTGTGAATCAGTTGCTATACATTGCAACTTATAAAAAGAAAAGAATAAAAAAAAACCTATATACGGAAAATGGCCCCTAATTCCTGTTTTCGATTCCAATATAGTACTAACAGCATCAAAACAACTGCCAATATCAGAAAAAAAATACCGGTACATGGTTTAGAAGCAGGTGCTGTGATCAGTGAAGGCAGGCCTGGTAGGCCAGAGTCTGCAGAGTTAAATATTAATGCCACGAAGAGATTGTTAACCAAGTGCACCCCCATGGCGGTTTCCAGGCCATTATCAACCAGGGTAATGATCCCCAACATTAGGCCAATAAGGAAGGTGGAAATCACTATGGACAGGCTCTGGTCCAGGTTAGTTCCATTAAAAAAATGTACCAGCCCAAACATGGCTGATGTAACCAGTAAAGGGATGACCGGTCCTTTAGAGATGAGACTGATACCCTGCATTAGGTATCCCCTGAAGAGTATTTCTTCGAAGGAGGTTTGCACCGGGAAGGCCAATGCACTTAAAACCAGCAGCAAATAAAAGGATTCGGGATTTAAAGACACTTGGTAGGCACTGGGGTTGAGGAATAAATCAGGGAAGCTAAGTAAAGAGACTATCACTAACCAGATAAAGCCCCCCTTAAAAAACATCCTCCATCTAAATCCCACTCCATAATTAATCAAGATCCTAAAGTTTTTACGATGCAAAAAGTGAACAAAAAGGTAGAACAGGAAGAATGATAGGGCGTAGGTAACCCCAGTTATTAGAACTAGAAATAGATGGCTGTTGACGGAAATTAGGCTATTTATCATATCCGGACTAATAATGGGGTAGTATAAAACCGTGTAAACAACTATTATTAGTGCTAATAGCAGTCCAGCAGCTATGCTCGCCAGTCCTATTGAACCCACCGTGGTGAGAACATATCTCCACCAGTTGTTTTTACCGGTTTTTGCATTTTCAAGGTAGGGTAACTGGGACATGATACCAACTCCTAAACTAATTAGTTAAGTCTTACTATAAACTACCCTTATTAGGCCTATTAATTGAACACTATTATAATATGAAGATAGAATACTCGGGGGTTTTAATTTATGGATCACGTGCTTATAAATGAGGGGCTGGTGCATATCAGAATTCCTCCCTTTGAGAAGGTATCATCTCGGGCACCAGTTTTTTACAACCCCGTCATGGAACTGAACCGGGATCTTTCAGTGCTGGCCCTTCAGCAATTTAAATCCGAAATAGAAAAGGGACTGAGTATCTGCGATGCCTTCGGAGGCAGTGGTATCCGGGGTATACGCTACGGGAAAGAGGTTTCAGGAGTAGATGGAGTGGTGATAAATGATGTTAATCCACTGGCAGTGTCACTAGCCAGGGATAATTCCCTTGAAAATGGTTTGGACAATGTCACCGTCTGTCAAATGGATGCTAATCTCCTTCTAAGGCTTTGTAAGGGTAAATTCAACGTGGTAGATATTGATCCTTTTGGAACTCCGTCTCCCTTCATAGATTCTGTTGCCGTTAATCTACCCCGGAATAGTATGCTGGCCGTGACCGCCACCGACACTTCGGCACTGTGTGGAACCTACCCCGAACCTTGCATAAGAAAGTATGGTTCTAATTCCCTTAAAACAGAGTACTGTCACGAAAATGGTCTAAGGATACTGGCTGGGTATTTATCCCTGTCTTTTGCTCGGTACAGGAAGTTTTTAACCTTCAAGTTCTCCCACAGCACTGAACACTATCTGCGCTTATATGCCACCATCAGTAAAGGGGCTAAAAAAACTGACAAATCCCTCAAAAATATGGGTTACATTGCCCACTGTCCCAGTTGCCTTAACCGTCAGGTTTATAGAGGTATGGCCCCCATTGTAGATGTCAAATGTACCCGATGTAACCATCTGATGAGGGTGGCAGGTCCTCTGTGGTGTGGAGATATACAGGATTCGGATTTCATATCAGGAATGATTGAAAAAAGCAGTGAATTAGTGTTAAACCAGGAAAAAAATGCCATTAAACTTTTAGAATTATGCAAAGCCGAGTCTGGAGCACCACCTACTTTTTATGACATTCACACCATCTGTAGCAAGCTTAAAATTAGTGCACCACCTCTGAAGGATTTGCTAGATCGACTCAAAGCAGAGGATCACATGGCTACCCCCACTCATTTCACGCCTACCGGGATAAAAACCTCTGCCCCACTGGAAGTAGTGGAGAGTTTAGTTGAAGACTTGGTTAAAAAACAGAAATTTTATCCAGAAAAATGAAAGGGTTATGTTGATATCCCGATAACTCCTCTATTCGTAGTTCAGCATGCCTTGGGTGTAATAATACTGTAGTTCCGAGGCGTGCATCCATTCAAAGGTTCTGTAGGGCAAACTCAAGTAGGGTTGTATCATTCCCTTTATTATATAGTAGTAGGCCGCCCACCGACCATACTCATACCAGCAGATCTGGACGTACAATGGAAATCCACAGCCTTGGTTAACAATGGGATTACCCGCCCGGGCTGTTCCATGATAAACCATGGGTATAGGGCCCTGTTGGCCTTTCTGCCTAGCTATTTTTCTTACATAGGCCATAGCCTCGTCGTAGTCATCAAATATCTTACCATCCGCTTTGTATTTCCACCGATCCTTGGGTATGCCATATATGAATGTTTGCAGCACATCATTCCAATCTATATCCGTTTTAGCCCGGTTAACCTTGTCCACAAAGGCCAGTTCAATTATAGTAACGTTGTTTTCGGTGTAGTGCCGGTAGTTGGAATCACCAGCGTAGTGTACTACCAAGACACATTTAGACCCTCTTTGTTTACCATAGTCAGCCAACACCTCAGAGTGGGGGTGGCCTGGGAACATATCAGGGTTGGCAAATTTAACAAAGCCCAGTCTTCCCACCGGGTCCACTGGACCTAAAAGGGCTGAGAAGAATAAAAAGACTCCGAATATAGACAGGAGGATTACTATGATGAATTGCCATTTCAATATTTCACCTTATAAATTAGATGACCTTTTTAGTATTCATTATTGTCTGTTGTATTTTTAATTCAAACATTCATAGAAGAAATCGAATATAATTTATAAGGCCCTTTTCTCATCCTTAAAGGTTTTGATCAGGACAGGTTGACATTGCATATAATCTGTCTTTTTTTTGGGAGAAATAATATGGTTTCAAATTGATGCTGCAAAATTAATTCATATTTCTATTTATATTGATCCAAAAATATTATTATTTATATAAATTGGGAAATGTAGAACATGGTAATGGTTTTATAAAAATAAGAATAATATTATCAATCCCTTTTTTTAAATACTGTTTTTTTGAAGTGCGCCATCGAAAATAATATCTTATATTAACTTCATATAGTGATTTGTTAATAACGTTTAGAGGTGATTGAAAATGGATATTGGAGATATAATATCTGACTCCATTAAGTATCCATCCTCCAATTGGGGAAAGGTACTTATTTTGGGAGTTATAATGATAGCCTCGATTTTGATTGTACCGATTTTCATAGTGTATGGGTACGTGTTCAGAATCATTAAGGCTACACTTGCTGGGCTGGATGAACTTCCCGAGTTTGATGAGATTGGGGAAATGTTCGTTGATGGCCTGAAACTATTTGTAGTTGCAATTGTTTACGCAATTCCAGTATGGATACTATCTTGGATTTTAAGTGCAGCACTAGGCTCTGGAATTACAATGAGCTACACTACCAGCCTGGATCCTACCATGATGTGGGGCTTGTTCCTGGGAAACATAGTAGTCGCAATATTGGCAGTGATAATTGGTCTAATTGAAATCATGGCCATAGCAAACATGGCTTATTATGATGGAGACATGGGAGCTGCTTTCCGATTCAGCGAAATCCTAGACTACATATCCCGTATAGGATGGGGTAAGTACATAGCGACCTACATTGCAATTGCCATTGTAGCATTTATCGGATTCCTAATAGGGATGCTAACCATGTTCATCCTGATAGGAATAATTCTACTGCCACTGATAATTGCTCCTTACATTGCCATGTTCGGTTCCAGGGCCATAGCTCTCTTGTTCATTGATGGAGTAGCTGAAGAGTAAAAAAAATTTCCTTTTACTATTTTTTTTTATTGTTTGGCTAAATAGATAAAGTGGGATGTAATTCCCTGGTTAAAACAATTCCAAACAACCAGCACCTTGGTTGATGATTAAATCCACTTTTCTTATTACAATTTCTCTCAAACCATGTGCTGCTTCCACTAGTACCGCTAAAACGAATATTCACGCGTTCAACCACCCCAGACGGTGTTGCTTGTTTTTCTCCTCCTAAGTCCATCCACAAAGATCACATGCGTCACTGTTTTTTAGCAGCCTAACACAGCTGAATGTGTACATCCCGGACCTAATTTGACAACTAGGGATTTTTGAGAGTCTCCCCATAGACTGTAATCTTTGAAGCATGCCATTTAAAAAAAAACCTGGATCGGGGATGTCATTTGCAATGCATCTATAACAACCCAGGCCAGTGTATTGACGGGTCAACATTAAGGCAACAATAAAAATTGTATGTTATAATAATTTAATAAGTACCATAATATAATCATTGTTCATGTAAAGGTGGAATTGTATGAAAGGAAGTGACTTGCCGGATACAGTGAAAATTGATGACCTGGACCGTGACATTATCAGCATATTCAACAAGGATGGAAGAATTTCCTACCGTAAAATCGCCAAAAAACTGGACATATCCATTGGAACCGTACACAACCGCATGGAAAAACTCATCCGGAATGGAGTGATAAAAAAATTCGCACCGGTAATAGACCATCAAAAATTGGGTTACAACCTTACCACAATCATCGGAGTTAGGGTAAAGGGAGGAGTTTTAAGAAACTGGGAAGATCGCACTGCCTATCACCACAACGTGCTGTGCATGTATGACGTAACCGGGGAATTTGATGCTATACTCATTGCCCGGTTTAAAGACACAAACGATCTGGATACGTTCATTAAAAAGCTCTTAAAAGAGCCCGATGTTCAGAGAACCTACACCCAAACCGTTTTAAATATAGTGAAGGAAGATTTAAGTTCAATAAAGCTACTTTAGCAGGATTCCATCTACAGCAATGAAAGACTTCCAAAAACTGTGACATGGAGATAGCATAAATGATGGCCCTGGTTTATTCACCCGAATACTTGGAACATAAAACTTCCAACCATCCCGAATCCCCAGATCGACTTATAAAAATAATGGAAGGCCTAGATGAAGCTGATTTGCTGAGAAAAATTCCCATCTTTGAACCATGCATGGCTACCGAAGAAGACATAGAGCGAGTACACACTTCGGATCACGTTGAAAAGATCAGGACCTTCTGTGAAAGTGGCGGAGGTTATCTGGACTTTGACACCTACGCCTCACCCCAAAGCTATGAAATAGCCAAACTAGCTGCAGGTGGAGTTATAAAAGCATCGGAACTGGTACTTGATAATTTTAGCAGTGCATATGCACTGGTAAGGCCTCCGGGTCATCACGCCACCAGAGAACGTGCCATGGGTTTCTGTTTGTTTAACAATCTTGCCGTGGCCCTGGAGTATCTTCGGAAAGTTAGAAAAATCAATAAATTTATAATATTCGACTTCGATGTCCACTATGGTAATGGAACTGCCAATATTTTTTATAACGACCCGGATGTCCTGTACATCTCCATTCACCAGGACCCACACACCATCTTCCCATCACAAGGTTTCTTAGAAGAGATGGGCGGGGGGCCGGGAAGAGGTTCCAACCTGAATATTCCCCTATCACCTGGTTCAGGGACTCCAGACTATATATATATCCTGGAAAGAATATTACGACCAGTTTTTAAAGAGTTTAATGCCAATTTTCTCTTTTTCGATGTGGGCTTTGATGCCCACAAGGATGATCCGCTCTCCCGGATTTTTCTGGATGACGATTTTTTTGAATGGATGGCTATGGAAATCTTAAATCAACCTCAACCACGGGTTCTAACCCTGGAGGGGGGTTACCATCTGGAAGCCATGAAACGGTGCAACCTGAAAATGATTAATCTATTGAAGGAAGAAAGATTAGAACATTCCCCAATTTCTCCTGATATGACAGAAGTTCGGGATGAAACCAAAAAACTATACCGACACATCGAGGATAATTTTTCACCATTTTTCACGTTCTGAGGAGATTTGATGGAACAGTTAAGACTAAAACAGGCCCAAACTTTGTTAAAAGAGGCTGGAAAAAACATAAATACTGGTGATGGTTTAAAAAAGCCAAGAGAAGGACAAATTAACTCCCGAGTTCACGGGGAGATTATGAACTTGCTGTTGGAATCTGAAGAGTTTATTTACTCTTCCCGCCCGGACCATCATCTACTTGAGGATGAGGCACAGCTATTCTGTGGGAAGCTCCTAGAGATTAGAGAAAAAATTGACAGTTTACTGGTTGATTTTGGAGTTATGGAGGTTGAAAATTTGGAGGATGAAGTGTCTAAGCTCTCTTCACAATTTATTTTCTTAACCCCCAAAGCAAACTTTAAAAAATCGTTGGTCCACTTGGGAGTGGATCCTCAAAGGATTGTGGTAGCTGGAGTGCCGCTTCAGATTGAGGATATGCAAATCCTAAACCCCAAAATACCTGAAAAAGCTTTAAAATCAATAAATATTAAAATAGAACATGTTAAAAATGATTTAGAGCGAAAAATCCAATTATTCAACCCAAAAAATGTTTTAGTTGTGATAGAAAAAGATAAAGCTGGCGAAATCCTAGCAAAAAGGGCTGAAAAACTTTTCAATGCCTCTAAAATAGAAAAAGAAAGTATAAAGAATATGGAAATCCACGATTTTTCCATGTTGCTTAAGAATTGCTGATTTTATGATGGATTTTGTGCACAGTTACTCCACATCAAGAGCATATCACAAAAGATATAATAGGTGAAATAGTTTCTTATGTATAACACCAATCCTGTTAATTATAAGACTATGAAAAAGTTGCTTTTTGATCTTCGAGCTTAGAGTTAGAGGATGATATAAGGGGTGGAAAGAAATTGGACCTAACATGCATGCCAGACACTCAAAATAAGACACCTAGCGTACCCGTTCATTTAACCAGAGTGGGAGTTACCGGGGTAAAAAAACTTTTAAAGATCGAGAGGGTGGGGAAACGACCCATAGTTCTAATTCCCACCTTTGATGCTTTTGTGGATCTTCCCAGCACACAGAGAGGTATCCACATGTCCCGTAACCCTGAAGCCATAAGTGAAGTTCTTGAAGAAGCTCTTGATAAAACCACCGTCGAAATCGAATCTTTATGTGCGAGTATAGTCCATTCGCTCCTGAAAAAACATAAGTATGCCACCCACGCAGAGGTGAGCATGAAAAGTGACTTCATGATCATGAAAAAATCACCCGTCACTCGTCTTAAAACCCAGGAGATGACCAAGATCATGGCCGATGCCAGTGGTATCCGAGGAGAAGATGGCGAGGTGGTAATTCGGAAGATGATCGGTGCTGAAGTGGTAGGTATGACAGTCTGTCCCTGTGCTCAGGAAACAGTTAAAGAAACTTCCAAGCAAAAGCTTCTAAAATTTTTGGACCATGAAACTACCGAAAAAGTGTTGGACACCGTTTCTTTCGCATCACACAACCAGCGAGGTATCGGGATGATTATGATCGAAGTGCCTGAGCACCAAATTATTCGTGGTGAAGATATTATAGAGATAATTGAAGGTTCCATGAGTTCGTCAGTTTCTGAAATGCTCAAAAGACCCGATGAAAACGCGGTGGTTCTTCACGCCCATCGAAATCCCATGTTTGTGGAGGACTGCGTTCGTAACATGGTGCAGAAGATCGTGCATCAATATTCCCATCTGCCCGATGACACCCTCATCACAGTGAGGCAGGTGAACGAGGAAAGTATTCATCGGCACAATGCCTTTGCTGAGAAAGTAGCTACTTTAAAAGAGCTTAAAAGTGAAATCGAGGAAGGTAATGAATTATGAGAACTCATAACATTGCTAGTGTAATAATGGGTAGCTTAGAAGCCTTTGAAGGTTCAAGGGCTGCAATGGACACCTCCCAGATGTTGATTGTCCGGGGCATGAGTCGGAAAAGAGTGCAACCCAACGAACTGGATTCCATCCTTGACCAGTTAATTAAAGACTTGGGAATGACGGAGATGGATTTATACTCTGAAGAAGCCGGAGATATTGTGGGGATCATGGATGAACAGATCCGTGCCTCAGTACCAATTCAGAGTGAAACGGATATTGCAGGAATATTTCGGCTTAAAGAGTCATTTGAAGCCATGAACTGTCACACCGATTATCGATTGGGCCTTATTGAAGGAGATATAGCTGTTTTTGTGGTGATTTGGAAGGATAAGAGCGGAATTGGTCCTTTGTTTGTGGAGGTAGTAGTATCCCTGTTGGAAGCCTAGCTTCCTTAGAGGGAGGAAGACCAAGATGTCAATTTCTAAAAAAGATGTTGTTGCCATTTTAAGTGCCGATGGGGATCAAATACCATTCTTTATGGAAAAAGCCTGCCACCAAAGAAGTAATAATACTGTAACTTATTCTAAGAATGTTTTCCTACCCATTAGCAACGTGTGCCGCAATGATTGTGGATACTGCACTTTTCGTCAGAACCCTCAGGATCCCAAAACCAACCTGCTAATGTATCCAGAAGAAGTAATGAAAATAATCGGCCACGGTCATGATCGTGGCTGCCGGGAGGCACTTTTTACTTTTGGAGAACATGCTGATGAAAACCCATTGGTACTTGAAGCCCTGAAGAAGGTGGGACATGAGACTATTTTAGACTATTTATATTTCTTGTGTGAAGAAACTCTTAACAAAACCAACCTGCTTCCCCACAGTAACCTTGGAATTCTTGAAAAGAGTGAATTAAAAATGCTCAAAGAGGTCAACGCCTCGATGGGATTGATGCTGGAGACCACCAGTGAAAGAATCATGAAAACCGTGGCCCACCAGCACAGTCCAGGGAAAGATCCTAAAAAAAGGATTAAAACCATTAAAAATGCGGGGAAGCTTAAAATACCCTTTACGACTGGGCTTCTAATTGGTATTGGAGAAACAGTTGAGGAAAGAGCAGAGGCCCTCCTGGAGATAAGAAAGATCCAGGATAAACAGGGTCATATACAGGAGATTATCATCCAGAACTTCTGCAGCAAACCAGGAATCGCCATGGAAGATCATCCCGAACCATCCCTGGCAGATATGATCAGAACTGTGGCTGCTGCTAGAATCCTCTTTCCTGATTGCGGAGTTCAAGTACCGCCGAATCTCAACTTAGAAGTGGCTCAAATATTTTTACTGACTGGAACAGATGATTGGGGAGGAATATCACCCCTTACCCCTGACCATGTCAATCCAGAAGCGCCCTGGCCAGAACTAAAAGAATTAAAATCTTTAACTGAAGATTTAGGCTTCAAATTAAGAGAAAGGCTGCCAGTGTACGATAAATTCATAAATTCCCAGTATCTAAGTGACGTTGTCCTGGAAAACATCTGATAAAAAGAAAACGTTTAGCTGCACATGTATTCTAAATCAGTGCCACTTGATAGTTATGGTTAAAGGTGTAAACTAATCTGTGAAAGTAATTTTGAACTCAGCTCCTGGACTTTTTGTAATATCTAAAGTTCCCCTGAGCTGTAAAGTCAGGGTCTGTACTATGTGAAGTCCCAGAGAGTCTGTGTTTTTAGATATGTCGAAGTCACTGGGTAAACCAACACCATCATCAGCCACGGTAAGGATGTTGTTTTTATCCTGAGTTTGGAGCCTGATAGATACTTTACCCGTCTTATCACCTGGAAATGCATGTTTAAATGAGTTAGAGACAAGTTCATTTACAATTAATCCTAGAGGAATGGATGTGTCCAGATTAAGGAACAATTCATCCACATTTACTTCCAGTTCAACTCCGTTGAGATCTGCTTCATAAAATCTGAATAGTTGCTGGGCGATCCTCTCAATGTAATCACCAAAGCTGATCTGGTTCAGGTCAGGTGATTGGTAAAGTTGTTCATGAATGAGGGACATGGCCCGGACTCTGTTTTTACTTTCCTTGAACATCTTTAAGGCTTTTTTATCCTTTACATACCTAGATTGCAGGCTCATTAAACTGGAAATGATTTGCAGATTGTTCTTTACACGATGATGAATTTCCCTTAACAATACCTCTTTTTCCTTTAAAGATGCTTTAATCTGCTTTTCGGCCTCAACTATAGCAGTTATATCCACAGATGCGGACATAACACCTTCTATTTTTCCTTGAGAGTTGTATACTGGTGCTGCACCCATAAGAATATCAATTAAGGATCCATCTTTACGTACTCCCTTCAATTCAATTTCATTG
The DNA here is from genome assembly GCA_029556335.1 of Methanobacteriota archaeon. Lineage (GTDB taxonomy): Archaea > Methanobacteriota > Methanobacteria > Methanobacteriales > Methanobacteriaceae > Methanobacterium. The sequence goes on from JAKQFA010000028.1 coordinate 32,163, forward strand.
ATGACTTCACCAGAAAGAACCCTTTTGTTTATTACTTCACGGTCATTCAATTCATCAGACGGCGCTGAAGGCAATACTTTTCCTATAATTTCCTCCTGATTCCAACCATAGATCCTTTCAGCTGCTGGATTCCACACTGATTTCACTTCACCATCAGGATTAAGGTCAAATATGGCAAATGGCGAGGAATTGATGATGGTTTCCAGGTAATTATTGAGATCTGCAAGTTCTTCCTTGCTTCTAACCAGTTTTTTCTCAGCATCCTTACGTACTGTGATATCTCTGCCTATAATCTGAATGGCAAATATACTGCCTTCTTTTTTTAGTGGAACCAGGCGGATGTCCACGTAACTGGTGTCTTCATTTTTTTGCACTTCAATTTCAAAGGGTTTGATATCTTCACCCTGGGTTGCTGCATGGAAATAATCCTTATATTCAGGATTCTTAAATTTGATGGTTCGAGTTATCTTTTTGAAGTGTTTTCCTATTAAGTCATGTCGTGAACGTTCCACAAATGTTTCAGCAGCTTTATTTATTTCTCTGATAACTCCATCTGTATCCACGAGCAGTATGTAATCTGGGGAAAATTCAAAAAGAGAACGATATTTCTCTTCAGATTTTTTCAAGGCCTCTTCATACTTTTTCTTTTCTTCCCTTTTTTTAGCATCGTTTAATGCCCGGTTCAAGGCATGGGGAAGCTTGGATAAATTGTTTTTTATTACATAATCAGTGGCTCCTTTTTTGAGGGTTTCGATGGCGAATTCTTCACCCATTTTGCCACTGACGAAAATGAAGGGGGTGTGTGGTGCTTTTTCTTTGGCCAGATTTAATGCAGTAATACCATCAAATTGGGGTAGAGAATGATCAGCAAGGATTATGTCAGGTTTAAAATTTTCCACACCCTCAAGATAGTTTTTTTCATCTTCAACAATTATTGAATCGAATTCTACACCTGAACGTTTTAATTCAAGCTCCACCAGTTCAGCGTCTAGTGGTACATCCTCTAAAATGAGTACTTTAATCTTGGCCATTGTTTATCCTCTAATTTATTAACTATCCCATTATTAACATTACTATCGGCCATGGTAGGATCGGTTCCTTGGTTACATTTTTAATTTTCAGGTCATATCACTCCCCCATCCCTACTTTGCTGATTTAACAACGTTGTTATGGGAGTTCCCAACTTGATCCATTGGTGATTTGAAGGGTATTTTTATCTGGAATTCCGTGCCGGCACCGCTGTTAATAATTATTTGGCCACTAACTTGTTCAATAAAAGTATTAACCAGTTTTATCCCCAGGGATTCGGCTTTTTCCAGGTCAAAATACTCGGGTAGGCCGATACCATTGTCAGCCACAGTTATGGATAGTTCATGGTCATTTTTTTGTGCCTGGATGCGTATGGAACCTTCTTGCTGTAAGGGGAAGGCATGTTTAAGGGAGTTAGATACAAGCTCATTAACAATCATTCCACACATTATGGCGGTGTCCATATCCATCAATACCTCAGGAGCATCAATATCTATCGTAACCCCCCTAACTCCTGAAGATCTCTTCACGTAACTGGTAAGGTTTTGGATGTATTCCTTGAAATCTATGTTCTCCAGGTCTGGGGATTGATAAAGCTTTTGATGTACCAGGGCAACGGCTTTCATGTGATTTCTGTTTTCCTGGAACTGACTAACCATCTGATCCATCATGTACTCCGATTGTAAACTGTTTAAACTGGAAATCATGTTCACATTGTTACGGAAACGATGGTAGAGATTTTTCAAAAGTTTTTCCCTTTTCTCCAGCGCTTTTCTACTTTGCAGGTCCTTTTCCTTTAAAGTACCTATCTCTAGTTGAGATGATTCTTCTAAGCGTTTTAATTCTAAATTTTTATTGTTAAGCGCCTTATTTTTATTTTCTATGGTATCATGTAGTTTAGAAATGGTTTCTTTGAGTTTTACATTTGTTCTTTGTAATTCCATCTCCATCTGATGATATTTTTCTTGAAGTTCAAGTTCTGATTGTTTCTGAGCTGCCAATTCGGCCTCAAATTCTTCCCAGGACTTATTAAAATCGGCTTGAAGTGTTTTTAGTTCTGATTTTAGTTTGCCGTTAAGATTTATTTGTTCATTTTCTCGTTTTTCAAGGGACTTCAGTTGTTTATTAAATGATATTTTAGTTTCAGAAAGTTCATCAGACTTTTCTTGTAGTTTATTCTCCAGTTCACTCCTGACTTTTTCTAGCTGTTCACTTTTTGTCCTGATCTGTTTAATTTCAGATTCCAGAGTAGTTTTATCTGCTTCAAATTCTAACTGACTTTTTTCTATTTCTAGAGCAAATTGATGAAGTTGAGCCTCCATAGATTCTTCTTTTTCTTTATGAGGAGTGATTTCACGACCAACAGCTTGATACTCCGAAATTGTATTATTTTCGTTGAAGATGGCCTTGATTATCCACTGCCACCATCTTAAATCACCATCAGCAACTTCCAAAGGACCCTCAAAAATGGTCACTGGACTTTCTTCAGTCAATGAATTCATCATTCCCATGAATTTATCCTGTTCAGTGCTAGATATGGAAAATACCCGACTTCCAGAGGGTTGTTTCCCAAAATATAATTTGTAGGAAGGGTTGGTAAAAGTTAACTTGGCCTCTGGAGTGAAACGACAAATGATATCATTTTGTTCATGGACAATGGATCGATAGAGACTTTCTGAGCTTTTTAATTGATTTTCATTGATTTTTTGTTGAGTTATATCAGTTATAATGATGTTCAAACCATTGAGTGAAGTGAAGAATTCTAAATGCAGATACAGATCTTCATGGTTAACTTTACATTTCTTGGTTATTTTTTGTGGGATCTCAGATTCCGCGGCCATCTTTAGAGTTTCATGTACTTCTTCATCGTAAAGAAAAGGAAATATTCTTTCCAGAGTTTTTCCCTTGACTTCATGGGCAGACAACGGCGATAAATCGATTGCTGTCTGGTTTAAATATTTTGAGTTGAATTCTGAATCCAGAACAACTACGCTGTTATCGATACTTTCTAAAACATCCTGATAATCTTCACATGTTTTCTGTAGATTTTCTTCTACAATTTTATGTGTGGTTACGTCTTTAAATTGTAAAATATAGCCTTTATTAGTGTTATCTAATTGGATAGAACTTATTAACACTTCTAAACAGGTTTGTCCAGAATCAGTTTTTTCATAGTCCAGATCATCCCCTAGTTCTAATTCAATCTCATAGCTAACTTTATTACCAGAATTAAGGATTTTATATTCCTTTTCATTTATTTTTAAGTCTTTAAAAAGTGTTGACGACCTTAATTCATCTAAATCTTCAGCACCCCCTATTTCCAGGCAAGCCTGGTTGGCACCAATTAATTTTCCTTCGAAATCGTAGACTGCCAGTGCCAGGGGTGATTGTTCGAAAATCCCTCTGAACTTTTTTTCACTTTTTAGTAAAGCTTCTTCATTCTTAACTTCCTGTGTGACATCCTCAAAGATGAGGTTTACTCCCAGAATTTTCTTTTCATCATCTTCGATGGGGGCGATATTGTACTTGATCAGGATTTTTTCATTTTCAGGAGTTATTAGAGTGGTTCTCTCTGATTCTGTACTGTAGGCATTTATTAAATTGTTCAGATAATTATCAGAGTTTTCAACTTTTTTAATGATACTTATGGGAAGCACTTCAGATAGATGCTTGAATAGTGCATCTGATGGATTGAATCCAGTCAGTCTAGCTGCTTTGTCATTTAAAAATCTCACACATCCTTTATTATCTGCAACAATTACTCCTGAATTTGTTAATTTTTTATCTACCCACTTTCCACTTTCTATTAATCTTTTTTCTGCTTTGTGACTGTAAAGGGCTTCTTCAACTTTCTGATGTAGCTCTTTCTCCTCGAATGGCTTTACCAAATAGGCGTAAGGTTTGGTTCTTTCTGCCCTTTCACGGGTTTTTTCATCTACATGTGCAGTGAGATATATTATGGGAATATCAAATAGATCCTTTATTCTCTGGGCGGCGTCTATCCCATCTCCTTCCCCTTTGAGGACTATATCCATTAAAACCAAGTCGGGGTGGATTTTTTTAGCTTTTTGCACGGCTTCTTTACTTGAAAATGCAAATGTGGGGACATCATAACCCCAGTATCGTAATTTTCTCTGGAGTTCCATGGCAGTTAAACCTTCATCTTCCACCACGAGAATTTTTGTTACCGACATTTTTTTCCCTCGGAAAATATTGTTCATCGTGAACAATATTGACTTGTACTTTTAATTATGCTCGACCCTATATAAAAGCTTTTCATTTGTTGGGAAATTTCTGTGCAAAATTTCTTGGATTAAATGCAGATAACAATCTTTTATATTAAAAAATATGTTATAAAATCCATTTAATCTGAGAATAAAATCTTTAAATGTATTTCAAGAACAATTATTGAATGCCATGATCTGTTAACTGAAGATCTCAAGAAAAAAAACACCTATTCACAATAAAAATTCTGGATGGAATTTCCCCTGCCCATAACCCTACCCATAATATATTATAGGTAACATCACCAGGGTGAAATAAAAAAATCCGGCTTTTTTAAAAAGAAAAATATTCTGCCGGGTAGTGAATTTGATATATTAAAAAAAATTAGTTTATTTAAACCTTTCATAGTGTATGAATTCTTCCAAATCCCCTCTAGGCGGGGGTGATGGATTTTCATCAGGATAACCCATGGGTATCAGGGACACTGGACGTAACCCTGGTGGGAGGTGCAGGGCCTGGACAACCAGATCTTCATCAAAGGCACCTACCCAGCAGGCACCTAAACCCAATGCATGGGCAGCAAGGAGGATGTTTTGACCAGCACAAGCTGCATCTTGTATACAATAAAGTTCCACCCCACGATCGTTATAACTAGCACCACATTCATGTTGATTGGCACACAATACCAGTATTATCGGAGCACCAGCCAAAAACTCCCTTAAATAAGCGGCGGTTACTAGTTTTTCCTTTGTTTCGGAATTTTTGACCATTACCACTTCCCAGCTTTGTAAATTTCCAGCAGAAGGAGCCCAAGTCCCAGCCTCAATCACCTTCATTATAATATCATCTTTCACCATGTCTTTTTTAAATCTTCTAATACTTCTTCTTCCGATTATCGCTTCAAAAAGATCCATTGTAAACACCTACCCTATTTTAGCGTCAATTACCACATGATAAACTCCAGGAGCATATTTTTTTATTATTCGCTGGTTGATTATTTCTACTTCCCGATCCAGAGCCGCAGATTGTATCCTACGCACTGGCCGGGTGAACATTAACTTTTCAGGCACCGCCTCGTGGTAGTGGATAACACCACTTGCCCGGAGTGCGTTAATTGCCACATCTATGTATTCATGAGTATTGCCTATGTACCCCATTAGAACCCGATCCGCCACGTTTTGCGGTGCAACATCCCGGCAATTACCTAAGGTTGGTTCAACAATATCAGTTACCCTGTTAAGTTTGATGTTCTCTTTTAGGTAATGGTAGGATACATGGTTTATTTCCACAGCATAAACCTTAGTTGGTCTAGCATGAACAGCAATGGGGATGGAGAAGTAGCCTATACCTGCAAATAAGTCCACCACAGTTTCATCTTCCCCTACCAGTTTGGTCAATCTTATTCTTTCCGCCGTGTTTCCCTTGGCCCACATCACCTGGGATACATCCATTTTATAAAGACATCTATTTTCTTTGTGGATTGTTTCAGTGCCCTCTCCCCATAAAAGTTTCACTTCAGGCTTTCTGTGAGGACCATTGATGTGCCCTAATTTAACGATTTTGTTTACTCCTGGAATCTTGAGGTATTCCTGAAGATCATCTTGATCTTCCCTTACAAGTAGGATGTCGCCGAGGATCTTACCCTTCATAACATTATAATATATGGCGAGATTTTTGATTATAATTTTTCCTGTTCTTTAAGGATAGAAATGCTCAGAGAAAAAGAAAAAAGATTTATACAATAGGTGAATAAATTTCTATTATCAAAGGAAGGGGTATTTACTATGGCAGAAAAACGTGTAGAAGCTATAAAAGAGGAAATGAAATCTGATTTGAAAAAAGATTATGATGAAAAAGTTAAAGCTCATCTTAATTGTGAATTAGAAGATGGTCTTGAGAAAGAGTTGTTCGATCATATTATTGGACAGTGTTCACTGACTCTGGATAAAGAATTGGAAGAGTTCATCATAGCACGGGACGAAGAAGAACTAAATGACGAAGTTAAAAATCAGATCTATGGACAAGCTAAAGAAGTCCTGGATAAGGAATTGGAAGAGTTCATAATAGGAAAGGATGAAGACGAAATCCAGGAAAGAATCCAGGAACAGATCAGGGGTAAAAAATCCTAATCATAATAAAAACACTCCTTACCATATCTTTTATGTAACAGTATCATAATGTAAGGGGAACCCTATTCCAATAGGCGTAATATTTAAACAATACTTTTTTTTGGTTTTTAAAAAATTTTTTTACTCCATTAATTTCTCCCATTTGAGCTGTCCTCCCATTTTAAAGACTTAATTTACAACAATCGATCGACAAAAATTTGCGTTTCGCATATGTGTTTTTCGATTTATTACTAACAGTAAAGTGTTATATGAGTAAATGAGAATTTATAATCATTAATTTATGAAGAATTAGAGGTGAAAAAATATGGCATCGTCGTTTAAGTCACCTGCTGATACAGCCAAGGCATGTGTTGCTATAGCTGAGCTAAAAAATAGTGCTCCTATGAGTAACTTGATTGTCCTGAGCTTTTTAGCAGGTGCGTATATTGCGTTTGGAGGCCTATTGGCCGAAGTTGTTACTGGTGGTCTGGCTGCAGCCGGTGCTCCGCCAGGTATTGTAAAGTTACTCTTTGGTGCAGTGTTCCCCGTGGGGCTGATTCTGGTTGTTATAGCCGGTTCAGAACTGTTTACAGGTAACTGTATGTACATGCCAATGGGCTTGTTAGCTGGGAAAGCAAGTGCAGGGGGTCTAGCCAGAAACTGGGTTGTAAGTTGGATATTTAACTTGGTTGGTTCAATATTTGTCGCTTACTGCCTAGCGTACTTAACTGGTATTCTAGCTGTTGATCCCTGGGCTGCTGGAGCTCTAACTATTGCTAAAACCAAAGCGTTAGGGGGTGCTCAGTTCATTGCAGCAGGTAAAGCAACAAACTCTCTTACCTGGATGCAGGTATTCTGGAGAGCCATTGGATGTAACTGGCTGGTTTGTCTAGCTGTGTACGTGGGTATTGCTTCCGATGACATTGTTGGTAAAGTATTCGGTATCTGGTTCCCAATATTTGCTTTCGTTGCTATCGGATTCGAGCACGTTGTTGCAAACATGTTCTTTATACCTGTGGGAATTTTCCTAGGTGGCGTGACATGGAATCAGTTCTTCGTGAACAACATGATCCCAGCCACTATAGGAAACATCATTGGTGGAGCCATATTCGTAGGTTGTATCTACTGGTTCACCTACTTGAGAGGATCCGACTAGGTATAACTAATACCTTTTTTACATCCACAATAGAAAGGTTCTAACCTTTCTTTTTTTATTTAATTGATGGATGAGCACTCCAATGTGCTGTTAGAAGGTATTAACTTTTATAAAAAAATTAGGAGACAAACAATATGGAGATTAAATATGTGCCAACAATTTGTCCGTACTGCGGTGTTGGATGTGGAATGAACCTCGTAGTAAAGGATGACCAAGTAGTTGGTGTAGAACCATGGAAAAGACACCCTGTAAATGAAGGAAAGCTATGTCCAAAGGGGAATTTCTGTTACGAAATCATCCACCGGGACGATCGGTTAACCACACCCCTGATTAAAGAAAATGGCCAGTTCAGAGAAGCCACTTGGGATGAAGCGTACGATCTGATCGTGTCTAAATTCGGAGAATTCGACCCAAATGAAATCGGATTCTTCTGCTGTGCAAGATCCCCCAATGAAAACATATACGTAAACCAGAAGTTTGCACGGGTAGTTATTGGAACCCACAACGTCGACCACTGCGCAAGGCTCTGTCACGGTCCAACTGTAGCCGGACTGGCAGCATCATTCGGTTCAGGAGCCATGACCAACTCTTACGAGAGTTTCGAACATGCAGATCTGATATTCTGTATTGGATCCAACAGCCTTGAAGCCCACCCCCTGGTTGGACGAAGGCTGCTCCGAGCAAAATACGGTAACGGAGCATACCTCATAGTGGCTGACCCCAGATATACACCCACTGCTAAACATGCTGATCAATACGTTCCATTCAAAACCGGAACTGACGTGGCATTAATGAACGCCATGATGAACGTGATAATCAGTGAAGGCCTAGAAGATAAGGAGTTCATAGAGAAAAGAACCAAAAACTACGAAGAACTAAAAGAAATGGTTGCTAAATACACTCCTGAAATGGCTGAAGAGATAACTGAAGTTCCAGCTGACACCATTAGAGATATGGCCCGAAAATACGCTAAAGCAGATAAAGCTGCCATAGTATACTCTCTGGGTATAACTGAACACTCTCATGGTGTGGACAACGTGCAGCAAACCGCAAACTTGGCCATGCTCACCGGAAACATAGGAAGATTAGGAACTGGAGTAAACCCACTCAGGGGCCAAAACAACGTGCAAGGTGCCTGTGACATGGGAGCACTGCCAACTGATTATCCAGGATACCGGAAAGTTATGGACGAAGAAGTAACAGAAGATATATCCTGCACATGGGGATGCAGCGACCTTGGATGCGAACCTGGACTTAAAATCCCAGAAATGATAGAAGCAGCTTACAAAGGCGACCTTAAAATGTTGTACATCACCGGGGAAGATCCTGTAATTTCTGACCCAGACGTCAACCATGTGATAAAGGCCCTGGAAAACCTGGACTTCTTTGTGGTGCAAGACATCTTCATGACAGACACTGCTGAATATGCAGATGTAGTATTACCTGCTGCCTGCTGGGCTGAGCAAGAAGGAACATTCACCAATGGTGAACGTAGAGTCCAGTTAATCAGAAAAGCCGTGGACGCACCAGGCGATTCCAAAGTAGACTGGGAAATCTTCTGTGACCTAGCCAAGAGGATGGGTGCCGATCCTGAACAGTTCACCTACGAATCTGCCCAGGACATATTCGAAGAAGTCAGAACTGTAACTCCTCAATATGCAGGTATGAACAGGGAAAGACTGGAAAAACCAGAAGCACTACACTGGCCATGCCCATCTGAAGATCACCCCGGAACTTCCATGATGCACGTTGAACAGTTTTCACATCCTGATGGACTGGGAATATTCGCAGCACTTGAAGAAAAGGGACCAATGGAAACCCCAGACGACGAATATCCACTAATACTCACCACCACCCGTATTCTGTTCCACTACCACGCTGCCATGACCAGGAGAGCCGAAACACTGGATCGAGAGGTACCAACTGGTTACATGGAAATAAACACTGAAGACGCTGCTGAACTCGGAATTATCAACGACGAAATAGTCAAAGTGAAATCCAGAAGAGGCGAAATTGAAATTCCAGCTAGAGTCACCACAGACATCATGAAAGGAATAGTAAACATTCCTATGCACTTTAGAGAGTGTTCAGCAAACGTGTTGACCAACGCCGCTGCAATAGACCCCAGATCTGGAATGCCAGAATACAAAGCCTGTGCTGTAGCCGTATCTAAAATGGAGGGAGGTAAATGATCGAAGTTAACGACATGTTCTATGCCAAGTCTTCAGATGCAGCAATCGCTGATGCAGGAGAATACGGCGGGGCAGTTACCTCGATTCTGAAATTCCTTCTCAAGGAAGGAATCGTAGATGCTGTTCTAGCCGTCGAAGAAGGCGCAGACCTTTATGATGCAGTTCCAATCCTAATCGAAGACCCTGATAAAGTAGTAAAGTCTGCTGGCTCCATTCACTTTGGAACCCTCAACTTAGCTAAAGTTGTGGAAAAGTACCTTGATGGTGCCCAGGACATGAAAATTGCAGTCACAGTTAAACCCTGTGATGCAATGACCATGGTTGAACTAATAAAGAGGGAAAGAGTTAACCCAGACAACGTGATCATGATCGGTCTCAACTGTGGTGGAACCATGCCACCCGTTAAAAGCCGAGAGATGATGGAAAAATTCTATGAATTTGATCCAGACAGCGTGGTCAAGGAAGAAATCGCCAAGGGTAAACTCATTGTTGAAACTGCCGATGGTACCGAAAAAGAAATACCCATCGACGACCTGGAAGACGAAGGATTCGGAAGAAGAACCAACTGCAGACGATGTGAAATCAACATTCCAACAATGGCCGATCTTGCCTGTGGGAACTGGGGAGTTATCGGACCACTTGCCGGTAAAGCTACCTTTATAGAAGTTTGTTCACCAAAAGGTGCTGAAGTACTGGAAAAAGCCAAAGAGGCCGGAGCCCTAGACCTAGAGGAACCAATAGAAAAAGGAATAACCATCAGGAAAAACATCGACAACGCCATGGTTAAACTCGCTGATAAATGGCAAGATGCAGACTGGGAGGATGTTAAAGGTCGAGAGATCTTTTCTGCTCTCACCGAATACCTGCCCGACTTCTCCAGATGTATAAAGTGTTACGGATGCAGAGAAGCTTGTCCAATCTGCTACTGTGACGACTGCTGTCTAGAGGCACATAATGGCCCAGACTGGTTGAGTAAAGGAGAAATTCCACCATCACCAATGTTCCACTTGGAAAGAATGATTCACATGGTAGAATCATGCACCAACTGTGGACAGTGCGAAGAAGTCTGCCCAAGTGAAATACCCCTGGCCAAGATTTGGCACGAAGTTAACGCCAAAGTTAAAGATAACTTCGGCTACGTCAAGGGAACTGGTGAAAATAAACCACCTATGGGTTTTTTCCCAATGGATAAAATGCCACTCTAATCGGCAAAGAGATGTTACATGGCCAACGGAAAAATAAGGAAATCTTTTTTTCCTTATTTTTTAAATTTTTTAAAAATTTACATTCATGTGATTTATTCAAGATATTTGAGTGGTACCGGATCTACTCCTGTGAAAATTATTGTTTAATCAAATAAAAAAAGGGGAGAATAAAAAAATGGAATGGAAACCTAAAATAATAGTTTTTTGTTGTAACTGGTGTTCCTATGGAGGGGCAGACACTGCAGGCACGGCTCGTATGCAATATCCTCCGAATGTCCGCGTAATCAGAGTGATGTGTTCTGGTAGAATAAATCCACTTTTCATCTTTAAAGCATTCGATGAAGGTGCAGATGGAGTTATGGTCGCAGGATGCCACTTTGGAGACTGTCACTACGATAGAGGGAACTATGCATGCGATCAAAGAATGAGGGCTCTTAAAACAGTTCTGACCACCCTTGGTATAGAAGAAGGAAGATTCTATTTAGATTGGATTTCTGCCTCGGAGGGTGAAAAGTTTGCCAACACCATGACCATGGTTAGCGAAAAAGTTAAAGAACTAGGTCCTTTCTCGTGGAGGAAGAACCAGGCAGAAATCGGGTGATTAAATGGTTCAAGTAAACGATAAATACTATGCATGGTCTCCAGATGAAGAGATAGCTGAAAGTGGAGAATGTGGAGGTGCTGTGACCTCGATAATGAAATTTTTACTGGAAGAAGGTATTGTAGATGCCGTTCTTGCCGTTAAGAGAGGTGCAGACCTTTATGATGGCGTGCCAACTTTAATTACAGACCCGGAGAAGATAATTGAGTCTGCTGGTTCACTACATTGCGGGACCCTTAACATATGCAACCCTCTCTTTGATTACTTGGAAGGGGCAAAAAACCTCAAAATAGCTGTTACCACCAAACCCTGCGATGCCATGAGCATCGTAGAACTAATAAAGAGAAAACAGATTGACAGAAATAACTTAGTCATGATTGGAGTTAACTGTGGTGGAACTCTACCTCCAGTTAAGGCTCGTGAAATGATAGAAACATTCTACGATCTGGATCCAGACAGCGTGGTCAAGGAAGAAATCGCCAAGGGTAAACTCATCATAGAAACCGCCGATGGTACCGAAAAAGAAATACCCATCGACGACCTGGAAGACGAAGGATTCGGAAGAAGAACCAACTGCAGACGATGTGAAAATAACATACCAGTTATGTCTGACATAGCAATGGGTAACTGGGGAGTAATAGGGCCACTGGCTGGGAAAGCAACATTTGTTGAAGTTTTCTCCGAAATTGGTGCAGATATCTTGGATAAAGCTATTAAAGCTGGTGCTTTGAAGGTTCAGGATCCTATACCTAAAGGTGTGGAAATCCGGGCCAACATTGACAAAGCCATGGTAAACCTGGCCAACAAATGGCAAGAAAAAGACTTCGGTGAAAGTGGTGGATTAATAACTACTGACCAGTACATGGATGAGTTTGCAAAGTGTATCAAATGTTACGGATGCAGAGAAGCTTGTCCATTATGCTGGTGTAAAGAATGTGCAATTGAGTCCGAGTCTGATCATTGGGTGGGAAAGGGTGTGATTCCTCCGTCACCAATGTATCATTTTGTTCGAATGGTTCATATGGTGGATTCCTGCACCAACTGTGGACAATGCGAGGAAGTTTGTCCTGTAGATATTCCACTAGCCAAAATGTTCCATAAAATCAACCGCAATATCCAAGATGTCTTTGATTATCGCCCGGGATACGATATGGAACAAAAACCACCTCTCTCAGTGATTGACAAAGAACCAAGTGAGGAATGATTTCCTCACATCTATTTATTTTTTTGAATAATTTTTTGGTGATACCATGATGATTGACAAGGTACTAAAAGCTAACGAGGAATTTACCCAGGAATTTGAGCCTAAAAAAATGAGTCATATGCCTCAAAAGAAGCTTTCCATTGTTACTTGTATGGACACCCGGCTCACTGGATTTTTAGAGCCAGCTCTTGGTATCGAACGAGGCGATGCCAAGATCATAAAAAATGCTGGTAACACCGTGGCAGGCAGAGACGTGATCCGATCTGTGGCGGCCTCCATATTCGCATTGGGGGTGGAAGAGGTGATGATCATCGGTCATACCAACTGTGGCATGGCCAACGTTGACCCGAAAAAACTTGAAAGCGCCATGGAAGAACGGGGGATTGACCCGGAAGAAATAGCCAAAGTTGATATCAAAGAATGGATAGGTGCCATTGACAGTGAAGAATCCAACGTTATCCAAGTAGTTGAACAGATTAAAAGTTCTCCACTAATTCCGGATGATGTACCCATACATGGACTCATAATAGACATTGAAAGTGGAGAATTAAAAGTCTTAGTCGATGACAGGTAGTGCCCTTTTTTCTATTTTTTTCTTATAAAAATCTTGATCTATCTATTTAAATGGAGTTATTTGGTATTTTTCCATGGAATTTATTTTTAATATAAATATCACTATTTTTATGAATAGTGATACGAAAGATCAAGACGAAAAAAATAACTACCCCATACAATCCATATTCTATTAACTCATTGTATAGTGGGGAATTTGTGAATTTGTGGAGGAAATAAACCATGAGCAAAATAGACCGGCAAAAAATTATGGACGTTCTGGATGGGTATGATAAAGAAGACATTACCATTGCAACTTTAGGGAGCCATTCATCCTTACATATGTTTCAGGGAGCAAAGACCGAGGGCTTCAGAACTGCAGTGGTCTGTGAAAAGGGGCGGGAAGTTCCTTACAAAAGGTTTAATGTTGCTGATGAATACATAATGGTTGACCACTTTAGTGACATAGTTAATGAAGAGGTTCAGGAAGAGTTAAGGGATTTGAACAGTATTGTATTCCCACATGGATCCTTTGTGGCCTATGCTGGATTGGATAATATAGAAACCATTTTTAACGTCCCCATGTTTGGAAATAGGGATATTTTAAGATGGGAAGCTGAAAGAGATTTGGAAAGAAAGTTAATGATTGAATCAGGAATTAGAATTCCTCAAAAGATATCAAACCCTGAAAAAATTGGCGGTACAGTAATGGTGAAGTTTCCAGGAGCCCGGGGAGGCAGAGGTTACTTCGTAGCGACCTCAACTGAAGAGTATGAAGAAAAAATTGAGGCCATGCTGACTAGAAAATGGATCGAAGAAGAGGACATAAAAGAGGCCCACATTGAAGAATACGTATTAGGGTGTAACTACTGTATTCACTACTTTTTCTCCGGATTAAAAGATGAAGTAGAACTTATGGGGATCGATAGCAGATACGAATCCACCATTGACGGTCTAGTCAGAGTTCCTGCCAAGGACCAGATCGATATCGGTGCGGATCCATCCTACGTTATAACAGGTAACCATCCCGTAGTGATGAGAGAATCATTGTTACCCCAAGTATTTGATATCGGAGACAAGATCACAGAAACTGCTAAAGGATTGGTACCACCCGGATTTAACGGTCCCTTCTGTATGCAGACCCTAGTTAACGACGACTTAGAAGTAGTGGTGTTTGAGATGAGTGCCAGGTCTGATGGTGGAACCAACACCTTCATGAATGGATCAGCCTACAGCTACCTCTACTATGGAGAACCATTGAGCATGGGACGTAGAATGGCCATTGAAATTAAAAATGGGTTGGCTGAAGATAGATTAGAAGAAATCATCACCTAACTAATCCTTTTTTTATATTTTTTTTGATTTTTATAATGGCTCTACCATGTCTTAAAACAATTTTATAATGGTATAAACTTTAAAAAAAAGGTCTTTAAAAGGCCCTTGAAGGGTAAAAGCCTTAACTAGTAATATTTATATACCATGAATATTAAAGTAGCCATTAGAAAACTTATTTTTTAAACTTCACATTTATTTTAATAGAGGTGTATCTATGAATGATGAAAATCGACTTAAAGGCACTACAACTGTTGGTTTAACTTGTAAAGATGGAGTTGTTTTTGCCACTGAAAGACGAGCCAGTATGGGTAACTTGATCGCCCATAAAGTGGCTGATAAAATATTCAAACTTGACCATCATATTGGAGCCACCATTGCTGGCTCAGTTTCTGATGCACAAAGCCTCATGAAATACATTGGGGCTGAAATAGCACTCTACCGGCTGAGAAATGGGAAAAAAATGAGTGTAGAGGCTGCTGCCACGTTAACTTCCAACATATTACATTCATCCAGATTTTATCCCTTCTTCGTCCAGACCCTACTGGGAGGAGTGGATGATAAGGGCCCTGCTGTTTATTCTCTGGATCCCACTGGAGGGGTAGTTAAGGATATGGTGATATCTACTGGTTCAGGTTCGCCATTTGCCTATGGGGTCCTCGAAGACCGTTACAGTGAAGACCTCTACGTGGATGAAGGTGTTGATGTTGCTATTCGTGCTATAAAGGCCGCCATGGAACGTGACACCTTTTCCGGGAATGGTATCGTGGTGGCCACCATCACCGCTGAAGAGGGCTTTAAAAAACTAAATGAAGAAGAAGTAGAAAAAAAGATTAAACAAATCAGCTAAGTTCTACTTTTTATTAAATTTTTCATAGGACCAAAAAGGTCCGGATTTTATTTCTATTTTTCTAGACGTGATGTTATGGGTTCAGAGATTCAAGAAATCAAAAATACCATAGTACAAAGATTGCCCAATAGAGTGCAAGTAGCCAAAGTGGAATTTGAGGGACCGGAGGTGGTTATATACACCAAAAATCCGGAGATCATTACTGAAAATGGTGATCTTATCCGAGATCTGGCCAAGGACCTCCGGAAACGCATCATCATCCGCTCGGACAAATCTGTGCTCATGGAGCCTGAGACTTCAATCGACCACATCCACCAGATCGTTCCCCAGGAGGCCAAGATAACCAACATATCCTTCGATGAAGTGACATGCGAAGTTATCATTGAAGCCAGAAAACCAGGGCTGGTTATAGGTAAGTACGGAGCTACATCCAGAGAAATCGTTAAGCAGATCGGTTGGGCGCCGAAAATTCTTAGAACACCCCCTATATCCTCTGAAGTTATCCAAAGGATCAGAAGAACTCTCAGACAAAATAGTAAAGAGAGGAAAAAGATTCTGCAGGAACTGGGTAATCGCATACACCGCCCAGTTTATATGGAAAATGAATGGGCACGTATAACTGCCTTAGGAGGTTTCAGAGAGGTAGGTCGTTCTTCATTATTCTTACAAACCAGCAACAGCAAAATATTACTTGATTGCGGAGTTAACGTTGCAGGAGTAGACGATAAAAGTTCTTATCCTTACTTGAACGTTCCAGAATTTGTGTTAGATGACTTGGATGCGGTGATCATATCACACGCCCACTTGGATCACTCAGGATTCCTCCCTTATCTTTACCATTACGGTTACGAGGGTCCAGTATACTGCACCACCCCCACCCGTGATCTGATGACTCTTCTCCAACTTGATCATATTGATATAGCCCATCGAGAAGATAGTCCACTGCCCTTCAACGTTAAACATGTTAAAAAATGCATTAAACATACTATAACCCTGGATTACGGTGAAGTTACGGATATCGCCCCGGATATTCGCTTAACATTGCACAATGCCGGGCATATACTGGGATCTGCCATCACCCACATGCACATAGGGGATGGTCAGCATAATTTTGTCTACACCGGAGATTTCAAATTTGAAAGAAGCCGGCTTCTGGAACCGGCAGTATCCAAGTTCCCACGTATAGAATCATTGGTAATGGAGAGCACATACGGTGGCCATGATGACGTGCAGCCCACCCGAAACGATGCTGAAAAAAGGCTGATAAAAACCATATACCACACCCTGGAAAGGGGAGGTAAGGTACTGGTTCCAGTGTTTGCAGTGGGAAGGGCTCAGGAGTTGATGGTAGTTCTGGAAGAGTATATGAGGCATGGAATCATTGATGAAGTCCCGATATACATTGACGGGATGATCTGGGAAGCTAACGCCATCCATACAGCTCGACCAGAGTATCTGAGTAAGGATTTAAGGGATCAGATATTCCATATGGGTCGAAATCCCTTTATATCCGATGTATTCCATAAAGTTAACGGGATGGAAAAACGCCGAGACATCATAGAAGGAGAACCATCCATTATTCTATCCACTTCTGGTATGCTCACCGGTGGGAACTCGGTTGAATATTTCAAATGGCTGTGTGAAGATGAAAAAAACAGCTTGGTCTTTGTAGGATATCAATCTGAAGGTTCTATGGGAAGGAGAATACAGAAGGGATGGAAGGAAATACCCTTAAAAGAAGATGGAAAAACCAACGTTTACAACGTTAAAATGCAGATAACAACCATTGAAGGTTTCAGTGGTCATTCTGACCGTAAACAATTAATGGATTACATCAGGCGAATTTCCCCTAAGCCCGAGAAGATCCTAGTCTGCCATGGTGACAACTACAAAACCCTGGATCTGGCCAGCAGCATCTACCGTAACTTTAAAATCGAAACAAAAACTCCCATGAATTTGGAAACAGTGAGGATACAGTGAATTAAAGGACCACAACATAAGTTAATGGGCATTGACTGGATTAAGTTTGTTCCCCTATGATGATCTTTGAGAAATCTTCGTTTTAATTCAACAATCAAAAAAAAATATTGGTGATGTAATGGTAACCTATTCTGAATCAGGAGTAGATATGGGCCTGGAAGAGGTCACAGTGGCAGCTATGGTATCCCAACTTAAGTCTACCCTAGAACTTCAAGATGTGATCACCGACACCGGTCACTTCGCTGCTCTTTTAAAACTTGGGGATAAAGCCTTGGCCATGAGCACCGATGGCGTGGGAAGTAAAATACTGGTGGCGGAGCTTATGGATAAGTATGACACTGTGGGTATTGATTGTGTGGCCATGGTAGTGAATGACATCCTTTGCGTGGGTGCCCAGCCACTGGCCATGGTGGATTATCTGGCCGTGGAAAAACCAGACCCTGAAATCGCGTCTCAACTAGGTAAAGGACTTGCTCAAGGAGCTATAGATGCTAAAATCGCTATGATTGGTGGTGAAACTGCTTCCCTACCTGGAATTGTGCATAATTTTGACTTAGCAGGTGCAGGTATCGGAGTGGTGGATATCAATGGAATTATTAGTGGTGAAGATATACAGGATGGGGATGTCGTAGTTGGTGTCGGAAGTAGTGGTATTCACAGTAATGGATTGAGCCTGGCCAGAAAGGTCTTCTTGGAAGAAGCTCAGCTTAAAGTAACAGATCCACTGCCGGGTTACCCTAATTTCAGCGTGGGGGAGGTGCTTCTTGAACCGACGCGCATCTACGTTAAGCCAGTTATGGATCTTCTATGTGAAGTGGAGGTGCATGGCTTGGCCCACATTACAGGAAGTGGCTTTAACAACCTTAAAAGACTGAAAAAAGGGTTGAGTTATAATTTAAATAATTTACCTGAACCTATGCCAATTTTTAAGTCAATTTATTCACTTGGAGTTAATTTGGAGGAAATGTACCGCGTTTTCAATATGGGGGTGGGTTTTGTTATCATAACCACTCCAGATAACGTTGAAAAGACTTTAAAAATCGTTGAAAAATACTATCCTGCCCAGGAGATAGGTAATGTAGTGGCCAATGGGAAAGGATGTGTTAAACTCAAAACAATGGAAGGATCATGGATAGAACTTTAAAGGAGGTTTTGTAATGAGAATTACCATCAAACAGGAACTATACCTAATAACAGAAATTCTTACTAGAATGGGAGTATCAGAAGAAGACGCTGCCATCGTGGCCGAAGTAACCGCTGACGCTGATTTAAAAGGTTTTTCATCCCATGGTATTGGCAGATTCCCCCAGTATATCAAAGGACTCAAAATGGGCACCATCAACCCCCAAGCAGAAGTAACAGTAGAAAGGGAAAGCCCAGCCACAGCCTTATTAAAAGGAAACCATGGCTTTGGACACGTTATAGCCTACAAAGGAATGAAGATGGCCATAGAAAAGGCGAAAAACATGGGTATAGGTATGGTGGGCATCAATAACTCCAACCATTTCGGGATAGCAGGCTACTACTCCGATATGGCCATCATGCAAGACCTCATAGGAATGGTTATTACCAACACCGAACCAGCCGTGGCCCCCATCGGAGGTAAAGAACCATTACTTGGTACCAATCCTATAGCCATTGGCATACCTTCCAACGTTCATTATGTTTCAGTGGATATGGCCACCTCCGCTGCAGCAAGAGGAAAGATCATGGAAGCTATGCGCAGAGGAGAGGAAATACCCGAGAATGTAGCTCTGGATGCTGAAGGTAACCCCACAATTGACCCCTGTGCGGCCATAAAAGGATCCATACTTCCCTTCGGAGCCCATAAAGGCTATGCCCTGGCATTCATGATCGAAATAATGTCCGGCCCCCTGGTGGGCGCTGCCTATGGCAAATACGTGACTGGAACTGCCAACCCCGAAGTGGAGTGCACCAAAGGGGATCTTCTGTCAGTTATAGATCCCTCCTGCTTCGTGGATCTGGATCAGTTCAAATCAGAAGTGGATGATTTCATAGCCGAAGTAAAGGCCACCCCCAACGTGTTCATACCAGGTGACATGGAAATCCGGAACATTAGAAAATTCAAAAAAGATGGAGTTTCCATTGACAAGAAGCTAGAAATCCAGTTAAAAGATTTGTGCCAGGAAGTTGAACTTAGGTGGGACGATGTGGTAGAAAAATGATTTTTAACATCTAGCAATGGAATCCAACTCCTAACTTCAAGATCAGGATGAATTAAGGACATCAAGGTGTTGTAGTGAACAGTAGCCAAGCCGTGTATCAAGGTATTAAAAAAGCAGGTGTAGACTTTGTGGTTAGTTTGCCCTGTGTCAACCTCGGTAGATTAATGGAACTGGTGGAGTGCGACCCAGAAATTATGCACATCCCTGTTACACGGGAGGAAGAAGGCTTCGGAGTATGTGCAGGGGCATTTCTAGCCGGGAAAAAACCGGCAATACTCATGCAAAACTCAGGACTGGGCAATTCAGTAAATGTACTGGCATCTCTTTATCAACTATACCGAATTCCCATTTTGATGATAATAAGTCATCGTGGCACTGCAGGGGAATTCATGAGTGCCCAGGTCCCCATGGGAAACGCCACTCCCCGAGTGTTAGATGCCTTGAAGGTAGTTTATCTTAACCCCCAAACCCCAGATGATGCTTTGAAACTTATACCCGAAGCCTGGATTCTGTCAGAAGCTGGTGAAGCCCCCATGGGGATACTTTTGGATATTACATTCTGGTGAACTTAGAAGGTGGAAGATGCAGAGAATAGAAGCAATCCGTAAAATTTGCCAATATTTGGGGGATGAACTGGTGATTTGCAACATCGGATTCCCATCCCGGGAGTTATATCAGGTTAAAGATTCTCCCACCCACTTTTACATGTTAGGATCCATGGGCATGGCCTCTTCCATTGGCCTGGGATTATCTCTGGCCCAGGACCGTAAGGTTGTGGTCTTGGATGGGGATGGATCAGTTTTGATGAACCTAGGAAGCCTGGTTACCATATACAATCAGAATCCTAAGAATCTGGTTCTGGTAGTCCTGGATAACGAGTGTTACGGCTCCACTGGTAGTCAGTGCACCTACTCATCCACCACTGATCTTAAGAAGATAGCAGAATCCATAGGCTTCCAAACTTTTTTCTTCAAGGATGAAATCGAGTTTACAAAGGTTTTAGAAACAGATGGACCAGTATTCGTCCACGTTAAAGTTCTTCCAGGAAATGCAGACGTTCCTGTAATTCCTCTGGAGCCGGAAGATATTAAAAAGAGATTTATGGAAGAGGTTCAGGGAAAAAAGTAGCAGGGATTTTCATCCCTTTACTTTTTTATTAGTTTTCCCATAGAGAAGGCCTTTCCCAGAAAATTTCCAACTCCATAGTAAGCGATATTATCAGGACTGTACATCAATGGTTTGATTTCTTCAACGAATGGCTGATCAGCGTTAACTACATCCTCCTCCACTTTAATATCCATGATTTCACCTATAAATTGTGTGTGCCCCCCGATTTCAACGCTTTTAAGTAATTTGCACTCCAAAATGAAGGGAAACTCCTCAACATATGGTGCATCCACCACTGCACTCCTCACTGGAGTCAGTCCCGTGGCCTGGAACTTGTCTACTTCTCTGCCTGATGTTATTCCAAAAAAATCGGCTTCTTTTACATAATTCTCTGTTGGGATGCTAACTGTGAAGGCCTGGTGTTCCAGTATATTACGATGGGTGTAGGTTGCTTCCCGCAGGGATACTGAAAGACATGGTGGTACAGATGAACATATACCACCCCATGCTGCTGTCATAACATTTGGTTTACCTTCCTTATCGTAAGATCCCACCACAAAGACTGGGGTGGGATGCACAATTGTTTTAGCACCGATTGATTTTTTCATTTTCTTATCTTCCTTTTAAATATTGTTCATGGAAAAAAACTGAATCTTTACCAGTGCCCATAACGCACCAACTCCTTTAACTCCTTCCGGGGTGTGGGTTGGTATTCATGGGCCGGGTATCCAAGGGGCGTGAATAATAATGGTTCCACCCCGGGTGGTAGTTTTAATAGTGCCCGCGCAGCATGTGAGTCAAAGGCAGCTACCCAACAAGTGCCCAGACCCAGATTCGTTGCCGCGAGTATGAGGTGGTCCATTGCTATGGCAACATCCACATCCACATAGCAACGCCCATCACGACGCGTCCATGCCTCAGAACGAATTGTGCAAGCACATATAATCAGGGGGGCCTCGGAAAACCAGTCCGTATGGTAGATGTGTTTTAAATCCTCCTTTTTGTCCTGGGTTTTAATCACAATGAATTTGAATGGCTGTTTATTTGCCGCGGTCGGGGCTGAACGTGCCGCATCCAAGATTTTTTGCAGTTTATCCTCTTCAACATCTTGATTCCGATATTTTCGGACGCTGTAACGGTTTTCAATCAATTTCTGAAAATCCATACAATATCAACTCCAAATATCCAGTTCATTTAATCCCCCAAGGTCTCCTTTACTTCTTTCAGTTTCTCTCGGATAGGAAGTTTCTGGGAACACATCTCCTCGCACAGTCCACATTCCAGACATTTAGAGGCATGTTCAGTGTCTTTTAACATGAAATAGTACTGTGACTTGATATTGCTAATGTCGTTAAGCATAGCTGCCTGGTTTAGGTAACTTAAGCACTGTGGAATATTTATACCTGAAGGACATGGCATGCAGTAACCACAGGCACTGCATTCCACAGCTATCTTGTCCTTATAGGCTTGTTTAACTTGTTGCATCACCTCATTTTCCTGGGGGGATAGTGAATCGGGGTGGCCTTCTTCAGCTATTTTAAGGTTTTCCATGAGTTGCTCCATGGTGTTCATTCCACTTAAAACCACATGAATCTGCGGGATATTCCAGAGATAACGAAACGCCCATTCGGCGGGTGTTCGATTAAATCCTTCCCACAACTTCTTCACCTCGGGAGGAACATAATTGGCCAGAGCCCCACCTTTTAAAGGTTCCATAATAACGGTACCAATACCTTTCTCAGCTGCGTACTCCAGGCCTTCCTTACCGACTTGTATCTGTTCATCTAGATAGTTATACTGTAACTGGCACATATCCCACTGATATGAGTCCACCACTTCTTTAAAGAATGCAGTTCCATCGTGACTTGAGAATCCTGTGT
This sequence comes from Methanobacteriota archaeon, assembly GCA_029556335.1. GTDB lineage: Archaea > Methanobacteriota > Methanobacteria > Methanobacteriales > Methanobacteriaceae > Methanobacterium. The sequence continues at coordinate 54,770 of JAKQFA010000028.1, forward strand.
ATTTTATTCTGCCGTCAGCAACTGCCGAATCTAAAAAATCTAGAATCCCCAGATCCTCCAGGCGAAACCAGTTTTTCTCTTTCAAGGAGTGCAGGAGGTAGAAATCTATTTGGTCAGTTTTTAAGCGTTTTAGTTGCTGGTTAAGAAATCTATCCATGTCTACTGGCTCTTGCAACAGCCAAGTGGGGAGTTTAGTGGCCAGATGAATTTGGCTATGCATATCCCTTTGGTGCAGGTACTCTCCTATGAAGACTTCACTGTTACCCCCTTCCGAGTTACTGATGCCATGGTAGGGATAGGCTGTGTCCAGATAGTTAACCCCATTTTCCAGGGCATGATCAAGGAGTTGGGAAGATTTTACCTCATCGATCTTATCATGATGGCCCCTAGTTGGGAGTCGCATGCATCCAAATCCCAGTATGGAGACCTTCTCCCCGGTGGAGCCCAGTTCGTGGTATAGCATGGTGTATCCTAAATTTTTATCATTGGAGTAATCCCATTAAAAATCATGGCCAGCAGTAGAGCCATTTTAAAAAAAAATTTAACCCCTCCTTCTCTCAAATTCATCCAGTAACTCATCAAGTTCCACTCCCTTGTAGACCAGAAGAAGGAGAGTGTGGAATATCAGATCTGCTGATTCTTGAACCAGATTTTCATCATTTTTAGAAGCTATTATCACCTCGGAGGCTTCTTCTCCGATTTTTTCCAGGATCTTGTCTTCCGCCTTCTTCTGGCTGTCCTGCATGATACGGGAGGTGTAAGATTCAACTGGATGATCACGACGGTTCTCCAGTACCTGGTAAATATCCCTAATAACCTTATCCTTCACTTTAATCCTCGTTTTTATCCTTATTATCTGATTCCTGACGTAAACTAGTGGTTATTGCTATTAATGGATGCTGGGCATCATCTATTATTTGTACATCATCAAGTGAGAATATGCCATTTTTATCTGCCGTCTTCTCCATGCCTAGTTTAAGATCACGATCCAGTTTTATCACGTAGGAATCTATTTCTTGGTATCCTAATTTCCGGGCAGCAACAGTGCGATGATGCCCATCCACCAGCACGAAACGATCTCCAGTTTCCACCACGATAGTAGGCTCAGCCAAGCCCATTTGAAGCTCGTAAGTACGTCCTTGAAGTTCATCAGCATAAATACGGTCCTGTGTTGGCCTTAACTTATCGATGGGCACGGTTTTGTGTATTAATGAAGTTTTGATGTCGTAAAGTTGTTCCAGGGTTTTCTGGAAATATTTTACCTTCATGGGGGTGGATCTTTCTATATGGGATCGTACAATATCGGTGTTGGTAATGATACCCACTAGGTGTCCCTCTCCATCCATCACTGGTAAGCGTGATATGCCCATGCGAAACATGACTCGGGAGGCATCGCTAATGGACATCTCCTGGTCTGCCACCACCACATCGGTAGACATGATCTCACTCACACTATTTAACCAAGGTTTTAATACCAAGTCAAAGGCAGTTACCATGCCAGTAACCTTCCCATTAGTTTTAACTGGAAATCCATCGTGACCAGTGGCTTTCATAAGTTCAATCACTTCTTCGTTGGAAGTATCCGGTGTGACGGTGATGACCTTCCTGGTCATGTAGTCCTTCACCAGGGCGGAACTACTCATTTTTTTCTCTCCTTAAGATCTTTTTCCCACATTATTTCCCCATCACATTCAATTCGTACTACTCGATGATAGGGGATCTTGGTTTCATCTCCCAATATCATAAAGCCACCTTCCACTGATTTAATCTCGTCACCCCCAATCTTTTTCAGGCCTCCAGGGGCTCCGCGATGTATATAAATAACTGTGCAATTTTTAATCTTTTTCTCAGGATGCCAGAGCATCATATTCAAAACATGCTTAGCTATGAAACCTCCCCCAATACCGGTCTGGAGAAAAAAAATAGATTAGTCCTTGACCTCCAATTCATCTCTAATTAACTGGTTGGTGTGGGAAGGATCTGCCTTTCCACGGGTTAATTTCATTACTTGGCCCACTAAATAGTTTAAGGCCTTCTTTTGGCCTTTGTAATAGTCGTTAACTGCTTCAGGATTTTCTTTAAGAACTTGTTTAACAGCTCTCTTAACCTCATCCACTTCCACCACCCCCAAAAGCCCCATTTCCTCGGCAATGGTACTGGGCATCTTGGAGTTTTTAGGTAGTTTCTCCATGATCCTCTGTCCAGCTTTAGTGGTGATCTTCTTATTCAGCAACATGTTAAACAGTTCCACCAGTTGCGCAGGGGTGATTTCACTTTCCTTGAACTTCAACTTGTTGTAGTACACCACCCTCTTGACCTCATCCCTCATCCAAAGGGCAGCAAACTTCGGGTCCACTTCCCGGGCTACTTCCTCAAAAGCATTGGCCAAGTCGATTTCTGAAGTTAAAACCCGGGCATGATCCTCAGGGATACTGTATTCCTTCACAAACCGCTCTGTCTTTATATGGGATGGTTCAGGCATGTGCTCCCTCACGTATTCCACATGTTCCTCCTCCGCCAGCATGGGGGGCAGATCCGGGTCGGGTATGTAACGGTAGTCATCGGCCTCCTCTTTCAATCGCATAGGGACAGTGATCATCTGAGATTCCAGGAAAGCCCTAGTTTCCTGTTTCACTTCTATACCCCGCTTAATAAGGTTCTTCTGCCTCACCATTTCAAATTTAAGAGCCTTGTAGGCGCCCTTAATGGAGTTTACATTTTTAATTTCAGC
>JAKQFA010000028.1:62500-341675 GCA_029556335.1 Methanobacteriota archaeon
AACCATCTGGAATGGCCTACCATAGGGGCCACGCAGCCCAATTTTATCACCTTCTATTAAGGAATGCAACTGGTCGGTGATTTTCCCCACATTCTTGATGGATACGCCTATCTCACCAGCCACTGGATCAGTGAAAGAAATGGACATGGGCTTCTCATCCTGGAAGTTCCAGACCATCAGAAACTGTCCGGGATGAACCTCCCCCTGATCCCAATTAAATATGAAAGTTTTAACGGTGAAATTTTCAGTTTCTATCCTTTTTATCTCCAGAACCCTTGGAACATGCATTTTATCAGCCTATAACTAGATTGTTAATCTTGATGGGCCAGGCCCACCATCTCATCCACTCGGTTGAATTCTTTATCCCTCATGAAACTTTCCAGGCCATTGCAGATCCTCTGGAAAACTTCCAATCCCTGGTACATGACTGCGGTACCAACTTGAATGCTACAGGCCCCGGCGTACAGGAACTCCACTGCATCTTTATGATCCATTATGCCACCCACACCAATTATAGGGATCTTCACTGCCTCATAGGCCTGGTAGACACATCGAAGGGCTATGGGTTTAATGGCTGGTCCAGACATTCCACCGAAACGGTTGGAAAGAATGGGCCGTGCTGTTTCCAGGTCGATGCACATACCCGGGCCCAGGGAGTTGATAAGAGTAAGGCCATCCGCACCTGCCTCCTGGGCGGCCAGGGCAATTTCAACGATATCCGTTACATTGGGAGTTAATTTGACTGTAACCGGCACATTTACGGTTTTTTTGACCGCCCTGACCATTTCTCCAGTAAGATCCGGATCCTGACCTATGGATGCACCGCAGCCCGTCATGGCATGGGGGCAGGACACGTTCAATTCCAGGGCATCCACCATATCCTCTATCTTTTTAGCAACCAGAGAGAATTCCTCAGGAGATGATCCGTACAGGGATGCTATGGTAGGCACCTTCTCATCTATTCTTCCCAGTTCCACCTTGAAAGCCTCAACTCCAGGGTTAGAAAGGCCAATTGCATTGATTATTCCTCCCTGCACCTCTACGGTGGTGGGGTTGGGATAGCCCTTGTTGGGTTCCAGACTAAAGGACTTGGTAACCACACCTCCCACCCCATTTCGGGCTGCCCAGTTCAAAGAAGATGCCGTGCTGCCCATTACACCGGCAGCTAGTAGTACTGGGTTTTTCAGTTTCATATTCAGAATTTCCACTTCAAGCATGATTACACCCGGAGCAATGTTTTATAATCCTCCCCCTACACAGTAGAACCATGGAATGTTACCTCAGCAGTACATTTGCCGGATTTATAGCTCTAGATGAGAATTTCAACCTCCTTGATTATGAACTTTTCCCAAAGGATAAACTCTTAGAGAAGTATCTGGAAATCCAGACCAGGGAAATAACCACCGAAGAAAGGCATCTAATCGGAAGACTGGCCAGTAGTGGTTACCAGGTCCTCATCGAGTCCAACAATTTAGTTTCCACATATAAAGAGCTTGATTATGAATTAGAATTCCGGATAGAATCTGATACCAGGGGGGGGAAGTATTTACGTGCCAACCTCCCCGGTGTCCTGGAGAAGATCGGCTTCATCGGGACGGCCAGTGATTTGAGAGAAGTGGTGCATGAACTATCCATCCAAGTCACCGAGGAAAAACTCAGAACCGCCTCCCGGGCCGATGACTTGCTCCTGATCCAGGCCATAAACGCCATAGATGATGTGGAAGAATCTGTGGTGAAGTTGAGCGAAAGGCTGAGAGAATGGTATCCTATACATTTCCCGGAGCTGGACTTGGTTAAGAATCAGGAAAAGTACGTGGAATTGGTGGTTTTGTATGGCCATCGGGATTCTATTGTAGATTCTGGAGTATTAATTGATGTTTTAGATGATAATATCAATCCGGAAACCAGTTTAGGGTCAGATATATCCCCAGAAGACCTGGAAATCCTGCAGAAATTTGCAAGGAGTCTGCAGTCCCTGATTTTGACCAAAAAATCTTTGAATACCTTTGTGGATAAGAGGATGGGTGAGTTGGCCCCTAACCTCAGGGAACTGGCCGGTGCCTCCCTTGGTGCCAAGCTGATATCCCATGTGGGCAGCATCAAAGGGTTGGCCATGCTCCCCTCCAGCACCATCCAGATCATGGGGGCGGAGAAGGCGCTATTCCGGCATTTGAAAAGCGGGGAGCGGCCCCCCAAGCATGGGCTTATCTATCAGCACCCCGAAGTCCGAGGGTCCCGGTGGTGGATAAGGGGGAAGGTGGCCCGTTTACTGGCGGCAAAGATAAGTCTAGCGGTTCGGAAGGACTTCTTCAGTGGAGAAAAGGACCCACAGATAGTGGAAGACTTCCATAAACGCCTAGAGGAAATACGAAGGGCACAGCCATTCCCTAAAAAGACTAAAAAACCTAAGGTCACCAAGAAGAAGAAAAAGAAACGGGATAAAAAGCGATTCACACGTAGTGAGTGGAAGGATTACTACTAAGGATGAAAATTTCATAGATTAGGGAGGAAATCAGAATTAGGGGGAAAGAAACATGTTAAATGATCTAGTCGCAATTGTATCCATCGTATCCAGCATAGTCTCCATGATCCTGGCCATTTTCGCTATAATGTTCTCCCGCAGAGTAGAAGAACGCCTTAAAAATAATTTTCTGAGACTTAAAGAGACCATGGAACTAAACCGTGACCAGGCCGAAGCCTGTCTTTACAACATAGACAAGGAAGCCGAGGCCATCAAGAACACCGTGGCTGACAGCCACTCCCAGATTCACGAGTCCCTGCAGATGCTGAAAAAGGAGAAGTAGAACATTTAGGATTACCCACCGGAAAGATTATCCAAGAATTGAGGATCCATCATGGAAATAAGAGAAAAATATCCCGGAGTCTACCAGTTAGAGGACAACGTAGCTACTGTTAACCTCAAGCCCCAGGTGAAAGTTTACGGCGAAAAATTGGTGGACTATGAGGATAAAGAACTCCGCATCTGGGACCCCCGTCGTTCCAAGCTGGCTGCGGCCATCAGAAATGGCCTGAAAACCTTTCCCTTCAGGGAAGACTCCCGGGTGCTGTATCTGGGGGCGTCCGCCGGGACCACACCCTCCCACTTATCAGACATAATAGTAGATGGTATTGTATTCTGTGTGGAGTTCTCGCCGCGTATGATGCGGGAACTCTTACAGTTAAGCCGAGAGCGGGAGAACCTGATCCCTATACTGGACGATGCCACCAAACCCCACCATTACCAGCCCCTGATGGAGGAGGTGGATGTGGTCTACAGTGACGTGGCCCAGCCCCGGCAGACCGAGCTCTTCATGGACAACATGCGCCGATTCTTGAAGGAGGATGGTCTGGGCCTGATGGCCATTAAGGCCCGGAGTATAGATGTGACCCAGCGCCCCAAGAAGGTATTTCGCCAGGAAGAATCCAAACTTAAAGCAGCAGGGTTCCGGGTGGTGGAAAAGGTGGACCTGGAGCCCTACGAGAAGGACCACATGGTGGTGGTTTGTGAGTTCAGTTTCTGAGGTATGAAGAGCGTTTCTACTCGATCATACCATTTCTATGTATCCTGCACGAATAGCTGGTAAGTTTCTTTGCTATTTCTGACACTGTATCCTCCATTTTAGATAGAAATATTCTCCATAAACGGTGTCATTTTCCCACGCACTATTAAAAGCCGCCTGTAATACTGCCACCTGGGTTGACAGTCCAATCAACAGCCGAACTTACCCCGTGAAAAGATATAACACCAACAAAATCCCCATGAAAACCAAAATCTATTCATAATTCACCCAACATTAGCATCAAACATTCATATTGATATTGCTCACTGATGAAATTGTTATTATCAATATCATCATCAAAAGAGAATTTAAATAAACAACTAAGCCCCATATCTTCAAAAAATAGGAAAAAACTGTAAAATAATTACTATAAAAAAATTAAAGCCTCTGCACCACTTTATCAATTATCTTACCCGCAATCTCCTCCTTAGAGGTTAAAGGAACCTTGCGCACGTGCTCATCAATTAAGAGAACCTGGTTCTCATCGGACCCGAAGCCAGCCCCAGGTACCGCCACGTCGTTAGCCACCACCAGGTCGGCCCGGGATTCATCCATCCTCTGCCGGGCGGATTCCACGATCTCCTCATTGGAGACATTGTAGTCGGCTTTGAAGGCTACCAGGAATATCTCCGGGTTGATGGCCTTCACCCGGTTGATGATCTTTGGAGCCGGTCGTAATTGGAGGGTTATATCTTCATGGGAGGATACTTTGTGGGTTTCTTTTTCCAGGGTGAAGTCCGACACCGCCGCTGCGGAAAGAAACACATCCTGGTCCAGGACCAGTCCCTCTACTTCGAGTTGCATCTCCAGGGCGGATTTCACCTTCACCACTCGGAATATAGATGGGAGGCCGATTTCGACCCGGCCGCATATTAAAGTAACATCCGCTCCCCGCCGGAAGGCTTCCTTGGCTATTTCCACGCCCATCTTCCCGGAGCTGCGGTTGGTTATCCCCCGGATGGGATCTATATCCTCATAGGTGGCTCCGGCACTGACCAGGACTTTTTTACCCGCCAGGTCTCTTTTGGAGGTGTTCCTTTCTACTTTAAGGACTATGTCCTGGATGGATGGGAACTTAGCCTTGTTCTCCTCCTGTCGGGGTTCCACGAAGAGTATGCCTTCACCTTTAAGCTTATTTATATTCTCTTCCACCGCCCGGTACATGGATTCGTGCATGGAGGGCACCATGATGATGGGAGTATCATAACCGTAGGCGGTGACCAATAGGGTGTTAATGGGATTGTCTGCTATTTTGTAGGCAAATTTGCTTATGACGTTGGCTGTGGCAGGTGCTACCAGGATCAGGTCTTCGCGGGCGTATTTGACGTGTTCGATGTCACCGGTTAGCTTGGTGATGACCTTCTCTCCTGTAGCAAATTCCAGTGCGTAAGGATTGATTATATCACAGGCCCCATCACTCATGAAGCATTTAACCTTAAATCCCTGTCTTTTTAGTTCCCGGGCTAGTTTAACCGTCTCCACTGCTGCTACACTGCCAGTGGCACACAGTACAATGCGCATAATAACCTCCACCTGTGACTAACTTAGATGTAAATAGCCATCTAATATTCATTCCGGTCAATGACCACCAGGGTTTCTTCCCCTGTCAATTCTTTTATAATATCATTCAAGACTTCAATCTTGGCGGGAATACGACGAGAATCCTCTCTCCTAACCCGTATCTTGTATTTCTTTTTCTGGTCCATGCCATAGACTATGTTTATCCCTGAAATCCGTGCTGGTGCCAGAATATCCTGGGCTAGATTTTTCAGGTCAGAATTCTCTCCAACCACCCGGATTTTCCTGCCCACCTTCTTGGATAACTCCCGGACTATCTTTCCACCCCTGCCTATGATTTTACCAACCTGATCCTTCTGGGTGATGATTATAACCACGTCACCTATTTCAATGGTCTTTTTAAAACTAATTTTCCCATCTCCCAGTTTGAAAAGGATTTTGGCAATGTCCAAGTCCATTTGGCTTATTTCTCCACTTTTCAGTTTGGTTTCACAGCCCTGACAGAGTATTCCACTTTTCAGGCAGACATCGCACACTGGCAACACCATTCTCAATTCCTCCTCAACTTAAGTGACTACGGTTCAAAGGTATCCCTGGGATGTTATACCGGTATCTGTAATGATCTTATCGTTACTGTCCAGGTTTTCATTGAATGATCCGGATTTATGACTTTATCCTAATAAAGTCACAGTATAACCTTTTTTTTGTAGATGAATAAAATAAAAACGTATTTTTAGGCGAGTGATAAACACTACCCTGATAATATGGCAGTCTACTCTTCAATTATACTATCCCCACCATCTACTATATAATTTTTTGCTTGGTTCATGAAATCATGAAACAGAAATAAATTCACAGGCTAAAAAGGAAAACAGGGTTCTTTTAAAAAAAGATAACTCCCATTAAGATAAATTGAAGTGAAAAAATGCGTTCTAGAGGTTCGATCACATCCTCTTTGTTCTGTTTCCATACCGGATTGGTACGGGCTACTGGACCTGGAAGCTGTTGACTATGATGTCAAAACTGGATTGCAGATTTTCAAAATCTGTTTTTCTGGAACTGCACAGTATCACGTAGATTGTGCCGTTTTTTTCCAGCCACACCACCCTGTACTGTTTTTCTATACCTGAAGAGGAAGAGATGTAGATGTTTTCCAGGGCCTTTAATTTGCTGGTGGTTATGTTGGCTTCGGAGACCTTCTGGTTATCGGTCTTGTTGAAAAAGGTAGCGTAGTTATCATCATAGGCTTTGTTGAGTTTGGTCCCCTTGGTTACGTTAGGTTTTTGGATGACCACCTGGGTGGTGGGAGAATTGGTACCGGAGAGTACACTACTAGGGTCAGCCACTGCAGCCACTGCATCGGGTGAAGTGGTTTGAACCACCGCCCAATCTGCAGGGTACTGGAAGGTGACGTTGTTTTGACTGAAGGTCCTGGTTTCATTGTTATCAGGAGTTATGCACCCTGAGACCATAACCACGATCAGTAGTGAAAATATTAAAAAGAGATATCTGCGCATTTTAACACCTCTCGTCGTTTATCTTCATAGACTTTATTGACTCATAACTTATCCAGTTGTATTGGTGGGAGTGGTGGGAGTGGTTGTATTCTTTTTGGTGGTTGTTGTCTTGGTGGTCGTGGTGTTAGTCTTAGTGAGATTAGTGGTGTTTTTCACAGGAAATGCACTTTCATTAGCCACAAGAGAATCACCGGAAGGTTCAGAAGGGGATTGCATGATGAGAGCACCGAATCCTGTTCCCACCAGGAATGCCACCACCAGGAATATGGCTAGCATGGTTTTCCATCTGCTGTTGGTGATGGAGCTTGCCTTACTCTGAGGTTGGGGGTTGCTGATATATCTCTGCAATAGTAATTCCCGTTCTTCCTGTTTTTTCTTCTTTTCTTCCTTCTCAGTCCAGTACTCAAGTGGTTTTTCAACCTGTCCTTTACCCTGAAGCCTCTTAATCCTATCAGCAGTTTCAAATGTCTCAAGCAGGCGATTTAATTCATTTTTTTGTGAAGTATAAGTTTCACGAGATATATTGCCCTGTGAATAGTCAAATTCAAGTTCTTGTAAGTTTCTGATGATCTTTTGCTTATCTGGCACTATATCAATCATCTCCTTCTCTGGGATATGAGCCTAGAATCTTTACGTATCCTACCTTAGATTTAATGCTATTTAAAACATTCCGAATGGTTTCCTCTTCCCGGTGCCCCTCAAAGTCGAGGAAAAAAATATAGCTCCCAAGCCCCTCTTTGGATGGGCGGGATTCAATTTTTGTGAGGTTAACTTTAAAATTTGCAAAATCCCCTAATAACTCATAAAGACCCCCAGGATGATCATCAGGAAGAGAGAAAACTATAGATGTCTTGTCTTTCCCCGTATAAGCATGATCATTAACCCCAATACACAAAAAACGGGTGGTATTATTGGGATAGTCCTGTACATCATAATCGGCTATTACCAGCCCATAAATTTCTGCCGCCCGTGAAGTACCAATGGCTCCCCTTTCGGGTTTTCCTTTTATGGCTTTAGCTGCTGCAGTGGTACTAAGCATAGCACGGGTGGGTATTCCCAATTTTTCTAGGTAAACGCGGCATTGGGCTAGGGCTTGGGAATGAGAATAGACTTCTTTCACATCTTCCAACTTGGCCCCGGGATTTACTAGCAGATGCTGCCGGATAGGTAATATAATCTCCTTTATTATCTTCAAACAATCTTCCTGGGCTAAAATATCCAGGGTAACCCCTACTGACCCTTCCACGGAATTTTCAATAGGAACCACCCCTGCATCCACATCCCGGACTTTAACTGCTTCCAGTACTTCCACTATGGAATCAAAGGATCTTAAATCTTCTGATATTTTGGTGGCTGCTTCTTCGGTGAAGGTGCCAGCCGGACCTAAAAATCCAATTATCATGTTTTCACTCCACATTAACTAGAAATTGAAAATAATTCTCCAAGAGAACTTTTTTTCATGAAAACTAGTTAATATAATCCGCCATTTAAAAAATTGCGTATCTTATCTGAAGTAGATTGATGTAGCCTCCTGATAACTGCCTTTCCATTTCGAACATCCACTACAGTGGCAATTACCCCTAAACTCCTCAAATATCGTGCGAAATCTTCAGCTTCATCTGGACTGTCCACTTCTATTAGCAGATCCTCGGCGGCTACTTTATCATCAGATATTATTCGTATGGTCTCCAGCATGGGTTGAAGGATGGATTCTCCTATCCTATGCGCCCTTAATTTTATTTCTGCATCGGATTTATCCATCTCAAATGATTGGAATCCTTCCCGGATCACTCTACTAAAGAAGAATGCCTGTCCCAGATCAAAGGGATAGCTGAAGGCGTACTCCAGTTCTGAAACATGGGCCTGCGAAGAGGTGTACTTTAAGGGTTGTATTTTCATATTCGGATCCTTCATCACCACTCCTTCACGATCTTCTTCTCCCATTTTTTTTACGATATCCAGAATTTCACCGGCGGCTTCTGATTTATCGTAGATTCCGAAGAATTTAACGGTGGGGAGTCCATATTCCTCAAGCAACTTCCTCTTTTCCAGGATGGGCCAGGGTTGGTTGGTGTTTTTTTCACGAACATCGAATATTCTGAATCCTAATTTGCCAATTTCGGGGTAGTAATGGGATACGTAGGGGTTATCAGTCCCTACCATTTCGCCACAGAGAACTGAGTGGGGGTGATGGTTAAAAAATTCTTCCATATCCATTAACTCATTGGCCTTTTTGGTGGTGTAGGGACATATGAAGCCACCCCTGGTGAAAGCCAGTGTTTGATTATTAATTCTGGCTATTCGCACGTTATACCCATTCATCTTTTCTTCCAGAGCAATTTCACCCTTAAAATACTTTTTTAGTACTGGTTCGAGTAGTAGAGTCCTTCGTATCTTGGGAAATCCCCTTATTACCTCGACATTTTTCCCTAAAGAAACCATGGTTCCGGCTTCTATATGACCTATACTCTTACGTAATTGGATGGCATTCAATCCGTATTCACTGTAAAACTTAACATTACCCCTATCAAAAGATCCTTTAAGCTGTTTAGGACTTAATTGAAGTATTTCTGGAAGTTCTAGTTCAATAAAGTCCTTTAAACTTATCTGTGTATTTGATTTGTATTCAAAAAAAAATTGTTCGGGGAATTTCCTCCCCCTTTCAGGCTGCATAGTTAAAACCACAAGGATGGAATAAGGGATTAGTCAATCCTTTTCCAGCTCAGCCATGAGTTGTAGGATGTTGGTTTTGGTTATGATACCCTCCATCCCTTCACCCATAACCAAAAGGCCACTTAATCCATTTTTTAGCATGAACGATGCGGCTTCATCGATGGTGGCATCTTTGTTGATGGTTTTAACGTTCTGGGTCATAACATCCTCCACCAGGAGGTTTCTGATTCGAGATGCCTTGTACTTGTCTGGTACCACCTTTCGGAAGGATATCATGGCCATGGCAATGTCCTTGGCAGTGAGTATTCCCTGGATATCCTCATCCTCAGTTACTATAACCCGCCCCAGATCATCATCGATGATGACCCTGCGGGCGTGGACCAACCTATCCTGGGGCGATACTGTTATGATTTCCTTATTCATGTACTTTTCAACCTTGATTTCGTTGAATGGCCGACCCTGACAGGTATCCATGAAGTCTGATTTGGTGATCATGCCCACCAGTTCTCCGTTGTTAACAACTGGAAGCCCGCCTATCCTATTTTCCAGCATCATCTGTGCTGCTGCTCCCAGGTTTTTATCACTGCCCACCGTTACTGGAGAAGAAGTCATCACCGTAGAAATGTGAAAATGGGATGGGGGTAAATTTCCGTATTTGGATGATCCCAGATGCGCGGCAATATCCTTTTCCGTGATTATACCCACCAATTCTTTTTGATGTTTATGGTTGGTGTTCACCACTGGTAGGCGAGATACTTTGTGTTTTTTCATTGACTTGAGGGCGTCGTGAATGTTCTGGTCTTTATCAATCACTACCACTTTTTTGGACATTATATTCTTTACATGCATTTTTGCATCCCCTCGTTTGATTATTACTGAATTCCGCGGATCAGATCGGTTTTAGTGATGATTCCCACCAGTTCTTCATTATTTACCACCGGCAATCCGCTGATTTTATTTTCCATCATCATTTGTGCTGCCCGGGATGCATCTTCATCCATCTGAATCGTTACCAGGTGGTTGCTCATGATATCACCTGCAGTTAGCATTGATACTTCTCGGACATTTTTCTTGTCCAGGCCCTCGGTTTTTCTAAGGAAGTATATTTTTTCCACACTGACTCCTGTTTCCGGATCTTCCACGTTTGCAAAGGAAATGTTGGCCGGGGTGATGATGCCAATGGGCAGGCTGTCCCTTATTACGATAACTTTACCGATGTTTTTTTCTTCCATAACACTTATGACGTGACCAATACTGTGGTTTTCATTCACAGTTATCACATCACCAGTCATTAGATCAGATACTTTCCATCGGCCCCCTAATTTTTCGCTGTAAAACTGCATGATATCAGTTTTAGTGATTATACCGGCCAGGCCATCTTCATCCACCACAGGAATGGAACTGATGTTATTTTTTATCATCAACTCCACTGCATCCCTTATTCCCTTATTGGGCGTGGTTGTAATTGGATTGGAAGTCATTACCCTGCGGATGGATATCTTGTCTATGGGTCTTCGCCTCCAGGCCGGACTTTTACCACCCATTTTGCGAGTAAGATCTTTTTCTGTAACCACACCCACTGGAATTTCCTGGTTGTCCAGAACCACAATACGGCTGAAACCATGTTTTAGCATTAGATTACGGGCATGGCTGACTTGCTCGTTATCTTGCATTACAACGACTTCCTCGTTCATAACATCCTTAATTTTTATCATATTATATCATCCCCTAGGATGGGACTATTTTTGGTTAGCCTTTAATTGCGTTTAGTATGTCTCTTTCAGTGATTATTCCCTGAATTATGCCATTTTTAATTACGGGAAGACCGCCAATTCCTTTGTCATTCATTAATTCACAGGTGTTTCCTAGTCGAGTCATGGGCTCCACTGAAATAACTTGGTCTTCCATAATTTCGGTGATGGTGGTGTTTAAAACATCCTCCGCACTGTTGGTGATCATTCTATCAAAGGCCTGGTTTTTACCCAGGAACTCCAGTACATCGGTGGCTGTAACTATGCCCACTAGCTTCTCATTCTCGGGATGGGGTGTTTTTCTATCTTCTCCCACCACTGGTATCCTGCGGAGTCGGTTGCGTACCATTATCTTAGAGGCACCTTCTATTCTGGTTCCAGGGGTGGTGGTAATGACCTTTTTGGTCATGAAGTCCTCCACCAATTCATCGGTTAAAACTCCAGCCAGGAGCATCACAAAGTCTCTCTCAGAAACAATTCCATTGACTTTATATTCTGAATCGACTATGGGTAAAGCTCCAATTCCCTTATTGATCATTTCTTCCACAGCTTGGGTAATGGAACTTTTGGTGGTGAGTACCTCCACCTCCCGGGTCATTATTTCCTTCACTGACTCGTTAACTGCAGCAGGGAAATTATCCTGGTATTTTTCTTCCAGGATCTTGTACTTATCTCCTCCTCCCAGAAAGTCCAAGATATCCATGGAGGTCACTATTCCCAGCAACTTGTCTGTGCCAGGATCGGTTATAGGAAGCCTTCTGAACTTGTTTTTTACCATTATTTCCGCTGCTTCCTTGATGGTGGCTGTTTGAGGTGCAGTAACCACATTCTTTTTGGCTATGCTCATCACGTCTCCATCATGCTCTGAGGCACGGGTTTTAAATTCCACAGGACCGCGGTCCATGGATTTTACCAGGTTTATGGTTTGTTTCTTCCTCATCTATACACCTCTTATGAGATACTAATCTTAATAACACTATAAATTCTTAGAACAAGTTTTTATACCCAAATTTAAAGATGAAATCTGGATATTCACCCTGTATATGACCATAAAATATCTTCCCTTGAAACTATACCAATCAAATCTGATTCTTTAGCTCTTTGGGGTTCTTTTTTGATATATATTGGATTTTCTACAACGGGTAAGCGCCCCACATTAAATTCCAACATTATTTGTGCTGTTTTGCTTGTGGGAGTTAGGGGGGTGACCACCAGGGGTGGGGTTTTCATGATCTTTTCCACAGTGGCTGAACGTCTCATATCCCCAGATTCCCGATTGATTCGGATGTTACCTGAGTCAATAATATCTTTCCTGGTTATAATTCCCACTAATTTATTTTTTTTCAATACAGGAAGGCCAGAAAAGCCATTATCATCCATTCGGTTCCATACTCGTGATATGAGTTCATGCTGATCACAAGTAACCACTTCCGGAGTATACACATCCATAATTGTTTCTTTAACCGGTTTTATTCCCTTGGAAACAAAGTATCCTAGAAGATCAGCCACCGTGACTATACCCACCAATTTCATGTTCTCGATGGATTCTACCACTGGTGCATAGACTTGGCCGGCGACCAGTAAGTTCCGGGCTAAATCTTTGATCCCCATATGTGGAGTGGCAATAACCTGAGGATGTTCCATAATTCCACGAGCATCGATGTTGGATTTGGTAGATGAAATACTTAACATATCCCCGCGGGTTATAACTCCTTCTAATCGATTATTAGATATAACTGGTATGGATCTGAAGCCTTCATTCCTAAAAAGTGATCTAACGTGAGTAGCATGGGCTTCTGAAGATACAGTTACTGGATCATGAGTCATTACATTACCAACAGTGGGCAAATTATTCCCCCTCAAGATCTTCCTTGCATTCTTCACAGACAAACTTACCATCAAATTCATCCAAGAACTCGACGTAGTTACCGCATACTTCACAAGCACCGGGCACTGATTCTGGATTGTTGGAATAATCCAATGAAGTCTCCATCCTGGCGTTCTCCACCAGTATCTCCGTGAGTTCTGGGGAGACACTGACCACATCAGTAGTGGTGAGAATTCCAACTAAAACACCGTTATTAACTACGGGAAGTCTTCTGATATTATTTTTAGCCATTACTCTGGCAGCTTCGTTCAATTCACTTCCCGGGTGAACTCTTATAAGGTTTTGAGTCATAAGATCGCCGACTTGTATTTGGCTGGCCTTTAAGTCCTTGGATACTACCTTGGCGATTATGTCACTTTCTGTAATCAGTCCCTCAGGTTCTGCGTTGCTTTTAATGATGAGGCTTCCAATATTCCTCTCGGTCATTATTCTTGCTGCTTCGGCAACGCTGGTCTGGGGTTCTACGGTTATAACTCTTGATGTCATTGCGTCGTGTACTGTGACCTTGGTATCCATTTCCATTTCAAAACCTCCTATCTCAGGCCCAGAAGTTTGTGTACCTGGGGTATGGTCAATACATCCAGATGTTTACCTGTTTCTGCAGAGATCCCTAATAATTTGCTCTGGCAATGCGCCCAATTTTCCAGTGGACTCGCTGGTTGAAGCACCATGAGAAGTTTTGAGGATTTTTGAACATCCTGCTTAACCCTGGAGGCTATCCAACCAATTTCGTCCTCTGATGTGCTGGGCAGTACCACCACTTTACAGTAAGTATTTATCCCCTCATCTATTAATAGGTTTATGGATTCTAGTTCCCGTTGAAAGAGATTTTCCCAATCAAGAACTGCTTCATGTCCAGGTAATTTAATATCCACCGATGCATAGCTCAAATAATCCACTATTTTTTTAAGTTCACCCGGTAATGACCCATTGGTTTCCAATAAACAGGTTAATCTATTTTTTTTTAAAAACTTTTTTATAAAGTCAACGTTTAGTAGTGGTTCTCCCCCAGTTAAGGAAATTGAATGCAGATCAGGTGTTTTTAGATCCTCAATTTTCTGGTATAGAAGAGCAGAGGATATATCATACCCTGCCTTTACATCCCTGCTTTGTGGTGTGTCACAGTAATTACAGTGAAGATTGCAGCCAGCAAATCTTACGAATATCTGTCGTCGGCCTAAAAGAGTTCCTTCACCCTGTATGCTGGAGAAAACTTCACATATACGAGTATTAAATTAAATCCCTCCAGATTCATTAAGTTCTAAAGGTATAGTGGGCTCCTTGTCCAATTCCCTCGTTAACACATATCTCCACACCCTCGATATTAACACCTAAATCTTCCAGGGCCTGGTGGACATAATGGGCAAAGAAGCGAGATAATTCCTCTGCTGAGGTAGAGGTGATGGGGAGTAAACAGCAGTCTTCATTGGGAAGCACATAATTTTTGGAACCAATGGAAAATTCCAGGGATTCATCCATATTCGTAAATGTGATCTGGTCACTTTCAAGGGGTAAAAGAACTTTGTGGTCCAGTTTCTTACATAATTTTCTCACAATGGCCTTCACCGCTTTGAAATCCACCACAAATCCAAATTGTCCACTGCGCTCTCCCTCCACTACCACGTCCACGTGGTAAGAGTGGCCGTGTATACCTCCACAGAATTCGTGGCCCGGGATCATGTGGGCTGATGCGAAGCGTAAATTGGCGTGAATACCATTAATAACTATTTTCATACATATCACCCCTAAAACACTCTTGTTTTAGATATATCCTCTTCTATTGTATATAATTCCATTTTATAAGCTTTATAAATTTTTTCTGCAATGTTTTGTGTTTTTTCATTGTCCAAATCCTCAATCCAGTCTTTGAGCCCCGCGGTGGTAACATCCTCCGGGGTTCCTTCTGTGGTTAGGTTTACTCCAAAGTGGATCTTCATACTGCTGGCAGAGCAAGTGGCTATGGATACTGAAAGCTTTCCCGGACCTATGAAAATATCATCACCCTTTCTTTGAATCTTAAGACCCATCTGTTCCAGGACATCTTTGACAATGGTGACCAGGAGTCTCTGACGATGATAACATAGACGCAGATCTGCAGGTTGAATATCGAAATGTTCCACTATCAAGTGTAACATCTTGTCAGATCTTATCTCCAACCCCACATCTTCATAATCTAAGATTTCGTTGTTTTCCAGTTTCATGGGGCCTATCCATGATATTATGCTGGAACCTTTGATATTGAAATTTTTTAATGCCCACATAGGCTCTATTTGACTCCCATCATAAAGAATGGAGTCTTTTAATCCCTTGTATTTCATAAATTCACACTTATGCATGGCTTCTTAATAGTCCTTCTCATGACTATCATATTGACTACCATATTTAATAATGTTGCAAATCACTAAATCTATTCATGAGAGCCAGACCCCGAGACTTTATCTACACCCAGGATGACCTCTTCTTGGCCACCACCAATTATCTACATCCTGATGACAGGATACTTGCCTTTTTAAGGTACATTCCTAAAGAAGATGGTGAAAGGTCGCGTAATAACGCTCGATATACAAAAGTAGACTCCAATCAAGCTTATGAATATCTAAAAGATTTTTTCCCTAACTACATTTTCAAATGCGATTTAAGCCAAGTAGAAATGATGGGAGTCCCAAATAATCGGGTTAAAGATATATTAAAACCCGAAAAACGACTTAAAGAGATTATGCAATCTTGGTTTGATGGTGATTTAGAGGATCAGCTCCTTCAGAAGGTGGTGATAGTAGCGGAATTCTTTCAGGATGAAGCCAATATTCCCCCATCACATATGGGTATTTCCGGCTCTATCTTGCCCGGGTTATATGATCCAGGTGTTTCAGACATCGACTTTGTTGTATATGGCCTTAAAAATCATGAAAGAGCTATGGAAGCTTTTTTTCAAATTAAAGATAATCCTAATTATCCATTAGATGCCATTGGAGAGGATTATTGGCTAAAACTGTATGAAAAAAGGATCAAAGATTCTTCACTTAGTTTCCAGGAGTTCCAGTGGTATGAAAATCGTAAAAACAATCGGGGTGTGGTTTCTGGAACGCTCTTTGACATTCTGGCCACCAGAGACTGGTCAGAAATAGAAGGTATTTATGGAGATGAAGTTTACGAAGCACTGGGAGACTCTGAAATTGAGTGTACTGTTAAAAACGCCATTGCCTCCTTTGACAACCCGGCCATCTACGAGGTGGAGGATGTGAAAATATTGAATGGACCAACAGCCCCCATAACCCAAGTAGCTTCATACACCCATACTTATGCTGGTCAAGCCGTGGCTGGTGAGAGGATTCTGGTTAAAGGAAAATTGGAAAAGGTCACTGGTAAAAAAACAGTCCATCGTTTGATAGTGGGTACCACCCGTGAATCCGTGGGAGAGTATATTAAGTTAAAAAGTTTGGAGATAACCTAGCAAGATAATGCTATTTTACGAGATGATGCTTATGAAAAAAACCGTGAATATAGGGCTTATTGGTTTTGGAACTATTGGGAGCGGAGTAGTAGAAACTTTTAATCGAAATTTACCCCTAATAGAAGACAAAGTTGGCGCAAATTTGGTGCTGAGGAAAATCGTGGATCTGGATATCGTTACTGACCGAGGTGTGCAAGTTGATCCTCAACTACTTTCCACCAACGTTGATGACATACTGGAAGATCCAGAAATGGATATAGTTATCGAACTAATTGGGGGCTATCAACCCGCTCTGAATTTCATTCTCAAAGCCATGAAGAATGGTAAACATGTGGTAACCGCCAACAAAGCCCTTCTAGCTAAACACTGGGAAGAAATTATGGAAACTGCCCGTGAAAACCAAGTTAGGGTGTGTTTTGAAGCTAGTGTAGGTGGTGGAATCCCACTTTTAGAGCCCCTCAATGATAGTTTGGCTGCTAACCAGATCCAATCTATTTATGGAATTATTAACGGTACCGCCAATTACATTCTGACCAAAATGAGTGAAGAAGGACGTGATTTTGAAGAAGTTCTTAAAGAAGCTCAAAAACTTGGTTATGCAGAACAGGACCCTACTTTTGATGTGGAAGGAGTTGACACCGCCCAAAAACTCATTATTCTAACCATTCTTGGGTTTGGGATTTTCATAGAGCAGGAAAAACTCCATGTGGAGGGTATAAGTATGATCACCCCCCAGGACATCCAATTCGCCTCTCGAGAATTGGGTTGTGTTATTAAGCTGCTGGCCATATCCCAGTTGGTGGATGGAAGTCTGGAGGTTAGGGTGCACCCCACCCTGTTACCAGAAGACCATCTTTTGGCCGCGGTTAAAGGAGTGTTCAACGGAATTTACATTGTAGGTGATGTGGTGGGGCCAGTGATGATGTACGGCCCCGGCGCAGGAATGTTACCAACTGCCAGTGCTGTAGTCTCAGATTGCATGGATATCATAGGGGCTCCTGAGAAACCACTATATTATGGGCCGCAAAAAAGCAATGTAGATAGTATAAAACCCATGTCTGAAGTTGAATCCCGTTACTATCTTCGGATATCAGCCATTGACAAGCCAGGGGTTCTACACGCCATATCGGGTATTTTAAGTGGTCTGAATATAAGTATAGAGTCTGTGAACCAGGAAAAAAGAGACGAAGGCCATGAAGTTCCTATATTCATAGTTACTCATCACGCTAAAGAGCAGAATATGCTTCAAGCCGTGGAAATGATTGAAAACTTGGAATCAGTCACGAAAGATATGGTTTTTATCAGAATTCTCTAGACCAAATATTATTACCATCGTAAGATTTATTAATATTAAGTAATAATTTATTACTAATTTTTATGTCAATAGGTGGGTGATTGATTGATCAGTGCAAGCTCCATATCCGAATTCCTTTACTGTCCTTTGAAAGCCTATTTAAAGTATGTGCAGGGATATGAAATATCCAGCGAAACCTATTTAATTGGAAAACTAACACATGAACTTTTTAGAGGTTTTAATGAAATAACCATACGTAATCTTTGGTCATTGGACCCCACGATGACCTTAAACGAAATATCCAGTCAGCTTTGGGATGATGTTCCCTCCTTAATCAAAAAAATCATTTATAAAAAAGATTATCGAGACATCATAGATGGAGAGACAGTTAAAGAGATATATGAAACATTGGAAGACCAGTTCAAATTGGACGCCTTCCAACTGGTATTCAAATCACGCAAAATGTTGAATATGGGAATGAGTGGGGATGAAATAGCAGATATCCTATTCCCTCCCGCCATGGTAGAATTTTGGATGGAAAGTCGTTCACTTGGACTGCGTGGAAAGGTAGACCGAATAGAAATTGAAGACGGTGCTTATTTTCCAGTGAAAATAATAACCGGAACTCCACCAGTTAAAGGAGTTTGGAAGTCACACGCAATGCAATTAGTGGCATATGCCATATTAATGGAGGAAACCTTTCAGAAAGAAATTAGGGTAGGATTTGTAGACTACGTGCTAGTCGGGGAGAGAAAACCAGTTATGATAAGTCAGGAAATGAGAGAAGAGTTTTACAATACCTTCAATGAAATGGAAAGCATGATGTTAGAAGGATACGTTCCAGAAGCCACCCCCAGTGGTAAAAAATGTAAAAAATGTGAATATAGGGAATTTTGTGAATATGGAGATGGTTAAAGAAAAAAAATAAGTATAGACCACCCCCCCCCCACCGAGGCGGCTTCCACAATCCCCACTAGGAACGGATCATGGTTAGAACCATCTTGAACTTCTCCACCGCATGAAGAGCATGGGGGATGTTGGCGGGCATGATGATCATGTCCCCCTCATCCACTAAGTTTTTGTTACCAGCGATGATAATTTCTGCTCGGCCATCGATTACTTGTACCATGGCATCGAAGGGGGCTGTGTGTTCACTTAAACCTTCACCTATGTCAAATGCGAATATGGATACAGTTCCGGTTTCTTTTCTTATTATTTCTCTACTAACCACTGAACCTTCCTGATATTCTATTAAATCGTCTAATCTTATTGGTATGGATTCTAGTTCTTTAGACATTAACGCACCTCTATTTATCCTTGTTCCATAAATTCATATAATTTATCCAAGTACCGGATAAAATCCTGCATGGATGATATGTAGTCCCGTCCTGATTCTATATCTTTTAGTTCATAATCTTTTTTGGAAAGAACATCCTCGAAACGTGTTTGTATATCCTCTTGCATGAATGAAACCATAAAATTTATGAGATCCAGTGAATTATCTTTTTTTAGAGCTTCTTCAGCCAGAGTCAGTGCAGGGCGCCGGTTGTATCCTGCGGGTTTGATTCCATGGTATGGTTTTCCTCGGCCGGAGAGGTGGAGTCGGACTGCAGTTTCGAAGAACCAGTAGTCCGCCAGTTCCGCGGCACTGGCACTTAACTCCCGCACTATAATAGTTCTCTCGAATGCTTCCTTAAGTTCTCCTTCATGTTCTAATGGTACAAAAGGAAGAACATAGTTCACATTTTCCATATCTAGAGCTTTTTCAGCGGCATTAACTACTGGTCCGTCCATACTTTCAGAATGGGGTGGCATCACAAACCTCCTATATAAATTCTTTGTGTGTCTACTATGTTCTTGGAATTATAAAATTGTACACCACCACCAGAGAGCCATGAAAAGCTTCAATCAAAAGTGGAAAAAAATTTAAATTCTTATAAAATCATATTACTAATGTGGTGATATAAATGGCAAGTAACGAGGAACTCCTGAAAAAATGTGAAAATCTAGACGATAGTACTGTGATGGGATCCTGCCAAGTCCTCCTTAAAATGATGGGCGAAAAAGAGGTAGAAATTGAAGAAGAAAAGGGACAAACTTACCTGCAAATGGCAGAAAACTTGAAGCCACAAGATGTTTCCAAGGTACTTCAACTGGCATTGAAAGTCAGGGAAAGCGGGGACATAAAGGACCCTGATCTGAAAAATGCCGCCAGTAGATTGATAAGAGCCATTGAAATGAGTTAAATACTAAAATTTTTTTCTTTTTAATTTTTTAAGGTCAAATATGGCAGTTTCAGCCACTGCCATTACCGCCATCACCCCAGCTTGAACTGGATCCGTAATCACCAGATCTGCTTTCTGGGTAACGCTGCCTGGCATGTTGAGGCTGATGACAATGACGCCATGTTCACTTTTTATTTCTTCTATGGCCTGGGTAATAGCGCCCCCCATGATGGAGCCGGCTAGGACCAGAACACCCACCCTGGGAAGTCTTCCCACCGCTGATACCGCTTCGGCAAGTTCTTTTTCTCCCACCAAAGGTATGGTGTCCACACTGATCCTTTCCCCCCGGATGTTGTGTCGGTCAGCTTCGGTGATGGCACCATGGGCTACCATTGCCACTTGAGCGCCGCCCCCAATAATGATGATACGTTTACCATAAATATCTGAAAGGGAACGGTGGATTTCAACCTCCTGCACGGCTTCGAAGCTTCGGATCTTGTCTATGAATATCTCGATGTTTTTAACATCCTCCAGTTCCATGTAGATAGAGCCTGAGTCCTTATCTTCAATGAAAAGGTGGGTGTAGGTGATATTTATCCCGCACCGTGCCATCAGGGCACTTATATCATTAAGAACCCCGGGTTCATTTCGGGCTTTGATATTTATGGCGATTTCCTTCATTTATATCACTGTTAGTTGAGCTCTAAAAAAACTGGTTGGTAATTTATATGACGCCTCCCAGGATATAAATTTGATAAATAGGGAGATTTATTTTTGTAAGGTTTTATCCCGGCAGAGGACTAGAAGATACCCGTGTAGCGTCTACACCAATGGTAAATTGAAAAAAAGGACTAAGTTGTACTGATAAAATCTGTCTGGAAGAAGTTGTTGGGCAAGATCCCAGGTTATAGAGGATGTAAGGGTTTTTCAGCCCTTCATCCAAGACATGCCCCATGGGGTATTTGGGAGGCATTGCTCCCCTTAAAAAAGATTATTTGGATGATATGAAACCTATCCGATTGCTGTATGGGTTGTAAGTTGTAGATTTATCTTTGGCACCGGAGTCCAGGTGATACCTACCATAATTCCCCCTGCCACCTTATTCTTGAAGGATGCAAAAGATATAGCAGGAAAATCGTGCACAAAAACAAATAGTGGATTATATAGCCGGAGCAAAAAAAAATTGATGCAATGATACTTGATGTTAATTCATCTCTGCCTTTAATTTCTCCAGCCTAGCTTTGGCCTTTCGGAATTTACTGAGGTAATTGTCTTCTTCAGTTAGTGGAATGACTTCCAGTCCCAGTTTACGGTGTTCATCAAGCCATTCTTCGTTAAATACCGGTACCTCAATCTTGATGAACTCTTCCGTAGGATTCACCACAATTACGTTACGGTATGGAAAGTCCCATTCTACAATATAACCCCCCAAACTGATTATGTGCAGGGGTCTTATTACAATTTTCATTTAATCACCATGTTTTTGGAATTTGAACAACTACTTTTACATTATTACAGGAAGGCCGCCACTATAGCCAACACTCCCAGTATTGATACCGCAGCCACGGTAGGATAGAACTGTTTGTAAGTAAATATGGGGGAAAAGGCACTCATGACGGCCATAAGCATTGGGAAGAGCAGGGCAACTACCAGGGTAATTATAAAGCTGGGGTTAAGGATGTTGGGAGCAATCCCCAAAAAAAGGGTGGCAAAGAGGCTGGCCAGGACGAACATCAGGAACCCTCGGGTCAAGTAAACATAAGAACGATATTTAGCTGCATATTCAAGATAGGGTCCCTCAATGACGTCTGCTTTGGTTTTTAAGATGGCGAAGGGATACTCATTTAAAAGTATCATGTAGCCAATGAAGAATACAACTGCACCCAAGATCCCTGCCACGGTGAAGAGGATGGGTCCGTTTTGCTGCTGGTAAGCCACGATGTCGGAAAGATATATACTTCCCGTTACAGCCACAGAAACGAATAGGGCAATGTAGATCGGGAAGGAACCGAAGGCTATGAGTCGGAATGCTCTTAGGGCACTGAGCTCTTCCACAAATGTACGGGGAGTTTCAGGATGTTTAGCCCCTTTAGCCATGTCTGGGAAGGGCATACGCACGGAAAGAACGGATTTGGAGAGGCTGCCCATGAACATGTACATTATCTCTTCCACCTTTAAAAATCCAATAATGGCAATAACACTGGCAAATGCTCCTAAAAAGTACATTTCAGGGATCAAGATTACTAAGAGTATCAGGACTACAATTAAGCTGATGAGGGGTAATGCATTGTAAAGCTTCGGCATAGGGGAGTTGGGATCTATGGTTTGCTTAAAAAAGAATTTGAGCGGAGCCATGACCCCTGGGCTGGTAATGGGGGGTCCTACCCTTTGCTGGATCCGGGCGTGGATGAACTTGCGTTCTATACCCGGTAGCAGGAGGCTGACGATGAATGCCACTACCAAGGTGCCAATTACTCCTATCAGGGAATATGTGATGTTCATGTTAATCTCCTCATATCTTGATTATCTGAATTGCTCTATCAGTACAGGTGAAACAGGGGTCGCACTGTACAATGGACAGTTGAGCGTCAGTAATATGATGTCCAATACAGGCATGCTGCATGGCACCTATGTTTGCCATGGACGGCGTCCTGATTACACAGTGTCTCACCCGGCCGTCCTCCAGGGCATAAGAATGATAAAGTGTCCCCCTAGGTACCTCAATATAACTCTTGGTAAGGGGTGTGTCTTTCATCTCCCAACTACGGTTTGTTATAGGACCATCCGGAAGATCCCTGATGGCCTGGCGGATGATCTTGATGGACTCCAGGTTTTCGAAAACCCTGGTTAAAAGCTGGGCTTTCACATCACCACCATCCTGGGTGATGACATCAAATTCGAATGGATCGTACTCTTTCATCTCAGTTCTAAGATCACTTTCAACTCCTGTAGCCCTTAATGTAGGCCCAGTACAAGCCAGCCTCAATGCATCTTTTTGACTAATAACCCCTACATCAGTGATCCTGCTCATAACCATGGGATCAGAAACGAATCGGTCAGCAAAGGCGGCTAATCTTTCTTCCATTAAATCCATACCATCCTTTAGTTTCTGGATCCGCTTGTCATCCAGTTCACATCGCGGACGGACCCCTCCAAGGATGGGTGCCCCATATTGCACCCGGTTCCCCCCGATCATCCCTAACAGATCCATCACTGTTTCCCGAATGTAGAACAATCGCATGGCAAAGGTTTCATGACCTAGAACCTCGTTTCCATGGGCCAGATAGAGGAAATGGCTGTGTAGTCTTTCCATTTCTTCCATTATTATCCTGATGTATTGTGCTCTTTCCGGCACTTCAATATCCAGTGCCTTTTCTGCCACCAGACAGGAGTTCCAGATATGACTGTTTGAACATATCCCACAGATTTTCTCTGTAAGGCTGTTGGCCTTCTCCACAGGGAGGCCTTCCATTATTCGTTCCACTCCCCGATGATTTACTCCAACTGTTATCTCTGCATCCCGGACTATTTCGTCTTCAACAAATAACCGAACTCGGTATGGTTCTAGCGCGGCAGGATGGACCGTTCCCATTGGAATTTCGGCCTCGATTACCGTTTGTTTTTCTTTGTCATCATCCATGAGCTTACACCTTCATAAAATTTATCATTCAGTTTTGATTGGTGACCAAATTATTCTGCATCCAATATTAATGGTAAAGCAGACACTAAGCCAGCCACGATGTCTTGTGGACGCACTGCACATCCCGGTACTCTAGCATCGACTGGTATTATTTTATCCACAGGGCCGGCAATTTCCTCTGATGGAATATCACCGTGGCAGTTCTTGTATACTCCCCCCATAAGGGCGCAGGCCCCAGCCGCAACCACGGCCTTGGGTTCGGGTATGGCTTTATATATTTCTCTTAATGGTCCTTCATTATGTTTGGTTACTGGACCTGTAACTACCAAAACATCGGCTTCTCGAGGATTCCAGGTTAAAAAGACTTTATACTGTTCGGCATCAAATTTAGGGGATAAAATGCAATTAACTATTTCTATATCGCAGCCATTGCATCCACCAGTGTACACCAACATCACGTGCACAGCTCGTCCCCGAGAATATGATTTTAGGCTCATATGATTCCTCTTAATTGTTTTTAGGATAATTTAAGATATATTGATTTCTTATAAGATTTTTTAATGAAAATTCACAATGAATTATTGTTACGCGTGTTTCACAATTCTCCTAGTTCTCTTCATTTCTTCTCTTTCTGATGATGGTATTATCAGCCAAGTACTGTGATATGAAGGCAATTTTATCCTCTGAAATTTTTACTGGCTTTTCTAAGAGCTGGGAAACGTCCAATTCAACTTCTCCCACATCATTGGGATGTATGGTTCCTGCCTCACCAAATAAGGCATATAATGGGCAAAAATCATGGCAGTAGTAGCAGTTGACACATTTTTTACTGTGAAGGACTGGTAACTGGGTTTTGGTGAGTCCTTCCATCAGTTCCACGGGTTCATCCAGGGCTACCATTTCTATGGCTTGGGTGGGACATGCGTTACTGCATCCTCCACATCCTATACAGGGAACCTTGGCTACCTTTTCGGTGGGCGTTACCCGGCCTTCTAGGATCATGTTGCGTAGTTCCATATCAGTTACCCTGTCTGTGGCGAATATTATCCTCTTCAGGTTGGTGAAGACACCTTCCAGGAATATGAGAAATAGATTCTTCATGGTTCCACCTCGAATTCCCTTTCAAAGAGTATGGCCCGGGCTGGGCAGGCGTTGCTGCAGGCTCCGCAGTATATACATTTGGATTCATCCACCACTATCCTACCCTCTTCCTCCTTAATAGCATCTTCAGGGCAGATTTTAGTACATAATTTGCAGTTCATGCACATTTTGTCCTGTACGAAGGTGAATCCATCTTTAATATATTTTCTGCGCATGGTTGTGGTGGGGATGGCTTGAACCGGGCAGTGTATAGCACATTTCTCACAGAGCACACATTTATCCAGATCCACATCTATAGTACCGCGGCGTAGTGTTATCGCCTCTTTAGGGCATATTTCTGCGCATATTCCACAGGAAATACATTCATCTGAGACCGATCCATCCCAGGTAACCTGCTGGAAGCTTCGGGCTTCTTGTAAGTCACAGGACTTAACACATTTACCACAAGATACGCAGAAGCCTTCAATTCTCTTTTCAGGATCTTTTGATGGTCTTAAAATACCAACTGGACATGCATCCAGACATTCCATGTTTTCACAGTCCTCACAGAGATTGGGATCATAGCGCAGGCGACCATCCACCATCTTCAGGGCGCCTCGGGGACACTCATCAGCGCATAGACCGCAATTAAGGCATGATATGAGTTTTCCTGTGAGTTTTTCCCCGGGTTCTAATTTGTTGATTTTTACCTGGAAGTCTTCGGTGTAAATGGCCCGGTTGGGACATTCCCCTATACACTTTAAACAGCTTGTGCACTTATCAGGGTCAATGGTGAAGTTTTCAATGGCTCCCACTGGACACACATCCTCACAAACCCGACACTCAGTGCATACTCCATGGGGCTCCACATCCACCTGTATGGCTCCAGTTGGGCAGTAGTATTCACATCTCCGGCAGAGGGTGCACTTTTCAGTCTCTGTGACTAGGCTGGTTCTTTGCACCAGTTCTTTACCTTTTTTTGATCTTAAGGGTGGTTGAACAGTGAGATTAAGTGATTCCAGGAATTTGAGTTGACGGTCTTCAATAACATCATAGGCATCAACTCGTGCCTTTTCAGGGCAGGCTGGGACACATATCCCACAGCGGGAGCAGATCCCCTTAACTACCCCGTCTTCGATGGTAATATTGTTTACTGGACAGGAGAGTTCGCAAACTCCGCAGGCGTTGCATTTGGCCCGGTCCACTACATATCCTCCGTATTTATTTTTGAAAATGGCCCGGTTAGGACATACTTCGGCACATACACCACAGGTTATACAGCTGAAGGCCTTGCCATTAATGAGACGGATAGCACCAGTAGGGCACTCTTCAATGCACTCCCCGCTGCCTTTACATTCTTTGGTTGTTAAAAACATGGGTGATCCTTCCCTTATTCCTCCAATTTTGCTTGATCTTTTATTGATCTTTATTTAATCCTTTCTAATCTTATTTCATGATTTGATTGTTAGTAATATGTATGATGCGTGGATATCATTCCAGAGTAGCTGATTCTTCCATTTTTAGGGGAGCTTTTCTGCCGAATATCAGTTTCCCCATGATGATTCCCAGTGCACAAGCTACAAAGCCACTGGCTAGGGGTACATCATAGTAGTATGGAAACGGTCCCAGGAAGTAAGCAACAATAACTGCCATTATAAAGAACACTGCGTAAACAGATGCACCAAATTTAAGGTTACTCTCTGGATCTTCCTGAATCCTAGTTCCCATTACGAAGCCCAGGAGAAATCCTAAAATAAGGGGTCCTGCATATATTATCATTCCTGAACCTCCTTTTTATCCTTTTCTAGTTCCTTAAATCCCAGGAATGCTATTACCACAGCGCTTAATCCCACCATGACCTTCAAACCAACTACGAAGTTTAGGTATGGAATTATTCCAGCAGAGGTGGGATCCGGGTAGTTAAAGGCGGACTGGATAGAGGCAGGCACGTAACTGTAAAGATCCACACCCACGTTGTACAGGAAGAATCCTGAGAATATTAGTCCCACCAACCCCAGGAAAACAAATCCCAATGCACCGACACTTTCAACTGCTGCTAAAAAATCATGAGAAAGCTTAAATGGACTTTCCTTAAGACCGTAGACTATTAAACAGAATATGAATCCTGCAGCGATCATGGCTCCGCCCTGGAACCCCCCACCTGGTGTGATATGGCCACCTAGGATGGTGAGAACCCCTAGACACATTATAATCATGGCCGCAGGGAATACAAATATCTTGAGAATGGTGCTCATCTATTTACCTCCCATTTGGACTTTCCCTCTTCCAAAGACCAGTAAAACTGCAACTACGGCAGTTACAAGAATTAAAGCTTCACCCAGGGTATCGTAACCTCTCCAGTCAAATACTACGATGGTTACCATGTTGGGTGCGATTTCAGTACCTACCCAGTTGTACAGGTAGCTTATACCAGGATATATAAGCGGTTTAAAGTCGTATATTGATTGGAATAATGCTACTGTAAATATTACCAGGGAAAATCCCATTATCAAATTCTTAATTCCTTCAGACATTAAAATTCCCCCAATAGAACAGGGTAATAACTATAACCAGGGCCAAAACCATGTAAAAGGTCATGGCATATAGAGAGTCATTCATTTCTCTTTTCAACTGGGGCATAATAGGCATGGCCAACACCGCGGTGAATAGCACCACCAGGACTGCCACCATCATCAGCACATTATTAACCAATCTCAACATGATCAGAGCCACTAGTACTGAGGATATGAGGGTGATTTCCGCGGTTAACATGGCCGAGGTGGACACATTAGTCACTGGTCCATCTGAATCAGCTTTTTGAGCTTCTTTTATCCTTTTTACAATCAAGTCATAGATGTTCATGGAACACCCCCTGCAAGGCTAGTTGATATCCCCTGCAGATAGTTGGTGGCCATTTGGGGGAACAGACCCAGGAGCAGACAGACCAGGAGCAGTATGGACAGGGCCAGGATAGTTGCCTTTGGGATGAAATCATTCTTGATCTCCAGGTCCGAAGGCTGGGGTCGCATGTAAACAGCGTGGAATGCCTTCATAAAGGTCATGAAAGTTACAATACTGAGGAGTATCATTATCACCCCTAATTCCGGCAGACCTGCCTGAACCGACGCCTGGATCAGCATCAATTTACTCTGGAAGGCATTGAGTGGGGGCACTCCTGCCATTGCAAATCCGGATAGAAGAACTAAAAGTGCAACTTTAGGGTTTTTCACCATAAATCCGCCTAATTTACGAATATCACTCTCACCGGACTGGTAGTAAATTGTTCCAAATCCTATAAAGAGAAAGGCAGTTATTACTACCTCGTTTACGGCTTGGAAGAGTCCAGCAGTTATTCCTAAGGCTGTGCCCAGTCCTAAGCCCAGCCCAATGTAGCCTAGTTCTCCTACTGCCAAAAAACCAATCATACGTTTAAGATCAGTTTGTAATATGGCCATGGTGATCCCCATGATCATGGCCAGGAGAGATACTCCGATTATTACCAGTTGGGACAGGGGCAGGTAGGAAAAGATACGGAGTATGATTATGCCCAGGGCTATGAAAGTAAAGACAGAAAAGGCCTGGAGGAGTGCTGCTCCGTGTGGCAGGGCTTTACTGTATATAGCTGATTTGATGGTGTGGAATGGTGGAAGTCCCGAGCCATAGAGCCATCCAAAGAAAATCATTCCACATGCCATTAAGATCACCGGATTTTGAGGATTTACCGCTCCACTTTTTAATGATAAAATGATGTCGGTAATGTTTACGTTACCTGTTACTCCTAAAAGCAGTGCGATCCCCAATAGAAGTATGGGGGAAGCTATACTTCCCAGGATCATATATTTCAACGCGGTTTCGTAGTTTCCCTTCACTTGCGATACCAGGACCACTCCCACCGTGGCCAGTGCCGCGATTTCAAAGAACACGTAGAAGTTGAAAATATCATCAGTTAGGATGAGGGCGCTCACCGCCGCCACCCCCATGAACATCATGAAGCCATACACTCCCGATGGCCTCCGGGTTTCAAAGAGTGAAACAATTATGGCCAGGAAGGCCACCAGCCCCAAGATGAAAATGAAGAGTTTCTGAGCATCCTGGAAGGAGTAGGTAATGGCCGGGTGGAAGGTGTTAAGGGCAGTTCCAGTTATCAAAGATGGTAAGCCCTTGGACAGGGCGGGGTTCTGATACAGTGGCTCATACCCTCCGAAGTAGTGCAGCCCATAATTGGCCAAAAGTGGTAGTAATGGCAGTGTAATTGCCATGACAATTGCAATAGCCTTTATTGTGCGGTCTTTTTTATGTAAAAGGTTTAAAAAGAGAGCGCAGATTATGGGAACGATGATCATTAAAGCTATTAAGGGGTTCACTTTATTGCCTCCCTAAAATTGTAATCATCCTCGTTATTTGGGGTTTCCAAGTAACGATAACTTTTATCAACATGAAATCTATTCCCCCAGTACCTTGGATGCCCTTAGGGATCCGTGTTTCTTGTAGAGCACCATGATAATGCCTAACATAACTGCCATTGTACTGGCACCAATTACAATGCTGGTTAAAACCATGGCAAATGGAAGTGGATAGGCAGAATTTTGTGCAAACCAGTCCCGGGCCATGCCTGGTAAATATATGTAGACAATTCCACCTGGTTTGTATCCCATGGCTATGAGAAAAAGGTTGGCCCCATCTCCGATGAATGCCAGGCCTATGACCTTTTTTATGAGATTATCCAGGAATACTGATGCGAATATACCAATTACAATCAGGGCACCTGCGGTGAATAATGAAGCCAGTTGTGTGTCCATGATCATTTTTTAATCCTCCACCCTACGTGTTTTGTAAACTGCCAGTGCAATGAATACTGGGATGATGGCTGATCCAACAATAGCCTGGGTTAGGGCCACATCCGGGGCCAGAAGGTATTGATAAAGGAAAGCAAGTGATGCTCCTGGGATGCCGGTAAGTATCGCTGCCTTCAGGAGATCTCTCTGCATTAAAGCCAGGATAGCGCCCAGGATAGTGGTAAACATCAAAATGTATTCAATCATTGTTTATCCTCCCCGTAGTAGAATCCGTTGGCCATGGCGTGAGATGCGAATGGAGCCAGAATAAAGTAGGCACCCGCCAGGAGTGGCTCGCCAAGAACCAGCAACGCCAGTATACAGGCCATGTCCGCTACTCCCAGAATGTGGATCCTCGCATATAAAACCCTTTCCAGGTCATCTTTAAATCGTAAAATTCCAAATGCTGCTAACAGGATAAAAACAGCTGAAACTACTAGTAAAATCGATCGTATGATGGTCAAAATATCATCCATTGCGGTACCCCCTTAAAACCCGGGCAAATGCAATGGTTCCCACCGGTCCAAGAAGTACCAGGGCAGTTGCGATGTCTTTGCAGTAGGATATTTGATAAATATTTTGAACTATAATGAGGATTACAGCCATAGCTATACTCAAGGCTGCAGTTCCGACCAACCCCATCCCAATGGTTTTACGTGTGGCAATGCGTATACAAGCAACTGTAAATATGGCCAGAGCTGCCAGTAGAATGTATTCTGATATAAGCAGTATATTCATTCTAACATCCCTTTTATGTATGGTTCAAATGGAATAACATCTTCGTTTTTGCGTGCAACAATAGTTGCTACCTTTAAAACCTTATTTTCTGAATCTAAATCAACGGATAGGGTTCCCGGAGTGAGTGTGATGCTGTTGGCCAGGATAGTCTGGGAAATAGGTCTCTTTAGTATGGTTGGTATTTCCACAATTACCGGCTCCACCTTTCCGTTTACTGTTCGTATGGCAACATCCACAGTTGCCTTAATAATTTCAAAGATTAATACCATGAAATAGGCGATTCCATAGAATATTCTTGTGATAAACATGGTGAATTAGCCCCTTAAACTGTCTACGATGATTAACACTCCATAATTAGCATGATTAAAACTCATTGAGCCACCCTAAAGAGGCCTAAATTAACCATGATAATCATAATTCATCATTATAAAACATGATATATAAATATAACTAAATTATATTTCCAAGCTATTTTTCTACCATATTATCCTGCATCCGGTTTTTTCCTGTTTAATCCATTTCATATCCCTAAAAACGACTGGATATTAACAAATACCATAGAATAAGTACAAATTTGTATATAAATAGATGAAATTACCCGAATATTAATATATTCCCACTAGACTGTCAACTAAAATCAAGAAGTTAGAAGTTGAACCAGGTGAGGCCCGCCATCCAGAAGATTATCAGTAAAATCAACATCTTTTTACCGAATTTCCTTGAATACAGAGGCATAAAAAGAGCCACTCCATTTCCGGTGGACATATCCAGAACTATATGACTCATCAAACCTAAGACAAATGAAAAAAACACGTAATATATGTTGAAAAAGGATTTTGGGGTTAAAAATATGCCTAAAAAACTTAAAATGACATAAAAGGGTACAATCTGTTTATTTAAAATTATTATCCCTAGAAAAACAGCTATGAGTGCCAGTGATGGCGTGGTTGCTACAGAAAAGGTAATTAGAAATTGGAATGCGCCGTAGGTAAACATAGTTAACAGAGCAGCAATGAAGGTCACACCCCAAATGGAATGCATGAAACCGCGATGGGTTGATACAAAAAATGTCAACGATAGCAAGATAAGGATTAAGCCCAGTAGGATGGATCTGTGGAGAATATGCAGTACCAGTACTAAAATTAATCCAAAAAGGCCTAGGAGTAGCAGGTTTCTATTTCTCAATGGGTGATCCAGATCCACAATGGAAGCACCTATCACAGCCAGGGAAAGGTAAAAAACATTGGGAAAAAAGGGGGCAGTCACTACCATGGTAATTAGTAGTGAGAAGAGTAAATGGTTCTTATAAGATGGCATTTTACTTAAATACAGATCTTTTTAACGGCCATTAAATCATATCAGGGATCAGGTGGGAAGACGCTTTGTAGTCCCACCAATTCCACACCCACATAATCTAGGAATGTTCTCATTTGATGGTAGGAATGTTCCGGACTTCCCTTATCAACCCATCCATTCTTGGATACAACTTCACAGGTAACTGCCGGAATTCCCTTCAAGTTTGCTTCATCTTCCAGGGCGCCGGTGAAGAGGGTTCCCGCCTTTTCCTGGCATATTATCTTGGATGAGGTGATCTGTGCCATGTATTTTGCCATTTTAAAACTCTCGTAACAGGGTTCCTTGGAACAGAAAATACTTTGAACCCCAGGGTTGCTGTTTTTCTGGGTGGAATGAAAGTCGGCTAAAGCATCTATTTTTAGGGATTCAAGTAGTTCAAGAATATCATTGGAGATGGTGCCTGATTTGAAGGCACTGCGGTTCATATCAAAACCATCAAAACGGCGGTAATTTTGCATAGTAGCCTTTGGTATGGCAAAGGGGATGAAGTAAATCGTTCCCCGTGATTTAATTAGATTAATCTCGTTGATTAATCTTATTGAAGATATTTGGGGGGGTAATTCGTTGCCATGGATTCCAGAGATAAGCATCGCCCTAGGAGTACCTTTTCCTAATTTTAAAAGAGGCGTGCCCTTTTTAGCAGTGTCTACAATAGCTTTGGTCAGAGGATTGTTAATTAAATATTGCATTAAGGTATGGTTATCCTCTATGGTACCTCCTGTATCCCGGGATATGATGGTCATTTCCAGATTCATGCTACACCAAGTTTTAAATTGGTCCTCTGTAAATATAAGATATGATTTTAATTTTCATATAAATAATCAAGGTGATTGGAAAATGGAGAAAGTGGTCCTTGCATTCAGTGGTGGCCTGGACACCTCTGTATGTGTCAAATTATTACAAGACAAATATCAGAAAGAGGTTATAACTGCTTGTGTTGATGTTGGTCAGCCTGTGGATGAAATATCACGACCGGAGAAATTGGCCCGTGACATGGGGGTGAAACATTACACCATTGATGCAAAAAACGAATTTGCCAGGGAATTCATATTCCGGGCTGTGAAGGCCAACGCCCTTTACGAGGGTTATCCCCTTAGCACTGCCCTGGCACGACCCCTCATCGCCATGAAAATCGTGGACCTGGCCAAAAAGGAAGGCGCAACTGCCATTTCCCATGGATGTACTGGTAAGGGTAATGATCAATTCCGTTTCGAGTCCACCATACGATCAGGATCCAACTGTGAGGTCATAGCTCCCATTCGTGATCTGAATTTAACCCGGACTGAAGAGATGGAGTATGCCAGGGAACATGGAATACCACTCCCCTCTGAAAAGATGTACAGCATCGATGAGAATTTGTGGGGTCGTTCCATTGAAGGAGATATTCTGGAGGATCCCATGGTGGAAACTCCTGAGGAAGCCTTTAGTTGGACCCGCTCCACAGAGGATGCTCCAGAAGATGCTCAGATCCTGGAGATGTCCTTTGAAAAAGGAGTTCCTGTGAGCCTTGACAGTCAAGATATGGGGCCGGTAGAAATTATTGAGGCCTGTAATCAGGTGGCTGGTTCACATGGTATTGGCCGGGTGGATATCATTGAAGATCGTATTATAGGTTTGAAATCTAGGGAGAACTACGAAACCCCCGGCGCTTTGTTAATAATAAATGCCCATAAAGCATTAGAACAGTTAACCCTTACCCGGGAGGAACTTAAATTCAGTGAAATAGTTTCTTTAACCTATTCTGAGTTAGTCTACAATGGTTTGTGGCACGAGCCACTGCGGGAAGATCTGGATCAGTTACTGGATCATATGCAGCAAAGGGTTTCAGGGGTGGTTAAGCTCAAACTGCATAAGGGAAGTCTGCGCATCCTGGGAAGAAAATCCCCATACAGCCTTTACAATGAAAAAGCAGTCTCTTTCGAGGATAAAGAGTTGGATCAGAGGGAAATAGCAGGCATGGTTAAAAACTATGCTCTTCAGGCCGCTTGTTATCAGGATATCTGTAAAAGGGATTAGATAGGTTAACACATGGGTCTTCTGGAAATCGTGTTCATTGGGTTAATACTGGTTATTCTAGGTATTGTTGGGGTAAGGATTCTTTGGAGGGTAGGCCAAGTGGTGCTCAGTGTCGTATTTCACATGCTTCTAGGTTGGGTGCTGCTTTTCATCTGGAATATTCTACCCTTCTTCAAAATTCCCATAACCATTTTAACTGTCCTGGTTGCTGGTTTGGGTGGTGTACTGGGAGTGGGAATCCTAGTGTTGGCCAAAGCACTAGGTTTGTACTAGGATGTAAAGTGTTTAAACCCGTTTATGAAAGTTATTTTCAAGTTCTGTTTTTTAATCCAGTCTCATTGCCTGTGGAATGAAATCTAAGAGTTGAGTGGCAGTGAAGTTATTACCATACTCTATTATAGCTTGATCTCCAGCCCGACCATTGATATAGGCACCCAGGAATGCAGATTCGAAACCAGGATGACCCTGGGCCATCAGGCCACCAACCAAGCCAGCCAAACAGTCTCCAGTTCCACCCACAGTCATACCTGGATTTCCAGTTTTATTGAGTTTAAATAGCCCATTAAAACTAATCACATCGGTGTTACCCTTTAAAACGACTGTGAATGATTTTTTAAGAGTTATATTTTTGATCAAATCTATTTTATCTTCCAGATTTTCAGGTACCGATTTAGCAAACACCGTCTTGAATTCTGAACTATGGGGTGTTAGGACCAGTTCCAACCCCTTACCAACCTGGTCCAGATCTACCAACTTCAAAGCATCGGCATCTAACAAAATTGGTTTTCTTATATTTTTCACAATCTGGTTGACTGCCACTCTAGTTCCTTCTTCGGTGCCAATCCCACAACCCATGATCACCGAATCCATGTTAGCCGCCAATTTCAGTATCTTATCAACATCAGAAGGGAGAATTGCATGGGAAGGAAGACTTTTAACAATGAGATCTGGAGAAAAAGAACGTATCTCAGAAGCTACAATTTTTGGACAGACCACCACGGATATATCCACACCACTTCCCAGAGCAGCCAGAGCAGCCAGAGCCGGGGCACCAGAGTAATCCTGACCACCACCTATAACTAGAACTCGACCATTTTGACCCTTATGCGAATTTATATCCCTTTCCTGAAGCCGAATCAAATCTCCAGGACCGGTGCAAACCTCTGCATCAAGGGGGATTCCTATGTCGCACACCTGTACATAACCCACATATTTAGAGCTGGCCTTTTCAATTCCAGTCTTCTTCCGGTGGAAGGTGATGGTATAATCAGCTTGAACCGCCTTGTGGGAGACAGTCCCAGTGAGTGGGTTTATACCGCTGGGTATGTCCACTGCAACTTTAATCCCCTTTGATCTGTTTATTACATCAACAGCCGTGGAAAAAGGCTCCTTTATTCTTCCCCGGGTACCGGTGCCTAAGAGGGCATCCACCACCACGTCTGATCCTGGATCTTCAATCTGTGATGAATCAGTTACCACCCTTAGTCGCAGAGCACTCAGCAGGGAGTCAATTTTTTCCAGTACCTGCCAGTTGTTTCTGGCTTCCACTGACTTGATCTGGCAGGGATGACCTATGAGGAGTACATCTACCTTAAATCCAGAGTTGAGTAAGTGCCGGGCTGCTACAAAACCATCCCCTCCATTACCACCTATCCCCGCAAATATGGTAACTCCGCTTGGTTCTGTTATTTCCATGATCTTCTGGGCCAGTGAACAGCCAGCATTCTCCATTAGGGATGACCTTGAAATGCCCATGGCCTCGGCATTGGCATCCACAACCATCATGTCCTTGGGAGTCATGTTATCACAAGTTTATTCTATGTAACTAAGAAGTAATTCTTACAATCATGGAGTCAATACCCATTCATTGGTGAGGATAATGGGCTCCAATTTAAATTTGATTATGACAATATTAAAAACTTACTCGATACCGATGAGATGTTTCAAGAATTCTTAATAGTCAAAAGCGTGTACCGAGCACCATTTTAGAATATGAAAAAGAATTGTCTGGCTATTGGATTAACCCCTACTCAGTTTAGTGGAAAGGCTGAAATCGAAGAAGATGCTGGAATTAAATTAAAAAAATAGAATTTCGTTCAATTCACCAATCCTAAAGAAATAAGGGTTTGGTGGTGGAAAAATCATTGAAAAGAGTACTTTCTTAAAAAAATCAATAAAGCATTCGCACCATTACATAAGCCACGTATTTCTTTAGAAAGATTTCCGCCTCCTGATTAGTCCCATATACGTAAAGTATCCAACTTGGGTTAATCCACTTACTATTACTGGAAGATCCAAAATACTCTGCAGTGAAAAAAATTTATCTATACGCCGTCTTCTCTCTATTCGGGCTTTATACCAATGATTATATCTAAATAACGCACGTTTCCACTGGAGCCATTAGTATACTTCTAAGATTGTTATGATGTAAATCCTCAGCGTTTTCTCAAAGAACACTATTGCGCCCCATAACCCTTCACTTTGAATTGAATTCAATCCATCCCCAAATCTTCTTATCTTTCAACTATTTTGAAGTAGAAATCCATCGTAGTCCAATTTCACTTAACTTAACATCATCGCTATCATTATAATTGCGCCGAAAGTGCACATTACAGTAACAAATAGCCAAAATAGAAAACTTAATAAGTTTCTTATCATTTTTTTTCAACCATGGTTTAATTTAAAGAAAATCATTTATCTGATTACTAGTGTAAATCTTGTTAATTCTCATTTTAAATTGATATTATCCCATAGAAACTCCTGCGAACCATTGTATCCATTTTTTAATAGTCTTTAAACTGTTTAATTTATCCTTGCCATATCTTTCTATATGGAACTGGAAGAGATAAAATTAATAGGTCTTAGAAGCATATAATTGCGTGAAATTATCTAAATTAGATGGAGAGATTATAAAAATGATCCTGAAAGTTATATCATCCAGTAGTGTGGAATGTCCTAACAAGTATGAACTATGGATTATAAAAGGTGATTTTCTGATCTAAGGATTTTAATCCTATTTTTCGCTAATTTTATCTTAGGTGGTGTAAGTTGCAAAATCCAATACCTCCCAATCCGGTAGTTCCTTCTATTCCTGCCTCTATCCTTAGATATGCTCTTCTGGGTGTGGGTCTACTTTTAACCTATGGATTTATTGGATCCATTGTCATTATGCGACTTGATCCCGTTAATGCCCTGTATTTTGCAGTTATAACTACAGCAACAGTGGGATACGGAGATATAAGCCCTTCAAATCCTCTTCAAAAGCTATTTGTAGTAACTCTGGTTCTAGGAGGAGCTAGTTTATTAGCTTATGCATTTACACTTGCCATAGCGGTGGTTTCCATGACGTTTGAAGATATAACATCCGGGGCTCGTGAAAGACGACGAATTGCCTCCTTAAACAATCATTTCATATTGTGCGGCTACGGTCGTGTAGGGAGCGCCGTGTATCGGGAGCTCAAGAAAAGAAATCAGCAAGCCCTAATTATTGAAAGGGACAAAAATGTAGTTGAAAAAGAGTTGTGGGTCGATCCTGAGGTTATGGCCATTCATGGCGATGCCACTGAAGAGTCTTTAATGTACCAGGCTAGAGTGGAAGATGCAAGAGGAGTGATCATAACCACTGGTGACGATGTTGACAATCTATTCATCACTTTCACCGCACGAGAACTTAATTCTGAAGTTTGGATAGTGGCCAGGGCTAGTAAAGAAGAGAATATTAAAAGATTATCACGCTCAGGAGCCGATAAGGTAATATCACCCGAAACCAGTGGAGCATCTGATATATACTTCGCAGCCATCGAGCCCACCATCATGAAGATAACTGTGATGCACGATGTGTCAGATATTCGTAAGGAGTCGGGAATAATCCTGAAGCACGGGTGCACCCTGGAGAATATTGAATACCATCTCCCAGAATTTAAGGAACCCCTGGCCCGAACGGTGGGTTTATCAGATCCGGAACGGTTAGAACGTTTTTTAAAAAGTTTAGAACGTGATAAATCACGTAAAAAGTCTTTGGAGAAGATATATGAATCAGTTAATGGTATCCATTCCCACTGGATTTCGGGGCCAGATAAGCACAGCCTAGAAAAGGTAGCTAAAGAGCTTAAAAATGAAGGTATCCTTCTGGGGATTGATCTTAATGAAGAAGAGATAAAAGAAAAAGCTCGAAAATATGGAAGGCTGGTGGAAGTAGTTATAAAACCAGAGATCAAGATTACCGAGATGCATGGAGTATCCGATATAAAAGAAGAAGCTGAGATAATCTTAAATCATCGATGCACCATGGAAGACATTGAATATTATCTACCAGGATTCAGAGAGCCCTTAACCAGGAAGATCAATCTTTCTGAAATGGATGAAATGGACCGGTTCCTGGATGGACTGCAGCATGATTCAGTTAAGAAGGAGAACTTAGAACGTCTTTACACCCTTTCAGGCGGAGGCATACATTCTCATCGTGTTTCTGGGCCGGACACTAAAACTCTGGGTTTGGTGGAGAAAAAATTGAAAGAGAAAGGTTTTCTTTTAGGAGTTAACTTTAGCAAGGATGAAATAACTGATAAAATCCAGAAATTCGGGAGAGTGTCAGAAATGCTCTTAAAACATGACGTGGGACAGATTGATGATAAAAAAATCATTATTAGGCTTGGTGGACGCATTCTTGATTCAAAACATTATTTACCAGGTGTACATCAAGTGGTGACCCGTAAACTGTATTTGAAGTCCATGGAGGATCTGGAAAGGTGTGAAAAGGAGTACCAGAAACCTGATGCCAAAAGATCCTTACAGGTACTTGACGAGATCTCCAGGCACATACATTCACATACCGTTTCTGCACCAGATTTAAAGGTGATTAAAGATATTGAAAAGGCTTTGATTAAGGAAGGCATACTCCTTGGTGTGGATGTTCCTGAAAATGATGTCTGGGAGTTTGTAGAGAGTGCTGAAGCATGATGGTTTTATTGTAGATAAAAAAAAGTTTAAAAAGAAAAATAGAAGATTTTTTCTTAAAATAAGCTGGTCAGCCAGATCTGATAGGCTCCCAGGGTTCCACCATAGTTACCTGCGTAGATCCTTTTAACACCAGGAACCTTTACCGCCGCGGTTATCCCTGCTTTCATGGCCTCCTTTATTGCTTCCTCACTGACTCCATCAATAACGATTTCATAGATACCTTCTATTCCTTCAGGGATCTCACAGTCTATACCCTCTGCACCTCTCAGGGTGGGGCAGAACTTTTCATTGGTGGTGGCATGCATGAATTTGTACTTTAGTGAACCCACTTTGGAACCCGATGCCACTATACCCCCGGGGAAAGGAGTTATAGTACCAGGAACCCCCTGGATAGCGTCAACTGCAACTTCAGCACCCAGAAGGGCAGATGCTTGATTTTCAGCCATGACAAAGAAATTGCCACCAGCTACTCCTCCTTTGATTCCTAATTCTTCCTCTATTACAAAATCTCCTGACATGAGGGGGATTTTATAAATTTTTCTTCCACCAATCACTCCCTCAGAATCATAGCCATCAGCAAAGAATTTGAGTTTAAATCCTATTCTCAACTTTTCATCGGCCAGGTCCCCCATGGCATCAAATACTGCGGTGGTGGCTGAAGTTA
This sequence comes from Methanobacteriota archaeon, assembly GCA_029556335.1. Classification (GTDB taxonomy): domain Archaea; phylum Methanobacteriota; class Methanobacteria; order Methanobacteriales; family Methanobacteriaceae; genus Methanobacterium. The sequence goes on from JAKQFA010000028.1 coordinate 101,666, forward strand.
ATATGCATTGGCCGATTCTTTCAATGAGTTGATGCTCTAGTTCTTCCTTTTTAGGGTGGCAGATCATTACCACGTAACCTGGCCTCCCATCAGGTGTTTCGTTTGGAGGGACGTAGGAATCTATCCCGGCCTCGGCTGGACAGGAAATTACGGACGAACCAAACCCTACCGTTTCATCGGCTGCAATTTTGGCGAATTTTTGGGTGGCAGCTGTAACCAGGAATTTTGAGACGTAAATATCAAAGGCTTCTGCAAATGTATCTTCTATTTCCACGTTGTTAATATGCATCAAAATCACCATGTTTTAAGCTAGTTTTTTACCGGCGTCACCGACTTTAACTGAGTAAATCTCTTCTATGGTTATTACTATAGCTGCTTTTGGACTAGGGGCTAGAGGACTAGTGTCTTTAACCCACCTAACCACTTCATCAAAATATTTGCCTTCCGTGAATATTTTCACAGAACCCTTAAACTGGTATGGGTAGCGGGCCGCGTCCTGAACCACGAAGGATATTTTAGGATTGGCTTCCAGATTAGCCCTGCTTTTTACCATGTAGCTATCCGCAATTATGACCGTTTTTGCATCCAATGGTTTGATAAATCCTATGGGTACCACGTTCGGAACTCCCTCTGGAGTGGCAGTGGCAACAAATGCGCTCTCTTTCTCAATTATTTCCATCATTTCCGCGTTCATCATTTAATAGACCTCCATTTCCAAATTCAGACATGGTGTGTTTAAATAGCAATAGATATTGATTGATTTACATACTTTTATAATCTTTTTGATTTAATTTTGTGAAATGACAGTCCTGTTTTCTACCTATTCATAGAGATCTGGAGTTTAAAACTAATATAAACACCATAATTGATAACAATCATTTATTTTCTCTGAAAGATAAATAAACACCTGCATAAAGATTTTTTTTTCAATTAACTATAAAATTACCTTTTTAAACTTTAAATCCTCAGTTGAAAGGAGAATTACTGTTTTCTTACCGGAAAGATATCCGCATGTTTCTCCAGGATTGATTATCATTGTCTTATCACATGAAACATGGAATTTATGACTGTGTCCTCTTATGAGAACATCGTAAGTACCCCCATTTGCCAAAGCATCTACTAATTTCTGATTGGTCCCGTGGATAACAGCGATTTTCCTTCCATCTACATCTATCTCCTTAAAGTCCTCCAGATCACAAAGTTCCTGAAAAGCTGTTTTCAAGCCCTCTCTTTCCCCATCATTGTTTCCATATATAGCCTCAAAGGGCATTTTAAGTTGTTTAAATTCTGAGGCAGTGAAGGGGGAGATGAGATCTCCTGCATGTAGAACCAGATCAACTTTTTTTTGGTTAAAAAAATTAACCACCATTCTGATTGCTTCTATATGATCATGGCTGTCGGACATTATTCCAATTAGCATCATGTGTACCCCGATAATGATATCTTACCAATGGTATTCTATCTGTTCTAGCAATTATCTATTATGAAAAAAATTAATCGTTTTTTTATGCCATAAACCATAATTTCCAGATGTTTCAAATCTTATGATGATAGAGATTTCCTTAACAGTAATTCATTCAAAATATTAGTAAGCAATTACCATAATTAGTATATTGAATATACAGTACAGAGTGAATGTTGAAAATTTGTTGGAGGTTGATTGAATGGCACTGGATCTTATATCATTAATCATCATTGGTGTGGTGATTTTAATTATTCTGGCATTATCTATCCGTATCGTCAATCAATATGAACGGGGCGTTGTTTTTAGACTAGGGAAGGTTATAGGAGTGCGGAACCCAGGACTTCGTTTAATTATCCCCCTGGTGGATAGGATGGTTAAACCTTCATTGCAGATAGTTACTATGCCCATTCCAGCCCAGAAAATTATAACCCAGGACAACGTGACCATTGATGTGGCAGCAGTAGCCTATTTCAAAGTTGTAGATGCCTACAAAGCAGTGGTGGAAATTGAAAACTACAACCGGGCCGTGAACCAAATCTCTCAGACCACCGTCCGTAGCGTGGTGGGACAGTTCACTTTGGATGAAGTACTATCCGAAACTCCCCTGGTAAACAGTAAAATTCAAGAGATAATCGACACCCACAGCGAAGCATGGGGTATTAAGGTAACCACTGTGGAGATTAAAGATATTAAGCTACCCGATAGCATGCAAAGAGCCATTGCATTACAAGCAGAGGCAGAAAGGGAAAAGAGAGCAAAAATCATATCGGCCGAGGGAGAATATCTTGCTGCCGGCAAATTGGGAGAAGCGGCGGATATCATTGCTGAACACCCCGTAGCACTTCAATTACGTATCATGCAAGTGCTGAGCATCATTGCAGCTGAGAAAAACTCCACCATAGTATTCCCTGCCCAGTTACTCAACAGCATAAGGGATATTAAGGACTTCATGGAATCTGAAGTTCCCAGTGCCCAGTATATTAAAAAAAAATCTGAGTAAAATCCCGTTTAGGTGATTCTCAAATCCACAATATTATTTGGATAAACAAGGTACCTGAACAATTTTAATCCTGTTAATTCCCCAGACCCCCCTTAATTCACAGAATATCGATTGAAGTCCTAGATTTCTGGCAGTTAATAGCAATCTATATTAGATTTATATTCTATGTCGTCGATGATTGTATAGATGATAGGTCAACTTAGAAGAAGAGATTTGCTTTTAATTGAACATCCCCTTGGAATGATCATGCAAGGCATTGGGGTAGTAGTTCTCTCGCCGGTAATATTTGCCTTAATATACAATGAAAATACCTACCTGGCATTTATTATTCCTTCTATTTTGTCCCTGGCTGTAGGTCATCTGTTGAAAATGAGTTCATCCCAGAACAACAATTTAGGGATTAAACATGGGATGATTATAGCAGCAGTAGCCTGGTTATGGGCAGCTTTTATTGGAAGTTTATGTCTGGTGATGGGTACCAACGTGGATTTTTTAAACGCTTTTTTCGAAAGTATGTCTGCCTGGACCGGTAGTGGTTTGTCTATTTTTATCAATGTGGAGGTACTGCCCAAGTCAATTTTATTTTTAAGAAGCCTGGAACAGTGGATTGGTGGCTTAGGAGTGGTTATTGTCGTTATTGGAATATTAATTCGTCCAGGGACATCTGCTGCGCGTCTTTACAAGTCTGAAGCACGGGAAGAAAAAATTAAACCCAGTATCACCGGTACCGTGAAAACAATATGGTGGATCTACCTATTTTACACGGTTGTTGGAATTCTACTATACGTAGCAGCGGGCATGCCTCTTTTCGACGCCATAAACAACACTTTTTGTAACCTCTCCACAGGGGGAATGTCAGTTAAAAATGACAATGTTGGGGCTTACAACAGCATCCCCATCTACATCATCACCATGATCCTGATGATCATTGGCGGAACAAGCTTTTTAGTACATTACAAAGCCTTGAAGGGTAGAGTAATAGATGTTTTTCATGATATACAGTTCCAGGCCACCATAATACTTGTAACCCTGTTTTCTATTCTTCTTATTCTGGTCACCAAATTCACCACCATTGATGCAGTTTTTTTTGTTATTTCTGCACTTAGCTGCACTGGCTCCAATATCCAGCCAGTTTACATCATGAATAATTGGCCAGATTATGCTAAAATTGTTATTACTCTATGTATGGTGATTGGAATGTCTTCCGGGTCTACTACAGGGGCTATCAAACTTATCCGAATAATTACAATAGTTAAAGGAGTGTATTGGGAGATCATTCGCATAATTTCGCCAACCGGTTCGGTTATCCCCCGAAAAATATCAGGTAAACCCATCGGAGACGTGGAAATCAGAGAAGCAAGTAGTTATCTCTTTATTTATATCTTATTTTTGTTTATAAGCTGGTTAATACTGATGCAATGTGGGTACGATGGTATAAACTCCATTTTTGAAATTGCATCAGCCCAGGGTAATGTAGGGCTTTCGATGGGTATAACCTCCCCACACATGCCTGAAGTTGCTGAAATCTTCTTAATAATGAATATGTGGGTAGGTAGGATCGAAATCATCCCGGCAATAGTCTTATTTAAGGCCTTCTGGGACATGTTAAAAAGATAAAAAAATATAAAAAAAGGGTAACATGAGAAATTATCTCGATAAAAGGGATCTGCAAATAATTGCAAACCCTCTAGGCATTATAATGGAAGGAATAGGCGGTGTAGTACTATTACCCATTATTATTGCCTTAATCTACGGGGAACATCATTATATTGTATTCTTAATTTTTGGAGTAGTTTCAATACTTTTGGGTTTCATTTTAAGAAAAATTCCCTCTGACTACTCTAAGTTCACCCTTAAACACGCCATGGTAATAGCTGCCATTGCTTGGTTATGGGCTGCGCTAATGGGAAGTTTCTGTTTAATACATTCTACTAACGTGAGCTTTTTAAACGCTTACTTCGAAAGTATGTCCGCATGGACCGGGACTGGTATAAGTATTTACACTGATGTGGAGGTACTGCCCAAGTCAATTCTATTTTTAAGAAGCCTGGAGCAATGGGTTGGTGGCTTAGGAGTGGTTATTATCGTTATAGGAATATTACTTAGACCAGGAACCGCTGCTGCTCGTCTTTACAAGTCTGAAGCACGGGAAGAAAAAATTAAACCCAGTATCACCGGTACCGTGAAAACTATATGGTTGATCTACCTATTTTACACGGTTGTTGGAATTCTACTATACGTAGCAGCGGGCATGCCTCTTTTCGACGCCATAAACAACACTTTCAGCACCATATGTACTGGAGGAATGTCCATTAAAAATGACAGTATTGGGGCTTACAACAGCATCCCCATCTACATCATCACCATGATCCTGATGATCATTGGCGGAACAAGCTTTTTAGTACATTACAAAGCATTTAAAGGAAATGTACTCGATGCTATCCGGGATATTCAGTTTCAAACCGCTATAGCTATAATTGTCCTATTTTCAATTCTGCTGATAGTGGTAACTAAATTTAGCACTGTAGATGCCTTTTATTTTGTTATTTCAGCACTTAGTACCACAGGTTCCAGTATCCAACCCGTTAATACCATAGCTGGTTGGCCAAACTATGCAAAAATAGTTATAATTGCCGCCATGATCCTGGGAATGTCTGCTGGATCCACTAGCGGGGCATTTAAACTTATAAGGTTGATTACCCTGTTCAAAGGAATTTACTGGGAGATCATTCGCATAATCTCGCCAACCGGTTCGGTTATCCCCCGAAAAATATCAGGTAAACCCATCGGAGACGTGGAAATCAGAGAGGCAGGAAATTATCTTTTTTTGTATCTTTCATTCATCTGTATCAGTTGGTTGATGCTCATGCAGCACGGATACAATGGTATCGACTCACTCTTTGAAGTAGCATCGGCCCAAGGCAACATTGGCCTCACAACTGGAATAATATCCGCTACAATGCCCCCCATAGCTCAAGTTTTTCTGATAGTAAACATGTGGATTGGGAGGATTGAAATTATTCCAGCACTGGTTCTAGTAAAACTTTTCATTGATCTGGTTAAAAGAATTTAAAAGGTGCAAAACAAAAGCTATAAAAACATATCATTACTGGTCAAATAAAATTACAACCAGAGGTGTTTATCAATGTACATTGTTATTATGGGAGGTGGAAGGGTTGGACTGACCCTGGCATCTTCCCTTGTAACCCGGGGACGGGATGTTACACTTATAGAGAATGATACTAATCTTTGTAGTAATGCTGCTGCTGAATTAGACGCACTGGTTATATGTGGAAGCGGAACTGATGTAAAAACATTAGAAGATGCCAATATAGCTGATGCAGACGTGTTTGTAGCTGCAACTGGCAATGATGAAGCAAACTTACTTTCTTGTATCCTGGTAAAGGAATATCATGTTCCCAAAATAATTGCCCGCCTAAGCAATCCTGATCACGCAGATGCCTTCAAAAAAGTCGGCATACATGATGTTATCAGCCCTGAACTAACTGCTGCAGGGTACCTTGAAAAATTAATTGCCCGGCCAAAAATTGCTGATTTAATTGTAATAGGCAAAGGGAGCGGAGAAATTCTTGAGATGGGTGTTAAAAATAAAAAAATTATTGGTAAGAAGATCTCAGAAGTCAGCCCCACTGATGATTACATTATCGTAGCCATCCATCATAATGGGAAAATCACCATTCCCAAGGCAGATATGGTGCTGCAGGAGAATGATCATGTCTCAGTTCTGGTAAAAACACCCGCCGTGAAGAAAACAACCCAGCTTTTCATTGGCTAAGATTGATATGGATCTTTTCACCCATTTTTTAGTTCCTTTCATCATTTTAAATCTACTAAAAGTTAAAAACAAATTTTCCGGGGCATTTGGAGGTATTTCAATTGATTTTGACTTCTTCCTTATTGGCATAGGATTTATAGCCCCTGAGTTATTCATATTCAGCCACAGAGGGATAACACATAGCTTCATATTTGGATTTGTAACTGTTGTTATCTTTATCTATATTTTAACCCGTCCAGCAGTGAAATCTTTTATAAACAAGTTAACTAAAAGGCCTTTTAATGTAGAATTCAATGCAGAAAGTGTAAGCTTTGCCTACTTTGGAGTTATAGTCCATCTTTTCCTTGATTATCTAACCACCGGAGGAATACCACTATTTTATCCCATTTCCCTTACCCGTTTCTCAGCCAACATATACTACTACACAGATGTATTTACCACCCTACTGGCCATTGCAGTGATCATTATACTTTATCTTCGTTTGCAGCACAAATACAAGAAAATGGCCATGTTCAGCTTCTTGATGATTATTATCTCTCTGGGTGGAATTAGAGCCTACGAAAAAATTGACACCATCCAGAGTCAGAACCTCAGTGATGGTTACCATACCATCACCGCCTACCCCACCAACGATTTATTTACTTGGAAAGTGGTTGAAAGCGATGGTGGCACTAAATATCGCTATTATACATATAACAATTTAAAAAAGGAAAATTCCACTGAAATTAGAGAAGTGTCGTGCCTAACCATTCAAAATGGACCCTATCAAGAGGCCCATGATGCTATAAAGTATGCTGATAACTTGCCTGATGTAAGAAAATTTAAGTGGAGTTCACATTACACCATAATAAATGCAAAGCAGGAGTCCGGGAAATGGGTTATAACCTATTCAGATTTTTTAGGATCCAGGGGGCAGGATTGCATCACGGTAAATGTGTTCATCAGCTGAAAGTGGATATTATAAAGCATAAAAACGCCAGTATCATCCATTCTCCATCGATAAGTAAGTCTCTGGAAAAAGTTCCCCTCTTTCTGTTTTCAGAAAAGTAGCGGATGTACCAAAATCCGTATACTATGGATAGTGTAAATAGTAACCAGTAACGGGTGAAGATACCTTCTGAAATTACGATCAACATCCAAAATATTAGTGTGGATTGGATTCCGAATAACAGGAGTTTAGTCCTTGATCTCCCCAGAAGGACGGGTATGGTTCTCACTCCACTTTTTTTATCCCCTTCGATGTCTCTGACATCAAAAGATATGGTGTTCACCAGAAATTTAACGAAGACAAAATAGAACAACAAAAATGTTATCCATAATCCAGGATAACTGAAAACTACCGGGATAAAGGCAGCTCCCGCCGCCCAACTCAGGGTTACACTGAAGTTTTTCATACCGGGTATGTTTTTTAGGCGTGGAAGTTTAGGAGACACCTCCAAACTGTATAATATGCCGATGCCCAGTGGGAAAAGGAGTACCAAGACAGTTACCGGATTAACCAGAAAACCTAAAAGTAGTGCAACGCCGTAGGATATGATGCACAAGGCCAGGAGAGATTTTTCTTTACCCTTAACATAAGACTCCCGTCCGGGTACGTTTACTGAATCTTCTTCGAGGTCTGTCAGCCTGTTTAAACTATAAACCGAAAATGTGGATAAGAAAACAGCGAAAAGAAGTATGGTATTGGGTTGCACATTTAAAACTTCAAAGGATACGTAGGTTAAAAAAACACAAACCAGAGAAATAAAAAGGGAATTGTAAATTAAAAAAGATAGTATATTTTTTGAAATATTTAAAAAACCGTCATATGACTCTCTTTGACCTTTCTCGATAGTATTCGAATAATTTTTCTCCCCAAATGATTGCATCATGGTCATCACTCACTAAATCCATACTATAATCGTAGGTACCATCGTCCAGTGCCAGGCCTAATGATATGAATCTATCAGTGACTGTGAAGCCCAGTTTAACTTCCTTGTCTGTTATCCAAAGTTCGAAGTTTTCTTGGGAAGTTAAATTTGCGAATGCTTCAGGATCCTGTGCTGCAAGTTCGTGAAGTTTGTTCATTATGCTTTCGGTTACAATAATCTTGGTATCCACCCCCCTAGACACCATTTCAATCATGAGCTCTGTGTATTCTGAATGGAAAAATGGAGAAATTCCCCAGAATTTTTTTGAATCACTCGCTATCTGGGTGAAGTTCAGATGTGGTTTGTAGATATCAGTTGGTTCTGACGTTATAAGATCCGCATTTATCAAAGATCCTATTTGCAGCATCAAATGAACCGGTATGCCATCTATTTGATGTCCTTCCCATAGATCTTCATAGCGTTTGGCTACAATAATTGATTTTACGAGATCAACGAAATTTAGGGTGAGAATTTGGCCAGTGGCGGAAAGGTTGTAACGATCCCCGGTTTTACGTACAATGTTTCGTTTTTCTAGCTCATTCATTCCATGTAGAATCGTTGATGATCGTAGATTGATTAGTTCTCTAAGTTCAGATAGATTTTTTGGCCCTTCCTGGAGAGTAATCAGTATTTTTGCTCTTACTCCCGAAATTGCCAGGAATTTCAGGTTGTCTTGCACTTCATCCAATAATTCATAGGCGTTATATTTCATTTTGTTTCCATCCCTTAATTTATTAACTCCAAAAAATATTGCTCTTAACGAACAAAACTGTTTAAGAAATCCAATTTTATAAACAGGACCTTAAATGCTTGGAATATGCTGTGATAACCATTGCCACAAATTTACCCTTTCAGATGCACTTTTCATTCCCCCACTAGATTTACTCATGCTAGGGTCTATCCCCTCACTAGCAATAGTTTGCACTACTTTAATATATTTTCGTGTGATCTATGTCAGAAAACTAGTCAATAATTAGTAGATACTCAATAAATCCTTGGCCCATAGAATGTGTTCTGAACCATGATCAGTCCATGGACCATGACCAGGAAGTAAATTCTCTACTTTCAGATTACTCAATCTTTCTAAAGAATTAACCATGTCTCCCAGATTTCCACCCAAATCAATTCTTCCAAATCCCCCATTGGCAAATACTGTATCACCAGATATCAGGGTTTCACCATCAAAAAGACATATACTTCCCTTGGTATGTCCAGGTGTGTGTAAAACTTCAAATCTACCTATCTTGTCCCCTTCTTTGAGTTTATGGTTCACACACATCTGGCCCATTGTTTTTCCGAACATACTGGCCGCGGTAGCTAGGTCATTGCCCTTCTCGTAGGGGATTGCATCATCTGTATGCATGGCCACCGGCAAGTCCAGGTAGCGGTTACCACCTACATGATCATAGTGGTTGTGGGTGTTCACTATAAGGGACAGGTCTTCCAGGTTTATGACTGCATTTTTTATAGAATCAAAAAAATAACCTATATTTTCACCGGTACCGGTGTCCACAACCACATTATCAAATACGTAGATGTTAGAATCGTATCCACGTCCTTCTATCATTAAAATATCGTTAATTTTCTCCAAAAAGGCATCCTCCCAAGTATTGAGGTGATAGAAAAAGTGGGGTCACAGGGATTTGAACCCTGATCCTAGGATTTCTCTTGTCTCAGTACTCCAATCGATCATCATCCGATTGTAATACCTAACGTCAGAGCGCGCGTTTCTTCAAAGACAACTGGAGTCCCAGATGATGGCCTGGTTACACCATGACCCCTAAATATATGGTTTAAAGCCAAGGGAGAGATTTGAACTCCCGTGTAATGGATCTGCAGTCCACCGCTTCGCCTCTAAGCTACCTTGGCTTATCAGTTAGGTTAAGTTTTTTTCTATTTAAACCTTACTGAGTTGGAAACTCGCCGGGATGAAAAAGATCAGGGGGATAGAAATTCTTATTTTAAAATGATAATCTGCCGGGCAGTGGTTTGTGGCGGATAAGACTGTAGGAATGGCCCGGTAAATCTGATTTCTACGGTTTGACCGGGTTGAAGATTTTCAAAAGAGCTGTTAAAGCGTTGCCCATCAATTTTTTCCATAATCACAGTTTCTTCAGATATTTTAACGGAGATATTCATGGTTTTATTGTTATCAGTCATTGTGCCCTGAACTAGAACCGCTTTAATGCTGTTAGTATCGTTTTGAGAGTTAGGGTAACACACTCCCACCACTTGGCCCTTCATGTCTACTGGTTCCTCACCAGTAGCACAGAAAACTCCGTAGGTTACACCCATAAACAATACCAGCAGCAATGCGATTAATGTTATGACCCTCATGTTCTCTCCTATCACGGTTAATATGTTGTACCATTATTAATATGTTTTTGCATCCCAACTCCCCTACTAAAAAGATGTATTCCATTTAAGGCTTGACTGAGAGGATTAAATTTACTAAGAATAAATATTCTTCCTGGAATTGTAAACAAAAACTATTTATCCATAATATTCTTTAAAAAATAGTCTGAAGCATTTTAATCAATCGTTCCAAATATATTCTTTGAAGTTTTGGAAATTGAAGTACACTGACCTATTAAGTCTTTTAAGCAGGATAAGTTAATGAAACATGTTCAAACACTCAATTTATCAGCATAGCTAATTTTAACTGTATATCTTTGTAAAAGATTCTAAATTTTAATAATAAGTCTCCACTGTTTCCAATGTAACTGGATGTGTCAGAACAGGTCCCCACTACACCAACCACTGGAAATGAACTCCATATTAAAAACCCCCTTTTTCCATCCCAATAACGAAAAACTTTTCTTATTAAAAATCCTGAAACCAACTTTTTCGTATAATCGTAGGGCGCCGGGGTTTTCTATATCAACGTCCAGAACCATCCTTTTACTACCATGTTCTTTCATCAGGTGAATCGCATTTTTCAGGATGAATGAACCAATTCCTCTGCTCCTGACTGACTCATCCACTGCCAATATGGCCAGATAACTGTCCTGATCTTCAAGATCTGAAAGGAAAATACTGTCCAGGATAAAGATCAGGGTGTACTTCAAACTATCACCAAGATTCATGTTTTTGAAAATAGATTTCAGCTCGTCAAGGAAAGAAGGTCTTTTTCCATGGTGGATGACCGCTGCACCCAACACCTGGTTGTTTCCATCAACAATCACATAGATGTGCTGATGGTTCAAGGTGTTAACGTCGGCAAGAACCAATTTTTCTATTACCTGGGTACTTTTTTCCTTTTCACTAAAAAAGAAATCAAAAGTTTCTGTATCAGCTTCGTATATCAATTCAGCAACCTTAAGAAGGTTGTGTTTCTGCATATCAAATTTTTCGAACTTCATTCTGGAGACTTGTTTGATCTTAACCTGTTATTAATCGCTATCTTTACACTTGCAAAGTACGATCGTTTTGGATAATTCGTATGAATCTAAGAAAATATTATACCAGCCTTCGTATAAATTGGGAGCAATGGAAACCAAAAAAATGGTCTTACTTGACATTGACTACATTACCGAAAATGAAAGTGCCATAATAAGGTTATTTGGCACATTCATGACTGAAAAAGGACCTAAATCTATAATAGCACTGGATAAAAACTTTCTACCCTATATCTATGTAATTCCCATTCATTCTGAAAGGTGCCGAGAGGAGTTGGCTGAATTCGATGTAGCTAGGGTAGAACAAGTGGCCCGCAGGGATCTGGGCAGAACAGTGCAAGTTTTAAAGGTTTTTTTTAAACATCCCAGGGATGTTCCCGGCTTGAGAGACGAAATTGCTAATTTAAGTAGCGTTGATGAAATCAGAGAATACGATTTACCATTCTATCGCAGATACCTGATTGATAAGGGACTTTTTCCCATGGGAAAATTGGAGGTTCATGGTCAACCTGTTGCCACCGGTGAATATCCGGGATGTCCAGCTGAAGACACCTACCTCCTGGAGATAAGTGAAGATCCGGTTCCTTTAGAGTCAGATTTTCCTGAACTAAAAATTTTAAGCTTTGATATCGAAGCTTACAACCCCAAGGGAATGCCCCGGGCAGAAGAAGATCCCATAATAATGATAAGCTTTTCCAGTAACGAAGGCTTAAGAAAAGTTATTTCTATGGCACAATGTGATTTTGACTTTGTTAAAACCGTGGCCACTGAAGAAGATATTTTAAAGGAATTTGTCACTACCATTAAAAATGAGAACCCCCACATCATCTTGGGTTACAACTCCGATAACTTCGATTTCAGCTATATAAATGAAAGAGCTAAACTCCTGGGAATTCCCATAGACTTGGGCACTGATGGATCCTCCCTTAAATTCATGAGAAGGGGTTTTACCAACGCTGCACTGGTAAAAGGCCGGGTACATGTAGATTTGTATCCAGTGGTGCGTCGCTACTTGTCCATGGATCGTTACACCCTGGAAAGGGTTTACTGGGAACTTTTTGGCCAGGACAAAGAAGACATACCCGGAGATGAAATCTGTGATTACTGGGATAACGGCGGATTACAACTGGCTTCACTCTTCAAATACTCCCTAGATGATGCTGAATCCGTTACCAAGATTGGAGAGAAGATGCTGCCCTTAACTATGGAGTTAACCAGGATCGTTGGCCAACCATTTTTTGATGTGGCCCGCATGGCCACGGGACAACTTGTTGAATGGTATCTGATCAGAAAGGCATTTGAAACCAGGGAATTAGTTCCAAACAAGCCATCCGCAGCGGAACATTCCCATCGTAGGGGGAAACGTGCTGCTGGTGGATACGTTAAGGATCCTGAGAAGGGACTCCATGAAAACATAGTGTATTTTGACTTCAGAAGCCTCTACCCCAGTATCATCATATCCAAGAACGTGTCCCTGGATACGCTGGTGGAAGAATGTGAAGAAGGAGCCTGCCATGTGTCCCCTGAAGCAGGATATTTGTTTTTAAAAGAACCAAGAGGATTTGTTCCTTCGGTGATTGGTAATGTTCTAACTGAAAGGGTGCGTTTGAAGACCCTGATGTATCAGGCCACGGATGAACGAGAAATCCAAGTGTTGAACGTCCAGCAAGAAGCACTGAAACGTTTAGCTAACTCTATGTATGGAGTTTACGGGTTTTCCAGGTTTAGATGGTATAGTCTGGAATGTGCCGATGCTATTACCGCTTGGGGCCGGGATTATATAAAGAAAACCATGAAAAAAGCGGAGAAATTTGGCTTCAAGCCAATATATGCTGATACTGATGGTTTCTATGCTGTTTATGATAGAAAAGCTGACTCTGCAAGTGATCCATCCTAACTGAGATGTTATTCATGTTGGAGTCAACCCATTATGGCTGGCTAGATGAACTAAACACTGATCCTATTAAAGCCCTTTCATGGGTAATCGATTCATGAGCATCTACCTGTAGTGTATTGTTAGAATAGTGTGAACATCTTAAACTGTTAAAAAGATACAGAAAAAACAGGACAAGGAAGGTATTTGGAGATATCCTGGGAAAAAACCTAAACATGTCCGAACCAGGACTACAATCAAGTAAACCTTCCATATTGGGGGAACTGGTGGAAAATGTGGTTTAAACCATGACCATTATCAATCGAGGATGTCGCTTAATATCCTTTCAAGTGTCAAACTGAAAAGGAGTACTTTGGGAGTATCCACGTACCCAGGATGCCATTCATGTTACCGGCCTTATATTGGCCTCAACAGTGATTCTAGAACAGATACCTGATGAACTGTAAGTTAAAAGGAATGGAGAATTTACTGTGAAGGTAAATGATCATCATGAAATATTGAGAGAAAAATTTGGCCAGGGCGCCAAGGAGTACGACCAGCAGCGAAAGCACATTATCCCATGTCTTGACGACTTATACCACATATTAGCCGACCTGACCCGGACCAATATTCAACAGCCCCGGATACTAGATTTAGGGGCTGGAACTGGGCTTTTAACTTCGTATATTTATGATAGACATCCTCAGGGCCATTTCACCCTCTTGGATATCTCCGAGGAGATGCTTAATATCGCTCGGGATCGGTTTAAAAATAGCCACGATTTTACTTATGTGGTGGCTGACTACACCCACCATGAATTCCGGGAATCATTCGACCTGATAGTTTCATCACTCTCCATTCATCATCTGAAAAATCAGGATAAGCAGATTTTGTACCAGAAAATCTACGACTTGCTGAATCCGGGGGGTGTTTTTTTAAATGCTGACCAGGTACTGGGACCCACCCCCGCCACTGAAGAGGAATATCAAAGAAACTGGATGCAAAAACTAGATGTAGGGTCACTCTCAGAATTCGACAAAAATATCATTTTGGATCGTATGCAACTGGACAAACCAGCCACTTTAAACGAAAACCTCACATGGTTAAAAAACATTGGTTTTATAGATGTGGATATTTACTATAAGTATTACAACTTCTGCATCCTGCATGGGAAGAAATAGGGAACTATAAAAAAGTAGGAATACTTGATGGCCCGGAATGATGTTTTATTGGATTTTATAAAAGTTGGTGGTGCAGATAGACACGTCCCCATGGGGATCTGGAGAAAAGAATCAACATAAATAAATAGGATAAGTTTCTATTTTATCGAGGATCGGAGTATGGTTGCTGCAAAAACTGCTGCCCCAAATCCATTATCAATATTCACCACCGCAATTCCTGGGGCACAAGATTGTAACATGGCGTATAAAGCTGCAAATCCTCCTTCACCCACCCCATATCCTACAGAGGTTGGAACTCCTATTACTGGAACATCCACCAAGCCAGCCACCACTGAAGGAAGGGCACCTTCCATCCCCGCCACAACTATAATGGCTTTAACCCCTTCATCAATCATTGTAGTTATCTGTGAAAACAACCGGTGTATGCCAGCCACCCCCACATCGTAGGCACTTATCACCTGGCAACCAGCTACCTCAGCCACCACCCGTGCTTCCTCTGCCACTGGTATGTCTGATGTGCCAGCTGTAATCAGGCCGATCTTTCCAATTTTTTCATTTTCCTGGTCATTGGCACCCGGGCCCATTACCACCAGTACCCTGGCCCGGGGGTTGTATTCAATATCCAGACCTGATGGTTTTAATTCATCTAAACGAGATTTCATCTTTTCGAATTGTTCTAAACTGAGCCTAGTAACCAATAAACGGCCGTTCTGAGAGCATGATTTGATTATCTGAATAAGTTCCCCTTCTTCTTTTCCTTCAGCGTATATCGCCTCTGGGAAACCGGTGCGCATCTTTCGGGCAGTGTCTAACTTGGCAAAATCCCCCAGTTCCTTAATTTGCATGGATTTAAGCTTTTTTTCAGCTTCTTTCAGGGAAATTTTCCCGGCTAAAACCTGTTGAAGTACGTCTCTCATAATTTCATCCTATACACACATATAATATAAAGGTGGAGGTTTTATAAAGTTGGATGTAAAAACAATTCTTAGGTAGTTGTTTTATGAATATTCATATTCAGACTTTTTTTAGTGATTATTACCTGTTGAAGTAATTAAAATGGAGTTATTCATGCCAAAAGCTAGAATATTGGTCCAGGGTATTGTTCAGGGTGTAGGATTTCGCCCTAACATCTATCGTCTGGCAAAAGATAACCACATCAATGGATATGTCCGTAATCTAGGGAACATAGTGGAGATCATCGCTGAGGGGGAAGAAAAGGATATAAGTAAATTTTCTGAAGACATAGGAATAAAGAAACCACCTATCTCCAAGATAAATTCCATGGAACTAGAATGGATATCTGTAGATGATAACCAGACCTACGAAGATTTCCAGATACTAAAAAGTTCCGCTGATTTTTCTGGTACTTCTGTGATCCCTCCTGATATAGCGGTCTGTGATAGCTGTCTGGAAGAAATTTTTTCTATTTCCAACCGGCGCTACGAGTACCCCTTCACTGCTTGCACTGACTGCGGCCCCCGTTTCACAGTTATAAATGCGGTGCCATACGATAGGGAACGAACCTCTATGGATAAGTTTCCCTTATGCCCAGATTGCATGGATGAATACCAGACAGTGGAGGATCGTCGTTACCATGCTGAAGCATCCTGTTGTCCAGTGTGCGGCCCACAAGTATTCTTACATGGCGTAGAATCAAAAAATCCCATTAAAAATGCGGCGGAGTTGCTGGATGATGGGCAGATATTGGCTATTAAGGGTATCGGAGGTACACATCTGGTTGCTAAGACCAGTGATGATCTTCCAGTGGCAAGGATGCGGAAAAGACTGGGCCGGTCAAAACAGCCCTTCGCTTGCATGTCCCCGGATGTGGAAACCATACGTACCTTCGCTGATGTGGAATATTTGGAAGAGAAAACACTGCTATCTAGGAGTAGGCCCATAGTTATTTTGAAAAAAAATAGTAACTACTATTTATCTCCCCTGGTTTCCCCTGCACTCCACAACCTAGGTGTAATGCTCCCCTATTCTGGTTTGCAGCACTTACTTTTCAAGTACGGCGCAGAACCAGCCTACATAATGACTTCAGCAAACATGCCCGGGGAGCCCATGTTGGTTAAAAACCAGGAGATTGTGGAGAAACTGGATGGGATTGCTGATTATTTTCTCCTGCACAACCGTGAAATCATCAACCGCTGTGATGACTCGGTGGTCAGATTTAGGGGTGAAGATTTGGCTTTTATCAGAAGATCCCGGGGTTATGTACCTGAACCTTACGATTTATCCAGTTTAAACAAAGATTTAAACGTCCTGGCACTGGGCCCTGAGATCGATGTTACTTTCTCCCTTTTAAAGGAGGGACGCTGCTTTGTTTCCCAGCACATTGGGGACACCACCAAGTACGACACGTTCTTGTACCTCCAGAATGCCATAAAATATATGATGGAGATAACCCGAACTGATGGTGTGGATTTAGTGGCCTGCGACCTTCATCCCATGTTTTTCACCACGAAATTGGCCCATGAAATTGGGGAACGTTTCCATTGCCCTGTGGTTAAAGTGCAGCATCATCATGCCCATGCCGCTGCGCTGGGTGTGGATCATGGCATGGATGAGATGATATGCATCGCAGCCGATGGTGTTGGTTATGGCGATGATGGCAGTATCTGGGGAGGGGAGATCCTACATTGGCAGGGAAAAGAATATGAACGGATGGGTAGTTTAATGCCCCAAAAAATGCCCAGTGGCGATTTAACCACTAAATATCCGTCACGGATGTTGATGGCCATGGTTCATGAGTATTATTCCCAGGAAGAGCTTGTTGAACTCATGAAAAGTGATTACATTGATTATTTCCAGCATGGGAAACGTGAGGTGGAGCTAGTAGCTCGTCAGTTGGAACGCGATTTCAACATCACCATCACCACCAGCACTGGCCGGGTACTGGATGCCATCTCAGCAGCCCTCAAGATATGTGGAGAAAGGACATACGAGGGAGAATGTGCAATGAAACTGGAATCTGCGGCCATTGAAGGGAATTATAAGCTGGAAATACCATTAAAAATTAAAAAAAGACGTGGATTGGATATTCTAGATACCTCCCCCATTCTTATGTCGGTTTTAGAACACAAATCAGAAGGTGAGAGCATTTCTGATATCGCCTGCTCTGCCCAAAGGGTTGTGGCCAAGGGCCTGGCTGAATTGGCTATAAGAAGTGCGGATAAAGTTGGAGTTAACGTTATTGGTGGATCAGGAGGCGTCTTTTATAACGAAGCCATCAGCATGACCATTAAAGAAGAAATCGAATCGGCAGGGTATAATTTCATCCAACACCAAAATAGCTGCGCCGGGGATGGGTCGGTGTCCCTGGGTCAAGTTGTGGTTGCAGTAATGAAGAATCTAAACTGAGATATGCATGATAAAGACATAACTATGGGGTGTATTTTACAGGTAGATTCATGGAGCGTATTTTTAGGGCCCTTTTCCTTTTTTCCAAATCATTTAAAAGGTCTTCGGCATGTTTTTTTGCCTGATCATAGTTTTCGATCAGGCTTTTTAGATCATGGGAAACATCCTCCCCCTGGAGGGATCGCTCCTCAAGCATCTGCAGTTCCTGGAATTCGTGCCCCGGGACTTTTATACGGATGGTGCCCTGGCTTATAAATATTTGAAATTCTACATCCTGGGAAATATCGTAGTATTTCCGCGGCCTTCCACGTTCAATTTTCTGATATGATGAACTTAAAAGGCCAACTTCTTCCATAGCCCTTAAATGTTCTATTATGGCTTTCTGTCCAACTTCAAGTTCTTTAGAAATCTGACTTACGAATCTTGGCTCATCTTTAAGAAAATCTAATATATTTCTCCGTGTTTTACATCCCATGACATCCAGTATAAGTTCTAAATCCATTTTAATACCACTAACCCTCATCTTAAATGATGTTTTTAATCTGATAATTTTATTAACCTATGGTTACTATAATAGAGAAAGGTTTATATAACGTATGGTTACTATAATAGAGATAGGTTTATATAACTTTTGGTAACTATAATAGAGAAGGTTACTGTTCTTAGCCATCCCCATAAAGGTGAAGCAATGAGTAAAGATCAAGATATAAAGAATCAGAAGGATGATCTGAATGATTTAAAGGATCAGATTCAGGAAAAGGATGAAATAATTCAGGAAAATGAGCAGCGCATTGATGAATGTAAGGATAAGTTGCTAAGAATGCAGGCTGATTTGGAAAATTTTCGGAAACACACCGAAAAACGTATGGTAGAACATGTGGAACAGGCCAACCAGGATTTAATCATGAAAATACTGGAAATTTATGAGGACTTGCAAAGGGCCCTGGAGGCAGATAAGTCAGAAGATCTCGGGGAAGGTGTGGAACTGATCTACCAGAAGCTACGTGCTGTTCTGGAAAACGAGGGGTTGCAGGAGATTCCTGCCGAAGGAGAGAAGTTTGACCCCTTCAAACATGAAGCCATGATGGTGGAGTCTAGTGATGATTATGACAATGGCTGCATCATTCAAGAACTCTCAAAGGGCTACATACTTAATTCTAAAGTAATTAAATACTCAAAAGTTAAAGTTTGCAAAAAAGGTGATTGATTATGGCTAAAACTGAGAAAATAATCGGTATAGATCTAGGAACAAGTAACTCCGCCGCTGCAGTGTTGGTGGCTGGTAAACCAACCATTATACCCAGTGCCGAAGGTGCCACCCAGTATGGAAAGTCTTTTCCCAGCTACGTGGCCTTTACTGATGACGGGCAAAGACTGGTGGGAGAACCTGCCCGCAGACAGGCAGTTACCAACCCTGAAAAAACAATTACTGCCATTAAAAGGCAGATGGGAACTAATTATAAGGTAGATATAGCTGGAAAACAGTACACTCCTCAGGAAATATCTGCATTTATCCTGCAGAAGATCAAAAAGGATGCTGAGTCCTTCCTGGGTGAGGAAGTGAAAAAAGCAGTTATCACTGTGCCCGCTTACTTCGATGATAACCAGAGAACCGCCACTAAGGATGCTGGTACCATTGCTGGCTTGGATGTGGTCCGACTAGTGAACGAACCCACCGCCGCCAGTTTGGCCTACGGTATCGATAAATCCAGTGACGATGAAATGGAAATTTTGGTGTTCGATTTCGGTGGTGGTACCCTAGACGTCACCATCATGGAATTCGGAGGAGGAGTATTTGAGGTTCGATCCACCAGTGGAGACACCAAATTGGGTGGTACCGACATGGACAACGCCATCATGAACTACCTGGCCCAGGAGTTCCAAAAAGAAACCGGTGTAAACCTCCTTAACGATGACCAGGCCGTGCAGAGGTTAAAAGAAGCAGCTGAAAAGGCCAAAATTGAGCTGTCAACCACCCTCAAAACGGATATTAACCTCCCCTTCATCACTGCCACCCAAGACGGGCCTAAACACTTGACTCATACCCTGAGCCGGGCGAAAGTAGAGGAACTGGTGGATCCCATCATTAAACGATGCGCAGTGCCAATGGAACAGGCCATTAAAGACGCAAAAATGTCTAAAAGCGATATTGACAAGATTATACTGGTAGGAGGACCAACCAGGATGCCCATAGTTCAAAAATTCGTGGAAGACTACATTGGCAAACCTGTTGAAAGAGGAATCGATCCCATGGAATGTGTGGCTGTAGGTGCCGCCATTCAGGGAGGTGTGCTGGCTGGCGAAATTAAAGATCTGGTTTTACTGGATGTTACCCCCTTATCACTAGGTATTGAAACCCTGGGTGGAGTTTTCACCAAGTTAATCGAACGTAACACCACTATACCCACCAAAAAGAGTCAAATATTCAGTACTGCGGCAGATAATCAAACATCTGTAGACATCCATGTTTTACAAGGTGAACGTCCCGTTGCCAGTGGGAACACCACCCTTGGAAGATTCCAATTGGTAGGAATACCACCTGCACCACGTGGAATCCCACAGATAGAGGTTACCTTTGATATCGATGCCAATGGTATCATGAACGTGTCCGCCAAGGACATGGGTACTGGTAAGGAACAGGCCATTACCATCACCGCTCCTAACAAGCTTTCCGAGGATGAAATTGAACAGAAGGTCAAAGAAGCTGAGATGCATGCTGAGGAAGATAAAAAACGACAGGAAGAAGTTCAAATACGTAACGATGCCGACAGCATGATCTACACCTCCGAGAAAACCCTGGAAGAACTGGGCGATAAGGTACAGGCCGACCAAAAAACCAGGATTGAAGAACTGGTTAAAGAACTTCGGGAGTTGGTGGCCGGGGATGATCTGGAGGCCATTAAGAGCAAGACCGAGGAACTCACCAAGGTGGTACAGGAAGTTGGGGCTGCCATTTATCAACAGGCTCAACAAGCACAAGCTGAGCAACAACAAGGACCACCGGGATCAGATACACAAGGTCCCGGGGATGAAGACGCAGTAGATGCGGAATATGAGAAAAAATAGAGGTTGTATCCACTCCTCTATTTTACATCTTTTTCCCAAAATTTTTATTATATCCTTTACAAACCATCCATTCAGAAGGAAATAATTATCGAGGATTTGTTTATCTATTTAATTTTAATATTATCAGAAGATTAAGGAAGATTATACATGGCAGATAAGCGGGATTACTATGAGGTCCTGGGTGTGGACCGTGAAGCTACTAAGAAGGATATAAAGAAGGCTTACCGGAAATTGGCTATGGAGTACCATCCAGATGTAAGTGATGATCCAGGGGCAGCTGATAAATTTAAAGAGATCAGTGAAGCCTACGCAGTGTTATCCGATGATGAGAAAAGAGGCACCTATGACCAATTCGGACACGCTGGTATGGACGGTTTCAGCCAGGAGGATATTTTCAACAACATCAACTTCGAAGACATCTTCCGTGGATTCGGATTCGGAGGAAGTGGAAGGGGTGGCTTCGAAACCATATTCGATCTTTTCGGTTTCGGTGGAGGTAGAAGGAATGGCCCGCAACGTGGCGCTGATGTGGTCTACGACATGAAAATAACCCTGGAAGAAGCAGCCACAGGAATTGAGAGGGACATTGAAGTTCCACATAAACAGGTCTGCCCCCGCTGTCATGGAACCCGGGCTGAACCCGGTACAGATACCCGTACTTGTGAAACCTGTGGAGGTAGTGGTCAGGTCCGCCATGTTCAAAATACTCCCTTGGGACAGTTTGCCTCGGTCAGGCCCTGCAGCACTTGCCATGGCGAAGGAACTATCATCGACAATCCCTGTCATGAATGTCAGGGTAAAGGAATTGTGAAACAGAAAAACACCATCAACATCAAAATACCTCCGGGAGTGGAGAATGGATCTCGACTCAGGGTATCTGGCCAGGGAGATGTGGGTGTGAAAGGCGGGCCCCCTGGAGATCTTTATGTGATGATCGCAGTAAAACATCACCGTCTTTTCCAGCGCGAAGGAGCCAATCTTTATTATGAAAAGCCCATTAGCTTTGTCCAAGCAACTCTCGGCGATAAAGTTGAGATACCCACCCTAGATGGTGCTGTGGATTTGAAAATCCCATCCGGAACCCAGACTGGAACTTCATTCCGTATTAAAGGAGAAGGAATGCCCCATCTCCGCTGGAATGGAAAAGGTAACCTTTATGTCAGGGTGAAAATCGTAACCCCCAAGAAAATCAGCCCCAGACAGAAAGAACTCCTGGAAGAATTTGCCAATGTTAGTGGAGACGAAATTTATGCCGAGGAGAAGGGCTTTTTTGACAAGGTCAAAGATGCCATCACCCATTAGGCCAATTTTTCTTCCTTGCCCTATTCACTGGATTTAATGAGATTCCCTGTAAGCAAAGCATGAATAATCAAACTATTTATTACAGGATAAGAGATTATCATCCAATGTAAGACCATCAAGGATTGGTACTATCTGAGGTGATAAGATGTCCAGTGACCAGGGAAAACATGATGATATTGTGGTGGCAGGGATATTGGAAAAAATCGAAGTCTACTTTGGATTTGTTCCCAAAATTTTCCAAGTCCTATCCGAAAACCCACCTGCACTTAAGGCTTTTTTTGACAAAGTTAAAAGCATCATGGTTGATGATGCCTTGGATCCATTAACCAAGGAGTTTGTAAGTGTTGGAGCAGCTGCTGGATTAGGTTCCGCACACTGCCTGCGCACACACCTAGAAGTGGCCCGGCAGTTAGGTGCCACCGATGAACAACTCTTATTATCCATAATTATCGGAGCATCCATTGCCGAGAGCACTGCATTATCCCGGTGTTTAAGGGTTTACGATGATTTTACCCGCTGATATTTTATTTTAACCAATTTTTATAATTGTAAAAAACATGAAAATGATCATCAACATACACTAGCCTAATGATGAATTTAATCAGGGAGTGTGTGGAGTTGGAAAAACAATTTGGCCATTTTATTGATAATTTTGGGTATAAAATTATTGACCTTTCCCCTTTTAGGAGTTTATCCCTTAAGCATTTTTACTGGTTTTGGAGGATTTTCTTTGTATTGGCCTGATTCGATCTGATTATGTTGATAAAAAAAACCAGTGCCACCCGGGTGGATAATTGAGATTGTGGTTGGGGTGCTGGCTTTCATTTTAGGTGCCGGTTTCATATTCAATCCGACAATGTTCACCATAGTGGGAAGCTTGTCATCTACGATCAGGTGTTCTGATAACAATTGCAGGGATAGCTGCAGAACTAGTAACATGGGGGGAGCCTAGGTAACGGTGTAACTTTTCTGGTATGGATTAATTCATGTTTATTAGGCTAATTGATAAAGACCCATTCACGGTAGGAATATTGATTGGTCTGTGAATAGATCATTTCGGGAGTTTTACTGATATACCAGAAATCTACTAAAATAGTTTCTTTATTTTTTTCTTATACAAGGAAATGAAACTTTAAAGCAGATAAATCCTTTAAAAATCAGTTACAATTCAATTCCATGAATAAAAAGTTAATGGCATGCCGAGAGTAACCCACCTTCTGTTCCTGGCAGCATTCATCTTTGCAGGCTACCTCTGCCTCATACAGTTTTCATCAGCAGTATTTGCCCTTGCATCCCGTGGAATGGCCGTTTCACCGATCCTCCTGTTGTCTATCTGCTTGGGCTTCATGTTCATCCAACAGGAGACGTGTCGTTTCTGCTCCAGAGTCATGCTTCTCAGCATATGCCTATAGACATCACGGTCTGTACGATGGGTGGAGTTTCCTCAGTTTACGAAAAACCGGTAGCTGCCCTTCGGCTTGCCATTATTGAGGAATAAAAGTAAATAGCGGGGCCTAGATTTGAACTAGGGCTCTCGGGGTTATGAGCCCCGCGGGATCACCAGACTACCCCACCCCGCTGTACCATTTTGTTGTATTTTAGAGTATATAAAGGTTTAGTTTCAGAATAAAAACTTATTAAAAGCCATTTAATCTTGTTAATACCAAAAATAAATGAAAAAAAGATTTAGTATTTAGGTTCACCAGGTTATTCTTCTTTATCCTCTAATACGGTGATTCTTTTTTCGATGTGTTCGAATTTCTTGTTGGCGTGCCCGCGGTATTCGTTGAAACGTCTCTCCAAGTCTCCAAGATCCCTAGATACTTTGCTGTATTTCTTTTCCATCTCACCAATATCCTTTTTGGTGGCTAGTTCCCAGTCTTTTATGAGTTGATCACTTTTTTCTTCCAGGAATTGGTCTATTTTCCCGGATAAGGCATCGGTGCTAATGGGGACTTCCTTAACTTTACCTCTTAGACTTTTTCCCACATCAGAAACTCTTTCTCCCACTCCAGATATGGTTATCTTTTCACCAACTCCTGAGACCTTCTCGCTGACTTCAGATACGTGAAGTTTTTCACCCATGTCCTGCATGGAGCCTTTCCTATCGACCTTTCCCCCCAGATCACTGGCTCCACTGCGCACAGTTTCTCCTAAATTCACAGCGTCACTCCGCATTGTGTCTATGCTTATGCTACGGTCCCTCAAGTAGTAGTAGAGTAGTACTACAATGGCCCCGGCTAAGACTAGGATGGCAAATAACTCCAGTGCAGTCATTTTCACAGTCCTCCTTTGCTACCTTTTTTCTCCAATTCTTTTTCCTTTTTTTCTATTTCACTTAAGAGTTTTTGGAGTTTCTCATACTCGGTTCTAGCCTCTAGGCGAGTTACTCTTTCATTTATTTCACTGTGCATGAATCCTGCTTTGTGCATTAATTTGGAGGTATCGCCCCTGATCTGGGCTAGTTTTTCCTGTTGATCTTGAGGTAATGGTAAGACGTTTTCCATCATTCGTTTAGCCTCCAGGTCCTTCTCCACCAGCTCAATTTTCTTGAGTTCAGCCTGTTTTTGCAAAAATTCGACGTTACTTTGAGCCTCCCTAACCCTTCTCCATTGCATGGTAATTATTATTATGGTTATTACGGCAATTACAACGATTATAAGCCAAAAGATATTCTGCGGAATGTTCACATCAGCCACAAATATTCCTCCTTGTTGTAAGATCACTATTTGAATGAAAATTTAGTGATTAACTGTAGACGAAATTTCTACAAATTGAGCCCACGTTCTCAATAAATCCTCATCTGAACTCATCTCTGTCTGTTTAAACTCTAATCTTCCATAAAATGTTGATATTTTATACAGGGGATGATAGATACATATATTATGGACTTTTTATATATTAAATGTTCTTGTATTTTAAGCCCATGATGTTCGACAAAATATGATCGGCTTATTAAGTTTTTTACATTATAAAAGTAGTTTTAATTATTGAAGGGATTATATGATTGAGAATTATATCAAAGCGGGAAAAATTGTTAAGGATGTCCGGGAACTTGCTTTAAAGAAGGTGCATGAAGGAATGAAGGTCCTGGATCTGATAAATTTAATTGAAGGTGAGATCATTAAACGTGGCGCCTTACCAGCTTTTCCATGCAATATTTCCATTAACGAAATTACTGCTCATTACACCTCGCCACCTAACGATTTGACCCTGATAAATGGTGGAGATTTGGTTAAAATTGATTTAGGCGCTCATGTTGATGGATTCATTGCTGATTCTGCTATTTCGGTAAGTGTTGAAGGTGATGATCCAGCAGGAAAAATGGGCCCTTATAAACCCCAAATTCAAGAGGAAATGATTGATACGGCAAAAGAAGCATTGAACACAGCTATTAGTACCATCAAACCTGGAGTGGAAGTGGGAAAGATAGGGGAAGAAGTTGAAAAAACAATCCATTCCAGGGGGTTAAAACCTGTGTCTAACCTCACCGGACACAGCATGGAACAGTGGATACTGCATTCTGGACTTTCTATACCAAATGTGAAGGAAAAAAACCACCATAAACTTGAAGAAGGAGATGTCTTAGCAATAGAACCATTCGTAACCGATGGAGTAGGGATAGTAAGTGATATGAAAGACGCCTTCATTTTTAGATTCCTTAGAGACCGACCTGTTAGAATGATCCAGGCCAGGAGAATCCTGGAAAAAATTAAAACCGAGTACAAAATATTACCTTTTGCCCAAAGATGGTTGGAAGATAAAAATCAGTCCAGCAAGTCCAGTATTGCATTACGCCAGTTAATTTCATCACGTGCAGTTTATCCTTATCACGTACTACGCGAAAAAAGCGGGGCCAGAGTGGCACAAGCTGAACACACCGTGATTATAGAATCAGATGGCTGTTTGGTTATTACAGAGTGATTATTGGGATAATCACTATATATTTTTTAAATTATGCATAATCTTATAAGCTTAACAGAGATCATGATAATCCTATGTATGTATCTGAAAAAGGAGTTTACACTAATTATTCATACCCACATTGACAGCAGTGGTGGTGGTTAGTATCATCTGAGAGGGAAACCTTATGAAGGATGATAAAGTGATTAATGGTAAAATGAACGTTTAAAACTCGTTAAAAAAGCGAGTAAATTAATTGATTTTGGACTGGACAAAGATAAAATGTGACTATCAGGAATTTTGCTAATTTATCCTTTCTTCATAGGTTATTTTTTGATTGAGTTATTTCTAGTTACATTAATATAAATAGAATAAACCCTATTCAAATGAATCAAAGATATCATCAAAGGGGTCAAAGGTCTCAAAAAATTCAAACGATTCTAGAGCATTTATTCGAAAAATATATTTTATATCTTGTTCTGATTTAAAATCTTTAAAAAAATCAATGGGAGAAAGGTAGTAACTGTAATATTTAGCAGTTCTAGATTCAATTCCAGTCAAATTATTTGTTAAAAAACGGAGTGTGTCCAAATCGTAGTTGAGGAGGAATATGTGACTCCCTAATGCCGATAAAAATGCTTTAGCCCGTTTTGGATCTGTGTCCACCCATTCCCCCAGGTTATCCGCATCATCCAGAATATCAACAATTTTTTTCCGGATATCAACTCCTAATTGGGTTAACTTATAAGGTTTGGGAGAATTAAGGCCTTTTTTTCCTATTTTTTCTATATAACCCCCTTTAATCAGTGAATTGATGAGGTAATCCTCTTTGTATTCTGAATATGAATTTGTTACAATGGGGTTAATATTTTTCAAGATCATCTGTACGTAACGGTAGATCTCTATTTCATTATGGCTGTAGAGTGGTTTGCGAAATATTTCTTCATAAGGTAGAAGTGGGGCCTCAAAATTTTCTCCCCGATGTACTTCATGGAAAAGGACAGGTTCCTTAACCAGAAATCCTTTATCTTCTTGGAAAGTTCGAATCTTCATCACGCGGCGGTCAATTAGATTCAGCATTGCCAGTTTGAATACCTCTTTTCCCTCGATATCAAGATCCAATATCAAGAGTGATTCGGCTGGAGTTAACTCAAGTGACCCCATTTTATCGGGAAAGTGACCATCTTCTTCTGTTTTCCGATTAGTGACTTTAAGATCGACTCCACATTCCATACAGAATGAGGCGTATGATGGATTTTCAGTACCACATGTACTGCATATTACACAGGTGATCTGAGGATAGTTATCCAATGATGTACCGCATTGTACGCAGAAACGGGCATTTTCCACCTTGAAAGCTCCGCACCTCGGACATGATCTCTTATCACTTTCTGATTTGATTTTATCACACTCAGATTAGGGCCGTATGGTAAAGTGGGTATTTTATGTATAATAAAATTCAGTACTTAAAATTAATATAATTTGGATAGGTATAAATAATTTATTCAAGAATTTACAAGAAAAAAAATAGTTTTAAGGGATTTGAATCCCTTAAACATTGGCTAGTGGGTCTTCTTTCTCACTGCTGGCCTTGTAGGGAACAGGCAAGCCCATTGCTTTCCTGTCATCAATGACCTTCATGGCTTTGGTCTTTTTGTCAGTGGCCAGTTTTTCTAACATGCCCAAACCAGGTTTAACATCGTCCATGGCTTTGGTTTCGATGACCCCTGCATCCACAGCTGCTTTGAATATGGTTTCACCGGCGTCAGTCCTGGTGAGTACCGTAGACCAACCGTCTGGTGTTCCTACTGAACCAGTGGATACGTCTGCTAATTCAGCAACGTAGTCCAGACAAACTTTGCATCCATTCTGTTCATAGCCATGGGTTTCCTTCAGTGGTAGGGTGTACACGTCATCAGCAGTGTAAGCCCAGAATTTTCCCTTCCCAATATCCATCTTCTCAACGAGACTGGGATCTATTCCCATTTTTTCACTGATGAAGGTCTGTAGGGATGCGAATGGGAAGTTTTCCATACAGAAGATACCTACGGTCAGGGCAATCTTGTCAGCTAAGAATCGTACCCCAAATGGGTAAGACTGCATCTTTCGGATACCCATAAGCTGACAGGGTATGGCCACGGTACCAATCTTCTCTAATCCGTACTGTCGGGCTGCTTTTTTAAGCATCCAGACGTTAGGGGAGAATGTGTACTTGGTTCCTGCAGCAGCCAGCACTTCCTCAGCGGTCATGGCCACGGTTGGTGCTGGTTTCCATAGCTCCTCTGTGGGTCCGGCTACTACTGCACCATCAATGAGTTTTTCATCCAGTGCGTAACAGAACAGGGCGGATACTATTCCACCATCTTGGGCTATTTTTTGGATTTGTTTGTCGGTGGATCTTGCGGCAACAACTTCTTTGTAAGTTCCTAATACCATTGTCACTCCTCCTATAACCCTAAGTCCTTATTGATTTGTTCAGCTGGCCACCAGCTTCTTGGACACTGCACGTAGCAAACTCCACATTTAATACAGCGGTCCTCATTCAGTTCAGGCCTTCCATTGGTCATGCTTAGAGCCCGGGTCTGGCAGGACATGGCACAGGTTCCGCATCCAATACATAGAGCCTGGTTTACCACTTTAGTCTGCAGATCACAACCACAGGCTTCGGTGTAACCAGCCAGGTCTAACATGGGTTGTAGGTAGTCCATGTCACCGTTGATAAGTGCTACAACGGTTTTGGCTATTATTTCTGGTGATGGTGGACATCCTGGTACGGCACAATCCACTTTGACCAGATCAGCAATGGGTACGAAAGATTCATGTCCAGGTTGTGCTTGCTGTCCTCCCCGTGAGTACCGGGTGAAACAACCTGTGGCAGCACATGAGCCAAGTGCACATACCAGTGCTGCTTTTTCACGAACTTCCATTAATTCCTTAACACTGTGTTCGTCCTGCAAACAACATGATCCTTCCACCAGGGCTAAGTCCATTTCTGGCATTTCCCATAGATCGACCAAGGTTTGTCCGTAGACTATGTCCACCATGTTGGTGAGTAATTCTGCGAGAATATCGTAATTCTCGGTTAGCGATATTGCGTCGCCAGTACATCCTGAAAGGTGGATGTAACCTATTCTTGGTTTAGCTTTCTCTTCAGCCACTTTCTCAACCTCCTGTTGTGAAGCTTCTTGTTTAGGTTTTGCTTCTTTATCAGGTTTTGCCTCCAATCCTAAAAACGATTTAATACGGGCTAATATTGACATTTAATTAACCCCTATCTCTTCTAAAATCAACTTAATGGCCTTGGGAATAGCTTCCTCCACACTTTTGGTTAACCCCATTTCAATATCGGGGGCAGAGATACGTTCTGGTTGACATCCAATTACCATTACTTCACAGGACTCTGCTAATCCGTGCAATGGCTGATTTACCGGCCATGAGTGCACGTTCTCGTAGGATCCTTTAGGTAGTTCTTCCACACTGAATTTGCGCAAGGTACCAGATTCAGCACCGAACTCCACAACATCTACCACTATCATTTTCTTCCAAGAATCTTGTGGAAGAGAAAACACGTAGTGAGGGCCTCCAGTGCCAGCATCTACTATTTTGACCTTCTCTGGAAGAGGATGTTCTTCAGAAATTTTTCCAAGTGCTTCTATCACTGCTGGTCCGAATCCGTCATCTGCAAAGAGAATATTTCCGCATCCGACCACCATGATCTCTGCATCGTATGGCATGGTTATCCCTTAGATTCTGACCATTTCGTTTTTTATGACGCTCCTGTCTTCATCGTCCACCACAATCACGTGTGTTGCACAGGACAGACATGGGTCGTACGCTCGGATAACGTGGGGGCCGAATTCATGGTGGAATCCTTCAGTGGCTGGTCCCATGGTGGGTATGTTCCAAGTGGTGGGTACCAGACAGGTGTAGAACTGGACTTTGCCGTCGGCAACTTGTGCCATGTGCACGTCGGTTCCCCTTGGACCTTCAATAGGACCAATTCCAAGTTTGTTTGTTCCTCTAGGATCAAAGTCCGCACGGACTGGTGCAGAAGTATCCAATTCAGCTAAAATAGCTATAGCTCTGGATAAAGCTGATTTCATCTCCATGGCTCTAGCCACGTGTTGGGCAACAACACCTTTTTCAGTGAATCCCCGGTATTGAACTGCACGAGCTCTTGGTCCTGTTTCCACGTTCACACCATCATAAAGAGGTATGGTGGAGCATGCTCTTTTTGCAATATCTGCATCATCATACCAGCTTTCAGGCATAACTTCTGTGAATCTATCCATGTCGAAATTGTCCCGATTTCCGTATAGATTGTCAGTGGTGAAAATGGGCTGGTTATGGACACCTAAACCTGCTGGCAGGCCTTTGTCAGCTACGAGTCCAACTATCAATTCAACATGTTCATCAAGTTTGGGTTTTAAAGATTTTAACCTTGCATACAGTTTTTTACGGGCTACTTCAGATATATTGTCAGCCATTCCCCCAATCCGGACATCAGAGGGGTGAATTCCTTCACCGGCCACCATATCCACCACGTACTGGGCAACTTTCCGTACCTCTGATACGGAGTTAACAGCGGTGGCAAACAGGTTTTCAGGCACGAAGTCAGCGGCAATGAGGAACTGGTGGATTGCGTGGCTGTTGATGTGGTGGGCACATAGTGTAAGCTCCCTTAGCTGCCTACCGGCTTTGGGTATTTCTATGTCCAGTGAATCATCAATGGCTTCCACAGATGCCAGAGTATGGGGTATGGGGCATACACCACAGATTCTTTGTGTCATAACAGGCGCAAATTCTGGATTCTTACCTGTCACCATCTTCTCTAATCCTCTAACCGGAGTGATACTGAAGTACCTCCCCTTGGTTACGATTCCTTCGTCATCGACTTCCATGACCAACTCTGCGTGTCCTTCTTGTCGTGAGGTTGGCGAGATAACTACTCGTTCGCTCAAACGTATCACCTCTTGTTTTTATAAGAACATCATACAATGTTGTGCAGAGTCCTATTAATATATTTATGTTGAAAAGGGTTTACGTTGAAAAGGAAGATGTAAAGTATAAATATAATATTACAACATAAAACTTAATGCTATTGTAAAATATGCTAAGATCTGCTTTATTGCCGTTTTACACTTCTTTATCCAATTGTAATGGTTTGCAAGGGAAATACTATTAACTATGAAACCAATATCCTATTAGGTAGTCCAAAGGGAAGTGAATTGATGCTGAATAATAAAATAATCTTGTCTATAACCATAGTATTGGTCATAGGTGTTGCTGCCGCTGGTTATCAGATGAGCAGTTCGACAACCGGACTATGGACCCCAATTCAATCTCAAAGTCAGGGTAATTCTCCCCTATCCAGTGAAACCGGCTCCATAATAGATCAAAGCTCATCATCTGGGTCGAGTTCTTCTTCTGGACAATCAAGCGGAGTAGGAAGTGTTGATGTGAAAGTAACCTCTTCAGAAGCCAAAATAATTGCACAACGTTACATTGAAGAACCTGGTGCTAAAGCCGGAGAGCCTATACTGAAGGAATTAAATGGTAAACAAACGTACATAGTGCCAGTTATTGTAAATGGATCACCAGTAGGAGAAATATACATTGACCCTCAGACTGGAGAGAACCTTGGAGGAGCAGGAGGGGTTTCATATGGTTAATATGGTGGAAAACGAAGACTGTTGCCACATCATATCTGAAGATGTGAAAAATGCAGTAATTATCGAAGGATCACCGGAATTAGGATTAATTGGAAACATCGTGGGGTGGCTGCTTGTAGAAGAGCTCCAAATGGATGAAATAGGCCATATAGAATCTAAATATTTTCCTCCGCTTGCTGTACTCTACAAAGGGGTAGCGATTCATCCTTTCCGGATATACAGTAACAATGAAGTGGTTCTATTTTTATCTGACTTCGTGGTGCCACCCAGCGTGACCCATGACATGACCAACGTCATTGTTGAATGGATGGAACGTAATAAGAGTAAAGAACTCATAACCTTGAATAGTGTTGTGGTTAGAAAAAAAACCAATGGCGTCGTAGGTGTAGCTAATAATGAAGGTAGCTTAAAGCGTTTGGGTGACTTGGAAATTCCAATACTTCCTTTTGGAAATATTAACGGTATTTCAGGTACTCTTTTAACCAAAACCAAAACCAGTAACATCCCCGGTTCATGTCTTTTTGCAGAGATTCTCAACCAGTACCCTGATCCCAGAGCTGCAGCCAGCATAGTGGATGTTTTAAATAGGATGCTGGAGATAAACGTCGATGTTGAGCCACTTATTAAAGAGGCAGAAGAAATCGAATCACGTCTAAAAGAATTAGCAAATACCGTACAAGGAGAGCAAGAGTCTCCCGCGTACATGTAATTCATACGGGCCCGTAGCCTAGTTGGATAGGGCGTCGGACTTCTAATCCGAAGATCCCGGGTTCAAATCCCGGCGGGTCCGTTTAAGAAAAATCTTTTTGTTTAGTAATAATTTGTAGCAAGTAGCTTGGTGTGTTAGATCCATAGTTATTCAAATTTAAGGGCCCGTAGCCTAGTCTGGATAGGGCATCAGACTCCTAATCTGAAGGTCCGGGGTTCAAATCCCCGCGGGTCCGCTGTTCTTTTTAAAAAAAATTAGTTTATTGAAAAGATATCTACATCATATGAAACAAGGAAAATTATTTAAAATATTCATCTAAGGTATTAGTTTCTGTAGATCTGGAAGGAGATTGTGTATTGGCTTCGGCTTTTTCGGGTTCTAGCACTAGCTTACCATACCTTCCACCGCCACCTGGTTGCATTTTTAGAGTCCCATCACGGAATGATCTAATAACCGGAGCCATCTTGGGATCTAGCTCCTGCAATTCTTCCAGTGGTGCGTTAATCAAAACCGATATCTCATCACCAAATAATTGCAACATTTTCCTCCATATCTTCTGGACAAACACTGTAGTAACACCTTTACCGTGCACTAAACTTATGACTTCGGCCAATGGGAGGATATGTATGTAGGGAGGGCGATGTGGCGGGTGATGGGGTTGATCCCAAGTTGCAAGTTCTTCAATTCGATAATCAACCCCTTTTTTTATGGTACCCCCACAGGGGCATTTCATCTTCATCTCCAGCGCCTTTTTCACAGGGATGAGTTGGTAGCACTTGGTACAGGCAGTGAGATAGTACTTCCCCATCCTGGGATCGAAGCCATAATTAGATTTTATCTTCAGATCCTTAATTGCATCCTCTAGTGAGGGGTAATCAATTCTGTTGATTTCGATTTCATTGAATTCCCTGCCCAGCCGATGCGGCCAGGGGGAATGTGCGTCTGAATTGGTTAAAAACGGAATATTATTAAGTTCTTCAATGCGATCGGCCATGTCACTATCAGCGGAAAGTCCCAACTCCAAAAAATCGGGTTTATAAGAATAACATTCGTATATGCTGTCATATTCTTTATATAAACTGGTCCATGGAGTGAAAGCATGTGATGGGCCCATTAAACAGCCGTTTTCATGGGCAATTTCCTGTATCTCCCTGCCACTCATTCTGACCTTAGGGCGACCATCGCTTTCCAAGTTTCCCCTGAGTTTACCACGTATTTGATGGGCAGCCTCCAGGGAGGGTAGAATTAGGAGGTGATGAACTCTTTTTACATCCTCTACTTCGCCTGTGAGGATTAATAGAGGTTTCTGATTCGTGGATGGCAGATCAGGATCTGTTTCCAGGCGTTTATCCTCTTTTATGGAGTATACGCCATCTGCTACTTCTTCTGTGGAGTCTTCAATAAGCTTCAACCACCCCTTATGAAAGGCATCTCCGGTTCCCACCAGATGTAGACCCTTCAATTGTGCCTGAGCTGCAATCACCTCTGGCACCATTTTTTTGGAAGTAGCCATGGAGTATCGGCCGTGAATATGCAGATCCGCCCTGATTATCATGGACATCCCTTTAAACCTGTTTAAGGCTTAATAATAAAACAAATGTTAACCAATGTAGCGGAGATCTTCTTCCCCCGGAGCTAGTCGCATTCCTTCAGCTATCTCTCGCTCCATTTGCTGGGCTTTAGATATCATTTTACGTGTTTCTTCAGCCCTTTCCTCCAATTTTGCCACATCAACATTTAATTTCAAAATTTGAAGCAGGACATTGAGTACAGCCTTAGAAGCATCGGCGTCAATAAAGTATCCTGGAGTTTCTCCCATTAAACAAGCGCCTTCAATATTTTCAGTTATCCCCATTCCCAGTAATAAACCAGACGCACCTATGATCCCCCCATCGGCGGATCTTAAAGTCACACCATATTCTTTGAGGTTTTCTGCCAGTTCAATATTAGTAGCCGCCCCATATACTTTGGGTTTGTCTACAGGCTGCCCAGTGCCCAAGCCACCTAAAGTAAACATCTGTTTTGCACCGTATTTTTTGACAAAATCAATTATTGCACCACAGATTTCGTATTGTCCTTCAGGACTCAATCCTTGAGTGTTTCCTACCAGTATTATGTAGTCTCTTTCATCCTCTCCAGCAGATTTAAGATAGTAAAACTCGTTTTTCATTGGTTCGATGATTCCGTTTTCACCCACAAAGACTTGTGGAGGGAAAGAGGGTGAGAAAAGATCGGCTAATTTCTCGGCTTCCAGTTCATGGATCAGATGCTCTGCCACCAACTTTCCCACATGTCCAATTCCAGGCAGAGCCTCTATAAATATGGGTTCATCCAGATCAACATCTTTAAACAGGCTTATAATGGTTTTATTCATTAATTCACTCCCTTTATTGGGGAACAATTTTAATATGTAATTTAATCAGAATTGTTATTTAGATTGCTCCTAAGTTGTTCCTTCAAGATTCTTCTGTATTTACCGTATTTATCTTCCGGCGAATATTTCGGTGGAAAGATGACTCTCACATTCCCTCCACAATATGGACAACGATCCTGAATGGTGTACTCACTGCAGGAAATGCAGCACTTCATCTTGGACTTCATTCTAATTCTCTGTGAAATTCGCCCGTGCCTCCGGCTTTTTCCACGAATTTAATGGCTTTTTGAGCAGTTTTATTCAATATATCCTCAGCAGTAGGATAATCAGAAGATACTACTGTTAAACGGTATTTCGGGGCTCCTACACATTGAACAGAAATATTTTCATCTTTAATGGATCCCAGAGCGTTCCTTATTGTTTCCACCCCATTGGGCGCATAAGAGGTCAGGTTAACGTATCCATTGATTTGCACTTCTGGGGGTGATATGTTTTTCTCAGCCACTTCGGTTATGGCTCTGGCCCAGTTTTCATCCACTCCTCGCTCCACCAGTACATCAACTCCCTCTTCAGCAGCAGCTTCGAAGGCCCCGTACAAATCCCCAAATTCATCCATGATGGCATATCCAACTTCATCATAACCCGCGTCCAGATCCTTCCCCAAACTCTTAGCTGTGAATTCAAGAAGTTTTTCGGCCTTTTGTTCAATTTTCCACTGCTGAATCTTACGAGTCCTCTGATCTTCACGGATCCTTTTAAGAGAAACATCTACATGTCCTTTACGAGGATTAACTCGAAGAACACGCGCCACAATCTTCTGGTTCTCCCGGACGTAGTCTCTAATATTTTTAACCCAACCAGCGGAAACTTCAGAAATATGTATGAATGCTTCTTTACCAGGATATTCATCTAGATAAGCAAATGCACCATAGTTAAGGACTTTGTGCACTGTCCCCACTACTAAATCCCTCTCAGCAGGCCATTCGTTTTTGGTTCTTACCATCAAGTCACCTTAATCAATTACTTCTATAATTTGGGCTACAATTTTGGATTTTCCACCCTTAGGCTGTACCAGTGCCTTACTGCATATAATGCACTCCACTTTGGATGAAGCATGATCGAATACCACTTGCTGGTTTCCGCAGTCTCCACATTTGACCCTTAAAAAATTGCTCTTTCTTTTAGACATCACATCACCCTACATCGTAAACTCTACTTTTCCGGTTCGGAATGTGGATCGTTTTATGTGAGATTTTCCACAACTTTTACACTTATAACGTAAATCCAACTTTTTAGTTGGTTTATTTCCTGATGGGAGAGGCCTAGGGTATCCCCTGTAACCACTGGTCACCCTTCTGAATTGGCGCTGCCCCCATTTGAGTTCGCTGGCTTTTCTCCTCTTTGACTCGAATACCTCGTGAACAGTATGTTTTTTACAACTTGGACAGTAAGTTCTCCTTTCTTTAGGAATTTTCATATTAAATCACCTCTTGAATGTAAAATAAGCCTTGTGACTGGTAAAAATCACTTCAGGGGCCTTGAACAATTTTAAGAAGCCTGTTTTTTATTCAAATTAAGTATCTTTCAATCTTTATTTATACCTTTGTATCGGCCTTCCCTTATCTTTCTTGATAAGTATCCGGGCATTGGCTTCGGGCATGGTAATGACATCTCCAGGATACATGGGACCGTAAACCTTGTGATCCGCCCCCATGATAGAGGGAAGTTCAGCAGTTATCACTAAAACCGCGGTTGACATCTCAGGAAGCATCTTTCCCTTGTCTGAAAATCCAGTGGACGAAGATACCCGGGGAATCTTCCTTCTTTTAACCCTGTTTTCTTTAATTTGGACTGTTTCATCTGGTTTGACTGTTTTTTTTACCGACACAGCCGTGTTCACATTTTTTAGGGTTGGTTCATTGCCAAATTGGAGGTAAATTTCGTCTTCAATGGGAGGGGATATAGAATTTTCATCGAATTCATCTACCAATCTAGTTGAAGATTTTTCCGATGAAAAAGTTTTTTTAGGAATTTCCTGGTTAGATCCAGCTGCATCATCAGTACCAGTTCCACTATCCTTTTTTTTCTTTTCTATTACTGGAGATGAACTTGTAGAAAAATTCATGGCCTTCCGATGTTGAGATAAAGACTTGAATAATTCGTTGTATAAATCAATTTCTTCCGGAGTAGAGTTAATAGGAATTTGGGGGCTGATTTGATCCTTTTGTTCTATAAATAGCTGAAAAGAACGTTGAACATTCATTACAGCACTGTTAGTAATTTTATGTTCCCTTCTTTCACAGATCTCAGCAACAATTCGTTGAGCATCCCGGAGTAGTAAATAAGAATCCAATGACAGTTGATTATTTCCGATTTTTTCCATTAGGCCGTCTAGATAACGAAAAACTCTTAGGTAGAAGTCATCCCCCACTGGAGATAATCCACTCAGGCCGCGTTCCTTTTTCTGGATCTCCCTTAGCCTCTGGAAAAATTCATCCAACCCTATTCCTCACTTTCTATCCTTGGAGCTAAAAGAAAGCTTAATTCACCTTCATCTGAAGCCATTTTTAAATAAAGGTTAAGGGGCATGTCATTTCCCAACTTAATTTGTGCTGTTTCTGAGAATTTATCAGCCTTCATCATCTCCTTAACTTTCTCTAGACTGAAAACTGATTTAGCATTTTCCTGTATTTTTTCACCATGTAAGTATTCTATCTTGGCATCCCCAAAGTCTCCTTCTGCAGAAGCTTTGAACTTATCTTCATCTACTTGGAGAGCGATTTTGTCAGAAACTATTCCAATATCCTGTATAGAGTCCTTGAGGAGACTGAAGGGTATTTCAAATTCGGTGGGGTAATCAAGTTGAGGAGGGCTAGGTGCCTCATATTCAATGTCAATTAGCCTGATCTTGAATCTACGGCGTGCTTCACCCTCAAAGGTTATGATCAAGTTACCCTCATCAGTGGTCAGCTCCACCATATCCTCTGATTTGGCTCGTTTAAGGACTTTCATCAATTCTTCAGTATCTACATTGATTTTGAGAGGTTCTTTACATTGATATTCATCAAAAACATTCTTCTTCAATTCCAGATGTACGAATGTGATGTGGCTGCGGTCCAGAGCATCCAGTCTAAGACCTTCTTCATCGGCTTGCATTTGTACCTCATCCACAATGGACGATATTGCGTCGAAACTGGTTTTTAAAATGTTTGAATCGCTTAAAACTGCCTTGAACATGTTGTTCCTCCTTTAATTACTTTTTATTCTCTTCTTCAATATTATCTTTTTTTGTTATTTTGTCCTTGTCTTTTGATTTACTTTTTCCTTCAGAAATTTCCATTCCCACGTTTAGTTTAGTGAGGACAGTGTCATGCCAGTAGCGGCGGCCAAATACAGTTATGAGAATCAACATACCAATCAAAATCAAAAATGAAGAAAACATGGCGCGTTCCCCGAATATTACATTATCAACCACCCGTGTAGCCGCTGTATATAGGAGTATGAAACCGGATAAAAGGAACATTCCACCAATAATAGCTGAAGCATACCTTATAATGCGCGTTTTCTCGGTTGCGATATATTTGGTCACTTCCATGTCCCTAACTACTTCTTTGAAGTTTAATTCGGGGAATTCATGATCTTCGGCTTCTTTGCCTGTTTCATTTCTTGTTTTTTTCATGGAATTCGGACTTTCTGATACAACATCGCCCTTGTCCATGTGGGAATCTGCTGTAAATTTTTTATGTCTTTCGAATTCGTGATTAGTGCTGGTTTCTGACCTACTGCCTTTTTCCTTTACCTGATTTTCTGAAGATTTTGGGGTAGTATCAGATCTAACATCGTCCTTCATAACATTCTCCTTAGTCGTATTCCCTCCAAGTGTGAGGACATTTTGTGCACTTAAAAAATCGTGTTTCAGCTTCGTCTGCCCCACGGGTCTGGCGCATCCACCAGAAAGCCTCTTTGTTCTGGCATTTCGGGCACACGGCCTTGGTTGTGGGAAGAGTTTTAATGTCGTCACCCGTGACTATCACATTCTCCCTGGAAGATATTTTCTCTGTAACTTCATAATCGCTCAGGGATTTCTTAGTTATTTTCTTTTGATATCCACATTTACACTCAAAGCAGTCCCCTTTCGGAAACATTACTGTTCCACATTTTGGACAGAACTCCATTTTGGTCCTCCTGATTATCTGTATTATTGGATTTATTAATTTACAGTATTATAAAGTCTTTAAAGCATCTTTTAAAATTTTTTTATGATCAAAGGCTAGTTTAAGGGAATTTATCTCATATAAAGAGAAGTATGATGCATCAGCCGCATCTGTGGAGGGCGTGACTGTTCCTCCTGAGGGTTTAGCCAGGACACAAATGGTAACAGTGTGTCCCCGTGGATCACGATCCGGGCTGGAATAAACACCTACCAGCTTTTTTATATCCACAAATATTCCTGTTTCTTCTCTAGCTTCCCGTACTGCCGCTTGCTCCACAGTCTCCCCGTACTCAACGAACCCCCCCGGTAATGCCCATAATCCTTTAAATGGATTATTTTTTCTTTTTATAAGCATTACTGTCCCATCATCATGGACTATTACTATGTCAACGGTTAAAGAGGGTTGTTTAATTTAAACACTTCCTGATTAGAATAATAATTTTACTATTAGCTCTTTTACGAAGTTTTTACCACAATTTATGCACTTCCCCGGGAATCTCCAGTTATAACCCCGGAGGCAATTATATGGGCGGCGCGGATGGGCTCCGGTATGGCGCTTCTGGTAGTTGCCAGTTTCACTATTTCTTCTGCATCTTCCCAGGATATTCCGCTGGTTTGAATGTAAATTAGTTCTTTATTGCGGATTATCTTTATTTTTCCTGCCTTTTGGATACGTTTCCATCTTTCTTCCCAGTTGGAAAAATTCTGG
Organism: Methanobacteriota archaeon; assembly: GCA_029556335.1. Classification (GTDB taxonomy): domain Archaea; phylum Methanobacteriota; class Methanobacteria; order Methanobacteriales; family Methanobacteriaceae; genus Methanobacterium. The sequence goes on from JAKQFA010000028.1 coordinate 141,603, forward strand.
AGAGCATTTCTTATTTTCAGTAAATCTGGCTGTTTACGCATGATAACAATTACGGGGATCTGTGTTTTCTGGAATATTTGCTGGATATCTACAACGTTAAAACCACCAAAGGTAATTCCATCCAGCATGATCACCCCTATCTGTTCACGGTGGTGGGATTGATTCACCATTCCCACTAACTTGTCAGTTGCATCATCACCGTCGTTGGTGATTTGGGTACTCAGAACGCCATCCAGCCAAATTCCTGCTCTGAATATGGTTCCAATAATTAGGACTTTTTCTTCTCGGTGTGGTGTGAAGGGTCCATCATCGACTCCCAGTATACGTATTTCCTTCTTTATCTTCCGGAATTTTTTATTGGGGATTTCTTCGTTCATCCTTAAACAGGTTTTACCAGTTCCTTAACTTCCTCACAACGTTTCTGTAAAGTTTTAACTGCCTTTTTAAGTGACTGACGGGGATTTTTAGCCTTTATATACAGTCTTGGCTGTCCAATTATGGGGTGGTCAATAGCGTAAGCCGCTGCTTCCACATTTTTATCTTCCATTAAAACCGTTCGAAGGGCGTTGCAGAGACTATGAGATTCGCCTGTAATTTCAATTTCCAGCTCCTTCTTTTCATCCTTTATGATCTTCATGATTCATCCCTCATATTTAGAAGATAACTTCCGAGTCTCTTTATTACCACAGTTAGGGCATTTTACCTGATTTTTACCAATTTTATTCATGAAATAGCGGCATTTGGTGCACATGGCCTTCAAAACTCCAAGTTCATCATCCGCTGTGGTGAGGTCGGCGTTGTCAATGCCCAGAACCTTTGTTACCTTAGCTTCAACAATATCACCAATGCGGAAATCATCGGTAAGCTTGTCCACATAGCCCTTCTGGGCTTGTGATATGTGAATACCGCCTACACAGGATATGGGAAGGCTCCTGTTGGTGTCTTTAATTCCTTCTATTTCCACCATGGCTCTCTGACCACGCACATCCTTAATCTGCCCCAAAATGACAACACCTCTACTGAGAATAGCAGGGGATTTAGTTTTGGGTATTATGGAAATTTTTTTATTTTTCTGGTCTATGGACACTGTTCCTGCCACCAAAGACCGAATTTTACCTTCTTCTTCATAGGTCCATTCAGATGGGAGAAACTCCTCAGTAACACCTAAAGCGTCACCAGGGAGAACAAAATCTCCAGATTTGGCTTTCATCTATTCACCTCGTATTGTAAAACAAGTCTAAACAATTCGTACTTAATAAATAATTTTGATGTATAAGGATATGGTTCCCATTAGGATAATGGGCTGATACTGATTAGCATGTGCATGTAATATTAATTATTGGTGTGAGTCAAGAATTGATAACTTCGATTATATCATATGCTCCAAGTGATTATATCTTTTCCCTTAACCATAGATGTGCATTCAAATTAAAATAATTAAGCAATGATATCAATTTAGGACTCAGTTGATATAACCTAGTAGGTAATCATCTGAAAACTCCAAAAAGTTCCCTCCCTATTCTCTCATTCTTACTCATATATAATTTCATCTAATTGGTAGTCTTCCCAATCCCTTATGCCCAATGCAATTTCCAATTCATATGGAGTAATTAAGGGTTTTTCATATATCTGGTCATCGTCAATGGCTATTCGTGGACATGCCGTCACAACAAAGACATCCGAATCCCTAAATGCCATTAAAAGGTCGGGTCTTATGTTATCTAGGAGTATGAGGTAAGCTTCTCTATCTTGATCCTGAATTAATTTTTTTAAAGACTTAGCCATTTCCAGGCGCATTTGGCCTTCCTTTGATGAAACAATGATTCCAAAACTTTTAGCCCCCGCTGATAGTGTGATTTTTGCAAATCGCTTTCTCAAAATCCGATCTGTGAATTCATCTATTATTCTGGCCTCATTCATATAAGGATCTGCTATTATAACCGGTTTATTGGTGGATAGTTTCAGACCTAGCGGGTGGAAGTTTCCACTGCCTATGTAAAGGAAAGCATCCGCCCGGAGCCCACTAGCTGAAGAAAAGTTACAACCCAGCACCTGTCCACGAAGAGTTCCTTTACCAACTCCCATTTGAACTTTTTTACCATTTTCCTCCAGGTATTTAGCTAAATCATCCAACAAGTGGAGATGCTGGGTAGTGGTGACTAAACCAATGGTTTCATAATCTTCAATGAATTTAAGAGCCTTTTTAACTGATCCAAATACTTCCATGGTGGAGTAAGCTTCCACAAATAAAACCGGGACCCGATAATCCAATGGTAGAGCAGTGTGCCCCCAGTGAATTAACACGTCCACCAAACCTTCCATGGAACGATCAGATAGATCGCATGCCCCATAACAGGAATCTCCCGATATTAGAGTGGTAGCTCCAGTTTCCTTTTCTATTTTTCGGGCCAATCCCGTGGCATGAACCCTCAATCCATCTGGAAACTGCAATCCAACCATTTGAGCATTTAATTCTTGTATTTCAGCAACTACTTCCTCTTCTTTCAGTTGATAATTCAGCATTTTAGTTCCCATGGGGTTCTTACCCCTATCCTCCATAGCCAGTTTATAGAATCACGACTTCACCGTCTTGTACATCGACTTTAACCAGGGTTTTAACTTCCAGTCCAGTTTCAGCCTCTACCCTTTCTTTCCCACTTCCTTTTTCAATAACCGCCACAACATCAAGGATTTCCAATCCCATGTTCTGAAGGGCTTTTAACACCGCAGTCATGGTACCACCAGTACTTACCACATCATCTATCAAGATTATCCGGTCATTTTTGGTTAAACCATTGATGTAAAGTTCTCCTTCACTGTATCCCGTCATTTGATGGACGGCAACTTCCCCATCCAAATTGTAACGACGTTTTCTTACCACAACAAACGGGATTCTGGTTTTAATTGATAAAGCGGTTGCCAGGTGGATGCCCATAGCCTCCACACAAACTATCTTGTCCAATGGAAAACTCATGATACGAGAAATAGCATCAGCAACTTCTTCCAGTAATTCTGGCTCAGTTAAGGGAATCCCATCGGTAATGGGATGTACGAAGTAGTTATAATCATCTTTTATTACAATGGGAGACTCAATTAAAGTCTTCTTAAGTTTTTCCAGCATTTTTTCACCATAAATTAATACAAGTTGCTCCTGGTTCTAATTAAAATAATTATAAAAAGGAGGATATAAACTTGAAATATAAAACATATCCACTGTAAACATCAAGATATTTTAACCGGAACATGTTCACAAATAAGGCTGTTTAAGTCTAAAGAGTCCCCCATCAATTTTTCGTTCAGTGCAGAAGGTTCCACACTGAATATCTTTATATACCCAGAATTTAGTATATATACTCAATATTCAGAATTAAATTTATATGCTGATTTTTTTTTATCAATTAATGGTGCCCAATCTGGTGATGAATCTAATCTGGTGATATGCAATGTTAGGCAATCTGGGAAAGAACCTGACCAATACTATGAAGAAACTGGCGGGAATGGCCATCATTGATGAAGAAGTGGTCAAAGAAGCCATAAAAGATATACAAAGAGCCCTTATTCAGGCTGATGTTAATATAAAACTGGTTTTAAATCTTTCCAAAACCATTGAAAAACGTGCTCTGTCAGAAAAGCCCCCTAAGAGAGTGACTCCCAAAGAACATGTGATCAAGATCGTCTATGAAGAACTGGTACATCTTTTAGGTGAAAAGGCTCCCGAAGTTGAGGTAGAAAGCAAACCCTTCAAAATACTCTTTATGGGATTGCAGGGAAGTGGAAAAACTACTACCATCGGAAAATTAGCCCGTTATCTTCAAAAAAAAGGTTTTAACCCCGCCGTTGTATGTACCGATACCTGGAGGCCGGCAGCATATGAACAACTTCGCCAGTTAACTGAAAGTCTCAGCATCCCACTTTACGGAGATCCTGACAATGAAGATGCATTGGATTTAGCTAAAAAAGGCATTAATAAATTCAAAAAACAGGATATCATCATTGTAGATACAGCTGGCCGTCATAAAGAAGAACAAGATCTTTTGGATGAAATGAAACAGATATCGACGGTGGTTGATCCAGATGAAGTGATGCTGGTTATCGATGGCACTATTGGTCAACAAGCACGTGAACAGGCTTTAGCTTTCAGTCAAACCACCGATATCGGCTCTATCACCATCACAAAACTCGATGGATCAGCTAAAGGGGGTGGAGCCCTTTCAGCCGTGGCCGAAATAGGTGCCCCCATCAAGTTTATTGGAACTGGTGAGCGTATTGAAGATCTGGAGGCATTTGATCCCGACCGTTTCATCTCCCGACTTTTGGGTATGGGAGATATTAAGACCCTGATAGAGAGGGCAGAGGAAATAGCCGAGGATGATGAAGTGGATATGGAATCCATGGATGCCATGCTCAGTGGAAAGTTTACCCTCAAGGATATGTACGCCCAGTTTGAAGTTATGAACAAAATGGGTCCCATGCAACAGATCCTTAACATGATGCCCGGGATGGGAAGCAAGTTACCTAAAAATGCATCCCAAGTAACAGAAGAAAGACTCAACAAGTATCGTGTTCTTATGGACTCCATGACTGAACACGAACTCACTCATCCTGAAGTAATAAAACAATCCCGAGTTAAACGAATTGCAAAAGGGGCAGGTATGCGTAACGAAGATGTTAAAGAACTTTTAAAATATTATCAAGTTACTAAAAAGGCCATTAAAGGATTTGGTAAGCGTAAAATGGGCGGCCCCTTGGGGCAGATGATGAGGCAGATGATGCGTTGACCTTCATTTTTTTTATTTTAATTATATCATTATTGGGTGGATTTTTATGGATTTTATTTTGAAAAATAAGGCTACTCAGATCATGGAACTAACTGATGGTGAGATATGTGACCACTGCCTCGGCCGTCACCTCTCCAGGGAGTTACCTGGAGAGTCAAATCAGGAAAGAGGCGAATATGTTCGGCATAATCTCTTAGATGGAACAGAAAAATTGCAGGTTATTGAAAAATGCCAGATTTGTTCTGGTATTCTTGATAATCTTGATAAAACCCTATTAAATATTTTAGATAGGGTTGGGGAGATAAATGTTGAGTTTTCTACATTCTTGGTTGGTTGTCGCCTTCCCCCGGAGATAATGGATAAAGAAAATGATTTGCAAAGGGAAATACAGTTAGAAGTGGAGAGTATTAAAAAAGAATTCAACCGTGAGTTGGGTAAAATGCTCCATGAACATTGGGGGAAGGAAGTGGATTTCGACAACCCCCATTTGGTGGTGATGGTTGACATCCCCAATAATAGTGTTGTTCTGCAGATTAATCCACTCTTTATTGAAGGGCGCTACCGGAAACTGGTGAGAAATATTCCCCAAACAAAATGGCCTTGTAGAAAGTGCAAAGGAAAAGGTTGTGCATTTTGTAATTACACCGGGAAAATGTATGAAGAATCTGTAGAGGAGTTGATATCTCCTCCGGTCTTAAAAGCTACGAAAGGAAGTGAATCTAAGTTCCATGGTGCGGGAAGGGAAGATATTGATGTTAAAATGTTGGGAAACGGGCGACCATTCGTACTGGAAGTTAAAGAACCCTTAAAACGTAGTTTAGACCTTAAAAGTCTGGAGGAGGATATAAATAGGTATGGACAGGGCAAAGTAGAGGTTCTGAAACTTAAACCGTCCCAAAAACAGCGCCGAGGTGCCATCAAAAACTCCTCAACCGATACTTATAAAACTTACCTGGCTTGTGTAGAGTTGGATGAAGCAGTTGATGCCGTAAATCTAGATTCCCTATCTAAATTGAAATTAATCAAACAGCGCACCCCCATCCGAGTGTCCCATCGCCGGGCTGATAAGGTTAGAAAACGAAGAATTAAGGAGTTGACCTTCACTAAGATTGACGAAAAAACCCTGGAATTGATAATTGACTGTGAAGGTGGCTTGTACATAAAAGAACTGATATCTGGTGATGAAGGTAGAACCCAACCTAGTGTGGCATCACTTTTGGGCATTCCAGCCAGATGTGTGCAGTTGGATGTGATGGAGGTCAACATTTAAAAAGGTGGAAGGATAGTATTATAAACTCCTGAAATGTATACCTATTCAACGTAGACAATAGAAGATGCCCAGCCCATTTCAGCCAAATTAGGGCAGATACAGGGTAATAACTGCTTGATCAGCATGAATGTCATCTGATGGTTAGTTAGGGTACTATTAGTTGATAAAAGTTGTGAAAGATGTTGGAACTTGTTAGAATTCAGTTTCACTCACCAATGAACAACTAATTTCTTTAAAGTTCTAGTTTATCATGGAGGTTTTTAAATGCAAAGATCAAGAGGATCCAGAAGTAAAACGCGACATAAGCTCAAAAAAACAATTAGAGCCGGTAGAACCAATCCCATTACCAAAAAAATCCAGACTTTCAGTAAAGATGACTTGGTTCATATCATAATAGATCCAAGTGTACAAAAGGGTCAACCTCACCCCCGTTTTCATGGAAAAACTGGTAAAATATCCCACAAACGAGGTAGAGCCTATATCGTGGAAATAAACGACGGAGATAAAGCAAAAAATCTGATTATAAGGCCCGAACATCTTAAAATCCAAGAGTGATTAGGATGATTGGAAAAAAAGTGTTAGAAACTGATCCAATATCTTTTTGCCAAGTTAAAGAGTTGTTGGAAGAGAGAATGAAGGTCCAAGAACTGAGTTACGAGCAGAATCTGGCCTTGGATCATGTTACCAAATTTTCCAAAATTTCGGTAGAATCTGCCCAGAAAATGATTGCTGAATTAGAAGAAACTATAAAAACCAATCTAGCCGTTAAAATGGCAGATATAATGCCTGAAGATATGGCTGATATGAGGCTCATGTTCTCTAAAGAAAGAGGCACCCATAAAAAAGCAGATTTGGATAAAATACTAGAAATTATAGACAAATACCGGGAATAAAACCATAATTTACTGAATTTAATATTCCCTGGAGATGTATGGTCATATGGAAGATTATGCAATAATACTTGATTTTCTCCCACTGGGATATGTGGATGAGGGTACAACCACTTATAAACGAAAACCAGTAGCACAAGCCATAGGTACTGAAGAGTTCACCCTTCTAGAGCTGAGTCCCAAAGATGGAATAGCACTTAACATACTTCAAAAGGTGTACATTGGAGCCGGGAAAAGGGATGAAATATCTAGGGTAAACCGCCGGATCCCCTACGAAAAATTGACTTCCACCGCTAAAATTGAACTTAGTTACATTATAGAAGAGATTGTGAAGGAGAAAGAAGATAAATTTGTCCATTTCTTCAATGAATCCGGACCAATATCTCTTAGATTACACCAAATCGAGCTTTTGCCAGGTATTGGTAAGAAACATATGGCAGACATCCTTGAGGCCAGGAAAAAAGGTCCTTTTAAAAGTTTTGACGATATAAAAAAGAGGGTTCCCATGATATCCGACCCTATGAAACTCATCTCCAAACGAATCGTAATGGAGCTGGAGTCCCATGAAGCCAAGGGTAAAAGAAAATACGTCATTTTCACCCGGCCCCCTAAAAGGAAACCCCAACCCTGAAGGAAATGTTATACAGGGAAACAAGAGATATACTTAAAAGACACCAGATTCAGCTGAATAAACGAAAAAGTCAGCATTATCTGGTGAATTCTTCTATTTTAGATCGGATTATTCAGAAAGCAGACCTCTCTATCTCTGACACTGTTCTGGATATTGGTGCCGGAATTGGTACCCTCACAATTCCCCTTTCAGAAGAAGTTGAAAAGGTAGTGGCCATAGAACGGGACCCCCACATAGCCGATGTCCTCAGAGAAAGGCTGAAAAATGAAAAAATAACTAATGTCGATGTGTTGGAGGGTGATGCAACTCGTTTGAAGTTACCAGCCTTCAACAAAGTGGTTTCTAATCTTCCTTATCAGATTTCTTCACCAATAACCTTTCGACTTTTGGAATACGATTTTGAATTTGCAATTTTAATGTATCAGCTGGAGTTTGCAGAGAGGATGGTGGCCAAGCCAGGGGATTCAAAATACTCCCGGCTATCGGTTATGATCAACCTGAAGGCCAATGTAGAGAAATTATTTACAGTCCCTAAAGGAGCGTTTATACCCCGGCCACGAGTATCTTCAGCTGTGGTGAAGTTGAAGCCCAAAAAAGATGTCTACTTGGATGAATTTTTCTTCAAAATTACCCGGGCACTTTTTCAGCACAAACGTAAGAAGGCCAAGAAAGCACTGCTTGATTCATATCATGAATGGGCCCCGGATAAAAAAGTTGCTAGAGAAATGTTATCCAGAATAGACCCCAAATTAATGGAAAAACGGCCATTTCAGATGCACCCCGAAAACATTATAAAGATCTCCATGGAACTGAAAATACTAATGGCTAAGAACAAATTATAATTATTGAATCAACTGGATAACCCAATAAGAATTTAGGGAGAGATTATCAATGGAAAAAAATCCTTATAAAATCTTTCAGAAAGAATGTCCAGATTTAGCAGAAATTTTCCAGGGATTAGTAGATGTTCAACGTTCCAGGAAGGGGTTGGATCCTAAGACCAAGCAATTAATAAACATTGCCATTCAGACCGCCCACTCCAATGCCCAAGGTGTGAAGTTACACGCCCAAATGGCCCAAAAAATCGGAGCCAATCGGGAAGAAGTTAAAGGGGCCGTGGTTATGAATTTACATCTTTCAGGACTCTCCACAGTTCTTAACTGTCTTCCGGCAGCTCTTGACGGCTATGACCGGGTGTCAACTGATTAGAATAAACTAAAGATTCCTGGTGAGAATTATGTTAGAATATAAGGGATTGTATTTCAACACCCACCCCCAAGTCTATGAACCTGCTGAAGACAGCTTTTTGCTGGCTGAACACCTTGAATTAAATCGTGGCGATGAAGTTCTTGAAATAGGAACGGGCACCGGATTAATCACTGTTTGTGCCGCCAGGAAGGTGGCATGGGTGGTGGCCACCGATGTCAATCCCTATGCAATCAAATGTGCCTCCAAGAATCTGATTACCAACCGAACCTTCAACGTGGAATTACGTGAAGGAAATCTTTTCGAACCAGTCATGGGAGAAAAATTTGACCTCATCCTCTTCAACACCCCCTACTTACCCACCCACGAAGATGAAGAATTGGATGAGGATATAAACACGGCATGGAATGGAGGTAGCGACGGGAGAAAAATTATAGATAATTTTTTAGATGCCTTATGCGATCATATCCGTGAGGGGGGTCGGGTTCAGTTGGTGCAGTCTTCCCTCTCTGGCGTGGAAAAGACCATTGAAAGATTAGAGGAGATGGGATTCCAAGCAAAGGTAACTGCTCGGAAAAAATGTTTTTTTGAAGAAATAGTGGTTATCACCGGGAAATTAAGCTCCTGACTTGAATGTTTTATTCACCCAAGTTTATACAACCCTCAATACAAGAGCAACGCCATTAAGGCTAAATACATACCTTGAAAACGAAATTACAAGGTTGAGGAGTTAAATACTGGGTTTTGATATTTTCAACTGGTGTGTTTTTGGAAAATCTGCCAATATAAACATCGAAGGCTTCATCAGAATTTCCAGAAGAAAAAACATGGAGCCATATGGTTGCACTTTCTTTTCCACCCAGGAGTTGTGAAAGTTTGTCATTCAAGTGCTGGGGAGATGTGGTAAACATAAATCGAAGGTCTGTGAGGTTTTGTGTGGAATCCAGTATCCAACAGGCTGACTTATCCAATATTTGGGGAGGATCTGTCATAAGATAGATATCTGTAGTTTTGATATCATTTTGAGTTATAGTAAAAGGTTTACATTTCCATCCAGGCTTATTATAACCTGGTTCCTGCCAGGGATGTTGAAAATTGAGTGTGAGATTACAATGGGGACATATTGGTTGTGTTAATTCTGTGGCTGATGCATCCGATGCAGGGTGAGATATGATGGATGTTAATTTATTGCCCATCATATAATCACACATTACGATGCGGTTTATGATGAGAATATCACTTGCTGTTTCCCCGTGTTCTTGGTCACTGATTGTGATGGTATTCAGGGAACTGTCCCGGGGAGATACTATCATGGTCGATTTTAAGCCAAATGGGAGTACTTTACCATCCATAAGCTCATTATAGTTTTCTGCCAGCTTTAGAATCTTCTTCATGCTCAAAGTTTGGTTTACTGTTCCAGTGGCAGGATCAATTTGTGCCAATCCGGGTTTGACCATGGACATTGGAAGATGACCTTCTTCCCAGTTTTCCGGAGATCCGGGTGTATTCAATAATATATTTATATTTTCCGTTACTATTCTCTCCAATGAATGTATATAAGAAGCTTCATCCATTTTGGAACTAACCATGTCCATTGCATTTGCAGAAACTCCTAAAAGTACAGTGAAAACCACCATGGCCAGTAATAAATCCATGGATAATACTTGACCCCCCTCTTTATCTGGTCCATCGTTCCCAGACATGTAATCACACTAAATCAGGGGCAATCCATACTTTTTCCGGTGGGAGTCATCTAAAAATAGTTGAAATATGAGATTTTCCTCTTGATGATATTGAATACTTACCCCCGGATAGATTTCACCACCCTCTCCAAATAAAACGTGGTCCACAGAACAGGGGGCAGTATCAGATTGATTGTTGGTTGGAGGTGGTAAAATGAAAACTTCAAGTCCCTGATGAGGACAAGTGTTCTTCCCTTCCAATCTACACAAGTAACAAGCCCCATCATTACTTTCATGATAGAATCCATTATCAAGGCAGTTTTTCAGGGTCTCCATGGTAACCGGATCTCCATGGCAGACGAATGGATCGTAGGGACATTGGTTAATGAATAAAGGTGAACTGGCATTTTCATAAACCATCCCATTCTTTTCCCCCCTTTGTTCTAAATACAACACCAAACTATGGGCATAGTAAATTCTACTACCGTTTATGGAGGCTCCGCCATATTCATTACATTTAACAAAGGGCAGAGGATCGGGAAGGGGATCATAAGGATCGATTATTGAAATTTTCTGTTGAAGTATCTCTTGATGTGAAACATTATCCTTCTGAACTACCACTAGGGATGTTAACTCCACTTCAAAGGGGTCATCAGATTCTTTGATTGATAGTACTGTGCAGTTCACTTGTAATCCACATTTATCATAATTTTGTGTAATTTGATCAACTTTAAATTGCAAATTATCCCTGGTTATTTTTCTAACATCAATAAAAGGTTTTTTTGAGCTAATAACAAAATAAGCTTCTTCTTTTAATACCTGACGGGTCAGGCGTGGAATATTGAATTCCAAATCCTGGAAGACCTGCAGGATTTTTTCAGACTCCATAATTTGAACTTCCGATTCAGTGTCCTCGTAATTCAACTCAACAAGCACTATAAACAATATTAAAACGGGTAATATCAGTAAAAAAGACGTTCCAGTCATTACATAGCCATCATTGTCCATCTCGGCATCTCCTAATTTTATTTTTACCCCCCCACAATAATACTACTAATTATTATTAAAGTAATACTATTTAAGTTTAGTCCACACAAAAATACAGAGAAAAAACCCTTAATAATAATTTTTTAAATATAATTCATAAATAGATTAATAGGTGAAAAAGTAGGATATGAGTGGTAAGGTAACACTTTCAGATTAAGTATTAACCTCTTTTGAGATATTAAAACCATTCAAAGAACTATTTACTAGTTAATAAAAAATAGTAGTTACACAAATTTTTACTATGGAGGTTCAGAATGAAAGATATTGTACGGGGCTGGCGTCACATTCCCCAACGTTACAATCTCATAGGGTCAAAATGTAACCATTGTGGGGCGGTTTATTTCCCTGTAAGGGTAATATGTCCAGAGTGTAGAAGAAAAGGCAAATTAGAGGAAATAAAACTAAGTGGAAAAGGAAAAATTCACACATACTCCGTTATACACACCCCCACAGGTGATTTCAAACTAATTTCACCCTATGTAGTGGCCATTATAGAGTTAGAGGAAGGAACTAAAATAACCAGTCAAATTGTGGATTCCGATGGAGACAACATAAAAATTGGTGACGAAGTAGAACTTGTATTTAGAAAAATCAGAGAAGAAGGCGAAGATGGAGTGATATCTTATGGATACAAATTCAAACTTAAAAAGTGACGTGGGAGTAGTATTAGTTGGTCATGGAAGCCGGTTGCCCTATGGTAAGGATGTTTTAATCCAATTAGCACAGATATACAATGAGAATACCAACCACCACGTAGAAATAGGATTTATGAATATGGACAAGCCATCCATACCCACATCCATAAATAAACTGGCGGATATGGGAGTGAAAAAGATAGTGGTTACCCCCGTCTTTCTGGCTGACGGTGTTCACACCACCCAAGACATTCCCCGAATTCTGGGCCTGGACAATGGAAACGAATCCCAGGAGCACAACCACCATCACCACCACCATCACCACCACGAAGAAGAAGAAGAGGAACATATCCATTTCCACGGCGAGATCATCTACACTAAACCACTTGGTGCAGACCGCCGTATAGCAGATATAATTAAAGATCGGGTAGATAATGCCCTCTAAGAAGCTTGAAATTTCTGATGTTGGTGAAAAAAGACTGATTAAACGACTCTTATCACGGAGTCGAAGGTCCATTCCACATTCCCTTTTTTTTAAAAATTTTTTCGATGGTAATTCCCTTAAAAGTCTGGATGATGATGCCGCCCTCCTATCACTGGGAGACCAGTACTTGGTAGTCACCTCAGACTTGCTCTTCGAGCCATCACACTTCCCTATGAAGATGTCTCCACTAGAAAAAGGAATGAAATCCGTGGTAGTTAATCTTAGTGATTTAGCTGCTATGGGTGCACGTCCTTTGGGAATTTTCATGTCCATGGGGCTCCCTCCTAATCTTCTACTTGAAGATTTCGATTTACTGGTAGAAGGAATATTAAAAACGTGTGAAGACTATGATATAGCTCTTTTGGGCGGAGATACTAACCAAACAAACGAAATAACTCTGTGTGGAACTGCACTGGGCATGGTAGATCAAGATAAAGTTTTAATGAAGTATGGAGCTCAAAAAGGGGATCTGGTGGCAGTGACTGGGAATTTAGGTTCTGCTGCTGCTGGTTTTGAAGTTCTATCCCTCGATGATTCTGTTATGGAAGTCTTTAATCCAGGGGAAAAGGATGAAATATTAAAAACTGCCTTACAACCGGAGGCACGAGTGAAAGAGGGACGGATTTTAGCTGAAAGTAATGCAACATCCTGCACCGATATAAGCGATGGCCTGGTAAGTGAACTTGGAGAAATTATTGCAGCAAACGAAGAAAAAATAGGAATACGTTTCTATGAGGATAAAATTCCAATAAGACCCATTTTAGATGTTGTTGCTAGAATAAGTGGAAAAAATATTAGGGAAATGGTTATGTACTATGGAGAAGACTTTGAATTACTTTTCACCATCAATTCCAAAGATTTTGGTTATTTAAAGGAAAAAATGGAGGTACATGTCATTGGTGAGGTTACCAGTTCCGGACGGATCGAGATGATAGATAAAGGGGGAGAGACAAATATACTGGTACCACGGGGTTATGAACACCTGAATAAACAAAAGTAAGTGGGTAGCCATGAAAAAGGAAGCCATGCTCTACGAAAAAGTAGGGCCTATGTTGAACTGTCACGTGTGTAACCGGCGATGTCTCATTTCCCCAGGGAAAAGAGGCTTCTGTAACACGCGTGAGAACGTGGAAGACACTCTTTACAGCTTAAACTATGCTGCAGCATCTTCCATGGCCATAGACCCCATAGAAAAAAAGCCACTATTTCACTTTTATCCGGGTACCACTTCCTTTTCTCTGGGAACTATAGGGTGCAACTTCCGTTGCCTGTACTGTCAGAACTGGAACATATCACAGGCAGAATTAGAAGATATTCCAACCAGAGAACTCCCACCCGAAGAGGCCATCCAACTTAGCAAAGAAAATAACTGTCTTTCTATCTCCTGGACATACAACGAACCCACCATGTGGTTTGAATATACCTATGACTCCGCAATATTAGCACAAAAGGCAGGGATTAAGACTGTATACGTAACCAATGGTTACATGACTCAGGAAGCACTGGAACTCATCGCTCCCTACCTAGACGCTGCCAATGTAGATTTAAAGGGGATGTCAGAGCGTTTCTACAGGGAACTATGTGATGCCCGGCTGCAGCCGGTACTGGATAACATCCAAACCATGTATGATACTGGGATTCATTTAGAGGTAACCAACCTTATAATACCTGGTTACAATGACTCCGAGGATGACCTTAGTGCTCTGGTTAAATTCATGGCAGAAGAGGTAGGGGTGGAAGTGCCTCTGCACTTCAGCCGTTTTCACCCCGATTATCAGCTGGACCAAGTCCCCTCCACCCCTGTTAAAACCCTAGAAAAGGCCCGTGAAATGGCTCGTGAAGTTGGGATGCGCTATGTTTACATTGGAAACGTTCCAGGGCATGATGGAGAAAATACCCGCTGCTATGAGTGCGGAGAACTTCTTATAAAAAGAAACGGATTTGAAGTGGTGGATATGGGATTAAAAAAGAACAGGTGCCCCCAGTGTGGGGTCCCAATTGACGTAGTGGATTGAATGCGGACTTCACTATAAAGTCTGGCTGACCCTCTCATATTTCTCTTTTTTATCCAAAGGTTTGGTGGCATCTACTCCCACCTTAGTAGTCGTTCCATCAGATGTTGCTGAAGGATCCAGGGATGATCCTCGTGCTAAAGGTACTATTATTATGTCATCATCACCTTTTACCCGGGTAGCCATGGCGTACTCCAGATCTTCAGGGTCCAAGATATTCACATCTTCATCCACCACCACACAATGTTTCAGGGATGGATGAGCAGATAGAGCCGCCATGATCACGTTTTTACCATCTCCCTGTGTTTGTTTCTGGATAGAAACAGCAGCATGAAGCCAGCAACATCCTCCATCCGTTAAAACCACGTTTTTAACCGTTGGCACTGTATTTTGGACTGCCTGAAAAATTCGGGGCTCCTGAGGTAAGCCTTGAAGAAGTTTATGCTCGTTACCAGCTGGCATTATGGCATGATAAAGAGGATTTTCGCGATAATGAGCCCTGCTCAGTTGAATAACTGGTTCCTGTCTTACGACATCGTAGGTATCAGTTAAATCTACGAATGGTCCCTCTGCCGCGCGTTCATAGGGGAGAATTTCACCTTCTAGAAGAATTTCACATTCTGGCACCTCTAAGTCCACTGTTTCACAGTTAATCAGACTCATTTCCCCCATTTGAAAGTTATTAGCTACTTCCAATTCATCAGTTGTTATGGAAACCGATGTTGTAGTGGCTAAGAGTGTGGCAGGATTCATTCCAATGGCTATTGCTATTTCTAGTGGTTCATCCATGCTTTCTGCCCGTTGATAATAGGTGTGCAGGTGTCGGGGTACAATGCGGGCGGTGAGCCTATCCTCACCAAGCACTAGAATGCGGTGAATGGAGGCATTTCTCACCCCGGTATCCGGATCCTTAGCAATAATAACACCCGCAGTGATGTAGGGCCCGCCATCTTTTTTGTAATATGTGGGAACCGGCAGTTCTGTCATTTCAGGTTTTTTGGATACTTCAAAGAAATTCTTTGCATCCTGATACCTATCTATAGGCACGGGATTTTCCGTGGCTTCAACTATCCTTTGGATAATACCAGAGACATCAACTCCCATGGCCTTGGCAATTTTTTCACGCGTATTGCAAATTCCAGAAACAATTTTCATGTTGGTTTCTCGTATATTATGGAAAATCAAGGCTTCTTTTGGATATTTCCGCATGATTTCACAGATCTGAAGATAAGTTGAAACTTCCTCCTCGATTTCCAATATTCGATAATTTTCCCCAAGAGTTTTTAAAAATTCTCGCATAAAATCACCCCAGATTCAATGTTTTTAAGGTTACAGTGCGTACTATGAAGAATATATCAGTATAAAAAGTGTTATCACTATGATGAAGTTGCTAGAAGGCACTTGCCCTGCAGAACAGGATCTTCATAGATTTCATTTGCTACATCTAATGGCTTGTTATACGTACACATAAATTCACCATTTACAATTTATATGTCCCTTAAAGTCAAGCAATTCCTCTTTTATAAAATCGTCACCTATGGCCAGCATTTCCACAGCCAAGATAGCTGCATTTCCACCGGCATCTATCCCGGTGGTAGCTACCGGGACCCCGGGAGGCATGTTAACCATGGATAAAAGGGCATCCAAACCATCCAGCCGCATGGAACAGGGCACCCCCAGAACGGGTTTTTCAGTGTGGGCTACCACTGCCCCAGTAACATGGGCAGAAAGTCCAGATATGGCAATAAAAAGTTCTGCATCCCTATTTATATCTAAAAATTTTTCAAACTTATCCGGGGATCGTATGGGAGACACTACTGCCGATTCATGGCTGATATTTAGTTTGTCCAGGAACATGGTTGTTTTTTTAGCCACCTTCATGTCGGAATAACTTCCTGAAACAACCGCAACTTTTGGTGGATTCTCATTCCTGATAGTGGAAGTTTCATCGGGATCATCCATTTTTTCATCCTTCTTCCAGGAGGGGGGCGAGTAGTATTCACCTTGTAATCTGTCCAGTAGTTTATCCTCATCTTCCTTTACCCTGGTAAAAAAATCTTTTCTCATTAAAGAAAGCCTTTCTTTGACATTTGCATCATGTATGCCAATAATTTGAGCAGCCAAAATAGCTGCATTTTCACCACGATCAACTCCCACTGTGGCTACGGGGGCACCAAGGGGCATCTGTACCGTCGCGAATAATGCATCCATGCCTCCCAGTTTTACGTCGACTGGAACGCCAATAACTGGTTTATAAGTATTGGCCGCTATTATTCCAGGTAAATGGGCTGAAAGACCAGCTATACCCATGAAAACTTCAGTTCCTTTTTCAGTTGCTTGAGAAACTATATTTTTCACCTTTTGATGGGTTCGGTGGGCTGAGGCGACGCGGATATCGTAGGGTATCTTCAATTTCTCCAGGGCATCCAGGGCCTTCTCAGCAATGTTTATATCGGATGCACTTCCCAGTAGTATCATTACTTTAGGTTCCATGGTAATCCCCAATTCCATAGTTAGGTTTAAACTGATTTTTCAGATGCTATTTGCTTGTTATTCACTAAAACTTTATGTTAAATTGGTAATAAAGTTTTGTAGAACCTTCATTATTTAATACTCCACATCAATTTATATATAAAAAGATAGACGTAATTGAACTTAAGAGGTGTGACTAAGTGTCTTGGATCATACTCATTTTCATCTTAATTTTGGCGTCAGTTAAAAATAGGAATAAAAAAAGAGAACTGACTGTTTCAGTTATTATACCCGCATTTAACGAGGAAAAAACCGTTGGTGAAGTAGTTAAAGTGGTTAAATCCCTGAATTATATCTATGAAATAATAGTAGTGGATGATGGTTCCACTGATAACACCGGAGAAGTTGCCAAATCCGCTGGTGCCATGGTCATCAGTCACATAAAAAACCGTGGGAAAGGAGCAGCCATAAAAACGGGTTTTAATAATTCAAAAGGCAGTGTAGCGGTATTTTTAGACGCGGATATCCAAAATTTAACTGCAGCTAAAGTGGATAAAATCATCCAACCCATCCTCATAAACGAGGCAGATGTTACCAAAACCAAATTTAAACGGGAAGCAGGGCGGGTAACTGAACTTACGGCTAAACCCCTCCTAAATTTTTTCTTCCCCGAGATCAAGTTTGAACAACCACTCAGTGGCCAGTTTGCTGCTAAAAGGTCTTTTTTAAAGGATATAAAATTAGAAGACGATTATGGAGTTGATGTGGGTATAGTTCTAGATGCAGACGTCCGTGGGATGAGGATCAAAGAAGTTGACATTGGAAAAATCGACCATGTACTTTCCTCCCTCCATGAGTTGAACATCGTGGCTACAGAGGTTGTAAGAACCATTGTAGACCGTGCCACAGAGTATGGTCGGATTACCATGATTGACACTCTGGGAAAACATATACGAATGGGACTCCTCGGCCTTTCACTGGCTACCCTAGGATTTTTCTGTGTATTCTTCATAAGATTCTTCCCTGTTCAATTAGGTCTTTTAATATCTCTAATTGGGGCCATAATAGCCATATTCTATATAATAAGGATATTTAGAACATCAATCCGCCCTTTAATCAAATCTGACGGTAAATCGAGGAGCTTAAGATCGTTTTTTTATATGCATTCCCCCATGATAGTCTCTGGACTCATCATGGTGGCCATGCTGGCCACTCTGTTGGGATCAGTACATATAGATGAGGGCAAGATATCTGTAGAACCTACATCTCGTAACCTGATTATTTGGAAAAACGTCACCGAAAACAAGAGTTTTGACATCCGCGGCCCTTACCTGGTGGATAGTGCCTTGGAAAATGAATCTTCAGTGATCAGAAGCCCTCCAGATGCAATGAGCTCCTTGGGCCTGGGATACGAAGACGTTATTTACATTAACCAACGGCGGTATAATTTGAGTCAGAACCTCCCGGGGGAAGAAAATGTCCTGCGCATACCCTATGATGCACGTGAATACTTTGGTTTGAACATCCGGGACATCATTCCCGACACCAATTTAAGGAACGTCTTCAAAAATCTATACGCTGAAAGAAACCTAATTCTCCAGAATGCAGGATATTTAACTATTAAAGAAGGAGTAATCCTGCGAAGTGGAGAGGAAGATGGTAAAAACATTAACATCTACCTCAACGACCAAATTATCAGTTCCACCACAGGAATAATCAACAACGGAACCTACAGCATCTATGTGAACGGCGTTAAATACCGAGAAGTTTTCATTAACAAAGACAAACCAACCACGACCATTTACATTCAAAGTAGACTAGACACTGTGAAAATAGTAGTTGAAGGTAATGTGAAGTCTGACATGGAAATCCCCACAGCAGGTAGGGGAAAATTTCTGAACGTAATATTCTAGGCCATCAGATTAATAGTAGGCCATTGGAAGGGCAGTGCCGGCGGGATAAACTATTCCCCAAGCCTACCGTGAAGATGAACTCAGTAAAATCTAATCCAGACCATATCCAGGGATTCTATTCATAAACTCTGGCAGCTTCCTTCAAATCATTGTAAACACCTAAAGCAGCTAGGGCCCCTATTTTTCCCTGTTTACCCGTAACCTCCACCAACTCCACTCCAATTTCTTTGGCAACTTTTTCTGCCTCTTCCACTGTAATCATGGATTTTTTTGTAGCTTCAGAATAATCTCTAAGTTTTTCAGGTACTCTAATTCCAGAAAGTACAGCAATTGCCGTTTTATCAGATAAAGTGTAATTTTTTAATAGTTGGCATGCTTCTTTAACCAAATTTTCTCTTTCACCAGGTTTAACCGCGAAGACCAGAGCTATAGCCACACAATTCTGGGTTTTATGGGGGTTATGCGGATAAAGTTGTACCGTGATATGATCGATATACTGATAACCCTTTTTTGCAAGCTCCATGGCAACATTATGCGCCATAGTCCAGGTTGCCCCTTCTTCTTTGGTGTCAGTATCATCTATGCCTAGAACTACCTTTTCCAAGCGAGGGGTTATCACTGCGGCCCTGCCTAGCTTGGATCCTCCACCCACATCGTAAAGTTCAATCCTTTTAACTCCTTCAGCCATCCCGCGACACATCCCCGCCCCCACTCCTGCACCGGCGAGGCCGGCATGAACCACCCGTACTTCGTCTTCTTCAACTGCAACTTCTTCGATTCCTGCAGCCCGAAAACTTGGTTTAAGATTTAAATTCACTTTGCCTATCCTGGTTAGGTAGGTGTGCCGGTTTCCATCTCTTTCTGATTTGATTACCAGTTCACTGGATCTTCCATATTGGTAGACCATCCATTCCGATCCCCCAATACAGGGGTGGTACTCCACAATTTCCACCAAGTCATCATCCACCAGGGTTAGTACTTTCTGATAAGGGACTATCCAGGGGTCCTGAAACCTTTCTTTAAGGTCTTGTGAGGTTAATATTTCCATGCTGATCTTTCCATCGGTATTTAAATTTTCTTCAATATGCTGCTACAGCCGGATCGGCCATAAAATACTACACCATAATATAATAATAATTTGCTAAGATGATTGCCCTATGGCGATTTGTGGTAAATTAGATTTGTGAAATAAGGAATATTAAAAAAAAACAAGTGGATGTCTACTTCAGTCGCTCCACCATTTTAACTGCAGCTTCAACGGCACGTTTAGCATAATCCACTCTTTGATGGGCTTCTAGGCGGGTCATACCCGGACCAGTGATGCCCAGGGCCACTGGTTTATCAAAATCCAGGGCTAAATCAGCGATTTTTCGCGACGCATGCTGCACTACGATCTGGTCGTGGTCAGTAGCACCTTCAATAACTGCACCCAGAGTTATAGCTGCATCGATGTCATCCATTTCTAAAAGTTTCTTAATGGCCAATGGCATGTCAAAAACCCCCGGAACAGTTATTACTTCAGTTATTTCTGAATCTAGAAATTTAGCGTGTTCTTTTGCGAGTTCTAACATCATGTGGGTTATGTCATAGTTGAATTCAGCGACAACGGCCCCTATCCTTACCTTAACCATGCTTGGTTCCCTCCCTTACTCAATTACCTACCTTCAATCTCAAATAAGAATTATTTCGATTCTTATATTTAATTTGTCGATTCTTTAGAATAATCCATTAGAATGATAAAACAATTCCAGCCATCAAACTAATGATCATAATCACTACGATGAACAGAGCTATTATCTGTGGACGTTCCATTTTTTGTCTCCTTTTTCTTAGCTATCTCCCAAAATTGGATATTTCTTCCAGACAATCACCCAGAACTTTTATATCTTCCAGGGTGTTGTAATAGTGGAAGGATGCCCTCACTGTTCCCCCTTCTTCCCTGGCCCCAAGGTGTTCTGTGGATAAAATAGCACAGTGTTGTCCACTTCGAACGCAGATATTTTTTGTTTCATCCAGTATCTTGGCCAGGTCATGGGGGTTTATTCCATCAATATTGAAGGATACTATTCCATAAATATTTTTTGGACTGCCATAGACGGTTATTCCTTCCAGGTCTTTGAGTCGCTTGTACAGAATTCGGGTAAGATTTCTATCGTGTTTTTCAATGTCACTGATCCCAATACGTTTCACATAGTTCACTGCTTCTCCTAAGCCAATAAGTCCACTTATGTTCTGTGTTCCTCC
This sequence comes from Methanobacteriota archaeon, assembly GCA_029556335.1. Classification (GTDB taxonomy): domain Archaea; phylum Methanobacteriota; class Methanobacteria; order Methanobacteriales; family Methanobacteriaceae; genus Methanobacterium. Next base: position 162,867 of record JAKQFA010000028.1, read on the forward strand.
TTCAAATCGATTAGGGCAGGAGGTTAATAGAAAACCATTCTGTGAAACATCATCCACCGTCCCCCCACCCAGATTCAGGGGTTCCATTTTCTCCTGAAGGCCCTGATCACAGTAAAGAAATCCAGTGCCCACCGGACCCAGCAAACCCTTATGACCAGGGAAAGCTATGAAGTCAGCCATAAGATCTTTAACATTCAGTTTTAAGTGACCTGCTGATTGGGCAGCGTCAATTAAGTAGAGAATATCTTTTTCCAGGGCAATTTTCCCCAGTTCCTCCACTGGTTGAACTGCTCCCATGGAATTGGATATGTGGGTAATGGTTAAAAGTTTAGTGTTCTTATCAATGGCATCGTCTACATCTGATGAGTTAACAACACCCTTTGGGTTGGCCTTAACAATCTCTACTTCCACTCCACATTTTTTTAGGTTCAACCAGGGGATCAGGTTGGAGTGGTGTTCCATGTTGGAAACCACGATCTTGTCACCTTTTCTAAAGTTAAAGCCCCTGGAAACCAAGTTTATAGCTTCGGTGGTATTTTTAGTGAAAATTATTTCCTCAGAGCTTGCTTTAAAAAATTTTGCTATGGTTTCTCGGGTATTTTCAATTTTCTCTGTGGCCTTCAGTGATAGGGCATAAGTTCCTCGGCCTGTGTTGACATTGTAATGGTAGTAGTATTCATCCATGGCCTCCACCACCGGTCTAGGGGTGGGGGTGGTGCTGGCTGCGTCCAGATAAATGATATCTTCCAGGAGGGGAATGTCAGCCCTTACATCAGATGTTTTCATTTAAGCCTCAAATTTCATGTTAAATTGTCAGTTGGTATTTATCCCATGGTTTGGACCCATTTAATTATAACCTGGATATTTAGCTATACTTCCAGCTTCCGTCTAACCTCCTGGGCCATTTCCATGGTGGATGCTGTGCCATTCAAATCAACGGTAACCACTTTACCCTCCTTCAGGACAGCCACTAATGCATCTTCCAGTCGCCTAGCTTCCTCATGTTCTTCCAGGTAGTCCAGCATTAACACCGCCGAGAGTATCATGGCTGAAGGGTTGGCGGTGCCTTTACCCGCGTGGCTGGGTGCCGAGCCGTGCACTGGTTCAAAAAGACCCTGGTTTTCACCAATGTTAGCTGATGGTATTAAGCCTAGGCCACCCACTAAGCCGGCTCCTTCATCAGATAATATATCCCCAAAGAGGTTGGTGGTTACAATGACATCGAACATTTCCGGCTTTGTGATGAAAAACATGGCCGTGGCATCGACATAACGATCATCTAACTCCATATCCGGATAACCCTTGGCTACCTTGTAGAAAATCTTTTTGAAGAGTCCATCAGTCTTTTTCAGAACGTTGGCCTTGTGCACGGCAGTTACCTTACTCCGATTGGTTTTTTTAGCGTATTCAAAGGCGAATTTACAAATCCTCTCCGATGCTTTTCTGGTGATAACCCGCAATGCCGTGGCACCCTCATCGGTGTACTCTTCTCTTCCAATGTACAGTCCTTCGGTGTTTTCTCTTACAATTACGAAGTCTAAGTTGTCAAAAAGACAGTTGGTTCCAGGATAAGACTTAACGGGCCGTAGATTCACGTAGAGGTCTAATTCTTGCCTCATTTTCACAATTACATCCGCTGCAGATTCCCCTGCTGCTCCAAAAAGGCATGCTTGTGAATTTTTTACTATATCCACCGTTTCTGGGGGCAATGCCACCCCGGTTTTTTCCATGTATTCATCACCAGCCTCGGCAAACTGGTAATCAAATTCCACATCTAGGGCTTCTAAAATATGTAGGGTGGCTTCCATCACTTCTTTCCCAATTCCATCCCCGGGTATAACTGCTATTTTGTACATAACCACACTCCTCCATTGTTCACTAATTTTTTATCCAATTAACTTCACTACCATCAAATTAAATGTGATGGCTGATTTCTACTGGGCTTTTATCTCTGCCAGGTGGTTCCTCAGGTAGCTGATAAGTCCCCCTTCCTCCATAATACTCAGCATGAAATCGGGTAAGGGTTTTATTTCAAACTCTTCTGAACTGTTTAAATCCTTCAGAGTCCCATTATCCATATCTATCTCTATTTCATCCCCTTCTAAGATACGCCCCGCTATATCCTTGGATTCTATTAAGAGCAGCCCAATGTTAATGGAATTTCGGTAAAATATTCTGGCAAAGGATTCAGCCACCACTGCAGCCACCCCCGCCCCTTTGATAGCTAGAGGGGCGTGTTCTCGGGAAGATCCGCAGCCGAAGTTTTTTCCAGCCACTATGATATCGCCTTTTTCTACTTTTTTGGAAAATTCAGGATCACATCCCTCCATCACATAAGCCGCCAGTTCTTTCTCCCCAGTTAAAACCAGATATCTGCCAGGGATGATTATATCCGTATCCACATCATCCCCAAACTTCCAGACCTTTCCTTTAATGATCTTATCCATAATATCACCTAGTTATAGTTGATCTCAATACGTTTTGCACCTATGGCCGTTTAATCAAACATCTACTCTATTTAATTCAGTTTTTAGCGGGGATCCGTGATTTTCCCCTTTATAGCTGAGGCAGCTGCCACCGCCGCTGAACTTAGGTAAACTTCCGCTTCAGGGCTTCCCTGCCGCCCCTGGAAGTTGCGGTTGGAAGTGGAAAGGCTGACTTCACCCGGCCCTAAGAGGCCCACATGTCCACCCAGGCAAGGTCCGCAGCAGGGATTGCATACCAGGGCGCCGGCATCTACAAATATGTTCATCAGGCCTTCTTCCAGTGCGTTGCGATAGACTTCTCGGGAAGCTGGTATAACCAGCATGCGCACCCTTGGGGAAACCTCCTTTCCCTTGAGGATCTCAGCTGCCACACGCATATCATCTAAGCGCCCGTTTGTACAGGAACCTAGGAATATTTGGTCAAGGGGAGTTCCTTCAACATCACTTACTGGTTTTACATTGTCCACGTTATGGGGGCAGGCAATCTGAGGCTCCAAATCGGTTACATCCACATGGAGGGTGGTCAGGGATTCTGCATCTTCATCACTAGTAAATACCTGGTAGTTCTTATTTGATCTACTTTCAACATATTTAATGACTTTTTCATCAGGTTCTACCAGGCCTGTTTTACCCCCCATTTCTATGGCCATGTTACATAGCACCATACGATCTGAAACTGACATATCACTGACAGTTTCCCCACCAAACTCACAAGCCTGATAACTAGCGCCGTCAACACTTACCTGACCTATTATATTTAAAATCACGTCCTTTGAACAAACATTTGTAGCTAATTTTCCGTTAATTTCGAATTTCAATGTTTCAGGGACCTTAAACCATAGTTTACCGGTTGCAAATACCATGGCCATATCTGTCGATCCTATTCCAGTTGCAAATGCCCCCAACGCCCCGTGGGTACAAGTATGAGAGTCTGTTCCCACCACCACCTCACCTGGGACTACGTGTCCTTTCTCTGGAAGTACCTGATGGCAGACTCCTTCTCCCACATCATAAAAATTCTTTATTCCCTGTTCTTTTACAAATTTACGCATTATCAAATGATTTTGGGCGGCTTCCAGTGAATCTGCCGGTACTTGATGGTCAAAGATCACCACAATTTTTTCAGGATCCCAAACTTCATTCTCCCCAATCTTTTTGAATGCCGCTACGGATAATGGTCCTGTCAGATCATGAGTCATGGCCAAGTCTACATTGGCCATAACAATTTTTCCGGCGTCAATTTCTTCTATTCCCGCTGCTTTAGCTAGTATTTTTTCTGCCATAGTTCTAGGCATTGGCACTCCTCCATCCATTGTAAAACCCTATAAATCAATTTATACTATCGATGTTACACAATATAGCTATAAATCCATCATAAATTCGACATTTTGATTTTATTCACTATCTGGATAAAATTTTCGACTTCTTCTAATGTTAAAATCTTTAAAATCTTTTTTATTGTGTTTTTATGCACTTGCATGTGCATTTGCATTATTTTTTTACCTTTTGGTGTTAGCTGTAAAAAATAAAAGCGTTTATCATCCTCAGATCGAATTTTTGTTACTATTTCAAGGTCCATTAACTGGTTGATGGCAATGGAAACTGTGGATTTCTTTATATCCAGTTTTTTTGATATTTCAGAAACGCTAATGCCTTCATACTTATTAATTAGCTCTATATAATACAACTGCCGTAGTGTGTACTGTTTTAGCTCTCCACTAAGAAGTTGAGTTTGGAATTTTTTAATTAATTCACTTAAATCATCCATAGCCTCTACCAGTTCCAATTCCTCATTCATGGGCCCCATCCTCACGTAAGAAGTAATAGTCACCCCATAGCCAACAAATATATAGTTTTATCTAACTAACTATTATAAAAAGATATCCATAAAAAGTTCCATAGGCTCGTTGTTTAGTAGGGTCAGTTAGTGGGATCTTCAGGATTTTGTAATAAGAATAACTATAAATAGTAATACTAATATGATTAATTAGTACCGTTAGGCAATAGATACTATTATCGAAGCGAGATATTTTGGTGAGGGAACCCAAAATGAGGGAAATTAGCGAAGAAATAAAGCAGGAATATGAGAAAATCAAGGATAAAATCTCATATGAAGATTTTTTAGAACAGATGGAGATTAGAGCTCAGGATTATGAGGGAGTAAGCTTTATGAGCGAGCTAGACCTCGCCAGGGTAATTGTAGGAGAATATGTTGAAGAAAAAAATGAGCCCCTCGTTCAGGAATCTAAAAATCCTAAATTATCAGAGCTGGAGACCGGGCATCATAACCTAACCCTGGTTGGTAGAGTTATGAAAATGTCCAACATCAAAAAATTCACCAGTAGGAAAGGTAAAGAAGGCAGGCTTGTCAACATCATCCTTGGTGATGAAACCGGGAGCATGAGGGTGGTTTTCTGGACAGAAAACATTAAACTACTCACCAAGAATGACGTCCAGGAAGGGGATGTGATTAATCTGAAAGGAGTGGAAATAAAGCAAGGATATCGAGAAGATGAAGCCCACTTGAACGCCAGATCAGAGCTGAAAAAACTCCCTTCCAAAGAATTTACCCACTTACCTTCACCCGAAACAGGGATAACCAGGTTAGGTGATGTTCAGGGAGATATGGAAGTGAACGTCATTGCCCGGATAATTAGAATACCCCGGATTAGAACCTTTTACCGTAATGGATCCGAAGGTAAAGTAGCTTCCCTGGAACTTCAGGATGAAAGTGGAAAAATGACCTTCACCCTCTGGAACCGAGATACCGATCTTATCGAAAGCCTTGAGCTTCAGGAAGGAGATGCCGTGAAAATAATGGGGGCACAAAGTCGGGTTAGAAATGGAGAAGTTTCATTGAGCCATTCCTGGATAGGTCGTATCGAAAAAGGAGATTTTGATGTACCAGAATATAGTGAAAACGTGCTCAAAATAGGGGATGCCCGTGAAATGAGAGATGTGACTATTATAGGAGTGGCCAGTAAGGTTTATGACGAGATTATCTTTGAAAGAAATGATGGCAGTACCGGGCGAGTGAAATCATTGGAACTGGAAGATGATACCGGAGTTATCAGGGTGACGCTGTGGAACGAAGATACCGCTCTGGAGATTAAAAAAGGAGATATTATCAAAATCATCGGAGGAAATATTGAGTTTGACGATTACTCCACTGCAGGATACCGGATAAACACCAATTGGAACAGTAAGATACTAATCAATCCACCAATAGATGCCAAACTCAAAGAAATACTCCAAGAGTGCGGTAAATACCTCAAACCACATAAAATTGGTGAATTAAACCAGATAGAGGATGAAGGAGATGAGGTGGATGTTGTGGGGCGAGTGGTAAATCTGTATGAAACCAACGAGTTCCAGAGGGAAGACGGTAGCAAGGGAGTGGTCCGTAGTGCAGAGTTGGCAGACGAAACCGGAGTGGTGCGGGTATCATTGTGGGATGAAAAAGCAGAGGGACATCTGAATGAAGGAGATGCTGTGAAGATTGAAAATGCCAGAACACGACTGGGAAATTACAACGTAGAACTGAACGTTGGTAAAACATCCAGAATATTGAAACCCAGCCCAGAAGAAACAGAAACGTTGCCTTCTCTTAAAGAAGTTGCAGACATGCTTTATCAGGATAAAAAGATTACTGAGTTGATTGAAGGGGATCGTGAAGCGCGAATAATGGGCAGAATCCTCAGTCTCTATGAACCAAGGGAGTTCACCAGGGAAGATGGTAGCAAAGGCCTGGTAAGATCCGTGGAAATAGCTGACGACACAGGAGTGGTGAGAGCTTCCCTGTGGGATGATCAGGCCAATCAACAACTTTCCGAAGGAGACGCAGTCCGTATAGAAAATCCGCGAGTTACCCAAAGAAATGATGTGGTAGAGATAAGCGCTGGCAGAACAACTCAAATAACCCGTGTGAAAGATGAAGAATCTGAACTTCCCCCATTAAAAGATATACAGGAGAAAATTTATCCATCCAAAAAAATTGATGAAATCGAAGCGGGCATGCGAAGTATTAGGGTGAGTGGGGAGATCGTGGAAGCATTTGGCAACAAGATCCTGTTTGAGATGTGTCCATCTTGTAACAAACGAGTTATTTGGGAAGAAGATACATACGTATGTGAAGTATGTGGAGAAAAAGTTGAAACTCCAGAACATCTGATGATAATTTCTATCATGATAGAGGATGATACTGGCTCCATACGCACCACGTTCTTCCGCCAAGCAGCTGAAGAACTGTTGGGCATGAGCACCAAAGATGCGGAAGAAATTATTGATAAAACTGGTGATGAAGGCTCTCTGGAAGAAAAAGTCGCTGAATTAATTGGAAAACAAATTAAAATTAGTGTAGATGCTAATTTCGATGAATACAATGAAGAAGTGCGTCTGAATGCCAAAAAAGTTCTCGATGTAAAACTATGAAATTGAATATGTAATTTATAAACAGGAAGGAGATTTAAATGGTTGAACTGGAAGATTTACCAAATGTCGGTGAAAAAACAGCTCAAAAATTAAGGGATGCTGGTTTTGCAGACATGATGAGGCTGGCCACCGCCACTGCTAAAGAACTTAGTGTTAAGGTTGAGATTGGGGAGGGTGTGGCCGAAAAAGTGATAGAAGCCGCCCGTAAAGCTGAACAAATAGATTTTGAAACTGCCCTGGATGTTATGGAAAGAAGAAAAGATGTTGGGAGGATAACAACTGGGAGTAGTGGATTGGATGAACTTATTGGCGGAGGGATTGAAACTCAAGCCATCACCGAAGTTTTTGGAGAGTTCGGATCAGGAAAGAGCCAGATATCCCATGAAATAGCGGTTTCAGTTCAGCTTCCCCCAGAAAAAGGGGGATTAGAAGGGGAATGCGTATTCTTAGATACTGAAAATACTTTCCGTCCCGAAAGAATTCGGCAGATCGCTGAGGGATTTGACATGGATGTGGAAGAGGTTTTACAGAAGATACATATTGCCCGGGCCTTTAACTCCAGCCACCAGATACTGATGGCTGACAAGATTAATGAACTCATTCAGCGTGGAGTGAACATACGATTGGTAATAGTGGATTCACTCACCGCCCACTTCCGGGCGGAATATGTGGGACGAGAATCTCTGGCCACCCGCCAGCAAAAATTGAATCAACATCTGCACACCCTGCAAAACATCGCTAACACCTACAATGCTGCTGTATTCGTGACTAACCAGGTGCAAGCCCGGCCTGATGCCTTCTTCGGAAGTCCAACTAAGGCCATCGGGGGCCATGTCCTGGGACACGCTGCAACCTACCGGATCTGGCTTAAAAAAGGCCTAGCTGGTAAAAGAATAGCCCGATTAGTGGACAGTCCCCACTTACCAGAAGGAGAAGCTGTTTTTAAAATCGTTACCGAGGGAATCACGGATTAAATTCCCACACCTATTTTTTTAATGGACGTCACATGCTTGATAATCAATAATTTTGATTGTCATCTATCTAAAGAGTGCTGTTGTAGTTTTTTATTAAATCTTAACCTCACCCCCAGTTTCTAGTATATAAACCTTGTTCTCTATTTTCAATAGAAAGCTTTATTTAACAATGTGATAGACACAACACTACCTAACATATAACCTTCACAAGCATGGAATTAGGTGATATAATTGGCAGAAGAAAAAAAGCAAGAAACGACCGAAGAACCTAAAATAGGAGTCTACACGTGTCATTGCGGGATCAACATTGGAGGTGTGGTAGACATCCAGGAAGTGGTGGACTACGCAGCATCCCTGCCCAACGTGATAGTATCCGAGGAGTACAAGTACTTCTGTTCTGACCCTGGACAAGAAATGATTCAGAAAGATATCAAAGAAAAAGGAGTTAACAGAGTAGTAGTGGCCGCGTGTTCACCCCGGCTTCACGAACCCACCTTCCGAAGATGTATCCGGGAAGCTGGACTTAACCCATTCTTATTTGAATTCGCTAACATCCGGGAGCACGATTCCTGGGTGCACATGGCAGAACCAGAAGCTGCTACCGAAAAAGCTAAGGACCTGGTCCGCATGGCAGTGGCTAAGGCCCGTTTGTTAGAAGCTCTGGAAGCCTCCAAGGTACCAGTGGACAACAAGGCCCTGGTAATTGGTGGAGGAGTTGCAGGTATTCAATCTGCACTTGATCTGGCTGATATGGGATTCAAAACTTACCTAGTTGAAAAACAGCCCACAATTGGTGGTCGAATGGCACAACTGGACAAAACTTTCCCTACCCTGGACTGTTCCATGTGTATTCTAGCCCCTAAGACTGTGGATGTTGGTAAACACGAAAACATCGAGTTAATCTCCTACGCTGAAGTGAAAGAAGTTAATGGTTACATTGGTAACTTCCAAGTGGTAATTGAGAAAAAACCAAGATACGTACTTGAAGACATCTGTACCGGGTGTGGAAGTTGTACCGAGGTTTGTCCAATAGAAATGCCCAACTACTTCGATGAAGGTATGGGTATGGTCAAAGCGACCTTCATACCGTTCCCTCAGGCAGTGCCACTGGTGGCCACCATTAACAAGGATTACTGTATCGACTGTAAATTGTGTGATCAGGCCTGTGGAAATGGTGCCATCTTCCATGAACAGGAAGCAGAAGAGATCGAAATTGAAGTGGGTACCATAATTGTAGCCACTGGTTACGACCCCTACGACCCCACAGAGAAGAAAGAATGGAGCTACGCTGATGCCGAAAACGTGATAACTGGTCTCGAACTGGAAAGACTTATCAACGCATCTGGACCGACCATGGGTAAAGTTTTAAAACCTTCTGATGGTGAAAAACCCAAGAGTGTGGCTTTCATCCAGTGTGTGGGTAGTCGTGATGCGCAGATCGACAAACCATATTGTTCCCGTGTGTGCTGTATGTACGCCATGAAAAATGCCCAGTTGATCAAGGATAAAATGCCTGACACTGACGTGGCCATTTACTACATGGATATTCGGGCCTTTGGTAAAGGATTCGAAGAGTTCTACCAAAGATCTCAGGAAAAATATGGAATTAAATTCATCCGCGGCCGACCCGCAACCGTATTGGTCAACCCAGATGACACCCTCACCATCCGCTCTGAGGACAGCATGCTGGGCAAAATCACCGAGTACAACTACGACATGGTAGTGCTGTCAGTGGGTCTACAGCCCCCAGAAGGATCAGAAGAACTCCGACAAACTATTGGTCTCTCCAAAAGTGCTGATGGTTTCCTGATGGAAGCTCACCCCAAACTGCGACCTGTTGATACCTTAACTGACGGAGTATACCTTGCTGGTGTATCTCAAGGTCCTAAAGACATTCCAGACGCAGTGGCCCAGGCTTCAGGTGCCGCCGCACGTGCTGCCATCCCCATGGTTAAAGGTGAAGTGGAAATCGAACCCATCATCGCTGCTGTGGACAGTGAAGTCTGTGGTGGATGTGAAATCTGCTTGGAGCTATGTCCCTTCGGAGCTATTGATCGAGTTGATGACCAGGCACAAGTCAACGTTGCACTTTGTAAAGGTTGTGGAACCTGTGTGGCTGCCTGTCCATCAGGAGCAATGGATCAGCAGCACTTCCGAACCTCTCAAATAATGGCTCAGATTGAAGCTGCCTTAAACGCAGGTAAATAAGGGTTTAATCCCTTATTTTTTTATTTTCTTTTAATTAGACCCCTAAAACAATCCATAAGTATCATATATTTTAAACTAATTCTATTTCCCCAAGTATTGATGGATTAATTCAGATTCTTAAGCTGGAATTTGAAAAAGTAATGGTTGATATCCTATCTGCGAAGTGGAGGATATAGTCGCTAATATTCAGAAAATAAAGACTAATCCTCATTCGAAGGACCATGTGAGTCTTTGAATTATTATTTGAATCTGCATGGAGGGACTTGCAAAGTATTTATAACTCCAATTTTTATAGTTAATTTCACTATGAATTTAACAATTGATAATTCAATTTTTTCAGCTTTATCGGAGGAATCAGATGGTCAAAAACGAAGAATATGCCCAAAAAATAAAGGAAATTACTAAAAAACATCACGAATGGATGAAAAATAGTATAAATCTAATTGCCAGTGAAAACATAACAAGTACCAGTGTGAGAGAGGCATTGTCAAGTGACTTATCCCATCGTTACGCCGAAGGACTTCCTGGGAAGCGTTTCTATGAAGGTTGTCAGTACATCGACCAGATAGAGGAAATGACCATTGCATTATCTAAAAAATTATTCCAGGCCGAACATGCCAACGTACAGCCCATATCTGGAGTGGTTGCTAATTTAGCGTCCTTTTTTGCAGTATCAGGTCAGGGTGATGCTATCATGGCATTGGATGTTCCTGTGGGAGGGCATATAAGTCATGCTCCTGTGAGTGCAGCTGGAATAAGGTGTCTTGACGTGCACCCCCACCCCTTTGACCCCGATAATATGAACATCGACGCCGATGCCATGAAGAAGAGTATCTTGGAAGAAAAGCCAAAAATTGTCCTCTTAGGAGGTAGTCTATTTCTATTCCCCCATCCTGTTGAAACTGCCAGGGAAGCAGCTGATGAGGTGGGGGCTAAAGTTATGTACGATGGAGCACATGTAATGGGTCTTATAGCTGGAGGTCACTTCCAAGATCCACTGAAAGAGGGTGCGGACCTTCTAGTAGGAAGCACCCATAAAACTTTCCCCGGTCCACAGGGCGGCATTATACTCTGTAAAAAGGATATAGCGGAGGTTGTTGACGATGCAGTGTTCCCAGGGGTTGTTAGCAACCATCATCTCCATCATCTTGCTGCACTGGGCATAGCCACCGCAGAGATGCTGGAATTTGGAGCAGACTACGCCCATCAAACCATTAAAAATGCCCAAAAACTAGGTGAAAGCTTGTATGAACTCGGCTTCAATGTATTATGTGAAGATCAGGGATTTACCAAATCCCATCAAGTAGCGATGGATGTTTCCAACATCAGTCATGCCTCAATACTGGCTAAAACCTTGGAGAAAAATAATATCATACTCAACAAGAATTTACTTCCCTGGGATGATGTCAACCGTACCGATGACCCCTCTGGAATTCGTATGGGAACCCAGGAAATTACTCGCCGGGGAATGAAAGAATCTGAAATGGTGGAAGTGGCTGAATACATAAAACGTGTAGTGATGGACGGTGAAACTGTGGAAGATGAAGTCACAGAATTCATGGGCCAGTACACCCAGGTGCACTATGCGTTCCAGCCAGATGATGCCTATCGCTACTTAGAATTTTAAAAAAAATCTGGAGAAAGTTGTATGAAAATTGCTTGGGGTATCACCGGAGCAGGACATTTACTCCTGGAGAGTGTTGAAATAGTAGAAAATCTTTCCAGGGAGCATGAGGTAACAGTGCTACTATCTGGTGCGGGTGAAGAGGTTCTTAAAATGTACGGGCTTTATAACCGGGTTGAATCTATAACTGGGGGTTATTACCGGGAATTGGTTCTGGAAAAGGATCAGAAGTTCAGTTACCCCCTTGCTGGCCGGTTCTCCCTGGGCCGTTATGACCTCCTGGTAGTCTCTCCCACCACATCCAACACCATTGCCAAGGTAGTGAGTGGCATTGCAGATAACCTTATTACCAACGCCATTGCCCAAGCAGGTAAGGGCAAGATTCCAACCTTGATAGTGCCGGTTGATCTGGAAGCCGGCGATGTGCAGACCGTGCTGCCCTCTAAACTGGAACTTGAATTATGTCAGCACTGCTCAACTTGTCATGCGGCGGCTGCCTGTCCACAAGATGCCATAACTCCTGGAGTGGAAATTAACCTGTTAAAATGCCAGGGATGTGGTGCATGTCAAATGGCATGTCCCTTCGGAGCAATTTCAGGTGGGAAGAAGATTTTCATCCGGATGCGGGAGATCGATATTTCAAACACCAAAAAATTGGCAGGCCTGGAGGATGTGGATGTGGTTGAAACTCCAGAACAACTTTTAAAAATCATTTCTTCATTTTAGATCTACATGCTGGAGAAATGCACTAACCCCTCCCCCTATTATCTAAATAAATTTTGAAAAGGAATGGATTCTTATTAGATTAGGAACCTGAATTGGATTTATGGGTTTAACAACGTCACTATGAAGAATTAGGCACGGAAGGATATTCATATGCATAATCTAATTATCTTCCAGTAGATCCAGTATATAGGCCGTCATTTCGATTTCTTCACGTGCAATGTAGTCTTCCATCCGGGCCTGTGCATCAGCACTGTGGAAGGGATAGTATTCCTCATCAAAGAAGGTGGTGAGATACAATTCATCACACTTCACCACCAGGGGATCCTCCAGCTTGATCTGTACTTGGGATATTTCATGGGGATTGAGTCCTTTAACCAGGTAAGTGATATAATACTTCCCAAATTCCTTCGAAACACCATAGTCCACGATTTTTACTTCCATATTCAGGCCTCCCAAATAATTGAACTTCAAACCATTTCACAGTTAAATTCCAGTTCATCACCTATTTCCGTTGCTGAATTGGTTAAAACCCCTGTTTTGAATTCTATAACGAATCTAGCAGGTGCTCTTGGGGTGTAAGTCTGCCATGGCTTTAGGGTGACGGTGTCCACTACGGTTTTGGCTTCATCCAGGAATACTAAATCCAGTGGTATGCGCATAAAAAACATGTGAATAGCTGAGCCCCTCCTCCCCCTGCCTGCTGGAATCTTCAAAATCAGCCCTCTTTCCAGATTTTTTTTCAGCATCAGTCCCCGAAAACGGGAAAAAAAACTGTCGGCCATTTCAGCTCCGTCTAAATATGTTCCTTTTGTTTTGTTTACGATCTTTAAGTGGCTATTTTTCTTGTAATCCATATAAATTACCTTTTAATCACCAATGAATATTTCCTGGATTATCTATCCTCTGGATATGTTTTTATAACACACAGTTTAATAGGGGGCCATAAATTATCTGTCCTTCAAGTTAATTATATATAGTGCCATGGTTTCTGGTTTTTTTTAACTATAATGTATAGCCTATTATGGAAATGACCATTAGGACCAGGAATGTGTTTGCAACAGGATCTGTCATACTTGTTGTCAGTGGGATGACTACGTTATCCGGATCAAGACCCTGTTTATAGGTTACGATGCTAAGATAAAAGGCGATCATCAACATGAATGGCGTGAGGAGCAACCCAGCTAGGGTGCTTATTACTACCATGTTTTCAATGCCCACTGTTTCCAGCCCCAAAATGGTAGAAGCAAGGTAGGCTAACAAGCCTATGGTTGGATAGATTATGATGGCGAGGATGATAATTATCCCAAAATTTCTTACAGCTTCTTCTGAGGGCCGGAGAGAAGGTTTAATTAATCCAATATGTAATCCGGAAGATAATCTAGCACCCAGTATACTCACCAAGTCGCCGCTTTCACCAGAGAACAAAGGTATCAGAGCAAGGATGCTGGGATTGTTTAAAATAACCGAAAAAGTGCTGTTCAGGATGGTACCAGCAGAGGCACCCAGGATTGAGGATAAAAACAGGGTGGGTGTGCTGTGTTTTATGATCTTTTTTAGGTTACCTTCACCCCGGATCCCAACCATGAATGCAACAATACCGATGGCCATGAATGCCATGAATAATATGGTGTCTAAAAATCCATTTCTAATCCATAAGAGTATTTGTACCGCCAGTAAGATGGACGGAAGGGTGAAAAGATCTCCTGATGCTGCTATTAATGGCGTGGTTACGTTATCCGGGTCCCAACCATTCTCATAACTTTTAATGGTGATTAAAATGGTGGCTGGTAAGAGCAGTGCCCCGGAGAATATTCCCCCCAACACAGATATAATGGTAAAATCCACCAAGCTAATACTTTCATAGCCCCAAAACATGGAAAAACCCTTGGCCATAAATGCCAGGAAAATTGACATTATTAAGGTTAATATCATGGCTGAGATGATATTCTGAGATAATATCGTTGATTTTTTTAGTTCAGGTGATAGAATTCCAATATGAAGATTGGAGCCTAACCTTGATCCTAATGCACCAAAAATATTTCCCCTCATCCCTATTGCACCAGGGATTAGGATAAGTAGCCCCGGAAGAATGGTCAGTGTTTCTGTCATGCTACTTAAAAAAAGACCCGCAACTAGGTCACCGATGGCGCAAATAAAAAGGGCAACAAATCCTTCACCTAAGGTTCTTGAAACGTCACGGAAAAAATGAACAACTTTACCGAAAAGGACAGAGGGTGTGTAAAGGATCTTCAGAGACCTTTTTGAAACTATGATAACAATTCTGGCTAGGAAGTTCAATAAAAGTAGTATTAAGTCTCCAATCCTCTTCACTGGATCCGTCCATTTCACCTAACCACCTGAACATGGTGCCTGCTGATTTGCAGTGCACCCTAATTAAATTGCCTAAATAGCTGTTGCCATCGATTTTAATCATCGCCATATCCATCTTATTCCTTTAAAGTGCCGGAATATCATCTTTAACACGTTCCAAGACAATCATTTCAGTTAAATCCTCAACGCCATCAATTGAACGAATTTTAGTATCTATTAGGTCGTTTAATTCCTCTATACTCTTCACCCATACTTTAATGAGTATATCGTATTCCCCTGATACGCTGTAAACTTCTGATACTTCTTCCAATCGGGATAACATCTCTTTAACAAATCCATGTTTATCAGATTCAGTTTGGATGATTATTATGGAAGTTATTTCCAGACCAGTTTTCTGCCAGTCCAGGATTATGGTATAGCGATGGATTATTTGGGATTCCAATTTCTTGAGGCGATTGGATATGGTGGCATCAGGTACATCAATTTCCTTTGACATCTGAGAAAGTGTAATCCTTGAATTCTTAATCAAGGAACGCAGTATAGCCAGATCAATATCGTCCATTTCAATCAACATTTAGGGAGTGAGTAGTAATAGGTGATGTCCCCTTATAAAGGTTGGGAATATTACTAATTTAGTATGAAAAATTGAGTATTTTTCTTATTTTTATTCATTTAATTAGAAAGTTCAGCTAAATTTTTAGAATTTTCGGGAAAGATCGGGAAAGGTGCAAAGAGGGTGTACCGGGTGCGGGAGAAATAATAATTAGGAAAAAAATCAGCCATTCAAGGGAGTAGCTCAGATAATATGAACTATTTTTCAGCAATTTCATCATATTCAAGATCTTCAAGTTTAATTTCCCCACTGGCAAGTTTGACCAGTATATTTGCACCTGTTTCATTTCCCTTGGCAATTAAGGTGTCGTTGGCATTAAGAATAGTGTTTTTATCCGGGCCATAAATCCAGGATTCATTTCTCCTGATGGCAATAACCCTCATCCCCGTCCTGGTGGCTAGTAAAAGTTCTCCTAAGGAATTATAAGCCAACTCTGATGGTTCACATATTTTAACCCTGATGATCATCTCATCCGATTCTTCCATGACCATTTTAAATACGGGATGCGGTTTTATTCCTTTCAATACCAGATCAGCTATGTCTTTAGCGGAATCTGCGATGTTTTCTGTGGCCTCTCCCACTTCCAGTAGGGCAGTCAATTTCTCCGCATCTTCCACGGTTCTTGCAGCCAGGAGAGATTCTTTCTTAATCTCATAGTTGAGCCTGTTTATTTTATTTTCAAGTTTTTTAACTTCCTCTGCCGCGTCTTTACTGTTAAAAAGTAGGGCTGAGTATGCTAAATCCACCATTAACTCTGACATGTTCTTCATTTCAATTAAAATATCCTTGATATTTTTTGGCACCTTTCATCCTCCGGATTATATATGTATTAGCTGAATGTTGTTAAACTTTTTTATTGAACTACAAATCCATTACAAAAGAGTTTTATCTTTTATTAAATGTATCCTTTCCTTGTAAATCTCAACAATTTAATGCAACTAGTATCATCGATCATTTTTTATATAATCCAGCACAAACGGCATAAAGGAAAAGTTTCATGGGTTATGTTTAAACATCCTAAACTGGGATTTATAAACCATAATTCAAGGAGATAAATTTAGCTATTGATTACCAAGGTTGGAGGTTTGAATTCATGCGCAATATCATAGTGGAGAAGCTCATCCAGAAGCCCATCGAGGAACAGGAAATTGAGATAGTGGAAAGGAAGGGTATCGGGCATCCGGACAGCATAAGTGATGGAATAGCCGAATCAGTAAGCCGAGCCCTTTGTAACGCTTATTTAGATTATTTTGGTGGAGTTTTGCACCATAACACCGATGAAGTGCAAATTACTGCCGGGGAATCCTATCCTGAATTCGGAGGGGGAGACATCATAAAACCCATGGACATCCTCCTCACTGGGCGTGGCGTTTCAGAGTACAAGGGGCGTAAGATAGGGGTAGACCGCATTGCCATCAGTGCTGCCAAAGAGTACCTCCATGAAAACCTGATCAACTTGGATATTGAGACTTGCACCGTGGTGGAGTGCAAAATCGGCCATGGATCCGGTGATTTAGTGGATGTTTTCGCCAGAAAAGGAATGCCTTCAGCAAATGACACCTCTTTCGGAGTGGGTTACGCTCCTTTATCAGAAACAGAGCAAATAGTTATGGCCAGTGAGGAACTTCTCAATTCCCGTGACTTTAAGAAAAAGCATCCCCAGATCGGAGAAGACATAAAGATTATGGGTCTCAGGGAAAAGGATAAAATCACACTCACCGTGGCCGTGGCCATGATATCCGGGCACACAAACAGTGTAGAAGAGTATCAGGAAGCCAAGGACATGGTAAAAGACACCGTGACCCAGTTGGCCCAGAAGTACACCAACCGCGATGTAAGGACCTTGGTGAACACTGGAGACGACCCTACTTGCCAGAGTGAAAAGGGCTACTATCTCACCGTAACCGGTACTTCCGCAGAGATGGGGGATGATGGCTCTGTAGGCAGAGGAAACCGCGCAAATGGACTTATAACCCCTAATAGGCCCATGTCCATGGAAGCTACTTCTGGTAAGAACCCCATAAACCATGTGGGAAAAATATATAACTTACTATCTAACGAAATGGCCAACAACATAGTTGCTGAAGTGGATGGAGTAAAACAGGTGCAAATTATGATTCTTAGTCAGATTGGTTCTCCCATCGACCAGCCAAAAGCAGCCAGTGCCCAACTAATCTTGGAGGACAATTACCAAATAGAAACAGTTCGAAAGGATGTAAATGAAGTTATAAACTCTTGTTTATCTGAAATTAATGATATAACTGAGTTATTAATTAAAGGAAAGCTTAGAACCTTCTAAAAAGGCTTTTAAGCCACTCCTTTTATGTATTTAATAATCTTATTTTTTTTATTTTAACGGTCACCCCTACTTGGGGTAGTTTCCATCAAAATTATATAAAAGAGCGGGGACAAAGCTAGTTTTGTATAAATCATCCAAGATCATTAACGAGGAGAATAATTATGGCGACTGAGGAAGCCCAACGTTCTTATAATCCACAAATCATAGAAAAAAGAGCACAGGAGTTCTGGGAGGCTAGGAAAACCTACCAGATGAGCCAGAAAAATCGGGAGGACGGACCCCGTTACTCCTTCCTGGACGGACCACCCTACTGCAGTGGCCGAATACACCTAGGAACTGCCTGGAATAAGATTATAAAAGATACATATCTCCGTTATAAGACCATGGCCGGGTGTAACGTGCGCAGACAGGCTGGATGGGATGCCCATGGCCTCCCCATCGAACATAAAGTAGAAGGTCTCTTGGGACTCAAAAGCAAAAAGGAAATCGAAACTAAGATTGGTATCGAAAATTTCGTGGAAAAGTGTCGGGAATTCGCCATAGAAAATCAGGGAATTATGACCCAGCAATTCAAGATGCTGGGAGTGTGGATGGATTGGGATCAACCCTACATCACCTTTGACCCGAAGTACATGGAATCCTGTTGGTGGACCCTGAAAAGAGCCCATGAAAAGGATCTGCTGGTACAGGACCTCCGGGTCATTACCTGGTGCCCTCGCTGTGAAACTGCCCTGGCCCTGGCGGAGATCGATTACGAAGACAAAGAAGACCCCTCCATCTACGTTAAATTTTCTCTGAAAGAAGTTCAACCCGGGTTATCAGAAAATACCTACATCCTGGTTTGGACCACCACACCCTGGACCCTTCCTGCCAACATGGCCATATGTGTTCATCCCGATTATGATTACGCCTACGTAAAGGTTGGTGAGGAAACATATCTGCTGGCAGAGGCCATGGTAGACTCCATTTTTGGGGAACTTGAATATGAAATAATCAGAGTAGTGAAAGGGTCTCAAATTGAGGGCCTGGAATACCAGCACCCCCTGAGCCAGGAAATACCCGTTCAGAATGATTTCAAACACGTAATACTGCCCGGTGAACATGTGACCCTGACTGAAGGTACTGGTTGCGTGCACACTGCTCCAGGGCATGGGCCCGACGATTTTGAGATTGGTAAAGCTTATGGGCTGCCTATATTCTGTCCCGTGGATGAGGCTGGATTGTTCAAAGAAGAAGCTGGTAAGTACCATGGTCAGTTTGTTAAGGATGCAGATCCTTACATCATCACCGACCTGGATACCCATGGTCTACTATTTAAAGAAGGCACAATTAAACACCGTTATGGATTCTGCTGGAGATGTAAAACTCCCATCATCTACTTGGCCACGGAGCAGTGGTTTTTGAAGATCACCCAGATCAAGAACCAGCTCCTCAGTGAACTGGATAAGGTGGAATGGGTTCCTTCCTGGGCTGGTGAGAGCCGCTTCCGAAACTGGGTCGAGAACGCCCGGGATTGGACCATTAGTCGCCAGCGCTACTGGGGCATACCCATACCCATCTGGACTTGTAGTGACTGTGACGAGATTACTGTGGTGGGATCCCTTGAGGAACTGGTCCAATTATCCCAGGAGAAACTGGAGGGCGATGTACTGCACCGGCCCTACGTGGATCAGGTGAAGATACCTTGCCACTGTGGAGGCCAGATGCAACGTACACCCGATGTACTGGATGTGTGGATAGACTCTGGTGTGGCTGGATGGGCTGCTCTTTACTATCCTAAGGAACAGAAGCTATTTGAAGAGTGGTACCCCTATGATTTCATTACTGAAGGCCACGACCAAACCAGGGGATGGTTTTACTCCCAGTTGGGCTGTGGAATGATCGCCCTGGACAGTGTCCCCTACCGTAAGGTCCTTATGCACGGATTCACCCTGGATGAAGAGGGTAAAAAGATGAGCAAATCCCTGGGTAATGTGGTGGAACCCGATGAAGTGGTGGCTAAGTATGGGGCTGATGTGCTGCGTTTCTATTTGCTCTGGGCCAACAAACCCTGGGAGGATCTGAAGTTCAACTGGGATGAGGTGAAAAACATCAACAAGATGTTCAACATCCTCTGGAATGTTTTCATATTCGCATCCACCTACATGGGGCTGGATAACTTCCAACCCACCAAATACGGAGCCGAGAATGTTAAATTCCGGGTTGAAGATCGTTGGATTACTTCCCGGGTACAATCGGTGGCCCAAGAAGTCACGAAATCCCTTGAAGCTCTGCATCTGCACCAGGCCACTCGCAGCTTGCAGGACTTTATACTGGAGGATCTCAGCCGCTGGTACGTTCGCCTTATTCGTGGTCGGACCTGGATCGAGAAAGATGACCCGGACAAACTTGGGGCCTACCAAACCCTTTACACCACACTTAAGAGCGTGGTAACCCTCATGGCACCCCTATCCCCCCACATCTGTGAGGAAATCTACCAGCACCTTATCAGGCCCCTGGAAACATATCTCCCCGAGAGTGTGCATCTTTTAGACTGGGAAGTAGATGAAACTCTCCGAGACCAGAAGTTAGAGGCTGATATGAACGTGGCACGGGATATTATAGAGGCCTGTGCCCGGGCCCGGGACTCCGCAAGGTACAAACTACGCTGGCCAGTGCAAGAGATTGTGATCGTGTCCGAAGACCAGGGAATTCTGGAAGCCTCCCAAAATTTAGAGGATGTGTTGCTGGAACAGGCCAACACTAAGAAGATCACTCCATCTCAGGAATTCCAGGACCTTAAGATAAGGGTCTTGCCAAATATGAAGACCCTGGGGCCCCGTCTGCGGGAAGATGTTCCCCGGGTAGCAGCCAAACTGTCCGAGGTAGATGGTCATGAATTAATGGAAAAAATGGATGCTGAAGGGATTTTTGTTGTAAAACTGGATGATGTAAATGTGGAGCTAAGGCCAGACGATGTGGTGCTGGAAACTGAACTGCCGGATAACGTCACCAACTCCGAATTTCCAGGGGGTAACGTTTTTGTAGATACCCAGATCACCCCTGAAATTTTATCAGAAGCCATGAGCCGGGAATTGGTGCGGAGGATACAGGATATGAGGAAGGATCTGGACTTGGAGGTGGAGGCCCATATCCAAGTAAATGTGGATTGCAGTGCCGAGTTCCAGGGCCTGGTTAAACCATTCCTAGAATATATCTCACACGAGGTGCGGGCCACTGAAATTTTATTCCAGGCCCAGGATGGAGATTACCATAAAAAATGGAAAATTGAGGATCATGAACTTACTGTGGGCATAAAACATTCTGTTTAGTGTTTAGGAGGGTGAAAAATTGACTTTAACCGTAGAGGAAATGGAGTACATAAAAAATGAGTTGGGGCGGGACCCTAATCCCCTGGAATATGGTATGCTGGATATTATGTTCTCAGAACATTGCTCATATAAAAGTAGCCGGCCGGTGCTGGCCCTGTTCCCCACCAAAGGGGAAAAGGTGATTATAGGACCTGGTGATGATGCGGGTATTGTTGATCTAACAGAAGACTTGGCCCTGGTGATGGGCATGGAGAGCCACAACCACCCCTCAGCCATAGAACCTTATGGTGGGGCTGGTACGGGTATTGGTGGCATTATACGGGATATAATATCAATGGGGGCTATGCCAGTTGCACTTCTAGATTCACTACGTTTCGGGCCCCTAGAAGATCAGCGCAGCCGTTATCTTTTTGAATACGCAGTTAAAGGAATTTCTGATTATGGTAACCAGGTGGGTGTACCCACCGTAGGGGGTGAAGTGGAGTTCCATGAAAATTATCGGCTGAATCCACTGGTAAATGTGGTGTGCGCGGGGTTGGTCCGGAAAGATAGTATAATCCGGGGGATAGCCCCTAATGTTGGTGACGTCTTTGTCCTGATGGGAGGACGCACCGGACGCGACGGGATCCATGGTGTGACCTTTGCCTCTGAGGAACTCACATCATCGTCAGAGCTAGAAAGTCGGCCTGCTGTCCAGGTAGCTGATCCATTCACCAAGAAACAGGTGATGGAAGCTACACTGGAAGCTCTGGAGGAAATTGACATACAGGGACTTAAAGATCTGGGAGGTGGCGGCCTTACCTGTTGCATATCCGAAATGGCAGCCAAGGGGGGTAATGGCGCGCTGATGGAGTTGAGCAAGGTACCTCTCAGGGAGGAGGGAATGACTCCCTACGAGATTATGCTATCCGAATCCCAGGAAAGAATGGTTTTCGTAGTTAAACCGGGGGATGTGGAAATTTTGCTGGCCATATTCCAAAAATATGAGTTGTCCTACGCTGTTATTGGTGAGGTGACTGATGATGGACTTATGGTGGTTACACGGGAAGGAGAAGTTATGGCGGAACTCCCCTGCGAATTACTGGCTGATCCTCCGCTGGTTGAGAGAGAAGCCCGTGAACCAGTACGTGATGATGAGTATGTTGAGTTAGTGGATTCATCAGCTGATGAAGCTCTTTTAGCACTTTTATCATCCCTGAACATTGCCAGTAAGAAGTGGGTGTATCGCCAGTTCGATCATGAAGTCCAAATCCGTACCGTGGTCAAACCCGGAGACGATGCTGCCGTGCTGCGAGTGGACCAGGAGAGGGGTTTCACCCTCACCACAGACTGCAACAACATACACTGCTATCTGGACCCCTATCATGGTGGTGCTGGTGCTGTGGCCGAGGCCATCAGAAATGTGGTGGCCATGGGGTCTGAACCACTTTGCATGGTGGATTGCCTTAACTTTGGAAACCCTGAAAAACCAGAAGTATTCTGGCAGTTCAAGGAGTGTGTGCAGGGTATGTCAGATTTGGCCCATCGATTCAATTTACCAGTTATAAGTGGAAACGTTAGTTTTTACAACGAAACCGAGGGGGTGACAGTTAATCCCTCACCAGTCGTTGGTGTGGCCGGGGTCATGGATCTTAAAGACATCCGCACCACACCCTTCAAGAACGAGGGTGACGTGATCATTTTAATAGGTCACACCCATCCTGAACTGGATGGTTCCGCATATCATAAAACCATGCACGGGGTGATGCAGGGGAAAGCACCCCAGGTAGATATTGAAGCAGAATATCAATCTGCCCAGGCCGTGCTAGATTTGGTGAAAAATGATGATCAGGGGAGCATTACCGCCTTGCACGACCTCTCTAACGGAGGTTTAGGCGTCGCCCTGGCTGAAATGGCCCTGGAGGGAGGTTTAGGGGCGGTGGTGGATCTTTCCAGTGTCCCTGGTAACTTGGATATGACTCCCATACAGGTTCTGTTCTCGGAGTCCCACTCCCGATACTTGCTAACAGTGCAGGAAGGTTCTGCCCATGAAGTCATCACCCACCTTACAGGTAACGGTGTGCCAACCGCGTCCATCGGGCGAGTGGAGGGAAAAATGCTGGTCATTGACCAGGCAGGATTGACTATAAACGTGGAAGAGCTTAAAAACGCCTATCAGGGAGCTGTTGAGAAATTTATGTCCTGATACTATGAGCAGGGAACACCTGAGGCAGTTGTTGCATGCCTCAGGCGTCTTCGTAGTAGTATTGAGCTACTTAATACCAGTGAAAGTTGTTATTATCATTTGTCTTGTTCTTTTAGTTTTTCTGGTGCTGATATTCCGCTGGGATCGTTACCTTCACATACCAATTTTCTCCCCTATTTTGCGATACTGCAAAAGAAGCGAGGACGAAGTGGGATCTATCTATTTCTTCCTAGGAATTATAATCACCCTTTTCTTCTTTCAATCCCACTTGGATGTGGCCAACGCCGCCATTTTAATACTGCTTTTCGGTGATTCCGCATCTACACTGGTGGGTGAAAGATGGGGAAACATCAAGTTACCATTTCGGAAGGATAAAACATTTGAGGGGAGCCTAGCCTTCCTTGCAGTTGGTTTTATCGTGGCATCAACCCAACTTCCCCTGATACCCGCCATTTCAGGGGCCTTTTTTGGGACATTGACCGAAGCGTACAGTCCCATTGATGATAATCTCACCATACCCCTGGTAACTGGACTGATGATGAGTCTGGTGGTTTATTTTATGTGAATGATGGTAAACTTGTGTCATTCATTAATTTTTTCCCCGAATCTTTTTTTCATCTACAGACGAATAGCTCTTTCATGACGGAAGGATCGGACCGTGCCCAGGAATATCAGAATAGATATCAAAATTGTGGGCAGTAAGTAAACCACTACTTCAGGATTTACCACAGGACTGGAAGCAATTTTAACCATTAAAACTGTGGGTATGAAGCTAAACAGCACTTGAAACATGCCCGATTTAATGAATAGAGGGACAAAGAGTATGAAAGTGGTGAAGACCAGGATCAGGGTAATGGCTGAGTTCGCCTCCTTAGTACTGTCCACCAGGACAGATATGAGTATTCCCACTCCAATAAACCCTAATCCCACAGAGAAAAGTATTAAGAGCAGGAGCAGGGTGTTGAAGATTGGCACCTGTAACAGGTCCAGCAATAAAATCCACGCCAGACTCTGCAACAAGGAAAAAGTCAATATGGGGATAATCTTACCAATAACCACCATACTACTAGGCAGAGGAGACATAAGGAGTACTTCAAAGGTTTTTCGTTCCTTCTCCCCCACTATGCTATCTGTTACCAAGTTACTAGCCATGAAAAATGGTAATAAGAGTATGAAGGGCACTATAAAGCCATACATTACCTCGACAAAGTAGGGGCTGTCCAGGGCGATCTTAACCGCTTCTTCCTCTTTTAAGTTGATAATTCGCAGTTTAACAGGTTCCTGGATAACTTTAATTTGTTCTTCACTTAATTCTCTTGATTGGAGGTTTTTCCGGAGCTGAAAAGTGTCAACTGCTTTACTTACCTTGGTAGAGGCCACTGGATAAAAAACATTGGAAGTGTCAAATTCAACCTGAATCTCCCCCTCAGAAGATATGCTGATAACCGCCGCCAAGTCAGTTCCCAAAAGTCTTTTAGCCTCCTGGGTAGTGTTGAAATATTCTATTTGAAGTTTTTGAGCTTCTAAATCATCTACGAGTGTTGATTGATTTAAATCCTCCGATAATCCCACTTTGATGGCAGAGTTAACCCCATAACTATCTAGAACCGCGGGGTCATTAACCAGAGCAGTTGATAAAGCCAGTCCGAATGTTCCCAGGATTATCAGTAACTGAACCACAACCACCAGTAAAAAGATCCGGTTCCCCAGTATATCCCGGGCTTCTTTTTTTACGAGGGCCCATAATTTCAATTGCGGATTCTCCTTTTATGGGATCTAGTTTTTTTGTCCTTGTTAAGACCCATTAACTCCATGGTTAGCCTAATAATACTCGGTCTTGGCCCAAAAATTACTTTATCCCTTTGAAATAGTGTTATACTAGTTCCATAGGATATTAAACTTATTATAACTATGAAAGTGAGGGATAACAGGATTTCACCCATAACAATGGTTTCTCCCGAGGATAATCGCATGACCATTGTCATTGGAGAAAGGTTGGCTAAGGTGGATTGGTTAATTATGTACCCCAAAAGGGGCAGAATTAAAAGGCCTGATATGAAGATATAGGCAAAGGTAAGACCAATGCCCGCTTCTTTGTAGTTTTTGGAGTAGGTGGCGATGATGGTGGTCAGCCCCACCAGGGGGATGGTGGTGAGGAACACGATAACGTACACCATTAATGCATTTTTCAACTGGAACCCTGCTCCCAGAATGATTATCATCCACATAGCTACCTGCAGTGCCATGACCATCACCACTGCTAGACTTTTACCGATGATAATGTCAGCAGAAGTCAGTGGAAGGGCCCTGAGCATCTCCACGGTTTTACGTTCCTTTTCACCCACCACACTGTCAATGATGAGGTTTCCGAAAAGAAAAAGTGGTAAAAAGAGAAGCACCGATAACATCACCTTCCGTATTAACTGCAAGGGTACTGATTCTCCAGAGGTTGTTTCAGTTACTCCAGGTTGCTTAGTGATATTCCTGGGCCTGTATGACTCCAAATAAGAAGTGGTGAGGGCCGTGGATAGTGTTTTAGTGGTGGAATTCACTTCTTCACGCACCACGCTTCGCTTAGGATCCCGGTAGTCCAAGTAGAGGATGGTTTCCACTTGATCTCCATCCTGGATCAGGGTCACCGACTCAGGGGGTACGGTGTAATATCCAACAGTTAGTCCGCGTTCTAAACGGTTTCGAGCTTGTTGATACGAGGAATTTTTAAGAGTGAGAACTTCCGAATTCAAATGTCTTGTGAACAGACCTCCCTGGTCATCCACATCCACGTTGGCAAAGCCTGAAAGGGAAGGGGTTATAGACAGGGCCTCATTACTCTCCAGGTTCTCGGCTAAGGAATTGAAAACCATGACAAATAGAAACAGAGCTGCTATTTGGAGAAAAAAAATTACAAGAAATTTACGGCTTTTTATGGTGTTTTTAAACTCCCAACGAGCGATGGTCATGAAGTTCATCATATTCTCCTATTTTCAAGAGTGCTTATGAATACATCCTCCAGGGTGGGTTCCTTGGTATTAACTGCCAGGGCCCGGCTTCCCAGGACATTCAAGATCTGGGATATCTCTTCCCGAGAGTTTAAAGATATGATGTACTGTTCATCCTCTGTTTCCAGGTTTTCTACTGATCTGAATCCAGATATAACTTCCTGATCAGATTCGAGTGGATTTGTCACCCGCACCAGGAGGATTAGGTCACCGTGAATTTTGGATTTGAGGTCCTGTGGGGTTCCCATGTCCCTTATTCGTCCCTGATCCAGTAAGGCCACACGGTCACAGAGCTGGTCAGCTTCATCCATGTAATGGGTGCATAGTATGATGGTTTTATCACCTTTAAGCTGGTTTATGAAGTGTCGGATGGTCTGGCTGGTGGCGGGGTCCAGTCCCATGGTTGGTTCATCAAATATTATGATCTCGGGATCGTGAACTAGAGCCCGAGCTATACTAATTCGCTGGCGCAGCCCCTTGGAGAAGGTGTTAATTCTATCCTCCGCCCGGTGGGTCATACCCACCAATTCCAGGAGTTCTTCAACGCGTTGATTTATATCTGCCCCGGGAACACCGTAAAGTTCAGAAAAGTATTTTAACAAGTCCCGGGCCTTGAATCTCTCGTAAAGATTAGGTTCCTCGGGCAAGTAACCGATGAGGGACTTGATCTTCAAGGGATCTTTGTGGATGCTGTATCCATCAACTAACACATCGCCCTGGTCGGGTTTCATGATGCAGCAGGTGATGCGGATTGCGGTTGTCTTACCCGCCCCGTTGGGGCCGATGACCCCCAATAGCTCCCCTTTTTTAACATCTAAGTTGAGATTATCCAGGGCTTTAATGTTTCCAAAGGATTTTGAAAGACTGTCCATGCTGATCATAATTTGGGAAGAGGTCACCTTATTCACATCCAGTTCTTGTTTCAAAATATTGATTGTGTAACATTAAAGATGTTATCAAAAAGTGAAGCACACCCACTCAACATCAAGATCATGTTATGATGGGTCTGGTGGAACTGTGGGTGTGCATGTATAGGTCATTCTTTACTGCATCATAGACATCTCTCGAGAATATTAAAGATATCTCATCTTAAACCAGTAGTGTTAGTTGAAACTTCTTTATTTCTTTAAGGAATTTTTAAATTATATGGTGGGTGTTGTCTAGTGAATTAACTGTTGTGTCTGAAAAAAATGAGTAGACCTATCCTTGCCCTATTAACATATAAAGGGGAGGGTGGCCAAAAAACTAAATATTCTAAACTTCCAATCACAGTCATCAAAGAGAAGATTTGTATGTTTTTATACGAGCTTATGCCAGTGGAAGATGCGAAAAAATTACTTAAAAGTAATTTAAGAACTGTAGGCGTGGAAATGGCAGATCTAGAAGAGGTTCACCGCCGAGTTCTGGCCCAGGATTTGTTTTCCCTATTGGATTCACCCCCATTTGATAGGTCAGCCATGGACGGATATGCTCTCCAGGCGGAGGAGACCTTTGGACATTCCGTGGACAATCCTGTCCAACTGGATATTGTGGACCGCCTCGGAGCGGGGAATGTTTCCAATGTAGATCTGAAGGAGGGAGAAGCCATACAAATTGCAACAGGAGCCCCTTTACCCTCCGGAGCCAATGCAGTGGTGATGGAGGAGTTCACCCAGAGCCACCAAGATCATCTGCAAGTGGAAACCGCTGTTATTCCAGGAGAGAACGTATCCCCTGCTGGTGAAGACTTTAAGACAGGAGATATGATCTTGAGGCAGGGAAGTGTTCTGAATCCACCAGAAGTAGGTATTGTTGCCTCAGCTGGCTATAGGGAAGTGAAAGTTTATAAAAAGCCTGCAGTGGGGGTGATGGTTACTGGAAGTGAGTTGGTGATGCCCAAGTCTCAACTTGAAGGAGCGGAGATCATAAATTCCAACCATTTCTCTGTGAAGTTCATGGTTGAAAGTGCCCTGGCAGTTCCGGACATGACTCACTGTGTTGATGACTATGACTTGGTGCGAAGAGAATTTTTAAGGTTACTCAAAAATAACGATTGTTTAATAACCACTGGTGGAACAGCCATCAGTAAAGGAGATGTGGTGGTGGATGTGGCCGCCGAACTAGGGGAAGTGCTGATCCATGGAGTGACCCTCAGACCAGGTAAACCTTTTGCCTTCGCAGTGGTGGAGGAAAAACCCGTTTTTATGCTTTCCGGCTTTCCAGTGGCAGCTATGGTCCAATTTGATGTGTTCGTAAGGGAAATTCTACTGGGAATGCAGGGTTTTAAAAGAGAGCTTCATTTCATCACCAAAAATTCGACAAGGAAGATTCCATCTACACTGGGGCGTACTGATTATATTAGAGCCCGCATCGAGGGTGATGCAGTTCGGCCATTGAAGATAAAAGGATCGGGTATCATAAAGTCCATGGTAGACTCTGACTGTTACATTGTCATGGATGAAAATCTGGAAGGAGTTGGCTCAGGTGAAAAATGCCAGGTACTTCCCTACCACTCCCTGCAGGTTTAGATTGTTTTAAGATAAAAGGTGATTATTTGAACGCGTTATGGTATTATGCCATTGCATTTGTTGTGATTTGGGTTTTAGCTTTCTTATTTAAGGATAAATTGAAGATTGAAATGGAAGGACCCATAATTCTAAGGAAAACTACCCGTATGAGGGGCTTCATTGACTCCGTTGCCCAGGTAAATCCTAAACTCTGGCGGTGGGTCATGAATGGGGGTATCGTGGTGGCTGTTTTTTTGATGGCCTTCATCGTGTACTACTTGGTGGCATCCCTGGAAACCGTGGCTGTGAACCCCCAAGTATCCATCGTGCTACCTGGAGTGAAGATACCCGGCTCTCCCATTTATTTACCCTTTGGTTACGGATTAATTGGCCTGATCACCGTCATCGTAGTCCATGAATTTGGCCATGGAATCCTGGCCAGGGTGGAGAAGGTAAATATCAAGTCCTTGGGAGTGGGGTTATTGGCCATTTTACCCATTGCCTTTGTGGAGCCAGATGAAGAAGAGGTGAATAAACTGGGCAGTCTTTCCAAGCTGCGCATCTTCGCTGCAGGATCCATCTTCAACATGATGCTGGCGGCCTTGACCATTGCCATCTACCTTGTTTTGACTCTGTTCTTAATACCCTACGCTTTACCAGCGGAAGGTTTGGAAATTGTGAACGTGGTGCCTGGTAGTCCGGCTGATGGAGTATTACAGGAGGGTATGGTGATTCAGGCCATTAATGGCTACCCAGTCACTGACCGTGACAGTTTTTCACGGGTGATCCAAGAACTTAAGGTAGGAGAACAGGTTATCATAGGCACAGATAGAGGCACTTACAGTGTTACTACCAGTCCCAATCCCAACAGTACCAGTAGTGCCTTCATCGGGATTAAAAGCCAGGAAAAGCATGTGGTCAGTGAAGATCTGTCCATAATCCTGGGTGATGCTCCCTGGGTGCTGGTGTATCTGGCCGAACTTTTCATGTGGATATTCACCCTTAATTTTGGTATTGGACTGTTCAACCTATTGCCCCTAAAACCCTTTGACGGAGGGCTGATCTTTGAAGAGATCATAGGTAACTGGACCTCTGAAAGAGTTACCAGGGCATGCACCTACGCAGTGTCAATCTTTTGCCTAAGCTTGGTCCTGATAAATATAGGTTACGGATTTTTAACCGCAATTTTTTATTAAAAACAGGCCTTTATCCGGCGAAAACTAGGGACGACATTTAAAACAATGGTCAACTTGGCGGTTGGTCCGGAAAAACTTCCCACAATCAGGACACTGCACTGAACGCAGGATAGATGGGGGTCTCTCCACGGCAGGGGGCTGGCACTGGCAAGTAACCGGTGTATGACTTCTAATTCTTTTTTTCTTCATTTTTCCCCCTATTTTTTCTAAAAACTCAACATCTGGTCCATTTCTTCCATTATTGCCACCACCAGATCCTGGTAGTTGTCCAGGATTTTTGTGCCAGGGAAGGTACGTTCCGGGGTTATGGCCCGGGCCTGAAGATCCTCTAAAAGGGCGTAAAGCCGACCATTTTCGATGATCCTGATGATTTCATCGGACTTTTGATGACCTTTACGTGCACAGTACACTCCATCTCCAACAAGATACACATAAACATCTTTTTTCCCCAGATATATTTTTATAAACTGTAAAAATGTTTTAAACCCATATTCAGCCGGGGTTTTGGTTACAATAAATCCTATGCGCATTTACACCATCCTTTGCAGTTCATTTTATTGGGTCTTCCATCCCAGGGCAGCCATAAGAGGTTCCCCCAGTAAGTTTTCCAGGCATCTCAGTTTTTCTTTATGTTCTGATTCTTTTAAAGGAGTGCAGCAGTCAAGGGTGGTGTCTCCAGAGAGGAGTTTCATGGCAAAAGCGGTGCAGGTAGCCTCTCCACATTCTCCACAGCCAGTCTGGGGTAAACAGTGGTAGAGGTCCAGGGGTCCTAGGTTCGAAAGTCTTTCCTGGGCATCCTGCAGATCAGAAGTACCGGTGGTGGACTCCTGGAGATGGGCCTGGTTTATATCAACCATGATCTTGGTTATGGTCTCCAGGGCATCCTCTTCATCTAGTGTTTTGTTCATACTGACCTTTCCAGAAGGATAAATGGTTATAAGTCGATTGTGGAGTGATAGGGTGAGGATGTTTTTATTTTTTATGTAATTAACCTTTCCCGGAGGATAAATGGTCATTAATGAAGGAATTACTGCGTCTAGGGAATTATCCAGTTGCATTAGTACTCTAACCATTCCTTCGGCCACTATGCAGGGGCGGATCTCCTTGATGCTAACCTCTTTTACCAGTGCACCATCAGCAAGGATCAGGTGCCTATTTTGCTCATCAGTCATTCTTCACCTCTAAAAGTTGATAAAGGCTATTTTTCCCATTTTCGACTCCAAAATCTTAAATAACTCCTCATCATCAATAATTTGTGCTGATTCAACCAATTCTTCCCCGAATATCCCTCTTTTTTCCATTGAATCCTTATGAACAAATATTGATCCTTCCGGGAATACTAGGTAGGCTAATTCCCCCACGTTGGGGAATTTGAGGGTTTCCTGTGATTTTTGATTTTCCAGAGCAGAATACACTCCATCCCCAACTAGAAATACATCAGCATCAAATTCACGGTTCAGACATGCAATAGCCACATAGTAAGCACTGAATGCATCTTCCCATCCATATGGTGCTTTATCTATTATTATCAGGGCTGAATCCATCTTATCCTCCTAGGCTAATTACTTGGTGGCTGTTTTTGATCCACTGTGGAATGTCGTAGACACTGGTGATTCTAACCCCATTTATATAAGGATTGGGAGTGCAGGTATGGCCCCTGGCGGTGGCACAGCGAATACAAGCCCTTATATCCGCCCCGGCTGTAACCAGTTTCCGGAATTTGTTGGCCACGTTAGGGAAAGATTGTGGATTCTGCTCTTTTTTTGGAATATGTGTGCCATCCATGTACAGAAAGATCTGTACGCCATATCCCAATTCCAAGGCACTTAAAGCCAGTCGATAGGCAATGTTAGCATGTTGTGACCGGTAGGGACCTTCGTTAAGGATCAGGGTTAGGATCTTTTCTGGAGCAGGCTTTGATTCCATGTACCTTACTATATGATTTCACCAGAATAAATAATTGTCCATGATAAATAATGATAGTTATCCTGTTTTCTACATCCAATCTTTTACTAAGAATTAGTTCCAAAAAATATTCATAACCAGCAGAGGTTGTATAAATGAAAGTAATTATAATTGGAGGGGGAGCCGGTGGACTTTCCACCGCATCAAATATTAGAAAATACGATGCAAAAGCAAAAATTACAGTAATTACTCGGGATAAACACGTAGCCTATTCTCCATGCGCTATTCCCTATGTTTTAAGTGGTGATGTTAAAAATTTCAATGATATAATAATGCACCAGCCGGAAGAATATCTTGATCGGAATATAACAGTGCTGACTGAAGCAGAAGTATTGGAGGTAGAAAAGGAGCAAAATAAAATAAAGTACATTTTAATGAATGATAAAAAGCGCCATGAAAGAGAACTAGAATATGATCGCCTGGTTATCGCTACTGGTGGAGCTCCCTTCATCCCTCCAGTGAAAGGTGCTAATTTAAAGGGTGTTTTCACTATTCACACCATTGACGATGGATTTAAGATCAAAAAATGGGCAAATAAGAGTCAAACAGCAGTTGTGGTGGGAGCTGGTTTGATCGGCTTGGAAACTGCTTATGGGCTTAAAAAAATGGGCTTGGAGGTAGTTGTTGGTGAATTGGTTTCTCAAATAGTTCCCAGATTACTGGACCCCGATATGGCCCGTTTAGTTCAGAATTACCTGGAAAAGGAGGGTATAAGAGTTATCCTGGGAAATTCCATCGAACAGGTAATGGGCACCCATAAAGTGGAGGGAGTTCAGATAGGGAATGAGATAATAAAGGCTGATTTAGTGATAATGGCCACTGGGATCCGTCCTGAAACTCATCTTGCTGAGTATATTGGTTGTGAACTGGGTAAATGGGCCATCAAAGTCAATGAAAAGATGGAAACATCCATTCCAGGCATATATGCCGTGGGAGACTGTGTAGAAGTAACAGACGCCATCACCGGCCATCCCACCCAATCCCCACTTGGTTCAACTGCCGTAAGACAGGCGAAAATAGCGGCTAAAAACATAGCTGGCCAATTTGCCCAAGCTAAACCAGTTTTAAATGCTACCGTGGCCAAAATTGGGGAGCTAGAATTTGGAGCAGTTGGTTTAACCAAAACTGTCGCCATTTATAATGGTATTTTCGTTATATCTGGAAAAAAGAGGGCCCTTACCAAGGCCAGGTACTATCCTGGTGCTAAAAGGATAGATGTTAAGATGGTGTGTAACCTCCAGGGAAGGATCATTGGATGTCAGATAGTGGCAGAGGAGCGGGTGGCTGAAAGAGTGGATACCATGGCCCTGGCCATAGCAAAAAAGGTAACCTGTAATGAACTGGTTAACATGGAGTTCTCCTACGCCCCACCTGTATCCATGGTTATTGATCCCATAATATTAGCAGCGGAAAACGCATGTGAGAAACTAAAAGAAATAGGAGAGTAGGGGTAAGGTTTTTCATCTCATCAATGTATTAATGAGTAATTTAAAGTGTACTATATTCTTGATTGATTTATAATCATGCCAGAGCCAGATAGGGGGAAATTTTCATCATTACAAGGTTTGATTTTTTTTGATTCCAGCCCTGGCTATGATGGGGACAGAGATAGGTCTCTCCTAGAAGTACCCCTTTTATTCATTCAAACCCAATGGGTCGGGGCTTTATTACCAGTACTATCCATTGAAGCTTTTTGTACCAGTTTTTCCAATTCAACTTCTTTACTTGTTGCACCAAAATCTCGTTGTTATAGTGTTTTTATCTCCTGGGCCAGTTTTTTACCCACTTCGAAGCATTTTTCTAGCTCATCTTGGTCTGGTATGAAGGTTATCTCATACTCTTCTTTAACGTTGAATCCGTATTGAGTAAGTTCTTCAGCCAATTTATGGGGTGATCCTCCCCTTCCACCCATGGAACCGAATGTAACGGCCAACCTTTCCCTGCCAGTGCGGTTGAATAACAATCCTCGGAGGTAGTATAGAATGTCCCCTGCACTTGGGTAAGGTACGTCGTTAATGGTTGGCACTCCCAGGGCTATGGCTTTACTGTCCAGGACCTCTTTAACGATTTCGCTGCGTTCATCTTCGTGGAGATAGTACATCTTAACATCCACCCCTTCACTGATTACACCCTCAGCCATAGCATGGGCCATTTTTTGGGTGGAATGATGCATGGTGTCGTAGATGATGGTAATTTTATCTTCACATTCACCAGTTGCCCAGGAATTGTAGGCACCAATAACTTTCATAGGATCGGTCCATATCTGTCCATGGGCTGGTGCAATGATTTTGATCTGTTCAAGGAGACCAAGATCAGTGACTTCCTGTAACTTCTTCAAAACCAGTTTAGATAGGGGGGTCAGTAGATTAGCGTAAAACTTCTGGGTGGCCTCCATCAAGATGTATTCTGGAACATCATTGTCATAACGTTGTGCAAAGCACAGGTGTTGACTGAAAGCATCGTTTGGGAATAAAACTCCATCTTCAGATAGGAATGTAAACATACTGTCTGGCCAGTGCAGTAGAAAGGCTTCTAAGAAGGTTAAGGTCTTACCACCCAGTTCCAGGGTTTCACCAGTCCCTACTTCCACAAAGTTAGCCCCTTTCAGTGCAGGATAGTGCTTTAACAGTCCTTTAACTGCTATTTTTGTGCAGTATATTGGGGCTTCTGGGAAATTACGGTGTAATTCAGTTAAAAGGCCACTGTGGTCCATTTCGACATGGTTTTGTATGATTACATCGATGTGGACCTCTTTACCTTCCCTATGGAATGCGTCCCCTACCCTGGCCATGAGCTCTTGATAGTTGCCATGGTATGCGTTATCTATCAAGGCTACTTTCTCCTCTCCAAATACTAGATATGCATTGTAAGTGGTTCCTTTTAGAGTGTAGCCATGATATTGTCGGATGTCCCAGTCCAGGACTCCTACCCAGTAAACTTTTTCTGCTATCTTCTCTGCGGTTGCTTTCATGATCTTGCGACCTCCTCACCAAGAATAAGTTCGTTAAGATACAAACGTTATATGATGGTAGGGACCCACCCTATATAAATGTTCGGATAGTGACGAACGTATCGGTTGGTACGAACCATTAAATGGTGCGGGGTACAGATCAACAACTAATGATGGGATCAAAAAAAACTAGGGACCTGGCCAAGATATATTCATCACCCCAGGGTGCAAGGGTGGTTCAAAGTCCGGTGAAGAAGGAAATATTATCTTTACTTAAAAACAAGGATATGAGTGGTTCGGAAATTGTTTCCGCTACTGGTAAATCCAAATCAACAGTATCTGTTCATCTCCAGGATTTGATGAAGGCAAATATCATCAGTTGGAAGCCCCATCCCCAGGATCGCCGGAAAAAAATTTTTTATTTACATTCCAGACATCTGGGAGACATTTCACCTCAAAGGGAGATTGAATCTGACATGGACCTATACCTTGATCAGCACGTGGTGCAGTCCAATGACCCCTTCAAATTCTTTCGCTTCATGTTCCGCACCATAAGGATGGCTCTCCTAGATGAAGGGGTAAACATCGACCCCATTCTTCACAGGGCAGGATTTAAGGTAGGTGAAGCATTTTACCATAAACTACAGGCATCCACATTGGATCAGCTGGTTAAAAACCTGTCTGATTTCTGGGCAGAAAACCATTTAGGCCGGTTAGAAGTCAACAGTTTAGATCCTCCTATAATACTGGCCTACGATTGTTTTGAATGTGAAGATCTGCCACTCCTAGGAAGACCTGCATGTTCCTTTGATAGCGGCATATTAAGAGCGATTTTTTCAGCTCACATGGGGGAAAATGTCTCTGTGGAAGAGACTAAATGTTTTGCCCAGGGTGATGAGTGCTGCCAATTTCACGTTAATCCTGGATGAAAGGAGTACCTAATACATTTTATTACTCTCTAAAAACGAGAGTATGGCATCTGCTGCCTGTTCCAAATCCCTCACACATCCATAGTGGCCGAATATAGAGGGATAAAGAAAGATCTCCGCATCTTCAATGGACTCAGCCAGTGGGATTGTACTGATACTGGGAGGAAAAATCTGATCATCTTCAATACCAATTACCAGGGTTTTCGCCCTTATTCTTGATGAGTTTCCATCTGAAATATCAACTTCCATGTTGAAGTTCAGCATGGCCTGATTACGCCAGATGATGTCGTTGGCATCGAGTGCAGCCACCTCCTGATTGCGCTCATCCATGGCCTCCCAGAAATCTTCATCAGTTTCAAACTCCTGTTCAAAGTATTCTGGAGTCATGGACCAGAGAAATCCAATGGTAGATCCGCGTTCTAATGCACCAATCGGGTTATCATCATAATTTCCCCCCTGATAAGCCGGATCTTCCTGGATGATCCTGCTCATTAGCCCATAGGCACCGTTCATCTGCCTTCCTGATTTCAGGCCAGTGGCTATGGGGATCAGGAAGTCCATAAAATCCGGGTAATCAGTCGCCCACTGCAGGGCTTGAAAACCACCCATGGAAGTCCCTATCACTCCCTTAAGATGTTTTATACCCAGAGACTCCAGGAGCTTCATGTGGAAATTAACCATATCCCTAACCGTGTAAAAAGGGAATGCAGGACCTAATTCTGTGGTACAGGGGCTGGCTGAACCTGATGAACCCAGGGCAGTGGGGGATATTATGAAAAAGCGGTTGGTATCCACTGCTTTCCCCGGGCCAATCACCGCGTCTAGATTCCCCACCGAACTGTAACTGCCCGACCAACCATGAAGATACAAGACGCCGTTGGTAAGATTTCCTGCCTTATCTGTGACTTTACGTCCGAATGTGGCGTATTCTATCTTCAGATCCTGCAGTACTTCTCCGGATTCGAGCCTAAAAGACTTCAGATTAAGATATTGTGGCTGGATTTCCATAACTTGGCCCCTTCATTGGTCCTTGAACTTGATTATGGTGGTGGAGAGATATTTTTTATCCCGGGAAAAACCTTTAACTATCTTTTCATCAGACATGCCACAGTTTTGCACAGAAATAATCTCCTTTCTCCGGGGATCCTTCCCTACAATGTCCTGCAGTTCTTTACTGTGGCGGCTGGTCTTCATAATCACTGCAGTGTCAGCGTGTTCCAGAATGGGAGTTAACCTTTCATCCACCTTGGGCACGATGACTATGATCTCGTCTTTCTCCCCCAGGGTAATGTGTGCCGATGCTGCGCATCCAGTGAAGGATGTTATTCCAGGAATGGTTTCCACCTCAAAGCCTGTGCTCCGGATCTTTTTCTCCAGGTAAGAGAATGTACTGTAGACAGTGGGATCTCCCAGTGTAATGAAGGCCACATCCAGGCCCTGTTGTAGGCGTTCTTTAACCTGCCTGGCGGCTTCTTCCCAGTAGATATGCAGGGCTTCTTCATCCTCTATCATGGGAAAAACTGGATCCAGTACTTCATATTCGTCGTCCCGAGATTCAAGTATAAATTTTACTATTGATAATGCTAAACTAGGCCTTGATTCAGCCGAACGAGGGGAACATATGACTGGTACTTCTTTAAGAATATTTGCTGCCTTTAAAGTCAGCAGATCTGGGTTTCCCGGCCCAACACCGACTCCTATAAGTTTTCCTGATGACATGTGTTAACTCCTATCTTAATGATTATTTGAAATCGTTTATAACCTTGATAGTGAGGGATAATATGAATAAAGCCGTTATTTAAGGTTTGATCTGGGGCTTCCACCTATTTATATCACCAGCACAATATAGGTAATCCATGGATAATGGCTTTTTCTGCAGTAAGTGTGGTATGATACTGACTAACTGCAAATGTACCCACCTGAAAAACAGGCCACAACCATCTCCAGTTAAGGGGGCTGTTGATTTACAACCAGGATCATCCCGGGAAAAACCTAACTTAAGTAGGTATAAGCATAGTTCATCGGTGAACAAGCCCCTAGCAAGAAAGGAAACCCGCATATCTCCTTCACGTGTTAAGGAGCTGAAAGGTATGTATCCCCATGTTGATGAGGAGATCCTGGAAGAATTTCCATTCCCCTCCCCCCGGGAAGGCCAGCTGAATATTATTAGGTGCTTAAGCGAGGCCATTGAACAGGGTTATCCCTACCTGATCTTGGAGGCAGGCACTGGCACCGGTAAATCAGCGGTAGCCACTACCCTGGCACGCATGTATCAGCCTGCCTACATCCTCACCATGACCAAACAGTTACAGGCCCAGTACGCCTCTGAGTTTGGATATCCCCTGGTTAAGGGTCGGGGAAATTTTGCCTGCCTGGACAGTAATCTGGATCTGAACTGTGATATGGGAACTTGTCAAACCACCCCCAACTCCCAGGAGTTCAGCTGCGATTATGGGGTGACTAAATCACCATTTGAGGGAGGATATGCCTTCCAGGACGCCTTTGGGGCACCCATATACTTCCGGTCACAGGATCACTGTCCCTACTGGGAACAGAAGGCCGAATCAGCTGAGAGCAGCATCACCCTCATGAACTACGACTACGCCCTCTTAGAGCTTAACTACGTGAAGCACTTCGGTAAAAGGCAGTTGATGGTCCTGGACGAGGCCCATAACCTGGAAGATAAGCTGATGCGGCGTTTAGAAGTTAACCTCTCCAGGCAGCGACTGGAAAAAGATGTGAAAAAAACCATCCCCCGATCCATGATGGATTATCGGGACCCAGAGGAATGGATACTCTTTTTAGAGGCATTGTACGATTCCTATGCAGAGTTAAGCGTGAAGGAGATGCCTAAAAACCAGGCCGACCGGGTGAACAGCACTAAATTACGGCTTTCAGAGCTTTTAAACAACCTGGAGGACCAGCCCGAGAACTGGGTGGTGGATACTGATACGGCGGGGGTGTCCTTCAAGCCATTGAGGGTGGATGGTTACACCAAAAACCGGCTCTTCCAGTATGCTGATGCCTGTCTGTTCATGAGTGCCACTATACTGGATAAAGAACTTTTCAGCAAATGGCTGGGCCTGGAACCAGACGAGGTATACTACCTGGAGGTTCCCAGCCCATTCCCTGCTGGCAACCGGCCGGTGCATATGAATCTGGCTGGGAAGATGTCCCAGCGTCTCATCAAGCGCACCGCCCCTAAAACCATTCCCATACTGGAGAAGATCATAAAGCACCATAAGTACGAGAAGGGACTGATTCACACCCACAACTACAAATGCCAACAGTACGTCATGAACCAGTTGAACAACTCACGACTCATTGGGCATAACAGCCAGAACCGGGAGTATGCCCTTTACCAGTTTGAGAAAACACGTGAACCCCGGATTCTGGTGAGTCCATCCATGAGTGAAGGGGTGGATCTGCCCTATGAGCAGTGTCAGTTCCAGGTAATATATAAGATACCCTTCCCCTACCTGGGCGACCCCCAGGTAAACGAGCGCCGCAAACAGGACCCTCGATGGTATGCCTATAAAACAGTTATAACTTTGCTCCAGGCCTATGGACGGGGCATGCGGGCCGAGGATGATTACTGTGAAACCTACATCTTAGATGGCAATATACGTATGATTTTAACCGGGAAGATGTACCGCCACCTCATTCCCCGCTACTTCAAAGAGGCCATTGTGAGGAATGAGTAAATAATCAAAATCAGAAAACTATAGCCGATAAATATTCATTCTAATCCTGATCAAGAACCGATGCAGCCCATAGCCACCGATTTTGAAATTTAAGAATACAATGAAAATCAGAATTGAAGATTAATAAAAATTAGCGGACCTGGAGGGATTTGAACCCTCGACCTTGGGATCCGAAGTCCCACGTCATATTCCAGGCTAGACTACAGGCCCATAAAGTGCCTAACAAATCATAGGCAAATCACTTGTAGGTGTTTTTCACTTATAAAACTATCCGTTTCCTATTATAAATAGCATTTAACTCCATTTAGGTATGGAAAAAAAAATAAAAAAAATGAAAATTAATTATAAAGGATTATTATTTAGCTAAGTAATTATAATTAGATAAAGGATATGTTAATCCAATAAATTGTTCCAAAAATTATTGTTGTTATTCTTGCACGCCTTCACTATATATGAATCCCCGGAAGCGGCCCCCAACAAGAATTAAATAGGAATTTAACAATAATAAGAGCAATAATATACAAGTCCATAAAATGTTCCTATATAAATTTTTAAGTAGGGACTGGTTAAAAGGAAAGCCAAACTCAAAATTTCCACAATAAAACTATAAATAACAAATATGAAAGGTATCTAGTCCATCCAATATTTTTTTATAAAAATCAAAGATTCTTTTGATATCAAAAGCCTCCTTGAATTTCTCTTCATAAGCCATGTTACCCCCAGCAGGGATGAATACTATACTGATAAAAAATGCTACCATGGCAATGGTAATCTGGGATGAGGAGCTGGCAAAGCTTAAATCAAACTTCCCCAAGGCCGATATGATGAAAATGGCAGAAACAATATACAAGGGAATGTTGTAAATGATGCCTACTGCAATCAAATTCAGACCATCAGCAATCAAATCACCATATTCATCTAAATCAGGCAGGCATCTCATCAAACCCAAGGATTGTGCTTTTTATAACTCGCAAGGAATAGCCCCCAACCATTATCCCAGGAATTTATTAGAAAAGACCCCAGTGATAGGAGAATGACTTTTAAAAACTTATTAGAATCCGTGAAAGGATAGTGAAACACATCTACAAAAACATGACCAATACCCACATAATGACTCCCATTATTACATAAATTATTATTACCCCCCCCTAAGTTTAATATTATTTGTGCATGGGTATTATTACGATTTAATATTGTTAATATATGATGCTATTTTTCTGTAAAAACTGTGGAATAAACTAAAACTTATACAAAACGCTTGAATAGAATTTAAAAGATAAAAAGGCGTTGTATTCTTCATTTTTAAATTAACTCACTATTATGCATGCTTACGTGTGGAGAAATTATCATGAATTTTTAATTTAAATCCAAATTAATTTCTAAAATCCCACAAGTCCAAATAACCTCTTCAAATTAGATTATCTTGGTACAATAAGCCCGTTTGTCGACCTTAAAAGCTGAATAAATATGCGTAAGCCAGCAAAGTTACAGCCACAAGAATTGGAATCCATCCCAGAGCTGGTAGATCCAGGACCAGAGGAATCAATTCAATTAATAAGTTGATTAATCCACCGAACAAAGTCATGAATACTATTAACGTCAGATATTTCATCCACCCCCACATCTTTGAAAAAGCTAAAAACCTCTTTAAACTCGAATGTGGCTTTAAAACTTTTTTCATCAGCCATATGGGTCAGACACATCACAAAAAGAGCGTTGAAAAGAGAAGTGTAGATGGCAGCCACAGTAACTGAGGCCAGATTCAGGTCCACCTCTTTTATTAGAAAGGACTCTAAAATCCACACAAGACCATAAAAAATAATTCCAAATATCAAAATCATTCCAGGAATATTAAACCCTCCCGGAACACGTTCTTCCAATCATTAAATCCTGGATGCCCATCTTCACCTTTAATGGTATTAGATACTATTTTTAATAGGTAATCCAAGGCCAGAATTCCAGGAACATTTAGAATCTGGTTGAAAAAAGGATTAACAATCCCAGATAACTTTTTATTTCTAACAGGTAAGTTAAAGAATCCAAAACGATTTTATCTAGTTTATTATTTATGGTCTTCAAAAAATATTCCCCAATTTTTTGCCTATTAATTATTAGATCTTCCGGTTTTAAAATATAAAGCCTAATATAGTGCTTTAAAAAATTAAAATATCAAGAATTGTTTGATCTTATATTAATTAAATTCCTGAGAAAAAGATAAGGAGCCACATGTTAGCCAAAAGAATCATACCCTGTTTGGACTGTGATCTGCAGGTTCCCCATGGACGGGTCGTGAAGGGAGTGGAGTTTAAACAGATCCGCTACGCAGGGGACCCAGTGGAACTGGCCACCAAGTATTACGAAGATGGGGCGGATGAAATCGTGTTCCTGGATATTACCGCCTCCCACGAGCGCAGGGAGACCATGGCCGAAGTGATCAAGGCCACCACTGAAAACGTGTTCGTGCCCATCTGCGTGGGGGGTGGCATTCGCAAACCAGAGGACTATGTGACTATGCTCAAAGCGGGTGCCGACAAGTGCTCCATCAACACCGCCGCCATCCATAACCCAGCTCTGATAAAGCAGGCCTCCGAAATTGTGGGCAGCCAGGCCTGCGTGGTTGGGATCGATGCCAAACGAAGGTACGTGGACAACCCTAAAGAAGATGATAACCGAATAATCATAGAAACAGAGAACGGATATTGCTGGTATGATTGCAGCATCTATGGTGGGCGTGACTTTACAGGGAAAGATGCCATTAAATGGGCTGTGGAGTGCCAGGAAACGGGGGCTGGTGAAATATTACTGACCTCCATGGACCGGGACGGGACCAAAGACGGCTACGACCTTCCCCTGATCCGTGTCATGAGTGAGATGCTGGACATTCCCATCATCGCATCTGGTGGTGGAGGGAACCCAGAACACATATACCGTGTATTTAAAGATGGTAAAGGAGATGCCGCATTGGCAGCCAGTATCTTCCATTTCAACGAATACCCTGTGACAGTAGTAAAGGAGTATCTGCAAAATAAAGGAGTGGAAGTAAGGATCCAGGATTAGGGAGGAGATGAAATGTCACTGGTAATCAACAGCACTACACCAGAGGGAATTATCTTAGCCGCCGACAGCCGCCAATCTTATAGAAATATGAAGGGAATGGCCCGGGTAGGTAGTGATACTGCCTCTAAACTATTCCAGATAAATTGCAGGATAGGAGTGGGCACTGCTGGATTGGCTTTCCTCCCTGAAGGAGGGGTGGTTAAGAATGTCAGCCGGTTCATCGAGGAATATAAACGCGACCCGGATGTAGAGGACTTGGAGGTAGAAGAAGCAGCCCAGGGATTGTACGACCTCTTCAACCAGAGGTACAACTGGAAGGCCCAGCTCAACGAACTGGAAGGTAAAATCTCACAGGATCTGCACATGAAGGGTCTGCGTATCCTGGAGGTCCAAAAAACAGATAATCAAATCAAATTCACTTACCAGAATCCCCAGGGAATGATGGAGGATGTTACCGCTGCATTAGACCCCCTGGAACTCCTAG
The DNA here is from genome assembly GCA_029556335.1 of Methanobacteriota archaeon. Taxonomy (GTDB): domain Archaea; phylum Methanobacteriota; class Methanobacteria; order Methanobacteriales; family Methanobacteriaceae; genus Methanobacterium. The sequence continues at coordinate 205,825 of JAKQFA010000028.1, forward strand.
TGGCTGGTTACAATAGAGATGGCTCCCACCAGGTCTTCAGTTGCCGCATCCCAGGATCGGTGCAGAAACTGCGTGACAGTTACCAGCTGGATATACAGTATGGCAGTTCCTGGATCGGACAGGGTGACGTGGTAACCCGCGTCGTACTGGGCTTTGATGGGCGCATCGCAAACTTGGACTTCATGAAAGAGATTTTCCAGAGCAAAGGGGAATCTGAAGTCAAAAGACAACTTCAGGGCCTGGAATATGCCATACAATGGGGGGTTATGAGTCTCCAGGACGCCATTGACTTCTCCACCCTGATGATCCAGACCACCAGCGCCATGCAACGCTTTTCCGATGGCATAAACGCCGACCCGGGGGATATGCCTGGTGTGGGCGGCCCCATAGATGTGGCTGTCATCACCCCTGACCAGGGTTTTGTGTGGGTTAAAAAGAAGCGTCTCAGATACGGGGATAGTGAAGTGGATCTGGACTAATATGACCTTTAAACTAGTAACACATTAAAAAAACAGTTATCAGGCGAGGGATTTGAACAGAAGAAAACACATATTCCTGGACGAAAAGACAAAGATCCAACGAATGGAAAATAAAATCAAAAAATACGAGAAATACAAGCCATATCATGAAAAAACAGCTGAGGATGATTTTCGTTTGCAGGAAAAGGTGGCCATGCTGAGCATAGTGGCCAGCAATTTCATGATGACAGGACACAGCCCCACCCTGGTTTTAACAAAAAGGGAAGATGGGGATGAGGTCATGTTACCAGTGGGTGGAGGCCAAAAGGATCGGGCCCGGGAGATAATTTCCAAAATCGATTTCAGAAAACTCTACCGTGGAGGTAAAGGTAGACCAACCGACCCCCTGATGATCATAACCGCCATCTGTATGTACGTTATGAGGCAAGATAACCCACGACGGGGAGATATAAGATATTCCAACAAATTTATTAGGAAAGTTGGTGTGAACAAGGAGATTTATCAACATATAAGTCAAAAACTGGATTCTTACCAGAAATCCTAGGTTTTGATATGTGGCTCTATATAGTGATGGATAAAAAAAACCTACTTTTTTTCTAAGAAATTTCCAATTTCATTTGCAGCGCTATAAACCCATCCCCCGACCCTAGTAGTAGGTGTTGTTAGGGACACCAAAGCAGTTATACCCCTTGATCATCTAGGAATAAATGTATGGAAACTGAATTGGAAATAAATTCAGCCGAATTTAACGGTCCCCTTAACATTCCATTAACTATCCACAGCGGCCAAACATCTCAACCTGCTTGGAAAGAAGAAAATAGCTTCTTCAAGGAACTAGTTTCTATAGATGGCATTCCATGCCTCATTGAAGTGGCCCACCACGCCAACACCAACACCCCGGTTATGGTGAAGGCGACATCTCCTGGTGATATCTCCATTGAAGAGGTAATAGTTAACGTGAAGGATATATTCGACTTAAACTTCGATTTAAATCTCTTCTATGAATTTTTAATGGATGACCCCCTGCTAGCACCCACCATCGACTTCTGTCGTGGTCTGCGGCTTTTCAAAGCCCATGACCCATTTGAATGTATTATTTCATCCATATCCTCAGCTAACTGTTCCATCATACGCTGGACCCGTTCCATCCAGGATATGAAGTGTAAATGGGGACAATCTTACCATTTTAGTTCTGGAAACTTTTACACCTTCCCTGCACCTGAAATTCTGGCCCATGTCCCTGAACATGACTTGGAAGAAATGCAGAGACAGGAGGAGGAATTACCAAAGGATTTTTTATTCCAGAACAACCTACAAGCTTGTGGAGTGGGTTACCGGGCTAAATATATCATCCGAACTGCGCGGGCAGTGCAGGATTGGTTGAATCTGGATGAACTAGCCAGAATGAGGTATGATGATGCTTTCCACACCATCCTGGACCTTCCCGGAGTGGGTCCTAAGGTGGCGGACTGCATTCTGCTATATGGATTTGGCATGGGAGAAGCTTTCCCAGTGGACGTGTGGATCAAACGTATCATGGAGCATCTTTACTTCCCGGGGGAGGAATTAAAGCCCCATGAAGTACGTGAATTTGGAAGGGAAAGGTATGGAAAGTATGCTGGCTACGTGCAACTATACCTGTTTCATTACGCGCGTAAGTCCGGGCTTCTTGAGTCATTACGGCCCCAAAAGTGATTACAATGGGAGAGTTTTCAAAGACCCTGGAAGATTTTCAGATATCTGCTGGAAGAGCTTACAGGAAATTAATGGACAGCCTGGAAGAGGATTACTGCTGGAAGTGTCCCATGCACTCCACCAGTAAACATGCTAACTGTAAAGAGTTGCACGCATGGATCAAGATACAGAAAGCCCTGGAAGAGGGGGTTTGGGAAAAAATCAGGGAAGAACGTTCTGACACGGAGTTAGAGGTCATCACCGCCAGATTCCTGGAAAAAAGGTTTAAAAAGGAAAAAAGACGGGTAAGTGATGCACTTGTACTAATCAAAGTTGATGATGACCTACACCCCGATGTTCCAATAAGCAGTGCACTGCTTATTAAACCCCACCCCAAAAAGGTTAAAAAGGGTGATCTGGTCTTAGTACCAAAAGAATTGCCCTGTCCGGTTTCATGGTTTTATAAAGCTGGTTTGTCAGTGGGGGTGCCATTTCAAATCACCCGTGTCAGTAAAGTATACCACCACGGCTCAGTGTGGTACTTGAAAACTGTGCAAAATCTGGATATTCCTATTCCCTTGGTATTGGGCGTGATTTTGAAGGTGCTGGATAAGGAGAGCTCTATATATAATTTTATATAACATAATATCTCTGGAAGTATAAATTAAAAACCATGATGAATTGAAAATAATAACCCGGGGGATTTATCATGAAAAAGAGCATGGAAAAGGAAAAAAATAGGAAATTCGAAGTTCAGGAGAAACTTAATTATCTAAAACAACAAGTTGAAGGTTTAAGTCCTGAGTCATCATTAAAGGAAGTTTCAGATCTTTTCCTGGACGTGGTTACCCAGTTAACCAGCAGCCTCCATGGCTATATGGCCTATGTAGACCCAGAAAATGGTGATAGTGTGGGAATATCTTTTTCACACTTAACAAGTTCCTGTGCAATGTACGAAGAAATGGGAGAGGCCAGATTCAAAGTGTTGGAGGATGGTAGCTATGGCGGTCTACTGGGATATTCCCTGGATACTGGGCGATCCATTTACTCCAATGATCCAGCTAACCATCCAGCTGCCCATGGATTGCCACCACAACATGAACCAGTGGAACGGTTCCTATCGGTTCCAGTTCCAGATGGGAAAGAAGTACTGGGCCAGATAGTTCTGGGAAACTCGGAAGTGGATTACGATGAATCACAGTTACTGATTGCAGTACAAGTAGCAGAAATATACGCCCAGGTTCTTAAAAGGTTGCTTTAGATCACTATATATTCTTGAATGAATACTTATTTTAAAAAAAAGAACCAAAAGATGGTGATTATTACCAGGCCCATTAAGATGAGGAGTATAATATTCCGGAGCATCTTACTCTTTTTAGGATCCACCAGGGACTGGCGAAATATGTCAAATAGAACTAACAAGCACATGATAATGATTATTACTTGGGGGGTGTTACCGGACCAGGCATTGAAAAGATTAGCCACCATCACGGTGCCCATTATAAATATCACGTAGATTATGATGTTGCCATAACTTTCCAGATAATTAATGGCTTCCTTTTTCATTACACTACCCTATATCCCGATTCCTATATGTATATTTTTCCATAGTGGAGTATTCACTTAATCCTGGTTCCAATTGAATTCTATCAGGAGCAAGGTATGGTGGTAATGTAAATTCACAAGGTGTTCTTTTGTGATCCTGCCCCGTGATAGGCCTGTGAATCATTACTGTGCCTATGAAATCGAAATAAAAAAAGAAATTTGTGTATCCTTGATTTTTTTTAACCACCATTCCTTTGGTTTACTATTCATCGAACACGGTAACTTTACGCATCACATCGTTTGCATTGATGGCGTTAACCACATCCATCCCCTTTATTACCTTTCCAAATACGGTGTGCACGCCATCCAGGTGGGGTTGGGGACTGTGGGTGATGAAGAACTGGCTGCCACCGGTGTCTTTACCTGCGTGGGCCATGGACAAAGCTCCAGTGCCGTGTTTATGTGGATTTATTTCACATTTTATAGTATAACCTGGCCCTCCAGTTCCATCACCCTTAGGACATCCTCCCTGGATTACGAAATTAGGTATTACCCTGTGAAAGGTTAATCCATCATAATATCCAGATTTTGCCAGTTTCTCAAAGTTAGCAACGGTGTTTGGTGCTTCTTTTTCAAAAAGAGTTAATTCAATAACTCCCTTATCAGTTTCAATCCTTGCTTTTTTCATGATATTCACCATCCTTATCTTATAAATCCAGACTTAATTAAAGGATCTAGATCAAAAATTTGATCCTGCAGAACAAATCGTAGTACACCTATATACTGAAATCATTCTTTAGGGTTGATTGAAGTCATGAAAACCCTTCACCATTAAGACAAGGAGCAAAGCCAGAACACCAGCCACCAGCCAGGATGCTCCAATGAGTATCTCTCCCTGAAAGAAGCTGTATAAACCCAGTGCGAAAAGGGCCAGGGCACAGGCCATTATAATAAATTTACGTTGACGAACCCCCTTCATTGGTCTTCTCACTTGTTTGAAGATGGCTAAAAAGAAGACTGCCACTACGATCCAGGTTACGCCCATGGAATAGAGGCCTATGAAAGCAGTGTAGATTCCCATTATAAACAAGAAGGTTACTCCAGCGTAGATGATCGTTTCTTTGGGGTCCATGGCCATCCATGGGTTTCTCCACTATTTAATGGTTTCTAGACCCGTTGCTGGTGAGTTGATCACTAGAGTTTGGGGTTCTCTCCATGATAGGATAGTTTATAGACTGCAAGTAGGGGTTTGATGTTTATTCCACCATAGATTTTTGGTGTCTAGTTTGAAAATTATTATAAAGTACACGGTTTAATAAGAAATATAGAAGATTTTAGATTTATTTAAGGTGAAGAAAATGAACACTAATGAAATCATTGGCCTGGATAAAGAATACGTCATGCAGACCTACGGGCGGCAACCAATAGCTCTGAAAAAAGGCAGAGGGGCTGTGGTCTGGGACGTGGAAGGTCGTTCTTACATTGACTGTGTGGCTGGTATTGCCGTGAACAACTTGGGCCATGCCCATCCCCGCCTAGTGGAGGCCATAACCCAGCAGGCTGGAAAGCTAATCCACACCTCCAACCTTTACTACACCGAAAATCAGGTTAAGCTAGCCCAGCTTCTGGCTCAAATTTCACCCCATGCTAAATCTTTCTTCTGCAACAGTGGAGCTGAGGCCAACGAGGGCGCCATAAAGTTGGCCCGGAAATACACTGGTAAGGGTGAGATTATAGCTATGGATAACAGTTTTCACGGACGGACCATCACCACCATCACCGCTACTGGTCAGAAAAAGTACCAAAAAGGTTTTGGACCTTTAACTCCTGGTTTTGTACATGTTCCTTATGCTGATGTTAATGCTGTGGCAGATGCCATCACCGACAACACCGCCGCCGTGCTGGTGGAACCAGTCCAGGGTGAGGGTGGGGTTATAATTCCACCTGCAGGTTATCTGGAGGATTTAAAAAAGTTATGCCATGAAAGGAAGGTTTTATTAATATTTGATGAAGTACAAACTGGTTTTGGACGTACCGGAGAGATGTTCGCCAGCCAGACCTTCAAAGTTGCTCCTGACATCACCACCCTGGCTAAAGCCATCGCCGGAGGGTTCCCCATGGGAGCCGTCCTGGCAAGTGACGAGGTGGGCAGCGCCTTTCAACCAGGAGACCATGCAGCTACCTTTGGAGGAGGTCCACTGGCTTGTGCAGCTGCATTGGCATCTGTTGAGACCATTGAATGTGAAGGATTACTTCGAAAGTCCAGAGAAGATGGCAAATACTTCCTTGATGGACTCAACCAGTTATGGGAAGAACATGGTATCGTGGAGGATGTTCGGGGTGTGGGTATGATGCTGGGAATGGAGTTAAGTATCCCCTGCGCCAAGATCGTTAATGAAATGCGGGAAAAGGGTGTGCTGGTGAACTGCGCCGCCGATGTGGTGTTAAGGTTCGTTCCTCCACTGGTTATCACAAGAAAAGAAATTGATACCGTTATAAATGTGCTGGATGATATCTTGGCTCGTATATCAGATTAACTTCCAGCTGGCTCATTTCTCTTTTTACCACCCATTTTTTTGTGGACCAGTACCCCGCTCCAAGTACCCCCCAGTAACAGATGTATAATGTCCAGATCTCTGAATATCTCAGAGCCGCATCAAGAAGTACAGGATCTTCAGCGCCCTAATATGTTCAGGTTTACATTGTTAAGGATAAGCTGACAGGAATACGGGTTTAGGGCCAAGTCCGTAATATGTATCTTTTTATATTAAACAGGACAAATCCAATACATTATAGTATTTTATATTTCTTCAATGGAGGATTTATCATGAACCTGCACTATCAAACCAATGACAAAGGACACTTGGCCATTGGCGGAGCAGATGCTCTGGATCTGGCCCGGGAATACGGTACACCCCTGTATGTAGTGGATGAGATGAGGGTTAGAGAGAATTACCGTCGCGTATACCAGGCCTTCACCCAGGAGTACGAAAAATTTGAGATATACTACGCTGCCAAGGCCAACACCAACTTGGCTGTTATGAGAATTTTAGAGGAAGAAGGCAGCGGAATTGATGCCGTGTCCACTGGTGAAATATACACTTCACTACTGGCAGGGTTTGAACCGGAAAGAATACTGTACACAGGGAATAATGTTACCACATCCGAACTAGAATTTGCTTTAAAATCTGGGGTTAAGATCAACCTGGACAGTGTCTCCCAGTTGCAGAGGTTGGCGGAGCTTCCTGGAAGTGATGGGCATAAAATATCCTTCCGGGTGAATCCCCTGGTAGGAGCTGGTCACCATGATCACTGCATAACGGGAGGAGAACTATCCAAATTCGGTGTAATGGAATATGAAGCTGTTGATGTGTATAACATGGCCCTGGATTTAGGATTCCGCCCAGTTGGTATTCACACCCATATTGGTAGTGGAATATTGGATCCGGAGCCATTCAAACTAGCTGTTCAAGTATTGATGGATGTAGCAGGCCGAGTTCATGGTGAAACAGGTGTTAACTTCGAATTCATAGACTTCGGAGGTGGTTTGGGAATTCCTTACACCCCTGATGAACCTAGGCTGGATATTAAGACCTTTGCCCAGGAAATCATCGGATTGTTCAAGGACAAAATCTACGAATATTCTTTGGACAATCCCACTCTGTGCATCGAACCAGGTCGATACATAGTCGGAGATGCATCATATTTGTTAACGAGAGTTAACACTGTTAAACAAAGTTACAGGAAGTTTGTAGGTGTAGATGCAGGTTTCAATACCTTACTACGGCCCACAATGTACGGTAGCTACCATCATATTCTGGTGGCCGATAAACCAGGAGCTCCCTCACAGGAAAATCTAGATGTGGCAGGTAACATCTGCGAATCAGGAGATCTATTTGCTCGTGACCGTGCGTTGCCTGAAATTAAGGAAGGAGATGTTCTAGCCATAATGAACGCTGGTGCATATGCATTCTCCATGGCCAGCCAGTACAACAGCAGGCCACGACCTGCTGAAGTCCTGGTGAGAAAGGGAGAAGTGGATATTATCAGGGAAAGGGAAACCTTCGCAGACCTTTTATCCAAACAAAACCTGCCAGTGAGGCTTCTAAAATGACCACCCTACGATTTTCCAAGATGCATGGTCTGGGCAACGACTACGTAGTCATCGATGAATCAGAAGGAACTGTGATTCCCGAAGATAAAAAATCCGGGGTTGTTGAACAGCTCTGCAGAAGAGGTTTTTCTATTGGGGCTGATGGAGTAATCTTCGTATCCCCATCTGATCTTGCACCAATAAAATTTCGTATATTCAACTCTGATGGCAGTGAGGCAGAGATGTGTGGTAACGGGATACGCTGTTTTGCCAAATTCATCTACGAGAACAAGGTGGTGGAGGAGGAAACCCTGGAGGTGGAAACCCTGGGCGGAATTAAAACCCTGGAGTTAAATGTGGTTGAGGGTAAGGTGGTTTCCACTAGGGTGGATATGGGTCCAGCCAGTTTTTTTGCCAGGGAAATACCTATGAACACTGATAAAGAGGAATTTCTTGATGGAGAGTTGGATGTTGGTGGAATGAAGTTCACCCTTACCACAGTGAATGTGGGCAACCCCCATGCTGTGATATTCACAGATGATTTGGAAGAGGTGGACTTGGGAGAGGTTGGGCCGCTTATTGAATGTCACCCTGCATTCCCAGAACGTATAAATGTGCATTTTGTGCGCATCATCAGCCCAGGTGAGGTGGAAATGATAACTTGGGAGAGGGGGGCTGGTTTCACCCTGGCCTGTGGCACAGGAGCTACTTCAGTGGCTCTGGCAGGATATAGGTTGGGACATCTGGACCGGGATGTGCAGGTGCATTTACCAGGTGGAGACCTGAAAATTAGTGTTTATCATGGAGAAGGTAAGTTAGGGGCATTTATGGAAGGCGGGGCCACCATGGTATTTGATGGAATAATGGAGATCGACTTAGGCCCCTGAACTCTTTTATTCAAGATAACCCCCTAAACACAAACCCCTAATCGGTGTCTTTCCTTTAAGCATGCCTTTATTATCTGGTTGAGAAGACGCATTCCCTTCGTAATTTTAGTAGCTCTTTCTTACGATCCTCAAGGTCCCCTATGTTGTGCAATATCTGATCCAGTTTGGCCCGTATGCACTGCACAACATCGTCTTGGTGAATCCACTGACATCCTTCACAACTCCAAACTTGCTTTTCCTTTATCCAGTGCCCACCTGTACTGGAGTCACCGCATGGATAAAAGGGACAGTAACAGAAGGTGCAATTTTGGGGGTGCTGGTGGCAGGGATAGTACTCACAGGATAGGTTGGGTCCTTCCACCCCCTCTCCAGCCAGGTATTTTTCATAAAAATCTGAAGCCAGAGGATGAGTGGTATGTGGTGAGAGGTAGCCGCGGGGAGTTACCATTTTACCATCCTGAAGATAGGTGAAGGTGTTACCCACCAAGAGGGTGGTGGACATGTCCACATTCTCCAATGAAAGATCTTCCAGGGTAGTAACTGTGACTTCCGGACCATCATCACCGGTTTTAACCATTCCAACCAGGGTTGTGGCCTTTCTGACTTCCTTCAAAATCTGATAAGCCTCTTTAAGGGGAATTTTTCTGCGTTTACTGCGGGGGTTGTAGAAAACTATGATTAAATCTGCTTCTGCTGCTTTTTTAACCTTTCTTTTTATCTCAGAAAGGGGAGTTAGAATGTCACTTAGACTTATAACTGCAAAATCATGTAATGGAGCACCTAAGAGTGCTGAGGTGTAGGTTGCAGCTGTGACCCCTGGAACCACCTCCACCTTCACATCCTCATATTTGCCCAGAACCTGGTAGAGCACGTTGGCCATACCATAAACCCCCGGATCTCCACTACTAACTAGGGCTACCTTTTTTCCCTGACGCGAATGGAAAATAGCTAGTTCTGCACGTTCAACTTCCTGGCCCATTCCCCTGGCTATTACTTCTTTATCTTCAGTAAGATCACGGATCTGCCTCAGATAGCCACCATAGCCAACAACCACATCTGCGTCCTGGAGAACTTTAAAAGCCCTAATGGTCATGTCATCACGGCGAGGGCCTATTCCAACCACGTATATCATGATATAGTCTCTCTTAAGATAGTGTTAACAATAAATTTAATAGTACATTGGTATTAACTGGTTTTATTGGTATTGTAGAGCTTTCTAGTACTTGTAACCTGGATGCTGTCCACATCAACTGTGATTCCGGTGTTTTTCTTGGTTGCGATGGCTGTGGCGGTTACACTATAGGTTTCCTGGGGTGAAATAACAATCTGTCCCCTAGTGCTGTTTTTTGAGCCACCACCGATCTGCACATCTTTATAAAGCATGGCAGTAATATTAACAAGGATGGTGTTATTATCGTTGTTCTGGACGTGGTAGGCCACCAGGGTGTTGGTATTAATACCATCCATCCCTGCCTTGGTTTTAAGAGCTTCCACAACCTCTTCTTTGTTCAGGATCACCAGGGCTTTTTTATTGTCCAGGGAGTTACCACCAAAATTAAAAATGGATGATATGGCGTCAATCTGCATTCCAATGAGTTTATCCATGTCTGGTGCATTTCCAGTTACTATAGTGTAGGAACTGAGAAGTCCTGCCTCAAAGAACAGGAAAAAGAATCCTAGGAAGAGTAATACTTTAACTAGCCGGGACAATATATCACCTAAATAGAAATATGTTTAACTAGTTCTTTTATTCCCTCCCTTTATATAAAGAGGTGCATAACCATGTTCATGATTTCATCCAGGGACTCCATAGGCAATGGATCCTGCAGTGGCCAAATTCCAAAAAATGTATATCTTTTCTTCTCCAATTCTAATCTAACATATAATATTCCCTTTTTTAGGTTAACCCATGACAACTGATCTAATCCTTAAATTTGCTGATGCAGATATTCTGCTGGACGATGCTGCTTACCATAAAATAACCAGCCAAGATAATAGTAAAGAACTGGCAGACTCTCTTCTCAAGGATTTAATAAAAAATGAGAATTCCGTATATCTCTTGACCGAAGAAATGGTGGATGAATTCCTGGAAGACAAGGTGGAGTTGAGGGAACCCATAATCCAGAGTAAACTCTTACCCCAGGAATTTGATTTTCAAATAATACATGATGCCAGTAAGAAGTCCTACACCAACGGGGAAATTAAAGACTTTTCTTCCTACTTTGCCAACCGTTATCATAAACTCTGGCAGATGCTCACCAAAAAAAAAGAGCTGCAAAATGTCCAGCCCATAAAAAATGCCCAGAGAAGTGAAGATGTGGTGGAAGTGGTGGGGATGGTTAATAACATCCGTAACACCAAGAAAAACCACAAATTAATGGAAATTGAGGATGAAACTGGAAACATTCCTCTTCTGGTCCATAACGATAACCATCAACTCTATGAGGATGCTGAGCGCATTGTTAAGGACCAGGTGGTAGGGGTGGTTGGTAGTAGAAAGGGAAGTTTATTGATGGCCAGTCAGATATTAAACCCGGGAATACCCAGAATTGATGAAAAAGAAATGAACTTTTCGGCTGTGTTTCTATCAGACACCCACATAGGCAGTTCAACTTTCCTGGAAGAAGCCTTCCAAAGGTTTTTGAAGTGGATGAGGGGGGACTATGGAGATGAAGTGCAACGTGAAATTGCCAACGATGTAAAGTACTTGGTAATTGCAGGTGACATCGTAGATGGAATTGGAGTTTATCCTGGTCAGGATAAGGAACTGAAGATCAAAGATATTTACCAGCAGTACGAAGAAGCCGCCCGCCTCTTTGGAGAGTTGAGCAACGTTAAAATTATTATCGCTCCTGGGAATCACGATGCCTGCCGATTAGCTGAACCTCAACCCGCTCTGCCAGAAGAGTATGCACCAGACTTGTACCAGATGAAAAACGTGGAATTTGTAAGCAACCCCTCCCTGGTTAGTATGGATGGAATGAAAACATTGATTTATCATGGTAGAAGCTTCGATGATTTGGCAATGACGGTAAAAGGACTTAGCCATCAGAACTCCGATATAATCATGAAGGAATTGCTTGAAAAACGACACCTAGCACCTATATATGGTGAAAGAACACCTCTAGCTTCTGAAATTGAAGACCACCTGGTTATAGAGGATGTGCCCGACGTGTTTCACACCGGCCATGTGCACATAAACAGTTACAAGAAATACAAGGGAATTCACCTCATCAACAGTGGAACCTTCCAATCCCAAACAGAATTTCAGAAGATATACAACATCGTACCTACTTGTGCCCAAGTACCCGTGCTAAATCGGGGATCCATGAAGCTTCTCAAGTTCAGTTAGGGGATTAAATAACTTGATAAAGGATCTTGACTGTTAATTTAGAAAAAAATACCAATAAATAAAAATCATCACTAGATTTTTTGTTACTAATAACCGGTTGTAGTGTGGTTGTACCATGTATCAAACCAAAAAAAAAGTGGCAATGGCTTCCCAGTACATCTATAAGCAAGGACTGGCACCTGGAAAATCAAGTAACCTGAGTATCAGAAAGGATGATATAGTGGCTATAACTCCCACCTTAACTTCTTTAAGAGATGTAGAAAGTGAATCAGTGGTGCTAGTAAGAGTTGATGGTGAAATTATCAGTGAAGGGCTTAGTCCCTCATCAGAGTTGGAACTGCATCTTCTGATCTACCAAGAACGTAGTGATGTGCAAGGAATAGTCCACACCCACTCCCCTTATGCTACTGGATTTGCATTGGCGGGAGAGAAGATAAATCTTTTAGAAGGTTTTGGGCCAGTTAACAAGTCACACTTGAAGATGGTGGATTATGCCCATCCTGGAAGTTCAAAACTAGCCCAACTAGTAAGGGATAGTGTGAGAAAAGAGGACGTTCTCATCATGGAATCTCATGGTGTACTGGCAGTGGGGTCCTCCATTGATGAAGCTGTTCTGCTGGCAGATTGGGTTGAAAAAACTGCAAAAACGTTGTTTGTAGCCCGTGCTTTAAAAAAGTAGTTTGGAGAAAAGAAAAAATAATTTGATGGACTTTGATAAATTATTATATGCTGCTATAAAATGTATTAATCTAGGTATATGAACATTTTTAATGCCTTATAGATTCAAGTTCACTTAAAACTTCCCATATAAGGGTCCGCGCATGAATGGGGATGTTAGGGTCGTTGCTAATTTCATCCAGTATTGAAATAACAGTACTGGCCCTTATACTTGGTTCATCATCAGTAGCCATAAGTAAATCTCTTGATTCCTCAGCAGCTCTCCTGATGTTACGAGGTACACTGGTATCCTCCATTATATGTTGTAAAATCTGATTACAACGTTCAAAAGCTTCGGTAGTCATAAATTTAGCCTCCTTTTAATTAGTGTAAGAATTAGATAAAAAGCTGTTCAATGAAATTTATGTCTTCTATTTTAAAAAGGTTTTGGTAAGTGCAAGGTGAAAAAGGATAAATAAAAAGCTACCATTACTTAAAAGATTTACTAGAAGCTTATTTGCCCTATTACTTTTTATATAATCTTCCAGATATTGCAATCGCAACAGAAACTCCTTTTCTACTTGTTTTAGCCAGTATCAGTCTGGACGAATCACCAGCAGTTATAAGGGCAGATGGTTCTGCCACACCCACAACTCCGAACTTTTTCTCAACCAACAGAGAAGGCTTAAGATCAGGGTGTCTGTATCTTTCAAGGGCCTCCAAAGAAACAACTTCAACTGGTATTCCCAGGGACCAGGCCGCCTCCATAATACCTTCTTCATCCTTTTTCATCTCCCCCGTTGCAATCACGTCTAAGCGATCCACAGGGATGTTTAAAATAGCAGTGGCCTCCTCTAGACAGTTTCGAACTTGTTCCTCAGAAACTCCCCTTCGACTTCCCACACCCGCCACCAAAGTTAATGGATTTAAATTAAGGCTAATCTCTTCAAAATCAACACGTATATGGTTATCATCCCAGTAATGGAATTTATAAGTATCCCTGGCAATTTTATCATCCTCTACGAAATCGTAACGAGTGGGTAGATATAGATCCAGGATTTCCCCATCAGCGATGGCTCTATTAAGGGCTTTAACTATATTAAGATTATCAAGTGAAAGCCAGTGCCTGCGGGCCAGTGTATCCACACCCATCTTCTTTGAAACATCCGTGGAAGTGGTTATCACTGGATTAGCGTTTAAAACTTGGGAAACCTTCAAGGTATATTCATTAGCCCCCCCCAGATGGCCTGATAAAAGACTTACAACATTTTCACCATTCTCATCAACGACCAGAATTGCTGGATCAGTTACTTTATTTTTTAATAAACTGCAGATAGTCCTTACCACTATTCCAGTGGCCATAATGGCAATTATACAATCATAATCAGGATAGATCTTCATAAAAGTGTTTTTCACATCACCCACATAAGCATCAACTTGTATGACGGTGGGATCCTCGGATAAAGCTTGAAGTAAATTATCGGCCAGGACAACACCCTTTTTGGTAATGCTGATGATGGCAAATCTCATAGATGACCTCCCTATAGACTTGATTTATTCATGTTTTATTTAATCAATATCGATAACACTAATTCCAAGCAGTTGTGTTATCTATTTGAATTTAGATGTTTATTATCCCAATCCCTTTATACCCTTGTAACTATGAGATATAAGATAAAGTACATGGTGAAGCTTAGGATTAAGAACAAAATGATGGTGATTTTAGTAAGTAAAATTGCTTTTTTTATAATGTAACCATCCAAATCATAGCCAAACTTTCCCAATTTATAGGCACTTGGCTTTTCCAATTGTACATTTAATGCACCGGCTGCAGCTGCCATTGTGAAACCAGAATTAGGACTAGACGTTTTACTGGCCTCTTTCCTCATGGTCTTCCAGGAGTTTCTCCAATCAAGACCATTAATTGCAGCGGCTATTACCACCAGAACGCCAGTGAACCTTGCAGGTAAAAAATTAAGGACATCGTCTAACTTAGCAGGGAAGTATCCAATCATTCTGTATTCAGATGTTTTATACCCAACCATAGCGTCTAGGGTGTTAACCACGCGATAGAAAACTCCAGCTAGGATGGGGAGTGTTAGTAGCGTGAATGAATACTTTGAAATGGTTAAAGGATTTTTAATTTCCCAGAGCCACTTGACATTATGGGGGGAGTATTGGGGATTAATGTTGAAGTAAGCACATAGGAGCATGACCAGGGTTCCAATTAATAAAACGTAGAATATGGGTGCGGTGACTGAATCGTTAATATTTTCTGTGAGGCTTTCCACAGTAGCTGAGGCTAATTCATTCTTTGATAAATTTTCGGTTTCCCTACTAACTAATAATGATACTAATACACGTGCTTCCTCCACATTATCCTCCAGCACATTCTGCACCTGACAAGCACTTTGATAAAGGCTTTTTATGGCAAATGTGGCTGATAATAATAGGGTTGATACTAAAATAAATAAGATAACAGAAGAACTTGCTATAAGGAGAGTTAAATATGATGTTACTATGAATATGGTGATAATGATAATGGTTAGTACTAGGCCTGATAACTTGCTATTCCATGTTATTAAAGGAACTTTAAAGAAGCTGATGGCTTTCCCCATCAAAACAACTGGATGTATGGAGGTGGGAAGTTCCCCCCATAGAATATCCATCAAAATTGATAGTATCAGGATAAATAGATTAACCATAGTTTTATAGTGTATAAACAATTCTATTTAAGTATCCTTTAATAATTCTGATTCACACGATGATGGGTCCATTTCCATTGAAAAAAGTTAATTTTTATAGATTTTATCCAATCCTCAGGCTGATCATAGGGGTTGTGTCTGTATTTTTTCAGAAAAAAAATCTACACAAAACACTGTCACAGGAAAGGTGGAAAGATATATTTCCAGTGTATAACTCACTTCATCATCAGGACAATCTGACTATGAGAGGTATATTTCCAGTGTATCAGAAAAAAATGTTCTGTAAGAAACTATAGACAGAGATACATTTCAAGTGAATTCTTCTAGAACATTTTAATCAAAAAAATAATTAACAAATAAAATCAGATGATAATTCAGTGATTGTACTCGTTTTTGTACTCTATTTTCTATTATAATATTTTTAATGTGTACAATCAATAAATACTACAGTATAACCTGTTATCATTTAATTCATGATACTAAAGATATTATATTATTATTAAAATTTTATGTGATAATTTACAGTTGAAATATACCTCTATCTCTCTAATTCCCAGTTATACATCCTTTTTTTACACTTGAAATGTATGTCTCACTCATTTTTTTTTACTTGACCACTTTTTTTACACTTGAAATGTATGTCTTTTTCCTGCTCAAATTCTGAAACTGTTAATTTTTACAGTTGAAGTATATGACTCACTCTACATTTTTGAGGTTTACCCCATTTTTTTACACTTGAAATGTATGTCTTACTCCCCTATTTTTTCAAGTAGAATAGCCTTTTTACACTTGAAATGCACCCCCCTCATACTAATCTATATATGGTATAGTGAAGTTACACTTGAAACGCACCTAATACAATAAGTCGAGGGGATGATGTTTTCTGAAAAAGTGCCTTTACCCATTTGTAATAGCTATAAATCAGTGTATTTTTTCCTATCAAAGTTAATGCACTGATATTTAAGACCAACTCCCAATGATATTAACCGAACTTATTATCTGTTACGTGATGAAATTTCAATCTTTAACCGGTGGTTCTAATGAATATATTCGAAGAATTGGGTGAAAAAAAATCTATTTTTAAATGTAAAAAGTATCTTGATCATCGATTTTTACCAGACTATCTACCTCACAGGGATGACCAAATAAAATCGGTGGCCAAGTACTGGATCGAAGCTTTGGGGAATGTAACTCCACCGGATGTAACCATTTATGGTAAAACCGGAACCGGAAAAACAGCGGTAGCCAAGTTCGCCAAGAAACAATTGGAACAAGTGGCCCGGGATAAAAATGTGAATGTCAGGGTAGAATACATCCGTTGCACTGATTACACTACTGAATATCAAGTTATTGCCCGTTTATGCCAGCAGATGGGGCAGGATGTTCCCTATCGAGGTTGGACCAAGGCCGAAGTGATACATGCCTTCCGCAATCTTTTCAAAAAAAATGTATTTGGAAAGAATCTGATCTTAATCATCATCCTGGATGAAATTGACATACTCCTCAAAAATGATGGTGATGGCCTACTCTACACTCTTACACGTACTGAAAATGTTGCCATCGCATCTATAAGTAACTACGTTGAATTTAAACAATTCATCAAGCCCCGGGTGAAAAGTAGCTTGCGGGATCGGGAGATCGTTTTTCCACCTTACAATGCCCAGCAACTGGTGGACATTCTAGAAGAACGTGCTAAATTATCTTTCAATGAGAAATCACTGGGAAATGAAGTTATACCTCTCTGTGCAGCTTTAGCTGCCCGTGAAGAGGGTGATGCCCGTTATGCTTTGGATCTGCTACGAACATCTGGTGAACTGGCCGATGAGAAGGGAACTGAAATTGTACATGAGGACTATGTTCGTGAAGCAAAGGACAACATTGAACATAATAAAGTTACAGATATAGTTATGACCCTTCCCAGTCAGCAACAGAAGGTCCTGGAGTCTCTACTATATCTCACTAATCATAAAGAGGAAATTACCAGTGGGAGACTCTACGATGTTTATAAAGATATCAGTAAAGGTGATTCTGTATCCTATCGGAGAATATTTGATTTTATAAACGAATTAGAAATGTTAGGACTGATATCTACAAAAACAGTATCCCGGGGACGGGGTAAAGGACGAACCAACATAATTGACCTGCAGTGCGACACCCATCTTCTGGAAGAGGCCATATGGCAGTGAAATAGTGTACAAAAAAATATCTAATACTTATTTTATTTATTTGATCAGTGATTTTAATAGGGCCATCCGGACTGGCACTCCATAGAATGCCTGTTGAAAGTACTTCCCATAGGGAGTGCTGTCTACATCTGTAGCTATTTCATCAAGCCTGGGCAGGGGGTGCATAACTATGGTTTCACTATTTTTTAAAAGATCCTTATCAATGGTGTAAGCCCCCTTGATCTTCAAGTATTCCTGAGGATCTGGAAAACGTTCTTTTTGAATCCTGGTGACGTAGAGAACATCCACGTAGGGTAGAACATCCCTGATTGCACTGGTTTCATGGACGCTGACCCCGGCTCCATTGAGATCTTCCATGATTTCCCTGGGCATCTTCAATTCTGGTGGAGATACAAAGCTCATCCGAGTTCCAAACATGGCCAGGGCGTAGGCCAGGGAATGCACAGTTCTACCATACTTCAGATCCCCAACAAGGGCCACATGAAGATTCCGGATCTTACCCAGCAGTCGTTTCATGGTGTACAAATCCAGCAGGGTCTGAGTGGGATGCTGACCAGCTCCATCTCCAGCATTAATCACTGGTACATCAACTATATCTGCGGCTAATCTGGCAGTTCCTTCCATATTATGTCTCAGTACAAGAGCATCAGTATATTCACCAACTGTTCGCACAGTGTCGCTAAGTTTCTCACCCTTAGTGGCACTGCTTGTCCTGGCTTCAGAAAAACCAATGGTACATCCTCCCAGACGTTTCATTGCAGCTTCGAAGGATAATCTGGTACGGGTGGAGGGCTCGTAGAACAACATGCCCAGAAGTTTTCCATACAAAATATCAGACTTTTCCAGGGACCGAGCAATGGGCTCCATTTTCTCTGCGGTTCTTAAAATGTATTTTATGTCATCCTTACTGAAATCCCTGATGGAAATAATATCCCCTTGACTGAAAACCATGCATTGATCCCCCTATTCATATTTTATCATAATCTTTTAACTCTTTGTTGATTATTTATAATATTTAATATGACTGTGGGTTATGGTTCATAGCTTACGGGCAAAGGTTAAATATCCAGTATGTCCAGTCATCCTAGTTTTAGGACGAGTGCCCTTACTTTTAACTTCCATACCTCTTAATAGACATTCTACTGTTTCAATATTGGAAAACCCGACCTTTTTAAGTACATGATGCAGGGTTATAACTTGATCCACGAAGGGAGTGTATGTTGCAAGGAATCCGCCTGTTTTAATTGCACTATAGGCCTTTTCAGCCAGTATCCAGGGTTTGGGAAGGTCTAAAAATACCAAATCTAGATCCTTTTCCACTAAATCCAGGGCCAGGTCCTGGCACTTCACTTCCACATTATTTAAACCGAATCCAGCTATGTTTCGCCGGGCTATCTCTGCAAAGTCTTCTCTTATTTCGTAACTATACACCTTACCATTCGGTCCCACCAAGTTGGCTAGGAAGATGGCACTGGCCCCTGCTCCAGTACCCGCATCCAGAACCTTATTTCCACATCCAATTCCAGTGTAAGCCGCCATAACACCCATATCCTTAGGTAGTATTATGGAGCAGCGTCTTTCCATTAATTCGATGTAATCGTTGATGTTAGCATCAAGGACGGTGTATTTCTTTCCCAGGTGAGTCATCAGCACATCACCTGTCGAACTTTTTTCTATTTCCTCCCCTTTGATGTAGCCGGCGTCGGTGTGCAAGTCATTTGAATCCGCCAGAAATTTTTTACCTCTGGAGTCTACTAAAATACGCATGATACTAATTCCTTATAAATTTCTTAATCTAATGTTTAAATAATCTACTGGCCTTTATAAACTGATTTAAGGACTTTTCGGATATTTTGGGCAATTTTTTTACCAATACCTTCCACTTTCTGCAGATCCTTAAGGCTAGCTCCGACAACTCCTTCCACACTACCGAATTCTTCCAGTAGCTTCCGAGCAGTAACCGGCCCCACCTGGGGTAGTGATTCAACTATGAATAGCTGCTGTTCTTCCAGGGAAAGAGGTTTGCGTTCGGTTCTGGTTTGGATAGCCCGGGGCCCCTTTTCCATTTCCCTCATGGCCAGGCGCTGGATCATTGCAGCGGTGTCTGTGGGGGATCTGGTGGGGATTATGGGCAGACCAAAATCCACGGCTAGGCTGGCCAGCGCCCCACGAACAGCGTTGGGATGCAGACCTCCACTGTAAAGATCATCGCCTTCCAGGATTATAACCGGTCTCTGGAAGTTTTCCACCAGATCCTTAGCTTGCTTATGCAGTCTTTTGTCAATGATTGATCCCACAAAGTCCCGGGTACTTTTCCTTTCCACAGCCACTTCATTACCCACCTGGTAATCTGCCACTGACAGGCTGGTGGTTACTACTTTAACCCCTAAGTTATGCAATTCCCGGGCAACACCTGATTTGGCTTCCCGGTGATCAACATATACCGTTGGTTTTTCTGCTCCGGACACTAATTTCACCTGTACCGGAGCGATCTCGACTTTCTTTTCATAATCCTGGGAGAGTTGATTTTTCATTCTTCTCTCCTTGTACTGGCTGGAATAATAGTAAGACTCGTCACGGGTTCCTTTTGTTATAAGTATTATCATTCGTCCTTTACTTTTCCGTCCAGTCCTACCCCTTCTCTGGATCATCCTGATTTCTGATGGAACAGGTTCGTAGAGGATGACCAGATCCACAGAGGGTATGTCTATACCCTCCTCAGCTACACTGGTGGACACCAGCACCTGGTAGGTTTTCATACGGAAAGCCTTTATGATCTCCTTCTGTTCTTTCTGGCTCAAGCCTTTTTCTTTCTCCCGGGAGGCTTGGCCGAAGAATTTAACTGCCTTAACACCTTCTTCCTGGCATTTATTATAAATCTCGTTGACAGTGTCCCGGTACTGGCTGAACACTATAATCTGCCGGTCCTCTTGAAGCTCTTCTTTAAGTATCTTCATTAACTCCTGCATTTTAGGATGTTCAATCCCTTCTTCTAGGGCCTTTTTAGTTAGATAAACAGCTATTTTAAACTCTCCATCTTTTAACAAGCCTTTAGCGGCCTTTGTATTTTTTTTACCTAGGCGCTGGAAGTATCCGTTTAAATTACGGATCCCCTGGGTTTCTAGAAGTTCCAGTGAATGTAAGATACTAAAAACAGCAGTTAAAATTGAGATAGCAATTAAACAATTCCGGGGAGGCTGAGTACTTCTGGATATCCTGTTTTGTACTCTGTTACGAGCCTTTAAAATGTCTCTTTTGCTTATCTGGGAGATGGATCTAATGACTCCCATCTTCTTCAAACCCTTCAATCTTCCTTTCAGCGCAGCCTCCAAGTGGCTTTTTATGGCCTTCTGTTCAGGGGTCAGATCCACCCGCACCCAATCTACTTCAATAGGATTAAAATAAGGTTTTACATCCTGATCTCCCTCATTTTTCACCACCACATCCTGGATAAAAAGATTCTTACACACCGCCTTTATTTTTTCTTCATCTCCCCCAGGTGAAGCTGTTAAACCCAAAATCAAAGGATTCTTAGCGGTGGTCTGGTAATTGTTGGCCAGGAATACGTAGGCATAGGATCCTGTGCTCCGGTGGCATTCATCAAAAACCAGCAAAGAAACACCATCAAGAGAGTAACGCCCACCTATAAGATCAGATTCAATGGTTTGTGGCGTGGCTAAGATTACCTGTGCCTCATCCCAGCGCTTTGATCTTTCAACTGGATTCACGGCACCTGTTAAAACTGTAGTGGGAACTTTTAAAAACTGGTGGAAACTTTCCTCATGCTGCACAGCTAGGGGTTTGCTGGGAGCCACCACCAGTACTTTACTGTTAGGAAAGTCTTTCAACCGCTCGGCAGCAACAAGAGCAGCAATAATAGTCTTTCCCAGGGCAGTGGGGGCCACGATCATGGTGTTACCCTTTCGAAGAACATCAGCAGCCAGAACTTGCTGGTACAGCCTGGCTTCAATCTTCTCAGGATAGATAAGGGGGTGCTCTATCCATTTACTCATACCTATGATTATCTAGACGACTTCATATAAAGGGTGCAGGAAAGGCAGAAAATACCATGGGATTATTATTTTTTATTTAAAGTACAGCAGGTTTTCCAGGTCATCGTAGACCACTTCTAATCCGCACATACTGGGCACGTAATTAGCAGCCTTGGCTGAGTTCACTCCGATGACCTGGTACTCCAACTCTTCAATGGGAGCCACCACCATACAAGTGTCAGTAACTATCCTCCCACCTGCCTTTTCTATGATCTCTGTGTAGCCCATCCTGTCTGCAGCGGCCTTCACCAGTATGGAGGTGCAAATCCACAAATCATTCTTCAAGGTTTTTCCATTCAAAAAACTGGCTATTTTACTTACTTCGTCTAATGATGCATGGGGACATCCCAGGCAGACCAGATCGGGTTTTCTAGTACTGGAGGATAATTTTTCTCGCGCATCTTTGACATCAGATTCCTCCACAGTCATGAGATCCACATCACCCACTTCCAGGCCGCGCATGGCCAGGTGATATTCTGGGGTGACATCCTGCACATGGTAGAGGGCCACCGCTCCAGAAGATGCCAGTGCAGCCCCTAAACTTTTCAAGTCATTGGGACCAGGTTTGCCAGGCACCTGGAAATAGGGAACTCCTCCCCCCACTACTTTACCTACTAAATAACCTAGAGCACCGTAATCAGCGCCTCTGAGATTTGTTTCCACTTCCACCACTAGGCTGGCTTTACGATTTGATTCTAGGTGATAGCCGTACAGTGGTGTTCGGCCACATATCGCAGCGGAAAGTGCACCTGGACCTCCTTCACGATTGCTGCGTGCACCTATAACAGAATTAACGTAACAAACAGCTGATGATTCTGACCAGGCTAGGTGACTTCCCAGTGTGGGTAGGTTGCTGGCCAGGTAGGGTGTGCAGGTGCAAGTGGTGGTGATTCCCATCTTCTGGTAGGCGGATACTATTCGCAGCTGTCTCTCAGTGAATTCTCTGGAGAAACCCAGCTCCTCCCAGTGGTCTAAGTCAACACCAGCTGGGTTGAGGGTTGATGGTACTCTTACCCGGGCAGTCTGGGCCATTTCTTCTAGAAATTCCAATCCAGCGTCGCCAATGGTCTTGTAGGACACTCCTGATATTTGGGCTGAGCTAATTTCCACCATTTTTTCGGCTTGGTAGATATCACCCAGCGCCACCAGGATTTCCATACTCTTCTCTACAGCAGGACCGTAGTCTCCCTGGTACATTTTCTCCTCTTCCGGGTTTAGGTACAATTTGATCACCAAAAAATAGACTGTTTTATGAAGATATCTGGCTTCCCACCATATCGTTCACCAAGTTTTTGAAGTTTTCCAGATCTTGGTAGGGAATCATGGCACCAGCAGCAATGTTATGCCCACCACCAGATCCATTGAAATTATGGGAGGCTTGCTCCATGACCAATCCAAGATTCACACCTTTAGCAGTCATTTGAGGAGTGGTACGGGCTGATACCTTCACATCTTGATGTAAACGGGCCAGAGTCAGCACCGGCTTTTCGGGATTCAGGAAACCTAACTCCAAGCCCACACTGGCCAGGGTTCCCAAAATGTTTTTGCGTTTCTTATCCTCGGTGTATATGTACTGCACATATTCCATCTCCTGGCTACCTTCCCTCCGTATCCATTCCAGGCCAGAAAGCAGTCGGTCCTGGTAGCGGTGCAGTAACTCCACACCCTTCATGAGTGCCTCATCCCGATCTCCCAGACAGATACTCATACCAACGGTGTGTTTTTTACTCTTTCCACAAGCATCAAGGATGCGAGAATAGTCTTCGATGCTACGTAATGGAGGCTTTTCATGCATCAGGGAATAAACTGTTCCCAGGATCTTTGGATTCACCCTGACCAGTTCTTCCCGCAGGATATCCTTTTCTTCATTGGCCAGATCCGAGAATTTAATCCCATAGGAAAGTCCTAGCCTCTCTAAAAATCCCTGACTACCCTCCAAGTCGCCGGAAACACCTGAAAGGGCAGGATTGAAGGTGTAAGACAGGGCCTTGTACAGTGGCTCTTCTTCCTTGTAGGCCAGCTTCAGATCTTCGTATACCTCTATAACACCCGCATCCTGTCCTTCCTGCAGGATGGTCTGATTCACACCCTGAAATCCGTTCTGTCCCTGCATATCACCCATGGCTCCAGCCAGGGCCATTCCAGTTAATTCGGGATTATCCATGGAACGAACTGTTAGATAAGTGACGCCTGAGGCGCTTACGTCACGGGTGCCATCCATTCCAAATAAATGGGGATTAACATGTACCAGGTTTTCATGTTCATCTCCAGTGGCATCCATGGTCTGGTGATGATCGGCGATTATGGAGTCCCCCCGGAGTTTACTCACACGCTCCACATAGGCACTTCCCATATCACAGAAAAAGAACAACTTATATTTTTCCCGGCTGAGACGTTCTAAAATATCATCTCTAAGTCGGGGAACGATGGTAACATGAAATTTACCCTTACACTTGGCTATAGCGTTGCAAATTACTCCAGCAGCGGAGATTCCATCGGCATCATTATGGGAGATTACCCTCACCACATGATCCCGATCTAGATGTTTCTCCAGAAGCTGGCAGGCTTCTTCTGCCCTACTTAACAAGTAGTGCTGCCTTTTTTGGTTCATATCTCCATCCTTGAGGTAGCACACCTTCACGCACGTAGTACTTCACCAGTCTACGAATCCGGGATTCCATAAGTTGCAAGCCACGGCGGGTGTGCAGATCTTTGGGGTTTTCTTCCAAGTGGTCCCTGACGTTGACGGCTTTACGAATGAGGTTCATCAGGTCCTCCGGATATTCCAGGGCCTGGTCGTGTTTTTCCAGGATCTTGGTGATCTTCATACCAGTTACCACTTTCACATCTGGAATTCCGTACTGGTCCCTCAGTATTACACCAATTTTACTGGCGGAGTTTCCTTCCTTGTTTAATTTAAGTATCAGTTCTTCTATCTCTTCAGTAGAGTATTCTATCCAATCTGGCTCCATAGCCATCTTAATCACCTCTGTAATCTTCAAACCATAGGGCAAATTTTTCTAAAGATCGTCTTCTATGGGAAAAACGATTTTTAATCCCAATTTTAAGCTCACCAAAGGTTTTATCATATCCATTGGGCACAAAAATAGGATCGTAAGCGAATCCATATTCTCCGCGCTCTTCATGGATTATCTTCCCCTCCACTACACCTAAAAAAATCTCGGGCTCGGCCTTGGGTGTGGCAAACCCAACCACCGACCTGAACTCGGCGTAGCGGTCCTGGACATCTTCCATGAGCTTTAAAATACCCCTGTTTTTCAGGGTGCTTTGCACGTAGGCGGAGTAGGTTCCAGGGAACCATCCCAAATCCCGGATAAACAAGCCGGCATCTTCTACAATCACTGGTTTATCTAGGCGTTTAGCGGCGTAACGAGCACCATACCGTGCTACTTCATCTAATTCGCCCTGAATTTCGGGATAACCCAAGTCTACGTGCTCCATTTCGATCTGGAAGTGGTTGAATATCCCTTGGGCTTCTTTTACTTTGTGTTGGTTCCCAGTTATAAAGGTTATGGTTCTCTGACTCTGGCTTTCTTTAAGCATATAAAAACCACTGTTGCATTGAATATGGATTTAAACAATAAATTCGTACTTTATGCTTAATTCATTATTCATAGTCCCGAATCCTTCCAGATATGTGCAGATAACTCGGTAGTTAGATAAATGAATGATGAGTTTATATTAGGAGGACCCACAATTTAAAGAATTATCCAGGGTCAAAGAACCATAAAAAATGTCACTATTATGAACTATAAAAATGGCCTGATCAAAGGTAATCTGAATAAAAAGATCACAAGAACAGGCAGGGGTTACCAGTTCGGGAAACAGTACTCAGAACACAGGGTAAAAGCTGAAACTCATGTGATTTATAACCCATATTATCATATGGTGCAGTCTGGATGGTATTTCCGGTATATTACGACTTATGGTAAGGGGAAAAACTTCTTACAGTGGATAATGAAGTTGAGAATCCTCGCCACCAAAACCAGTTGAATAGTTTATCTTTGGATAAAAATTGAGATTATTAGATTTTTTTTCTTGATCTAGCTCCAGAATGAAGGATGTTAAAAGAAAAAATTGCATTTTATAATTATTTGTTCATATATGTAGCTTAGGTGGAGGGAGGTGTTCTAAATGGACGAATACACGCCACTAGGATTAAAACTGCCCATCACTACCACACGTCCCACTAACAATTTCGTTCACTATTGTTCTAGGCCCAAACACGAGAAATAAATTCATGATCAAATCTTTGCTATCTTCTCAAAACTGCCAATATCTACAACACCCCGATTTTTTTTAGATAATCTTTAATCTAGTACTTTTAAATCAAAATGGAAAGGTTCTAATAATATTGTTAATAAAAGAATTCTTACTTTTTACATGTTGATTTATTATTGGGTGGATAATATGGGAATAAAAGCTACACCGAGATTTTTAATGTCTTTATTTCTGGTCATGATTTTAATTTTAAACCTTGGTAGTGTATCAGCAGCACAGTGGGAAGTTGGAGTGGGTCAGACCTATGAAAATATTCAACTGGCAATTGATGATGCAAAAACCATTGATGGTGATGTTATCAACGTTCACAGCGGAATCTATTCTGAAGATGTGAGATTAAATAAAAAATTAACCCTACAAGCCAATACTGGAGATGATGTCCGATTACAACCTGTAAACACTGGTTTTACAGTAGTATCTGAAGGTAGTGGGAGTACTATAGATGGTTTTAGCATCGATAACAGTCCTCAGGGAACCGGTATTAATATCAGCGCCGATAACTGTACCTTGAAAAATAACCAGATCAACGGTGGTACTACTGGAATCGCAGTTTCCGGTGCCAACACTAGCCTAACTAACAATGTCATATCCGGACAATCAAGTACGGGTATTCTCGGAAATCTCACTGGAGGCTTTTTCACCGTCACTGGAAACATAATATCCAATATCACAGGTACTGGAACATTAGCAGGTATCACTGTTAGTACCAACGGCAGTTTATCGCTCATTAATATTAAGGGGAACACCATATCCCATTTCAACGCAATGGAAGCTCTAAGCAGTGTGTTTGCAGTTCAACTGGGTAAAAGTAGGGATGCTAGTGGAAATCCAGAATTAGCCAATGTAACCGATTTAATTGTTACAAACAACGTAATCACTGATATCACTGCCACCAGTGCAATAATGGGAATGGAACTAATCACAACCAGTGTTAACACTCTAATTTCAGAGAATAAAATATCACAATTAAAAGGGATCATCAATAGCTCAGTTTATTCACTGGAAGCTGCCATTATGGGCAATGGAACTGTTTTGGTTTCAAAAAATCAAGTATCTGAAATAAGTGCAAATGAACAGGCAGTGGGGATTTTAACTGTTGCATTAGGTGACTTAATAGTAGAAGATAACCAAGTTTCCAGTATTAATGATGCCGGTGCTGTAGTTGGAATTTTAGGCCTGGGATTAATGAATAATGCAACCTTTGAAAACAATAAGGTGTTAAATTTCAACTCTCCAAGTATAGCAGCTGGAATTGTAGGAACAGCAATGGCGCATCTTAAAATGCTTTATAATACAGTGATTAGAGTTAACGGGGCTAACGATGTTTCTATGGTAAGCGCTGGTTTCAATAGCACATCAATCCTGGGAAATAACCTTGAAGGGGATGGTAACGGGAATGGAATTGTTGTATGTTCGCCCAATGGAACTATTAACTATAATCGGATTGTAAACTACGAATACTTCATCCAGAACTTTAAATTCTCATCATTTGGACCAGACATCGATGAAATGCTAAAACCCATTGACGATGCCATCAAAAAACACCCAGAACTTGAACCAATTCTGAAGCCAATAAGAGATGATCTGAACAGACTGTTTCATGAACTGGAAAACAGCAAAACTTCCGCCATCCACAACTGGTACGGCACCAATCTACCAGATTCTAATAAATTCTACGTGGGTAATGGAACTTTAAATTACAATCCCTGGTTGGTTTTAACCCTTACTGCCCATCCATCCACAATATACACCGGTCAAAATTCACTCCTAACTGCTGATGTTTACACCGATGTAGCCGGTGGTGATCACCGTGCTGATGCAGCTATGTTCTTCAGCGGCCCTCAAGTAACCTTTACCACCACCATAGGAAACGTTGGCAGTAAATTTGTAACCGTCCCCTGGATTAAAGGCCTTGCTAACACAATTTTAAGGGCTGACGAAGGTAAAGGTATTGCTACAGTAACTGCAGCTGATTATGAAATGGTCCGAATTCATGTAACCATCCTTGATGGCTCACCCACACCCCCCCGGGCAAATGCACAAAGCATTGGAATGCAAAAAACCGGAATAAATATCTCAGGAATTGTTCTGGCCATCCTAATGATACTTGGAGGATTGTTTAAAACTCGAAAATGAAGAATCAAGTAAAGGCTAGTAATATGCACCTGATGAGCGTGTCTATGACATGACAAAAATATAAGCTGGACAGGGGTGATAAATCACCAAACAATTCTTTTAGCCAAATATCTAGTGGCTGATGCTGATTATAGGGGATTCTACAGGAGGTGGTAGGTAAAAATCAATAAACACGACCTCTTTTTTTGGGAAAATTTAAAAGGCTTTAGGGGTAAAATAACGGTGGTTTGTGCAGATCTTATAAGATGAAGGTTGAATTACACATCCTCACACAAACCTCCATGAAAGAAGAATTTTTGGTGATTTTTTCGCCAAATAAAGGAAATTTTAGTGACTGTTGCAGAAGGATATCCTGTAAAACAAGGATCGAAGCAAAAGTTACATCATAGGGTTACTGGTGCGAGAATGTGTAAGAATACTGCAAGATATTTTTCATTTTTTTTAGTCAGTAAAAGGAGGTAAATTTAAGGTAAATTGTAAAATAATCATAGAGGGGCTTCTATGGGTTATTTAATCTGTGATATATGCGAGGGATATTATGAATTGCAACCTGAGGAAAAATGGGAGATTTTGATTAAATGTAGATGTGGAGGAAAGTTAAGTTGGGTAGCCAAACTTCCAACACAATATCAAGAGGAAAATATCCCAGACAAAAAAGATGAAAAAGCAACTAATTTATTTCCCTGCCATGATTGTGGTCATAAAATAAGCAGAACAGCTAAATCCTGCCTTAACTGTGGTTATAAATTAATATATACAGATCAACATGGAAAACCTCAATCAACTATTGAAACTTTATTATATCTTAGTGCTGGAGCTTTCATCTATTCATATTTCATTGGAGAAAATGCATGGTTATACTGGGTAATCGTGGTTGTAATCGTAAATTATCGATAGATTGACAGATAAGAGAAAAAAAGATTAGTTTCGTTACTGGACGCATTGGACTATGATGTTCATAACAATTTTTCTCCCAAGTAGGCAATCTCAGACATTTTCACTTGGTGATTGGTAACCATGAACCACTGCAGAAGATTTTTCCAATAAAAACATGGGTTGAAAGAATCCCCCATCTCTTTATATAATGTTTCGAGTGTTGCCGAAGCTTAAATTAAGTTGTTTTAATTCAACTGCTTGAATCTCTGGCTCATGGGCTTTTTTTATCATCTAATCTACATATCGCCTTCTGCCTTCCACTTCCCGTATCTTATCCACAACCAACTGGTAATCATCAGCCACCCTGTATCCTTCCAGAATCGCGTCGAAGCACTCTTGGCTTATATCATGGTGAATTCCCTTCAGTGCCTTTTTAAAAACCAGAAGATCCACTCCTTTATCTTCAGTTAATTGGGAGATCCTGCTCAGGCCAAAGTCAATGAAAACTATTTTATCTCCACTTAAAATGAGGTTGCTGGTGGTCAGGTCGCCGTGTATTATTCCACATTGGTGCAGCCGGGCAATGGACTCTCCAATCTCATGGCACACCTTGATAATTTCATTCAGCCTGGAATCATAAAAAACATCCTTAACCAGTTTACCAACTACTTTTTCCATGGTAATAGTGTTTTCCTTCACATCGACATCGTAAACCAAGGGAGTTATCACTCCGCAACGTTTAGCCTGATTTAAAAGCTTAGATTCGCCCTTTGTCCGTGTTTTTCGGAGAAATTTATCTATTTCTTTTATACGGTAGCTTTTGGGGATTCTTTTTTTAACCAGCACTGGATAGTCAAGATACTGATCCTGGTAGATGTTAGCCTCCGCTCCCTTGGCAACCAGTTCTGGGGGTAATTTTATCAGGGCACCAGCCTTTTTCATCCAGGGCACCGGGACTTGGTCGGTGCGGTAGCGCTGGATAACCATGGTATCATTTATCTCTTGTCTGGCACCGTGTTCATACATTAACTGGCCCAGCCAGGCAATCATGGCTCCGTTATCCCCGCAGTACTCCAGGGGGGGATTGAAAAATTGGGCGTAGTGTTCCTGGGCCATGATCATAACCATCTCTCTTAGCCGCTGGTTGGCGGCTACTCCGCCCACCAGGAGAACTTCACTTTTTCTGGCATGGGCCAGGGCCCTTTCTGTAATTTCCACCAGCATGGCAAAGGCTGTTTCCTGTAAGCTGAAGCACACATCTTCCATGTAGGCTCCATTTTCATATTTCCTTAACGCAGCTGTTAAAAGCCCTGAAAAGGCCAGGTCCATCCCTTTCACGGTGTAGGGTAGTTTGATATAATTACCGGATCTTCTGGCTAACTTTTCAACTGCTGGCCCCCCGGGGTGGCCTAGGCCAGTTTGTCGGGCGAACTGGTCCAGCATGTTACCAGCGGCGATGTCCAATGTCTCTCCGAAGACCTGGTAACTGCCTGAGTCAAAGGCGATCACTTGACTGTTCCCTCCACTCACGTATAGGGTGATGGGGTCTTCACAGCCAGTTGTCAAACGACCGATCTCCACGTGTCCCACGCAGTGGTTCACACCCAGGATGGGAACACCTAGTCGGAGGGATAGGGTACGGGCGGCTGTGGCCACGGTGCGCAGGGCAGGCCCCAATCCCGGTCCCATGGAGAAGGCCACCAAATCAACATCATACAGATCTAGCTGAGCTTCTTCCAGTGCTTCACTTATTAGTTGTGGTAAAGATGCAGCGTGATGTTCTGCTGCTTCTCTGGGGTGAATTCCCCCGGAATCAGGGATCAGCTGTTTTCCCTTCGATGACAGAATATTCCCTTCATCATCCACTATACCTGCACCAGTCTTCTCAGCTGTTCCTTCTAAACCTAGACATATCAAAAAATCACACCACAGTCCTCATAAAATCATCATCATGATCTATTCACATTTGGCATCCTTATTTTATAACTATGGATCTGACTTATGAATAATAGTTGGATGGAATCAAAAAAAAGAATTGCACCAATGTAACCTTCCCTGTTGCCAATCTTCCTAGTATATTTCCCCTTAATATCTGCTGGTAACGTAGTACACACGGTATCGGGTGCTAAAGTGTCACTCACTAGAAATGGGGGCTGTGTGGCCCCCAACTCCAGATGCAAGGGGAGCACCTTGACCAGAAAAACAGCACCATCAAACCATTAATTACATAGTTCATCTCCATAAAAACCTCTAATACCTATCTGATACATAAGACCCTAGCAGATGATAACATGGATAAAGCCATTAAAACATATGGATCTTTGGAAAAACTCCCAGAAATAAAAGAAAAAGGGGCACTTTTTTTGTGTACCATAGCCAGCACCCTCACTTCTCACATACCCGGAATTACGGGGGCAGGAGCAACACCAGAACTAACTGATTACACTCCCGCAGCTGATATGGAGTTAATTGTCTATGGGGAGCCCAGGTGCCTTCCTGAGATACCGCAAACCATTGTCGACGGATCTGCTGCACCTACCCCGGCAGTAATAACTAAAGCCGCCCTGGAACTGGCAGACATCCCATTTCTAGTGGTGGATGCTGGGGCTGCTGTCAAACCTAACTTGCCCTATATTAAGGTAAATGAGGAACCTGGCTCTGACATTAAAACCGGACGAGCGGTCTCAAATCCTCAACTGATATATGAGCAGGGGAAAGTAGTGGGGGAGATCCTATCCCGCCTTACTGGACACATGTTCATTGGGGAAAGCACTCCTGCCGGGACCACCACTGCTTTGGGAGTTCTACAGGCACTGGGATATGATGCTTGGGGAAAGGTCAGTGGTAGCACACCAGAAAACCCCCACCATCTTAAAGAGCAACTGGTAAAACAGGGCCTGATGGCAGCAGGTATCTATGATCAAGAACTGCAGGACCCATTTCAGGCAGTAATGGCTGTAGGCGATCCTATGATCCCCGCAGTTGCTGGAATAGCAGCTGGAAGCAAAGTTCCAGTAACTCTGGCCGGCGGAACCCAAATGACAGCTGTCTGCGCCCTTCTAAAAGCAGTTAATCCCCTGTATAGTTTTGATGATCTGTCCCTGGCCACCACCATCTTCATAGCCCGGGACGAGACTTCTGACATCAACTACCTTACCCGTCAGATCGATGACATACCCATCATCGCAGTGGATCCTTTCTTCGAAAGATCCGAAAATGAAAGCCTGAAGAATTATCTTAATGGCTCGGTGAAGGAGGGGGCAGGAGCAGGTGGAGCTATGTTGGCTGCTCTTTTAATGGATAATACCATGGATGATATTAGAGCCATGACGGAAAATCTCTGTAAAGAGATATTCTAAGTACATCACCAGGAAATACTCCACTTCACATATATGGGTGATACATCCCATTACTTTATAAGGGCACTTGATAGTACAATTATTCCCACTATCCAACAGTAATATGCGAAGATAGTTAGTTTATGTTTTTTGATGTAGCCCATCAAGAATCTGATGGCTAGATAACCGAATATAACCGAGGAAAGGAGTCCGGCTAAAAACACGCCGGTGCTTAAATCGAAGCCAGTGGTCAAATCTTTGACTTGAATTAGAGCCGCTCCTAGAATCGCTGGAATTGATAATAAAAAGCTGAAACGGGCTGCCATTTCACGATCAAACCCTAAAAATAGGCTAGTAGCGATGGTAGCCCCCGAACGTGAGATGCCTGGCGCGATGGCACACCCCTGCGCAATCCCAACCAGTAACGAGTTTTTGAAGCTTATATCTTTAACATCCCGGTTTCCTCTTGGCATCCGCTCCACCCCCCACAAAATAAAACCAGTTATTAACATGAACACAGCCACCGACGTCACTGAACTGAAAAGACCTTCAAAAAAATCTTTGAACAGCACCCCCATCAAGCCAGCTGGGATGGTGCCTACTATGATAAGCCAGGACAGGCGTTTGTAGGGATCTTCCCTCAGCTTCTCCCTGAACTTCCCTGATGGTAGATCAAAGAGGCTGGAGATAAAGGCCTGTATCATGTTCACCACGTCATTCCAGAAGTAGTACAACACGGCAATGAGAGTTCCTAAATGCAGCAGAGTGTCGAATGCCAGGTTAGATTTCACTCCCAAAAGTTCTGGAATCAGAACCAGGTGTGCTGAACTACTTATTGGTAGAAATTCTGTTAAACCCTGAACCATTCCCAGGATTATTGCTTGAATGATTGTGATGTCCATTATTTTCACCTTGATAGGATTAGAATCAACTCATTAGATACAAAAAATGGGAACTTATAAGTTTTAACTTATAAGTTATTATCCGGTTTTTATTTAAGATAGGTCAGCCAGCCGTACCTATCTTCCACCTTACCTTCCAAGATTTTGAAAAAGCTATCCTGTAACTTCTGGGTGACTTCGCCCCTCAGGCCTTCACCAATGATGATCTGATCCACGGAACGTATGGGTGTAACTTCAGCTGCAGTGCCGGTCAGGAACAGTTCATCTGCCAGATACAACATCTCCCGGGGGATCTGTTGTTCAACCACATCCAGATCCATATCCTGGGCCAAGGTGATTATGGAATCCCGGGTAATTCCATTTAAAAGTGATGACGACACGGGGGGTGTGTAGAGTATGCCCTCCTTTACCAGGAAGATGTTTTCTCCACTGCCCTCACTGACCATGCCACTGTAATCCAACATTATAGCCTCGTGGTAGCCGTTGAAAAGGGACTCCATCTTGGCTAACTGGCTGTTCATGTAGTTTGAACCAGCTTTGGCCAGATTGGGCATGGTATCCGGGGCCATCCTCCTCCAGGAAGAAACCCCCACATCCACCCCCAACTCCAGGGCTTCCTCTCCCAGGTACTTACCCCAGGCCCAGGCAGCGATAACTGATATCACAGGACAGTTAAGGGGGTAAACACCCAACTCTCCATATCCTCGGAAGACCACGGGTCGGATGTAGCATGCCTTCAACCTGTTAATCTGAACCGTGTCTACAATGGCCTTTAGAAATTCTTCCTGTGAGTAGGGGATGTCCATCCTGTAGATCCTGGCAGAGTTGTACAGACGGTCCACATGCTCTTTCAAGCGGAAAATGGCTGGGCCTTGCTTGGTATTGTAGCAGCGAATTCCTTCAAATACACTGGATCCATAGTGTACAACATGAGATAATACGTGAATGTTTGCTTCTTTCCAGTCAACGAACTTTCCATTGAACCATATTTTTCCTGATTCATCAAAGGCCATGTTATCCCTCCAGTTCTTCTTGACTATGCTGCCATAAAAATTCTTTTATAATTTTTACACGAGCCCACTTATCCATGGCCAGTCTTAACTAGTAAAGTATAAATACGCTGTTCACCAAACCAGAGGAATGTTCAAATCAGGGCCGGTGGTCTAGGGGTATGATACCTCGCTTACAACGAGGTGATCAGGAGTTCGAATCTCCTCCGGCCCACTCCACATAATTTTCTCTGTTTTGTAATGATTCCATGAGAAGAGAAGTTTTTAAATCCTCGGAGAATTAATGATAATTAGGATTCACGGGCCGGTGGTCTAGGGGTATGATACCTCGCTCACACCGAGGTGATCAGGAGTTCGAATCTCCTCCGGCCCACTAAAATTTTTTTTACCACTTGGATTCAGTTAATAAACTGAGGGATACTGGGGGTTGATGTTTTGACGTGCAACAATTCCTGAATCTATTAGTTAGGGAATTATGTACTTAGAAGTACAGAATAAGCAGCACGTTCACTAGCAGAGCTGCAAAGAACACGGTGGTACCCTTCACCAGGGTGGCATTCAGGTCACGTTCCAGGAGCAATACCAAGCCATAGGAAAGCACAGCAGAAGAAACAATGGTGGACATGCCACTCATAACGGTGCTGCTGGAGCTTAACTCTACCAGATAGGTTATAAATTTAGATAACAGAAGCACAATTAGGATGAGCACGATATAATTTTTAAGAAAGGGTCTTATCCTTGGCCATAATGGTCCGGAAGGTCCTCTATTCCCTTTCGCACCTTTTTTTAGGCTGGTCTTCCCGCGAGATAATAATCCTAGTGATACACTAGGGCCGCTGGTTTGGGATGGAGTGTATTCCATTTCTTCCTCCACATCATCATAGTCCACCACACTCTCTTCTTCGACTATTTCTTCCTGGTGCTGGGTGAAGCGCTTGGCAAGGACCATAAGCCCATCTTTATCAATGAGTTTAATATTGCGACGTCCGGCGTAGTTGTTGGCACTATCTGTGAAGTAAGAAGTAGTGACCACCACCACTTTAGATGCCTTCAGGGTTTTAGCCACCATCTCCATTTCTTTAAGAACATCCATACCCACTTCCCAGCGTTCATCGTAGTTTTTACAGGCTACCACTACTCCGATATCACCCAGGATGGTGGGAAGAACACCGTAGATATCGATGATGTGACGAGAGGTCTGAAAATTCTGGTAAACTTTGAACCCAGATTCCTCCATTACCCTGGCCATGAACCTGACCAACCTGTTTTTATCCACTTCCCTCACCAGCTCTCTTGATCAAATCAT
This sequence comes from Methanobacteriota archaeon, assembly GCA_029556335.1. Lineage (GTDB taxonomy): Archaea > Methanobacteriota > Methanobacteria > Methanobacteriales > Methanobacteriaceae > Methanobacterium. Next base: position 241,325 of record JAKQFA010000028.1, read on the forward strand.
TGATACCTATATCATTATTTAACAGTAATATTATTTCTTCTCTACCTTTTTATACTTAAAACTGTTTCTTTCCCATCCCGTACCTATCACGCAAACTATTTAGAGGTGTGGGTATAAATCTAGCTTCATGGCGATTCTCATCACTAACGACGACGGTGTTAACTCATCTGGAATCTTGGCTGCAAAAAAGTCGGTGGAGGGCCTGGCTGAAATAAAGGTCGTTGCACCAGCCACTCAACAAAGTGGAATTGGACATGCTTTAACTCTATTCGAACCAATTAGAGTCACTTCTGTAAATTTATCTGATGGAGACAATGCATTTTCCGTATCTGGAACTCCCACCGACGCGGTTATACTCGGAATATATCAGCTTACTGAAGAAAAACCGGAACTGGTCATATCTGGTATAAACATCGGAGAAAACCTGGGCAAATCAGAATTATCTACTTCTGGTACTATTGGAGCCGCTATGGAGGCTGCTGTTCATGGAATACCTGCCCTATCTGTTTCCTTACAAGTAACCAGGGGGGATATTAAGTTCCATGATGGCCAGGTTGATGTTGATTTCACCCATGCCCAGAAGATGGTTCGGAGGGTGACCAAGCAGATACTAAAAAAGGGGCTACCAGTGGGTGTTGATTTCCTGAACCTTAACATTCCATCCCATCCTGAAAACAACAAGATTAAGATCACCAAATTAGGGGAAAGAATGTACCGAGTACATATCACTGAGAGGCAGGATCCCAGAGGCCGACCTTACTTCTGGATTGACGGAGACCCTGTGGAAACTGATGAGGAAGGAACTGATGTGTATTCCCTGAAGATGGAAAAAACCACCACCATAACTCCGGTATCCCTGGATTGCACCGCATCAATGGATTTGATGGAGAATTGGATATGAACTGTTCCTAATACCTGTTTACTGGAAGGTTAAGGTAATGGAAGCTAAAGATTTCCGGCAACGAATCATTAAAAAAGGAGCTCAGGTTAAATATTTGGGAACACGCACCAGGGGCACAGTTCAGCAAATAAAACTGGACGGTGAATATTTTTGGATAAAAATGGATACTACTGGTCTTTTTTACAGGTCAGATTATCTGCTCCTGGTTGATGAAATTTTAGACCCTAAAAAGAGTAAACAGAAACTCAATGTCCACCAAAAAATTGGGAGATTGAAGAGGATAGCACCCACCGAAATTTCTGACCATGGGGATGGTCCTGGTTATGGAGGGGGCTAAGACCAGGGGGTTGAAACAGTTTGGAGCATCCCTGTGATGCCCACTTCCTAAGATTTTTCTTAGGTTGGTAGTATTTAATTTAATTCTACCGTAGAACAGATTGGGGATGATCTGCCCCACTATTATTTCTACTGTAGAATTTATAAAGTGCAAAAACCATTTGTAAATATTAAATTCCTATTAAAACCACATAAAATATTCATAAAAGCCTGTTTGACCAGGTTAATGTAATTCTAAAACTGTTTAACCTTTATACCTAGAATATTCCTGGCACCGTTGAATACATCACGGGCAATCTGGGCACTGCCCATGGAGCCCGAGGTGGGTGGTAATTGGACGCATGCACCTGCCACTTTGAACCCCTCAGTGAGTCTACCGTAGAAATCATAGGGTTCCCTCAGGGATCCCACCGACCCGGTCACAACCAACCCCTCTAATTTTTTGGTGGAAATTCCATTCAACCCCCATATTTCCATTAAAATAGTCATTAACATGGTGTCCAATGCTAATTTTGCCCTGGGATCCCCCATCTGATACCTTTCCAGGAGAACCTCCCGGGCGTGGCTTACATCTTCATCCAAACCCGCCACCTTAACTGCTCCGGCCTGAGAAAAACATTGATTAGCTGTTCTCTGACCCTCATCTATATCCCGAATCATTTCCAAGTCTAATGGGCCATGTATTATTCCCATGGCCCCGAGACAAGCATCTATTGCTCCCACAATTTCAGCGTCCTCTAGGAGGATGCTGACTGTGTTGGAACTTATATCAGCCACTATAAAGTCCTCAAACCCAGTCTCCAAATGGGCGTTGTAGCAGATGCTAATCTTTTCTGCACTGGCTTGATGGGAATAAGCGGCCCTGAAACGAGGATCAAGTGACTCGCTGTTTTTGTGCAAGCCCGGTATCAGGATGGTGGGTACCTGGGACTGCTCGATTTCATCATAAACAAAGGTCCCTCCACCGGTAACTTTCCCTGCACCTTCTATGGAAAGTATTCCCCGATCAACAACTTTTTCAATGGGGGTTATTTCGGAAATACCATCTCCCATGGCATAAGTTATGGCCATAAGGTCAATTTCTTGGGGATTCACCAATTTGAAAAGCTCATCCAAGGCAGAAATTTCACCACGGGAAAGTTGAACCCGGCCTATTTTAAAATGAACAGGTTCATCCCTCAATACGGTGAAGGAAACACCAGTTGTCCCGTGATCCATCCCCACAAAGACCATTGTAGTACCTCATTTTTAAAAAAAAATTTGCAGTGAGGATTATTTTTCAAGTCCACATAGTTTCCTTAGCTTACGGCCTTCCTGCTCAATTTGAAGTTGGGATTCTATGTCGCGTTGTCGGTTTAATTGAGGTTTACCAGCCTGGTTTTCCAGTGCCCATTCTTTGGCAAATTTACCAGTCTGTATTTCCTTTAAGACTTTTTTCATTTCAGCACGAGTTTCATCGGTAATTAACCTCTCCCTGCGTGATAGTCCCCCGAATTCAGCAGTGTTACTGACATCGTGCCACATTCCGGCAAACCCTTTCTGATAGATCAGGTCTACAATCAGTTTAAGTTCGTGACAAGTCTCAAAGTAGGCCAGTTCTGGTTGATATCCAGCTTCCACCAATGTGCTGAACCCGGCTTTTATCAGTTCAGTGACCCCTCCACACAGAACTGCCTGCTCACCGAAAAGATCAGTTTCTGTTTCTTCTTTGAAACTCGTTTCTAATACACCAGCACGGGTTAAACCGCAACCTTGCCCCATGGCCAGAGCAATAGCCATAGCATCTCCAGTATAATCCTGTTCCACAGCTACCAATCCTGGAACTCCGAATCCATCAACATATTGCTGTCGAACTGTGGAACCTGGCCCTTTAGGCGCTATCATGGTAACATTAACGTTTTCAGGTGGTTTAATGTACTGGAAGTGGATGTTGTATCCATGGGAAAATGACAGGGTGTTTCCTTCTTCCAATCCCTCTTCTATGGATCCTTCAAATACTTGGGCTTGTATTTCATCAGGTATGAGCAGATGGATGATGTCAGATTCCTGGGAGGCCTCATCCACAGTCATAACTTCTAGACCATCTTCTTCAGCTACTTTCCAGGATCCACCATCCGGGCGCAGCCCAACCACTACATTAAGACCACTTTCAGCCATGTTCATGGCTTGAGCCCTTCCCTGGCTACCGTAACCTATCACTGCAACGGTTTTATCCTTCAAAACATCCATATTCACGTCTTTTTCATAATAAATTTTCATATAACCGCCTTTTCGATATTAGAAGTCTTAAATTAGTTTAAAACCAAGTTTTTTCTGTTTAGTAGTTAAGGGAAGTTCATTTATATAATATTTTTCCCGTTCACGCAACTCCATTTCAATTCCAAGATCCCAAATAAAATTCATCCAACAGTATATCTTATCCCTCAGATGGTTTTTGCTCCTCTAGTAATGGCAGTTGGGCCGGTTCTGGCTATTTCTTGGATTCCAAAATTCTGAAGGAGGTCAATGAGCGCATCAATCTTCTCGGGGGTGCCGGTGATTTCGATGGTGAGGTTAACCGGACTAACGTCGATGATCCTCCCCCGGAATATGTTGGCGTACTGAATTATCTCTGAACGAGCCTTTTCGTGGGATGCGTGGGTTTTTATCAAGCAAAGTTCTCTTAAAACCGTTGATGGGGGGTCCAAGTCCCTGACCTTTATGACTTCGATGAGCTTGTTCAACTGTTTGGTTATTTGTTCTAGGACCTTCTCGTCTCCCCGGGAAATGATGGTCATGCGGGCCACACCATCCTTTTCCGATGGCCCGACGGTTATGGCGTCGATGTTAAATCCCCGTCTGGTGAAGAGTCCAGCCACTCTCTGCAGCACCCCTGGGCGGTGCAGGACCACGGCACTTATTATGTGGCTTCGTTCGTTAGTCATTCTAATCACCTCCCCTCTCGGCTGCCGAAGACCGGTAGGGTATTTCCCCTGGAACTTCCCGCTCTACTTTATATTCTCCCACCATCTCAGTTAATCCACAACCCGGCGGCACCATAGGCAAGATCTCATTAGGATCAATTATTACATCGATTAGTGTGGGTTCTCCTGAGTTAAGGGCTTCCTTGAGGGTTTCCTTCATCTCTCCTGGTTTTTTCACCCGGTAAGCATTGACTCCAAAGGCTTCGGCCAGCTTTACAAAGTCGGGAACTTCGCCCAGTTCGGTGTGGGATATTCGTTCCTGGTAGAAGAGCTTCTGCCACTGGGCTACCATCCCCAAGTAGCGGTTATCAAGAACGCAAACCACCACTGGAATATCGTACTCTTTGACGGTAGCTAAATCCTGACAGACCATTAAAAATCCGCCGTCACCACATACTGCAATCACATCCTCTTCTGGAAGGGCTACCTTAGCCCCCATGGCAGCTGGGAAACCGAATCCCATGGTTCCCAGTCCCCCGGATGATATAAACTTCCTAGGATTTCGGGAAGTGAAATAATGGGCCATCCACATCTGGTTTTGCCCCACATCGGTGGTTAGTATGGTATCATCTGTCACTGCTTCAGAAATCTCTTTAATAACCTGTTGTGGCTTTAAAGGAGTATCATCAAATGATAATCGGGGGAGGCAGCTGCTGCGGAATTGTTTAACATGTTCGGTCCACTCCTTTTTCTGGGTGCTTTCAACTTGAGATATTACCCTTATCAGATGGGATAGGATGATCTTGGCATCTCCTACAATGGGCACATCAACGGGGATGTTTTTACCGATTTCCGCGGGATCTACATCGATGTGGATAATCTTGGCATTGACAGCAAATTTAGACACGTCCCCGGTGGTTCGATCTGAGAAACGACATCCCACCGCGACTAGGCAGTCACAGTCATCCACCAGGAAGTTGGATACTTTGCGGCCATGCATCCCCAACATGCCCAGTGACAGCGGGTTATCCTCAGGGAAGCACCCTTTACCCATTAAAGTAGTTGTAACTGGTGCACCAAGGAGTTCTGAAAGTTTAAAAATTTCATCAGAAGATCCAGATAGTATCACCCCGCCACCAGCCAGTATCACTGGTTTTTTAGCATTTAATATCACTTCAGCGGCCCGTTTAACCTGTAAAGGATGTCCCTTCTTGGTGGGCTTGTAACCGGGTAAATCAATAGTGATCTTATCAGGATATTCCAGCTCAGCTTCCTGAACATCTTTGGGAAGATCCAGAACCACTGGCCCGGGGCGTCCGGTAGAGGCGATGTAGAATGCTGATTTAATCATGGATGGTATTTCAGTGGGGGTCATGGGCTGGAAACTGTGTTTGGTGATGGGCATTGTAAGTCCCAGGGTGTCCACCTCCTGAAATGCATCATTCCCAATTAAATGACTGGCAACTTGCCCAGCTAGAGCTACTACTGGGGATGAGTCCATGTAAGCGGTGGCTATCCCAGTAACCAGGTTGGTGGCTCCGGGGCCGGATGTTCCGATACATACCCCGACTTTTCCTGATGCCCGTGCAAAACCATCGGCAGCGTGTGCTGCGCACTGTTCATGCCTCACCAGTATGTGCCTAAGGTCAGAATCATATATCTCATCATATAACGGAAGTAACACTCCTCCGGGGTATCCGAAGACAACATCCACTCCCTGGTCGGTAAGTGATTGGATTATGGCTCTACTGCCCTTCATAAAAACACCTTAACTAACTAAACATTAATAGTATCCCACTCATAAACACTTTCTCTCCTCCACACTTTAATCTTGCGATGCCTTGGTGGAGAGGGAATGGGTAGTACATCCAATTTTTATAAGATCATGGATTTATAGATGCATGGGAGGGCTAGTCTATGAAAATATTAGTAGTGGGAACCGGCGCTCGAGAACACGTCATTTGCCAAGTGGTTAGTCAAAACGCAGAATTATATTCATATATGAGTAACCAGAACCCAGGAATAGCAAAATTAGCTGAAAAATTCTATATTGGAAATGAAATGGAATTAGAAGAGGTTAAAAAACAGGCCATTTCATGGGGGGTGGATCTGGCTATAATAGGGCCTGAATCTCCCTTGGGAGAAGGTATTGTGGATTTACTGCTGGAAGAAGGGATCGCTTGTGTGGGGCCCACCCAGGCTGCGGCCCGCATCGAAACTGATAAGGCTTTTATGAGGAAACTCTTCATAGATCACGGTATTGATGGATCAGTAACTTATGGGGTGTTTGATGATGTGGAAGAAGCTGGACACTTCATTGACGATTTTGGAAAAGAGTTAGTGGTGAAACCAGTTGGATTAACCGGTGGTAAAGGAGTTAAAATCGTGGGAGAACACCTTAAAGATGATGAAGACGCTAAAAAATATGTTAAAGAGATTATTAACAACAAAATCAGTGGTTATGCCAGCGTAGTCCTGGAGGAACGCTTGGTGGGGGAAGAATACACTATTCAAGCCCTGGTTGATGGGAATCGTGTCATCCCCATGCCGGCTGCCCAGGATCATCCCCATGCATATGAAGGGGACCAGGGACCCATAACAGGGGGAATGGGATCTTACTCTGACACCAATGGATTGCTGCCTTTTTTGGATGAAAAAGCATACCAAGATTCTGTTAAAATCATGGAAGATACTATCAAAGCCGTTAGAAAAGAAGTTGGACCCTATAAAGGCATTCTTTACGGGCAGTTCATGCTCTGCCGGGATGGACCGCGCCTGGTGGAGTACAACGCTCGATTCGGAGACCCCGAGGCCATGAACGTATTACCCCTTTTAAAAACGAGTTTTGTGGAATTATGTCAACAAGTGGTTGATGGTAATCTGAAAAAAGCATCTTTTGAACCTAAAGCCACGGTTTGCAAGTATTTAGTGCCAAATGGCTACCCAGAGAGTGGTAGGGCTAACTCCATCATCAGGGTAGATGAGGAAAAAATAAACGAAGCAGGAGCCGGGGTTTATTACGCCGCTGTTAACCAGAAAAACAACCAAATATTCACATCATCCTCACGGGCCCTGGCCCTGGTTGCTGCAGGAGAATCAATTTCCGAAGCAGAAGAGATATGTGAAAAGGCCACCAGCTTCGTGGATGGTGATCTTTACCATCGTCGGGACGTGGGGACCACGGCTCTCATCCAAAAACGAATAAAACACATGGAAGACTTATTGGGAACTTAGAACTATACTAATTAACAACCAGTGAATTCTCGGAGATGAGATAATGCAACATGTTTTATCAGTGCTGGACATCCAGGACCAGTTCAGGGACATTCTCAGACAAGCCCAGATATTTAAAAAGGACCATGGTGAAGATGAACCTTTGAAAGGTAAAACACTGGCCATGATATTTGAAAAATCCTCAACAAGAACACGTGTTTCCTTTGAGGTAGCCATGTACCAATTAGGAGGCTTCCCACTCTACCTGTCCACCTCGGACTTACAACTTGGCCGGGGGGAATTGATTGAGGACACTTCCCGGGCCATGACCCGCTACGTGGACGGGGTGATGATCCGTGCCCGGGAGCACCAGGATGTGGTTAAATTTTCCATACACTCCAGAGTTCCCGTTATTAACGGCCTCACCAATCTGGAACACCCCTGCCAAGCCTTGGCTGATATGTTAACCATACTGGAATGGAAGGGAACCTTCAACGTCAAAATGGTTTATGTAGGGGATGGTAACAACGTGGTTAACTCACTGTTGCTGGCTGCTGCTGTTCTGGGGATGGACTTCACTGTGGCCTGCCCACCAAGCTACGAACCCCGCCCCGAAATTATTAAAAAAGCGTTGAAGATAGCTTTAAAGACTGGATCTAATCTGGAAGTTACTCATCAATTACAAGAAGCAGTTAAAAATGCGGATGTTCTTTACACTGATGTATGGGTCAGTATGGGTGATGAAGAAACGGCAGAACAACGTTTAAAAGATCTTCAGGCTTACCAAATCAACACTGAACTTCTGGAACTGGCTAATCCAGAAGCCATGGTCCTGCACTGCCTTCCAGCAGTACGTGGACAGGAAATAACTGAGGAAGTCCTTAACAGCCCCCAATCCGCAGTTTGGGATCAGGCAGAGAATCGTTTGCACGTGCAAAAGGCTCTTCTTTACCTTCTCTTGAAGGATTAAGTCTGGATGTATTTTTGTCTATCTCTAATCAATCTTCAAGCAGCTAGCCATGCATGTTATGAACTCTTCAACCGCGGCATCAAAGTCCACAAAGGGATCTCCATTGCGTTTGTTAAATATGATGAAATACGAAAATGACATTATGTTGAAAGCCAACACCCTATAATCTATTTCAGCTTCGGGGGATACATTTTCTAGAAATTTTTCGAGGTTGTTGATTCCATAGTTAATCACCTTCTCGGAGGTACCATGATCTTCGGTTATGAGAATTTTGACATAATCATAGTTTTTATCCACCATCTCTATGATGCCCATTATTAGCCGTCTTAGTGGGTCCTGGGATTGATCCATAGGTTGACTGAATAGCTGGACTAGGTCGCTGGTAATACCATGATAATTCCCCATTAAAACCTGGTGGAAAAGATTTTCTTTGGTACCAAACTTTCTAAAGAGGGTCATCTCGGTGAAGCCAGATTCCTTGGCAATGAGTTTAGTTTTAGCACCATCATATCCCTTCTCTGCGAAGACTTTTAATGCAGCATCTAAAATCTCTTTTTCTGTCTTATCCATTTTCTTCCTCTTCTGATACCATTTATTTAAATAAACATCGATAAATTCTGTCCTGAAACCTACATACTGGCGGGTGATTCGATGCCCAGCAGTGCCAGGGAATTTCGAATGGTAATCCTTGATTTATCCACTAACATTAAACGTAAATCTTCTGCATCTGATCCTAAAACTGGAATTGACTTGTAGAACCGGTTGAAGACTCCGGCCAGTTCCAGTGCGTACTGGGCTACGGGATGAACTCTACGCGCCTCTGCTGACTCCTCTATGACACGCGTGAACCTGGCTATGGTTTTAATTAGATCCATCTCCATCTCTTCCAGAACATTCAATCCATCTTCATCTAGTTCTACTTGGACATGGGAATAATTGGCTTTTTCCAATAGCTTACAGGCCCGGGCATGGGCATACTGGATGGAAGCACAACCCCGTTCGAAACTCAATGCCTCATCCCACTTGAAAACAACATGTTTCTCCGGTGACAATCGGGCTATATAAAACCGGATGGCACCCACCCCAATTATTTCGGCAATTTTTTTTCTTTCTCTCCCAACCAACTCTGGTCTTCTTTCTATAAGCTCATTCATAGCTCGTTTCACAGCTTCATCCAATAAATCATCCACGCTGATGAACACTCCCCTCCTGGTGGACATGGACCCTTCAGGGAGGGTGATGAATTCGTAGAAAATAACTTCTGGCCGGGGACACCCGATTAGCTCTAGCGCCACACTTAACTGTTCCAGTGCCAGTTTATGGTCAGATCCCAGGATATCAATGGATATATTAGCTTCTTCTGCTTTCTGTTCATGGTAGGCTAAATCGCGGGTGGAGTAAAGTGATGTACCATCGGAACGACGCAGTATCAGCTCTTTTTCTATGCCGAATTGGTTCAGATCCAAGTAGAGAACCTCATTTTCCTTGGTATAAACCTTCAATTCATCTAAAATGGTATCTACTCTACCCTCTCGTATGAACTGACTTTCCCGCACGAATTTATCGTGATGTATGTGGAGTCTCTGGGAAGTTTCCTTCACCCCCTCCAGGCATTCATCCACCACCAGATTGAAAAGTTTTTCCAGTTGTGGGGGAAATTCCTGTTCATAGATTTTCAGTATCTTATCAATTTCTCTCTTGATTTCTGGATTGGCCTTTAAAGCCTCATTCACCTGAAAGTACAGTTTTCCCATCTCTACATCTGATTTTTCTTCTGGATTCAACTGGTAATCCAGATTTTGCAGCCCCCATACAATCATGGCAATCTGCCGGCCCATATCGTTAACGTAGTACTGCGTTTCCAGGGGATAACCCCCGGCCCTGAGTATCCTGGCCAGTGAATCCCCAATGATTGCATTTCTTATGTGCCCAATATGTAAGGGTCCGTTGGGATTTGCTGAAGTGTGTTCCAGAATCACTGAATCTTCCTGAAGTTCTAGATGACCATATCCTTCATCCACCGATTCTAGAACCTCCTGGAAAAACTTTGCATTGTCAATGAAGAAGTTAAGATAAGGGCCCCGAGTTTCTACCCGGGCAATGAGGGGTGGTACTTCTAGGTTCCCCAGGATGTTTTCTGCTATAGCTGCAGGAGATTTCTTTAGCACCCCCGCCAGTTGGAAGGCCATGTTAGTTGCTAAATCACCCATATCTGGGCTGGGGGGTTGTTCGAATTTAATATTAACCGCCACATTCCATTGGAGCTTCTTCATGGCGGCTTGCACTGATTTTGCAGCCTGATTTTCCAATTTTCTGTACATAAATTCACCTAGTAAATAAAAAAAATTCGATACTTAAATAGAACGTGAAAATGAAGACTAGAGCCCCCTGATCCACAGGGTTAGGTAGCCGATTTTTGGGATGAAGAGTGGATTCTGCCCCCAACTCAGCACCTTGGATTGCACCTGTTCCGGGTACACCGGGGCGGGGTCTGCTGCGTCATTATTGTCACCTTTGGTAATGTAATAACTGCGTCCCTGGAAATCTTTTTCGATGCGTATTATTCGGTGTATAACTGGTTCAGGGTACCATGTAGCCCTGTAGATAATTATATCTCCTACTTGGAGAGTTTGGGGATTTATCTCTTCTATCCCCATGAAATTGCTTTTTTCAATTAACACCACATCCCCCCGGTAGAAAACAGGTTCCATACTGCCGGACACCACCACGTTCAGGTGCTGGGCCAGCAGAATCCCCACTACTATGATGAGCAAGTAACTGACAATTTCTCGCCTGGTTGAATGGCCAAACTCATCTTCCAGATGATCATCCCTACTTTTCCGAGGAGTTTTCCTTCTTTTGGACATTAAACACACCTATCTCAGGACAGCTCCTTCATTAGCTGAAGTAGCCAGTTTACGGTACCTGGCCAACCATCCTTTAACCTCTTTCTGGGGATGAACTACCTTTCCCAGCCGTTGTTCAATTTCTTCAGGGGACACTAGAAGTTCAATTTCCCGGCGTGGCATGTCTATCCGGATCATATCCCCATCCTCCACCACTGCTATAGGGCCACCGGCCTGGGCTTCAGGTGAAACGTGGCCGATACAGGGCCCTCGGGTTCCCCCAGAAAATCTTCCATCGGTTATGAGTGCTACTTTCTTTATATCTAGGCCAAATATGGCTGAAGTTGGATTGAGCATCTCCCTCATCCCGGGTCCTCCCTGTGGTCCCTCGTAGCGGATGACTACCACGTCTCCCTCCTTTACTGCACCCTGGTATATGGCTTTCACACATTCTTCTTCTGAATTATAGACCTTGGCTGGGCCCTGGTGCTGCAGCATCTCCTGATCCACAGCGCCCTGTTTAACCACCGAACCATCTGGGGCTAAACTACCCTTTAGTATGGCAATTCCCCCTTCTTCATGGTAGGGCTGGTCCAGGGGACGGATCACGTTATGATCCAGGACTGAGGCATCCTTAATATTCTCTTTCAAAGGTTCACCACTACAGGTCAGTGCCTTCTGGTTTATCTTGGACTCCAGAACCTTCAACACAGCTGGAATTCCACCAGCCTGATGCAAGTCCAGCATGGTATGCTGCCCTGAGGGGCTGATGGCGGTGATGTGGGGTATTTCCCGGCTTAACTCATCGAAAAGGTCCAGGGTAACCTCCACTCCCTTTTCTCGTAGTTCATTGGCGATGGCTGGTATGTGGAGGGCGGTGTTGCTGGAACCTCCTAGGGCTAAGTCGATAATTATGGCATTTTGGAAGGCTTCTGGAGTCATGATCTGGGAAGGTATAAGATTTTCCTCAATCATGGCCACTATTCGCTCTCCACTCTCCCGGGCGATCCACATTTTTTGGGAGTCCACGGCGTGGGTGGTGGCACAGTAGGGCAAACTCATACCCATGGCTTCAGTGAGGCAAGCCATGCTGTTAGCAGTGAAAAGACCGGCACAGGAACCGGCTCCTGGGCAGGCACATCGTTCTAACTCGTCCAACTCATCCAGGGTCATTTTCCCCGAAGAAACCTTGCCCACTGCTTCAAACACGTTAATTAAATCTACAACTTCTCCCTGAAACTCTCCAGGCAGCATAGGCCCACCTGTGACTACGATGGAGGGTATGTCCAGACGGGCGGCAGCCATAAGCATCCCAGGCACCACTTTATCACAGGTGGGTAGCAGCACCAGCCCATCTAAGCTATGTGCTTGAGCCATGCTTTCCACAGTATCCGCTACTATCTCCCGTGACGCCAAGGAGTAGCGCATCCCTTCATGGTTCATGGCCAGGCCATCACAAATGGCCATGGTGTTGAACTCAAATGGAACACCTCCAGCATTACTTATCCCTAATTTAACAGATTCTGCAACCTTTTTTAGATGAATATGCCCGGGGACTATGTCGGTGAAACTATTGGCAACCCCGATGAAAGGTTTTTGCATTTCGGAGTCTGTTAAACCACAAGCCCTCAGGAGGGAACGGTGAGGAGCTCTTTGCAGGCCCTTTTTTATGGTGTCGCTTCTCATACCATCACCTGATTTTACGAATAATAGTGGTGACTTTACTTATCAATTTATGTTCTATCATTAGATGACATGACTTTTATAATAGGATCATCTAATAAAAGGAGGAAAGCTTAAGGACAAATTGTTCCAGCAGATGCTAAACAAGGCTACCAGGAATATTGAAGGAAATCACTGATAGATACACTTAAACATGTTTAAACCAGCTATTAGAATAATGGTTGAATATTTATTTACATCTTACTTCGCAAAGCCTGGCTTAGTACTTTAACTGTCTGTTCAGATATCCATCAAAGGGGGGGTTCATTTTAATAATTCCCCCTTTATTAGTTTAATTCTGAATCTCCATCATATGATTATCATCATGGGGCCCAAGGGGCAGTGATTGGCATAGGGGAAAGAAAGAGGAGCAGGTTAGTAATTTGTCCAAGTTTTATTTAGAATGTATCTTGGGAGTATATAATTTTAGGCCAGTACTAAATTCAAGGTAGTGTATAAATAACATCAACACTGACTTTTATTTTAGATATTTTTTAGGTGGTATAATGCGCATACTTTTAATTCACTCTGATTATTTGAAATATGAAACCAAGAACCAGACCAGCATTGCGGAGAAAATTGATGAAGATAGGAAAAAAGGACGATACGATGATGTTCTGGTTGTTTTCACTGCTGTGGAAAAGGAAGATGAGGAAGACCCTCAAACTGTCATCGAAAAAGCTGCCCAGGAGATTGAAGAAGTCTATGCCAAGGTAAAGGCTGATAAGATCGTCATATACCCCTATGCACATCTAAGTTCTTCCCTCGGCTTACCAAAATTTGCTAAAAAGGTATTGAACGAATTAAAATCTGCCCTGGAAGATAAGGGCTACTCGGTGGATAGAGTGCCCTTTGGATGGTACAAATCATTCCAAGTGGCATGTAAGGGACATCCCCTATCGGAACTATCCCGAACCATCACTGCCGAGCCAATGGAAAAAGAGGCGGAAAAAGAGGAAGAAGAATCCCAGTTTTATGTACTATTCCAGGGGGAACTCCACCACCCCAAAACCTTCCATTACAAAAATCCAGATTTAGAACAACTGATCAATTATGAACTGGGGATTTCGAAGTCGTCTGGGGCTGAACCTCCTCATGTAAAGCTTATGCGCGAGAAAAATCTGGCTGATTATGAACCATCCGCTGATGTGGGTCATTTGCGCTGGTATCCAAAGGGGCGTCTCATCAGGGATCTCCTATCAGACTACGTTTATAGATTGGTAACTGAACGAGGAGCAATGCCAGTAGAAACCCCTATAATGTACGATTTAGCTGATGATGCCATACGAGAACATGCCGAGAAATTTGGGGAGCGGCAATACCGCATGGGTGGTAAGAAAGAACTTATGCTAAGATATGCTTGTTGTTTCGGAGCTTTTCGTGTACTTTCTGACTCGTTTTTAACCTGGAAAAATCTTCCAGTGGGCATCTATGAACTTTCCACCTACAGCTTCAGATTGGAGAAAAAAGGAGAAGTTGTGGGTCTTAAAAGGTTGAGGGGATTTACCATGCCGGATCTGCACACGGTCTGCGCTGACCTTAAGCAGTCCCTTCAGGAATTTAACCAGCAGATATACATGTGCCAACAGACCGGAGAAGACCTTAACGTCAACTATGAGGTCATATTCCGGGCGACCCAGGAGTTTATGGACCAAAATCGTGAATGGGTATACCAAATTGCGGAAAAAATAGGTAAACCAGTACTGCTGGAGATTTTGCCTAGGCGTAAACATTACTGGATAGCTAAAATGGATTTTGCAGCCATTGATTACCTGGGTAGGCCTATTGAAAACCCCACCATACAGATTGATGTGGAGAGTGGAGAAAGATTTGGAATAACCTACATCGACCAGGAAGAAAAAGAACATCATCCCATCATAATCCACTGTAGCCCCACCGGGAGTATTGAACGAGTTATATGCAGTCTTCTTGAGAAGGCTGCAGTCGCGATGGAGCACAAACCACCGATGTTACCGGTCTGGTTATCACCCACACAACTACGCATCCTCCCGGTAACCCAACGCCACTTGGACTTTGCACTGGAACTGGCTCAGGAGATAACAGATGCCCAGATAAGGGTAGATGTGGATGACCGGCTGGATCGGGTGGGTAAAAAAATACGCAACGCTGCTGGGGAGTGGGTTCCATACGTGGTGGTTATTGGAGATAAAGAGTTGGATGAAGGCAAATTCAACGTTTCCGTCCGAGAAACAGATGAAAAAGTGGACATGACTCGAGAAGAGCTGGTTAATACTATCAAAGAAGCAATGCATGGAATGCCCTTTCGTCCATTACCTCTTCCACTCTTGTTGTCCCGGAGGATCAATTTCTAGGCATTTTGGTCCTTTGCCCTTCCTTTTTTTTATCAATAATTTATGCAGTTTTGGCTGCATATTTTAGTTAATAAACATTTTTTCACATGTTTTTTCACACTGCCCGGTGTTAAGCCCTCATTCCCAATCTTAACCAATAGATAAACTTAAATACCTCCTGATAACTTATAAGTTATAAGTTAGAATTGGAGGCCGTGATTAATGGGAGAAGTTGTTGCAATACTGAATCAGAAGGGAGGTTGCGGTAAAACTACCACTGCAGTTAACCTTGCAGCGGCGTTAGCCTTGATGGGTAAGCAAATACTGGTAATAGACTTGGATCCTCAGGGAAACGCCACTACCGCATTTGGGATAGAAAAAAATGAGGTTGATAAAACTATCTACACCGTCCTCACTGGACAGGATACCATGGAAGAAGCTCTTTTGTCAACGGAAATTTCCGGACTGCACCTGGTTCCCAGCAATATTTCACTGAGTGGTGCAGAAATAGAACTGAGCAAGGAAGTGGGTTACCATACAATTTTAGACCTGTCCATTGACGATATAAAAGAATACTACGATTACATATTCATCGATGTTCCACCTTCCCTGGGGATACTCACGATTAACTCTTTGATGGCGGCGGACAGTGTACTGATCCCTATACAGGCAGAATTTTATGCCCTGGAGGGCATGGCAGATTTAATGGAGGCCATGGAACTGGTTGAAACAAGATTAAAGAGTCCGTCTCCTATTAAGGGTATTCTTCTCACTCTTTATGATGGCAGAACCCGTCTTGGAAGGGATGTTTACAGGAACATCAAAGAATACTTTGGTGAAAGAGAGTACGTGTTCAAGACTGTAATTCCTCGTAACATCACATTAGCTGAAGCTCCTAGCCATGGTATGCCCTGTGTCATCTACGATGAGGAGAGCACGGGCACGGAGGCCTATAAAAAACTGGCCAGGGAGTTCATCCAACTGGAGGATAACAAATGAGTCCCAAAAAATCTGGAGGAGCACTTGGTAAAGGATTAGACGCCCTTATAAAAAGGGATGAACCAGAGACAACAGAGACTAGAGGAAAACCTGGGGTAAAAAAATCTGTAAAGGAGTCAAAAACACCAAATGTCAAGGCAAAAAAGGACCATGATCCCACCATCCAAGCCGTTTTAATAGAAGTGCATAAGAACCCCCGGATATCTCTATGGTCGGCACGTTCAGCTGCAGTTCTTAGATTTTTAAAGAAAACTAAACCAGAGTTTAGCATTAGTAAGGAAGCTTCAGTTTTAATAGAGGCTGCAGTTGCTGATAAATATCCTGATATTTGGAGACTCTTCCAGGACCAGGATTTTTAAAACCATTAATTATAACTTATAAGTAATAAGTTAAAACTTAGAAGTTATAACGAGTATTTGGGGTCTGATTTAGAAGTTAAGGGTGGACTGATAAACCCGGTTTAATTTGATAAATGGTTCAGCCCTCTTTATCCACACTCCCTTCCCTTTTAAATCTTCTAGGGTGGTGAAAACATGTCCTGCTCTCCGGGCAGCAATAATTTTACGGGCAGATTTAGGACCAATACCTGGAACTTTTATCAAATCATTGAAACTTGATTCATTGACCTCCACTGGAAAGTGCTCTGGATGTAGTTGGGCCCACAACTGTTTGGGATCAGAATCCAGTATAAGGTGTTCTGAATCGTCAAGCACCATCTCTTCCAGGGGGAAACCATAAGAGTTAATGAGAAACTGTGCTTGATAGAGGCGGGGCACACGTTTAGGATCTGGTTGTGAATGGTTGTATAAAGGAGTGTTATCCAAGGGTGTGAAAGGACTGAGGTAACTTAATTTTATGTTTAAATTTTTCTTCAACCAATCAACACGTTTCAAAATATCAGCATCGCTTTCCTGGTTGGCGCCCACCATCAACTGGGTGCTCTGCCCAGCAGGGACTAGCTGGGGGTAGCGATTTTTCAACCTATTGATCCATTTCATACGCCTTAGAACATCTTTTTGATAATCTTTGGTTGTGGTCAGCTCTGAAAAACCGGTTGCTGTTGCTGATTCCAAGTTAACGCTTATCCGGTCAGCTAATCCCATGGCCCTTTTTATGTGGTCGTAGGAAGCACCGGGAAGTATCTTAAGATGGATGTAGCCCTGGTACTCGTGTTCCTTTCTCAATAGTCTGGCTACTTCCACCAAGTTGTCCATGGCCTGGTCAGGATCCCCTGGAATACCGGAGCTTAAAAAAAGTCCTTCTGCGTAGTGGTTCTCGTAATAATGGAGAAACACTAATACCAACTCTTGCGGAGTGTATTCATCTCGTTGAAACTTGTTCTGACAGTTGTTAACACAGTAAAGACAATCGCTTGTGCAGTGATTGCTCATCAGGGTTTTAAACAGTGGCACTGAAGATCCACAGCTGCTTTTGGTATGATAGATTCCTGGTTGTTTGACTTTAGTAAAATTCTCCTGATTAAGACTAACATAATTGCAGAGGTCGTACCGGGATCCATCCCCCAGAATTCTCAGCTTTTCCAGGTTCATTATGTTATATCATTTTTCCCTTACATCATAAATTTTTTTAAAAGAAAAGAAGATGGGATATGAGTTTTTATAGTGAGGGTGGTAAACTAAAAAACATGCGATTGGTATTGGCTGGTACCGGTAGTGCAGTGGGAAAAACTACCATTGCCACTGGAATAATGAAGGCGTTTTCAAAGGATTACAGGGTGCAACCATATAAAGTGGGGCCGGATTACATTGATCCCACCTACCACACCCTGGCCACGGGCCACGACTCCCGGAACCTGGACTCCTTTTTCATGTCAGAACCCCAGATAAGGGAGGCTTTCCAGAGGGGGTTTATAGCTTCCAAGGGGGATATGGGAATTATTGAAGGTGTCCGGGGTCTGTATGAAGGTATAAGTCCTACGGGTGATGTGGGTAACACTGCATCCGTGGCTAAGGCTTTAAATGCCCCGGTTATTCTCATATTAAATACACGGAGTCTGGTTAAAAGTGCTGCAGCCATAGTTATAGGTTTTAAAACCTTGGATCCAGATGTTCGTATTGAGGGAGTGATCCTGAATCGGGTGAAAAACCATAAACATTACTTGAAAACCAAAGAAGCAGTGGAAAAACTGGCTAAAACACCGGTGGTGGGTGGCATACCCCGTAGTGATGATATAAAAGTTGAACAACGCCACCTGGGCCTGGTCCCTGCTATGGAAAGGGAAAATATCCTGGGATACATTGGGGATTGGGGTAGGGTCATGGAGGAAAACTTGGATCTGGATGCAATTAAAGAGATAATGCAGGGGGCAGGTGAACTTCCCCCGGGGCGGGAAGGCCTATGGAAAAGTGGAGGGAAGAAAAAAGTTAAAATCGGTGTGGCACGGGATGAAGTATTCACTTTCTATTACCAGGAGAACTTAGAGGCATTGGAGGCTAACCATGCCCGTCTGGTGTATTTCAGCCCACTCCATCAGGAAGAAATACCAGATGTGGATGGTTTGTACATTGGGGGTGGATATCCTGAGATATTCTCCAGGGAACTGGAGGCAAACCAGTCTATGAAGGAATCCGTGGTTAAATTTCACCAGGATGAACGTCCCATCTACGCTGAATGTGGAGGCCTTATGTATTTGACTCGCAGCATTAACCAGCATGAGATGTGTGGAATTTTTCCTTACCCTTCCCAAATGACTGACAAACCACAGGCCCTAAGTTACGTTATTTCCCAAGCCATAGAAGATAATATTATCATAAAAAAGGGTGAAACCTTCCGGGGCCATGAATTCCACTACTCCCTGGTGAAAGTAGATGATCAAACACCAAAGTTTGCCTTCGAAATCCTTCGCGGAAAGGGAATTGCTTTTAAAAAGGATGGATTGATGGATAAAAATGCGCTGGCCAGTTATGTGCATACTCATGTAGCAGCCTGTCCACAGTTCCCAGCTAACTTCACGGACTGTGCCCGGGAATAGTGGGAATATTTTTATACCCCAGGGCATGTATTATCAGATAATCAGGAACACACTATTTTTTTAATCCAGGACTGTTGAAGATCATGAAAGTAAAAGATGTAGATCTTTTTTCACCATACATCGTTGCGGTGGTTATTGGCCTGTACCTAGCATTGGCTCTGGTTGGATTTGAAAGACATCTGAGGAACTTGCAGTATCCTGAGCCAGCTACCTTTGGCTACATAATGTTGGGTACTCTGTTCTTCTTACTGGGAGTGATTGTTCCCTGGCTCATATATCGATATTTTGGGCGTCTGAAAATCTTCTTCAATAAACAAGGCACGGAATTGGGTGATGATCCTGAATTGTATTCCCGGTTGAAATTTTTAGTTAACGAGAAACTGCTACTGGGAATCGTGATTTTCAGTCTTCTCCTGCAGGGCATCAACCTCTATCTTTTGGGAGGCATCCCCCTCTTGAGTGGATACCTTAAGTTCAGGGCCACCACTGATCTATGGCGGATAGCTTACCCCCTATTTTTACCAGCATTAAACATTCTTATAGCTAAATATCCCCGTAAAATTTATTATCTCCTATTTATGGTGGGAGTGGTGCTGTTTGGCCTAACCGGCTACCGCACCACAACCCTGGCCATTATAATCAGCGTATTTATCACCACCTATTACACTCGCCGTCTTAAAACTTCTCATATCATTGGATTCATTATTTTCACTGCCATTATTGGTATTGCAGTGGGATACATAGCAGTTAAAGCTATAGAATGGCAGCAGTGGAGTTTGAACCCTTTGGATCTTGTTTTTTATCGGGCCGCTTTCACCACCATGGTTCTCTCCAAAATTGTGGCCATCCAGGGCACCACTGGTGGTGACCTTTTCCTGCAGATATTTTCCTCTGGCCATCCAAGAGTCACGGTGGGCTGCACTGCCCTGGGGTACCGGGCTTGCATCACCTCCACCATCTTTGGTCCAGCACTCCTGGACTTCGGTGCTGTTGGCATGGCAATACAGATGTTCCTCATTGGCCTAGCCCTGAAAATGGTTTATAATGTACAGAAACTTAAAAATAATGCTTACACTGCATTTTATTCTATAATTCTAGCCCACACTCTTATATGGATAGAAACCGGCCCAACTGATATTTCAGTTTGGTTTTTCTATTTCCTGGCACTTTTTGCGGTGATTGTATTCTGGTTTAAGTATTCTAAATGAATTTAAAATTAAATGGGACCATTTTTTTCTAATCAAAAAAATGAATAGGCCCCAAAATTTCTACTGTAGAAATTTATTACAGTACTTTCACCAATTTTTTTTCTACTGTAGAATAATACTTGATAAAATCATTTTATGCATAGATATATTTAACAATAGCTCCTTATTTGATATTCAATACACTAACAATAGTCAATTAAGCTTTTTAGTCAATAAATCTATTTTTAATAATAGTTCGTATGTTGCCTTACAACCTTGATATTTCATGTTTATACATATCAAATGGCTGATGACTGGGGCAGTTTTATAAAAATTTTTTATATTATTCCGGTGTTACACTTGAAATGGTGGTCTAAGTACACCTACTACACAGCACTCTTCCAAAAAAAAATGGTCCAAAAATTATTTAGGACGCCGATTTATGTTGACACGGTATAATATTGGAAAAAATAAATGGGGAAGTTTGAATTTTGATTATTTTACTGAAATATATTTAAATGGTCTTTGTTTATCTCTTTTGAACGACTTAGTTACTGTATACTGCAGAGAATATGGGTATAAAAACCTTTTTGAAAAAATTAAATGAAAAAATACTTATTAGATCATCAAAATAGCATCACCGGTGATAAAATGGTTGTTAAAATAGGAGTTATTAAATGCGGTAACCTAGGTACCTCTCCGGTCATCGACTTGGTGTTAGACGAGAGGGCGGACCGACCTAACATCGATGTTAGGGGAGTGGGCTCAGGTGCAAAGATGAACCCAGAACAGATCGAAGAAGCCGTACCCAAGATAATGGACTTCGAACCCGATTTTGTGGTATTCATTAGCCCCAACCCTGGTGCTCCCGGCCCTGCGCGAGCAAGAGAACTCTTATCTGAAATGGATGTTCCAGCTGTTATTGTGGGAGATGCTCCAGGAATGGGAAAAAGAGAGGAAATGGATGAACAAGGCCTAGGATACATTATTGTCCTGGGAGACCCTATGATTGGAGCTAGAAGAGAATTCCTGGATCCAACTGAAATGGCCAGCTTCAACGCCGATGTGATCAAGGTCCTAGCTGCCACCGGAGCATACCGGGTGGTTCAAGAAACCCTGGATGGCATCATAGCTACCTGCGAAGCGGGCAACGATGTAGAGTTACCAAAAGTAGTGATCGACGCTGCCAAAGCCACGGATGCAGGTGGATTCTCTAATCCTTATGCTAAAGCCAAAGCCATGGCTGCTTACGAAATTGCTGCTAAAGTGGGAGATGTAGACCTTAAAGGCTGCTTCATGGTTAAAGAAATGGAAAAATACGTTCCTATTGTGGCTTCAGCCCACGAAATGATTGCAGCTGCAGCTAAATTAGCAGTGGAAGCACGTGAAATAGAAAAAGCCAACGACACTGTGCTACGAAAACCACACGGTGGAGAAGGCCAGACTCTGTCCAAGACAGAACTAGTGTCCAAACCACAATAAAACCTAATAAAATAGCAGTCCCTGGGACTGCATATTTTTGTTTTTTTAGAATTTTCTTAAACCTATCATAATATTCAGTTCCGATCACGGGACGGTATTGTCTTGTTTTTAAATAACTATTTAGCTCATGAAGAGTGGAACCAAATGGTGGTATGATCTCATAAAACATGATGGAACGATCAAATCCCACGGCTTAGAGAAAGAACTTGATAAACTGAGTCCATAAAATAGTTATTACTTACAAGAGGACTAAATCCGAAGATGGGGGTCAGGGGAGATGGGTGGCGTATAAGAGTCTTAGTTATCAGAAAAACATGGATTAACATACTTCGAGGTGGAAGCCAATATCGGCTGTTCCATGAAAATTACAAGGTGTCTAGAATAAATTTTGGGCAGAATAACCCTATTTTTTCTATCCTTGAAGTATTCCATGCTATGGAAATTATTATTTCATGAAGATCTGGCAAAATTCTTCTGTTTTGGCCACCCAAGCACCACTTTTCTGGTCATTACCAGTTATTTTTAGCCGAGCTATTAGTTCCATTCCCTTAACTTCCAGAGCAGTCTTGATTTGCCTGGTGGCTATTTCATTTCCATTCCCACCCATGGTGACCATGACAGCCAGTTTTTTCCCCTTCACATTTTGCAGCTCTTCAAGGTACTGATTCACACCAGGTGGAGCGCGGCCGGCCCAGATGGGGCAGCATAGAAGCAAACAATCATATTCATACAGATCCTTAATACAATCTTCTATGGGCCATTTTTTTTCCAGATAGGCGTGAATTGCCTTTATCATGTACCAGCGATCTTTTACTGGCTGGATTCGGGTTAAATCCGAATCTATAGCTTCATTTATCTTCTGAGCTATTACCATGGTATTTCCCGTGTATGAATAACAGGCTATTAGGGTTTTCATATTTATACCTCCAGATTTTTTTGACTAATAATAATACTTAGCCAATCCTTAATTTTCGGTGCTAAACATTCTTTCGTTAAAATGCCTCCGCAGTCAGTCGAATTATTGTCCCTTGAACTTCCCATGCCCTATATTATGCCTTTGGTACTTGGGATTAGGTCATGTTCTATATGGATAGCTTCTTTAAGGGCCCGGGCTAAGGCTTTGAACAGTGCCTCAATCTGGTGGTGGTCATTTCTACCCTCCACTCTGGCATGCAGATTTATTTCTGCTGCATGGGCAAAGGACTCAAAGAAGTGGGGGACATTTTCGGTACTCATATCACCTACTTTCTCAGATTTGAAACTCATATCCAGAACAGCATAACTCCGCCCACTCAGATCAACAACTACCAGTGCCAGTGCCTCATCCATGGGAACTAATGAGTTGGCCACTCTTTTTATGCCTTTTTTGTCTCCCAGTGCTTTATTAAATGCTTGCCCAAGTGTTATACCCACATCTTCCACAGTGTGGTGGTCATCCACTTCCAAGTCCCCATTTACCTGCAAATTCAGATCAAATAGTCCGTGACGAGAAAAAGAGTTTAGCATATGGTTGAAAAATTGGATGCCAGTCTCTACCTGGTATTTTCCTTTCCCATCAAGGTTAAGGAATAGGTTAATATCAGTTTCCGAGGTTTTCCTTTTTATTTTCATCATTCGGGATTTCATCTCTTATCACCCTTATGGCATCTTCTGGACACTTCGAAGCGCATATCATGCATAAATGGCAGTAGCGCAAGTTGCTGGCCCTAGCCTTTTCGTTAATGTTCCATATTCTAGCCCCTTTAGGGCATTCTTCCCTGCAAACTCCGCAACCTGTACATTTCTTCAGGTCAACTTCGATTCTCATGTAGAGTACTCTGGGAAACCTTAGTAAATCAATATTATTAGCACGTTTTTATTGATTTGTATATCTTAAAACTACTAAGTTATAACTTTGAACTTATAACTTATAAGTTATTTTTTTTGGAAACCTAACCTTCCCCATATTTTCCTAAAAAAATGTGAAAACGTTTTAAAGTTTTTCTAAGGCTTCTAAAACCCTCTTCATCGTTTTTCACACCATCTAAGGTATCCTTGGACCAAAAATTGGCGCCCAGGTTCGCACCAAAGGCCCCGCCACTAACTGGTATCGCGCCGTTAAGGATGTAATAGGTAATGATCTGCTGCATAGCCAGTTCCTGGCCACCAGCCCGGTCTCCACCAACGGTAATTCCCATTCCCACTTTGTACTGCAGGAAATTAAAATCAACAGCACCTAGAGCCCGGCAACGATCCATAACAGCCTTTAAATTGGCACTAATGCCTCCGTTGTAGATGGGGGTTGCCAGTATTAGTCCATCAGCCTCTTGGATCAGAGGATACACCTGATACATGTCATCCTTTAATATGCACTCTTTCTTACGCATACAGTAATCACAGTGACGGCAGGGGCTAATATTTTTCCCTCGCACCGTGAAAAATTCCGTTTCAAACCCTTTTTCTTCCATCATGGACAGAGCATTTTGCAAAACATATTCCGTAGCCTGTTTTCTAGGGCTTCCACATATTCCCAGTATGATAGTATCACTCCCTCTAAATTATATATCATAATCAATGTCTATTAACTTTCTTGGCCCATGATGATGTAAAATTTTGTACTCCTATAATTGATAATTGGATTTGATAATGGCTTCATTCACGCTTTTGGGGGATAGTTCTTGATCAAATTTTAATTAACATTAGCCCTTAAATATTAAACTACACAGTTTAAGAAGGTTTAAAGGATTAAGGGGTAAATTATGATCATTTTATCAACAACCCCGTTCGCTTCGTAGCATGACGTGGCTGCTGAAAAAGATTATCCCTCTCCTTTAGAAGTAAAACACATATTTAAAGTTTATTGGGTATAAATTGCCTTTCAAATCTCGATATTTAAATGAAATAAAGTAATTTAACTCTTTTTTGTTAAATGAGTCATTGAAGAGATTAGAGTTAAATTAAGCAATTAATCTTTTTAAACGTTCTTATTGCTTTCGCCTTGTTTAGCAAAAGAGTCTTATTAGAAATCATATATGGGCAAAATAACAACGGATTGAGTTTTTCTATTTTTAGTTCACGGAATTCCTTCTAAAGACGCGTTAAATCTAAAAAAAAGGTGTATGGATTGGAATTTTTGAGATTAAAACCAGAACCTTTATAAGTCATGTTTCAAAAATGCAATGCTATACCAATAGGACCTCATCATACAATGTGATGAGTCACGGAGGCGGTATAATCAAGCGACAATATAATCATTTGTTGCTATTAGCGTTAGCAATAGCAATATGCACCTTACCCCTTTCAGGGGCAGTAAATAACCAAAATCCAAGCCAAAGCGCAAGCATTTCCCAATTGAATAGCATCAACTCAGTGAATACACCTTCAGTTGCTAAACCTGAAGTCAATGCAGTCTACAAGTACAAGAAGACATCTTATAAGAAGACATATAAGAAGTCCTATAAGAAGTCTTACAAAAAGTCCTATAAGAAGTCCTACAAGAAATACTATTACAAAAAGGTTTACCGGAACGGCAAGTACAGATACGTTAGAGCTGCATACTACGTAACTTATAAAGTTAGCTACATCCAGAGTTACAGCAGTGGTGGTTCTAAAGGAACCGGTGACTGCTGGACCAACAGTGATATTCTATACAATCAATTGCTAAAAAAAGGTTACAAAGTAAGGATCATTCAATACCCTACCAGCATGTCATCCCGACATAGATCCGTACAATACTACAACAACGGCAAATGGGTAAACTACGACTACAAAGGCAACGGATACGCAATGCGTTATCACTGGACATCTAACTACGTCAATGGTATAGTAATCAAGAGTTCCTAAGAAGGTAAATGGGGATTGGATTCTGACCAAAACTCACAATCCCATCACTTACATTTTATGAATTAGATTAGTTCAGTCTATAATTTAATTTATAATCTAATTCATAATATTATCTCAGTTATTTTCGAATTAGGGAGTTTTAGAAGATTATTCAATCATTAATTATCCATTCATAATACCTGTCTTTGAGAAAAAAATAACTATTTCTAAAAAAAATAAAAGTTTAGAGCAAATGCTCTTTTTAAATCGATTCGTCTTCGTCTAGAGCTAGGCGCATGGTGTCCGGATCCTGGGGCATGTGCGCCAGGAAGTCTTCTGCTGCGTGCCTGACATCACGGGATCCGATGATGTACCGGCCCACTACAATGATATCCGCAGAGCTTTCCAGGGCTTCATTGATCTTTTGTGGGGTTATTCCACCGGCTACTGCCACTAATCGTTCCTCACCAAGAATCTCCTTGATCTTTTTAATATTACCCCATTCGGTCATATCACCAAGTTCTTCGCCTTTTTCCTTTTTAAGAGTTTCTAGGTCCACATTACGGTGGAGTAAGACGATATCTGGCATGAAGTTCAGACTTTGAAGTTTTTCCAGGAAATTATCCACGTTCATCATGTCCAGGATGGAGTATATGCCCTGTTTTGATGCTTCGTGGATGGCTTTTTCAATGGATTCCATGGTTCCCAGTCCAGAAATGGCCACTGCATCAGCAGTTTCATCGGCAGCCATTTTAACTTCTATTCTACCCACATCCAGGGTTTTCAAATCTGCAATTATAAAGGCGTCCTGTTTTAGCTCCCGAATTTTACTTACCACACCCACTCCAAATTTCTTGACCAGTGGGGTCCCGGCTTCGATGAGTATTCGTTCACGGTCAGGAAGGCTGCTGATAATTCGTTCCATCTCAGCCAAGTTATCAAGATCCAGAGCAACTTGCAGATAAGGAGGATCCCACAGTCGGTTAACCTTGAACCCCATAACTGCATGGGTTCCTCTGTCTTTTTCAGCCAATACTTTATCTATTGATGGATAATCTGTCATAGCTCTTCGTATGGCTAGTTTGGTGGCTCCGTAGTTGTACTGGTAAATTTTCCGGTAATCAGATGCCTCCGGGTGTATGAACACACTAACGATGAGAACCAGGTCTTCTGCATCTTCCTTTGCTATTAGGCCTTCTTGGACCGCGTCCGCCACAGCCCGGCCCACAGCAGTTTGGGCTGGTCCAAATATCTTGTTAGCATCACCGAGATCTCTTACTGAAACTTTGGGGATGATAAGAGTGGCGGGTTTAGTCATTAGGTTGGGTCGGATAACCGATAAGAGGGGTGTGTGTCCCAGGGACATGCTTCCCAGGTTACTGACAAAGGCATTTCCTACCGGTCCTTTTTTGTCTCCGATAACTAGATCAATATGAGCAATTTCATTTCCATTTCCAATTAAGGCTTCCCCTATCCTGTACATGATTATTGTCCTCCTTAGGGTCTGTTTAAATTTATGGACTTAAAGAGTATAAAAAGATAATTAAAGGCCCTTAATCTTGGTTGATAATTAGGGTTTCATAGAAATTGTGCATTATAGGTTAATTACTTTATTTTGGAAAAATAAAACGAAAAAAATAAAATAGGAAGGCGATTAAACTAATTTGCCTTCTAAATAATCGTCGTAACCCTGCAGATCCAATAAACCATGTCCTGAGAAGTTAATTATTATGTTTTTCTTCTCATTTTCCTTCCGACACTTTATGGCTTCATCGATACCTACTTTAATAGCATGACAGGTCTCGGGGGCAGGCACTACTCCTTCCACGTCAGCAAATAATTTTCCTGATTTGAAGATTTCGGTTTGAGTTACTGAACGAGCCTCTATCATTTTTTCATGTGCTAAAAGAGCCACTAATGGCGCCATTCCATGATATCTAAGCCCGCCGGTGTGTATGGCTGGTGGTACAAAGTCATGACCCAGGGTGTACATCTTAATCAAGGGCGTCATGCCTGCTGTATCTCCAAAGTCGTAACGATATTCGCCCTGGGTTAACGTGGGGCAGGAGTTGGGTTCTGCTGCAATGAACTTACAGTTGATATTCCCATCTATCTGGTCTTTAATGAAGGGGAACACTGCTCCTGCGAAGTTACTCCCACCACCCACACATCCTACCATGATGTCTGGTTCGGCATCGATCATGGACAGTTGCTTCTTGGTTTCCTGGCCGATAACAGTTTGGTGTAGCATAACGTGGTTTAGGACACTTCCTAGGGAATAATATATTTTATCATCCTTTAAAGCGTCTTCGATGGCCTCTGAGATGGCAATACCTAGAGTTCCAGGGTGGTCAGGTTCTTCACTTAATATTTTTCTGCCGAACTCTGTTTTATCACTGGGGGATGGCAGTATTTCCCCGTTGTAGAGCTGCATAATTGTTTTACGGTACGGTTTTTGTTGGAAGGATACCCGAACCATGTACACCCGGCAGCCGATGTTCATCATGTTACACGCTAGTGATAGTGCTGAACCCCATTGTCCGGCACCAGTTTCGGTGGTGAGCATTTTAGCTTTGTCTTTTTTTGCATAATATGCTTGAGCTATAGCGGTGTTGAACTTATGACTCCCGGTGGGAGACATGTCTTCCCTTTTGTAGAAGATTTTGGCCGGGGTGTCCAGGTATTTCTCCAGACCCTTTGCACGATAAAGTGGGCTGGGCCGCCCTACTTTCTTGTAAATCTTCCTTATCTTCTTAGGTATCTTGATATAGCGTTTTTGTGACATTTCCTGTTTCAAAACGCCACTGGAAAATATTTTGGGCAGATTTTCCAACTGATTTCCATCTTCAGGTTGTGAATATTCAGGAAATTCTACGGGTAAATCTGCGGCCAAGTTGTACCATTTTTTAGGAATTGCTTTAGCCGGTAAAGTTACTCTCTGCATTATTTATCACCTGCATTCGTCTGGCTACACTATCTTCAACGTACTATTTAAATCTTTGTTGTATAATTTTGTACATTAATTTGCATTAATTATAAACAGTTAAGAACATAAGATACTCTACATGAAGATTTTGGCCATTGACGTGGGAACTGGTACACAGGATATCATGTTCTATGACTCTGAAGAACCCATTGAAAACGCAATAAAGCTGGTTCTACCATCTCCTACTCGCATAATAGCAAATAAAATATTTAAGCATCACCACGACATTTTTCTGAGTGGAGAGACCATGGGCGGAGGTCCAGTGACCAATGCCATTAAAAGACACCTGGAAAAGGGCTACCGGGTGGTTATGACTGAAAGTGCCGCACGTACTGTCCGTGATGATTTAGACAAAGTCAGGGCCATGGGAATTGAGATCGTTGATGATGGGGAACAACATCCTGAAATAGCAGAGATAAGGATGGGTGATGTGGACCTTGAGGTGCTGAAGTCTGCATTACAATTTTACGGCGTAACATTGGAGTTTGATTGGTTGGGGGTGGCGGTACAGGACCATGGTAACTCTGAAGGCAGGGGTGATCGTAATTTCCGCTTCCAGAAGATCCGGGAGAAAATGAATTCACCTTCACTCCCCGAAGAATTCGCTTTCCATGCCCAGGTTCCCGAATACTTTACCCGTATGCAGGGAGTTTTACGTATCTTGAAAGGCTATCACCCCACGATAATGGATACCAAATTTGCAGCTCTATGTGGATGTACTTGTGACCCCCACGTGGAGGCCATGGAACAGTTCGTGGCCATGGACGTTGGAAATGGTCACACACTGGCCGCATCCTTTAAGAAAGGTAGGATATGTGGAGTTTTTGAGCATCACACCCACATGTTGACTTCATCTAAGATGGAACAATTAGTTGACAGGTTGGTAACAGGAGAAATTACCCATGAAGAGGTCCATGAAGATGGTGGGCATGGGGCCTGGGTGGTGGAATCCATTAGAAAATTCGACCGAGTGGTGGTAACTGGTCCTCAGAGGAAAATAATAAACAAAACAGGTTTTGAAGTTTACAACGCTGCTCCTGCCGGGGATGTTATGATGGTGGGCCCAGTCGGCCTGATTAAAGCCGTAATGTCCAAGAGGGGTCAGTAGAACATGATCATTGATACACACATACACAGCACTTACTCGCCAGATTCCAGTTCCGCGGTTGTAGATATTGTAAAATACAGTCGCAAGATTGGCCTGGATGCAGTGGCCATCGCTGACCATGACACTATGAAGGGATCAAAAGAGGCTTTAAATAGATTTAAGGGCTTAAAAGATTTTGTAATAATTCCTGCCATGGAAATCAGCACCAATAAGGGCCATATTGTGGCGTTAGGGATAAAAGATGAGATCAGCCCTGGTTTGGATCCTGATGAAACAGTGGATCTGATCAGGGATCAGGGGGGGATTGCCGTAGCAGCTCACCCCTTTGTACGTTACCGTGAAGGAATTTTCAGCCGCATTAGCAGTTTAGATGTGGATGCATTGGAAACCCTTAACTCACGGTACATTTTTGGCTATTCAAACTGGAAGGCACGTAAAATGGCAGAGGAAAATAACATTCCCCAATTGGGGGCTAGCGATGCACATTTTTTGAAAGCTATTGGCAGTTGTGTGACTCAATTAGAGGCAGATTTTGATGTGGAAAGTATATTGGAGACCATATTATCTGGGAAGACCAATGTTTATGGCGACAGAACACCTCTTCCTCTTATAATAAAGGAAGTCATAAATAAGAAGATTAAAAAAGTTTGAAAACCAAATAAAGAATTTTACTCTTAAATAACTGCCATGATACTTGAATTCATAGAGGAGAACTTCCTATACCTTCATCCTGGCTACACCCTGCTTAACACCATTGTTTTTGGAATTATCCTGGGGTTGGCTATTTTGATCATTATCCGCATGTTCAAATGGCTCCAAAAAGATCCGGGGGAACTGTTACTGGCCCTGGTGCCATTTATCTTCTTTGGCTCCAGTGCCCGGGCCCTGGTGGATAATGGTTTGTATCCCCTAACCTTGCTCCTGGTTACTCCGGGATTATACGTTTTAACCGGATTGATAACCATTACCGCCCTTTTATTATCAGTATTTATGGAAAAGAAGATGGGCTGGGATTACAGGTATACTCTCTTTAGCCTAGGATCTTTTATGTGCCTTTTCAACCTAGTAATGATAGAACACATAAACCCGGTTCCTCTACTTCAGATCCTGGGGGCATGGGCTCTGATATCAGCACCATTCATATTTCTGCGGAATAAATGGTGGTTGTTAAAAGATAAATTCAATTTAAGTGTACTTATTGCTCACCTTTTGGATGCCAGTACCACTTTCATTGCAGTGGACTTCTATGGCTACGGAGAACAGCATGTTCTCCCTAATTTCCTTACTCAAATGGTTGACACCGCCGTAGTGATGTTTCCACTAAAAATAACAGTTATATTAACGGTTTTATACATTATAGATACCAGTGTGGAGGATAAAACTACCCGGAACATGCTTAAACTGGCCATATTTGTTTTGGGATTGGCTCCTGGACTTCGGAACTTTCTGAGTCTTATCATGGGTAGTTGATGATCCCAATTTATTTATGAAACACCACCCACCATAATATTAACTTAAAAAAAGTTGAGGTCTTCCCATGTACATGGATATGGTGAAAGCAAAGATGAGCTTACCAGAGAGGGTTAAAATATTTGATACCACACTTCGCGATGGTGAACAAACCCCAGGGGTAGCCATCACACCCAAAGAAAAGCTAAGAATAGCCAAACGACTGGATGTTCTGGGAGTCGATACCATAGAGGTGGGATTCCCGGCTGCTTCACCAGGAGAACAGCAAGCAGCCAGAGAAATAAAGGAATTAGGCCTGAAATGCCAGATTTGTGGCCTAGCCCGAGTTTTACCCGAAGATCTGGATGCTGCCATCAGTAGTGACGTGGATTACATACACACCTTCATTGGCACTTCTCCCCTCCACCGGGGGTACAAGTTGAAAATGAGTAAGGAAGACATTCTACAAAAAGCGGTGGAAGCAGTGGAATATATAAAGGATCATGGAATTGTGGCCGAATTTTCCGCTGAAGATGCCACTCGTACCGAATTTGATTATTTGCTGGAGATATACCAGGCTGTAGAATCAGCTGGGGCAGATTATATTAACGTACCAGATACCGTAGGCGTGATGGTCCCATCCGCCATGAACTACCTGGTGGGCCAACTAAAAAATGAGCTGGCAGCACCCATCAGTGTACACTGTCATGATGACTTTGGTTTGGCCGTGGCTAACTCCCTGGCTGCGGTGGAAGCAGGGGCAGAACAAGTACACGCCACCATCAATGGAATCGGTGAACGGGCTGGTAACACCTCCCTAGAAGAAGTGGTTATGGCCTTAATCATCAATTATGATGTAAAAATTAATATAAACACTAAATTATTGGTGGACACTTCCCAGATGGTGTCCAGAATAACTGGAGTCAGGATACCTCCCAACAAAGCCATAGTAGGAGACAACGCATTTGCCCATGAAGCCGGCATTCATGTCCACGGGGTATTAGCCAAAGCCGAAACCTACGAACCACTCATGCCTGAGGTAGTAGGCCACACCCGGCGCATAGTACTGGGCAAACACACCGGGGCCCGAGCCCTGTGGTCCAAACTGGATGACTATGGTATTGAAATGAATGAGGATCAGTTCTGCCAAGTTTTTGACCAAGTAAAGAAACTGGGTGACAAGGGTAAAATGGTCACAGATGCAGATTTAAAAGCTCTGGCAGAAACAGTGCTGGGTAGAGCTCAAAAAGAAACAGTTAAACTGGAAGGGCTTTCTGTACTCACTGGAGACAACGTACTGCCCACGGCCACCATCAAACTGAACATAGATGGTGAAGTCAAAACTGCTGCAAAAACAGGTGTGGGTCCGGTTGATGCTGCCATTAATGCTATACAAAGTCTGGTTAGTGACACCACCGATATAGAACTTAAGGAATATAATATTGAGGCAATAACAGGTGGAACCAATGCCCTGGCTGAGGTGTTTGTGATCATGGCAGACAAAGAGGGTAACCAAGCCACAGGCAGATCCACAGTAGAAGACGTAGTAATGGCCAGTGTAGAAGCGGTATTGGACGCCATAAATAAAATATTAATGGTAAAATTGATCTAAAGACTTTTAACCTAAAAATGACATAAAATGGTTGATTGAATGGTTTATATAAAAGGTGGACTTAAATCTACAACAGACGATAAAGAAACTGGAGGTAGGACCAAGTGAGCGGTGCGAAAATTCTTGTGGTGGAGGATGAACGAATCACCGCTGAAGATCTTAAGGCCGGATTGGAATTTGATGGTTACCAAGTCCCGGCTATTTGTTCTTCTGGCGAAGATGCAGTTCAAAAGGCGGGAAAAATCAAGCCTGATCTGGTTTTGATGGATATCAGACTGGAAGGTGAAATGGATGGTATAGAAGCAGCCGGTGAGATCAGGCGACTTTACGATATACCAGTAATTTATCTGACTGCTTATTCTGATGAAAAGACTGTGGAAAGAGCTAAAAAGACTGAACCATCTGGTTTTTTAGTAAAAGGCCAGGGACTTATTAACAAGCCCTTTGAAGATACAGAAATCCGTGCTGCTATTGAAATTACCTTGTACCGCCATCATATGGAAAAAGAACACCACCAGTTATTTTCAGCTATGCTCCGCAACGTCAGTGAGGCTGTAATATCCACTGATCCCTCTAAAAAAATTAGATTCATCAACAACGCTGCTGAAAAAATCATTGGACGCTCAAAGGACGAAGTACTAGGCAAAAACTTGGATGACGTGTTTTTCCGATTTAACCCTATAATTGAAGAGGAAACAAGCCTAGAAGATGCACTTTCTCCTGGTGAAACTCCGTCCTATATATCTCCCAATGGATCGGAGGTGCTTTTAGAAGGCACAGTCACACCATTAAATGACAATAAAGGGGAAGTGAATGGTATGGTTATCATATTCCGGCCTCAAAATGGCCCTTAATCATAATTATCGATCTATACTCTTTGAACCTTAACTAAGAGGGGAATGGACATGGCAGCTGCAAAGATCTTGGTTGTCGAAGATGAACGGATCACAGGAGAAGACATTAAAATGGGCCTGGAAAGTGCAGGTTACATCGTTCCATCAATTGTTTCTTCGGGTGAAGAGGCACTACAGGAGGTTGAGAAATTCCATCCGGACTTGGTTCTCATGGACATAAGGCTTAATGGCGAAATGGATGGCATAGAAGCTGCGGAGAATATAAGGTCCCGATTTAAAATTCCAATAATATATTTAACTGCTTTTGCTGATGAAAATACTTTAAAACGGGCTAAAGAGACTCAACCATCTGGATTCATCATAAAAAAACCATTCGGATTTTTACATAAACCATTCGATGATAACGAGCTACAAACCGCCATTGAGATCACTCTTAAACATCATGAGTTGGAAAAAAAATTATCTAGTCCTGATCAATGGATACAAAAAATGTTGAGCAACGTAAGTGACGCTGTTATCTCCACTGATCCCCATGGCCGGATTAATTTCATGAACACATCGGCTGAAGATATAACTGGCATGAAGGAACAAGAAGTTCTGGATATGAAGTTGCATGATCTGTTCATCTCCCTTGCAAATGATGATTATGAAGGTGATCTTGAAATAGGGACACCTCAAGAACTCATCTTGATGACCAGAGATGGCTCAAAATTAGTTGTAAATGGAAATATAACTTCTATAGAGGGTGTTGATGGAAAAATAGAGGGATACGTGACTATATTCCGTGTTAAACAGTCTTAGTTTTTTGAAAAATCTTTTAAAAAAAACATCGTAAATTTGTCAACCATTAAAACTCATAAATGCTAAAAATTCTGTAAATACCTAGTGACATTCTTGAAAATAAATATGTAATGTATAATAAGGATAAAGATTATTACCATTACTATCATTGGAGGTTAAAGCGATGTCAGAGGAAAATATAGTGTACATTGGAAACAAGCCGGTAATGAACTATGTCTTAGCTGTGGTGACTCAGATGAATGGCGGCGTCTCTGAAGTTATTCTAAAGGCAAGAGGAAGAGCAATAAGCAGGGCAGTTGACGTTGCTGAGATTGTGAGGAACCGATTCATTACCGATGCCACGGTGGACAACATCGATATAAGCACCGAGGAGATCATGAGTAATGAGGGATCTTCCACCAACGTATCCGCAATAGAAATATCTTTAACCAAGGAATAGTCAGTGAAATCTTGAAACCTCAATGGTTTCATATTATTTTTTATTTTTAAACCATTTTACATAGATGCTTCAATAAAAAATTAATTAAAGCCGTATAAAACGGCGATTTTTCAAAAAATTTCTATTCGCCTTTTTTTCCCCGGCCCCGTATGGACCTCAGACCCACTAGTAAGACTAAGATCACTACTAAGGCTCCTCCGATGTAGTAGGCAAATATGGATATGGGTCCGCTTTCCTTGTCGCTTTTTAGGGCATAGAGGTATCCGTCATTTCCTCCAATGTAGATCATGTTACCATAAGTAACAGGCGATGACTGGAATGGAGCGTTCATTACGTAGTACCCGGGGTTGTAAGTCCACTCTTCTTTCCCGGTGTACTTGTTTAGAATGTAAACCGTTCCATCATCAGATCCAAAGACAATTTTATTATCAAAGAGCGCTGCTGTAGATTTAACTGCTCCCAAACCTTCAACCACCCATTTTTCAGTTCCATTTCTGGTGTCTACACAGACCACCTTGCCATTATCCGCTCCTATGAAAAGGCTGTCATCGGCCGAATCGATAGTTGGAGAAGATTTAACAGGTTTACCCATTTCATAATTCCAATCGAGAACCCCAGTATTAATATTTAAGGCGTATATTTTGCCGTCATTGGATCCCACATATAATGTTTCGTTTAAAATGGCTGGTGAAGACTGTACTTTGTCTCCAGTAGTGTATTCCCATTTTTTCTCACCCGTTTCTGCATTCAGGGCGTATACCTTACCATCGTCTGATCCGAAGTAAACAGTACTCCCATTCACTATAGGGGAGGATTTAATGGCATTTCCACTTAAAAATTCCCACAATAAAGATCCATTAGTCGAAATTGCGTATAAACGGCCATCATCGGATCCCACGTAAATAGTATCACCATCAATGGTAGGGGAAGATTCTATGGAATTACCGGTTTTATATTTCCACTCCACTTCACCATTTTTAGTGTCCTGAGCGTAAAGATACCCGTCCATGGAACCAACGTATAAAGTTTCGTTTAATAGCACTGGAGAGGAAGTGACAGCTCCCTCAGTTTCATATCTCCATAAGCGATTCCCCAACTCAAGATTCACTGCATAAACATACCCATCACTTGATCCAAAATATATTACCTTGTCCATTATGGCTGGGGAAGATTTGATTGAATCTCCGGCTTGGAAATACCAGGATGCTGGTGTAAAGTCAGCTGGCTGTTCTAATTTCCCAGTTCGTTGTTCATTCAGATGAAACATAGGCCAGTCAAGAGCTACCACTGGGGCTAATGAAATAGGTATGGTAAATAAACTAATAGCCAGAAATCCCATAATTAACTTTTTGTTGTTATACATAATATCACCTTTAATCTCATTATCTTCTAAATATCCCGATTAAATCTGGTAACACCCATAGCAAAGAAAAGCAGGGTGAAACCTAAGAGAACTGCTACTTCGACCCATATATCTCCAATTCCGGCCCCTTGCAACATAACCTCCCTTAATGCAATGTTTGCATAGGTTAAAGGTGCTAAATAAGCTATTTTTTGGAAAATCCAGGGCATAGTTTCCAGGGGATAGAACACTCCAGATATGAACATCATGGGCATGCTAAAGGGCATCACCATCTGGATGTAGTCTTCCTGTGTACCTACCCTAGCAGAAATCATGATCCCAAAGCCTACAAAACACAAGGCAGTAAGTATCAATAGGAGTATGGTAAGTAACATACTGCCAGCTATTGTGATATTAAACAGCACTATGGCCGCACCTATCAGTACCATGGCTGTTGATGTTTGAATGATCAAACGTGATATGATTTTACCACCCACCACAGTACTTACACTGGTTGGTGTCATGAATAACCTGGCAAGTTCACCTCGTTCCCTTTCACCAGCCAGGGATTCACCCATACTCATCATAGCTCCCATCATAACCGTCATAGCTAGAATGGCCGGCACTAAAAAGTCAATGTATTTGATATCTCCATAGATCTTGTTGATCTGGAAGTTGATGGAGTTCATTATGTTCTGGTAATTGATACTTGACAGTGATGAACCGGTGGTAGTGTTAACTCCCTGAGACTGCACTTTCACCCTGGAAGACTGGGCAGTCATGGTTTGAAGTTTCTGCAATCCGATTTGAGTTGATATTTGGCTAAAAAGGGCTTGAGTAGCAGGTACTAATGCCTGGGTAGCCATTTGATCAGATGAATCAACGTACACTACTACACTCTTGGGATTTCCACTGTTTAAATCTTCATAATCCGGAGGAAGTATGATAGCAGCCTTCACCACGCCGGTTTCAACCATTTGCCTGGCTCTATCTGGATCTGATATGATGTCTTTCACTTCATAGAGGTCCATTCCTTTGATGTGGGTGAGGGTTGAATCAGTTACCATCCCCTGGGACTGTTTAACCACGACAACTGGTATGTTTTCGATTGATCCCCCCATACCGTAGCCAAAAAGGGCTATCATAAGTATGGGGAATATGAATATGGAAATTAAACGCGGTTTATGTCTCCATAACACTAGTAAATCCTTCTTAATCATCCAGTAGATTTTTTTTGTTTCCATCATATTATTCGCCTGCCTCTTCTTTTTTAACCTTTTTTGCAGTCACTTTCGTGAAAACATCTTCTAAAGAAGGATCTTTGGTTGAAATTGAGGTAATATTTCCTCCAGTTTCCATTACGACTGATATAACTTGGGTCACAGCATTTTCAGTGTTGGCCAGTTTAAATGTTAACCTCCCGGATGGATGAGTTTCGATTTCCAGGACAGACGGGATTTGATAAAGTCTTTTAATTAGTTCACTATCAGAATTACTTATCATAAGGCTCATTTCCCGAGCATTATCAATTTCTGATTTATTTACAATTGTTTTTAATCTACTAAAGGAGGGATGGCTAATAATTTCTGATTCTTCCAACTCTCTTACGATTTCTCCGACATTACTAGCTTTATTATCATTTTTAGTAAGGATGCTATCTTTCAGCCCCTGTGGGGTGTCAAAGGCCGCAAGCTTTCCCAAGTTAATAATCCCAATGTGGTCGCAGAGCATATCCACCTCGTACATATCGTGGGAACAAAGGATGATGGTGTGGCCCTTCTGATTCAATTCATCGATTAGTTCCCAGAGCACGCTTTTGGTGGTAGGATCCAAACCAATGGTGGGTTCATCCAAAAATAGTATGTCGGGTTGGTGAACCAGACTGGCCACCACCGATACTTTTTGCCTTTGTCCACCAGACATCTGCCGGATCAGCTTATTTTCTGCGTACTTTATATCCACCAGTTCCATTAACTCGTTGATCCGCTGTTCTTTAAGGTCGCGGGGCATCCCATAATAATCAGCACAGAGTTCTGCATTTTCCCGGGCTGTAAGATCACCATAAAGACTTACCAGTTGTGGTACCATCCCAATTTTCTGACGCACCTCATCTGGTGATTTGATAATGTCGAATCCTGATACTTGTGCAGTGCCAGAGGTGGGAGGTATTAAACAGGTTAACATTTTTATTGTAGTGGTTTTACCGGCTCCGTTAGGACCTAAAAACCCAAAAATGCTCTTGTTTTTCACTTTTAAATCCAAAGCATCCACAGCTACGAAGTTTCCGTAGCGTTTGGTCAGATCAAAAGTTTCTATAGCGTATTTCATAAGGGTAATCTCCTATCTTGTTTTGTATCCAAACAAATCATCCATGAATTCATCCCAAATATTGATGTTATCATGTTCCCGGTTACATTGGGCAATTTTTCGGATATTTTCTAGGTTTTTTTCTCCATCAGCCGTGATTGCATAATATTTAACTCTTCTTTTTCCCTGTTTTTCCCAGGCACCACATATCATTCCTTTTTTCTCTAAATCATGTAGAACCGGATAAATCATGCTGGCACTTGGCATTTTTTTATTGTAAGGACTTGATTTGTGTATCTGGGTCATAATTTCATACCCGTGCTGTCTTTTCTTGCTGATTAGCCATAGGATCATTATTTTACCAAAAGCCTTCATTAATCCTCCAATTATCTTTTTATCAGCTTCTGCTAAGTTTTTTATATTTTCTGCACACGGATCTTTTTTTTTATTCTTTACAGAATTTTTATTGCTGTTATCTTTTGAATTTAAATTGTTTCCCGGCATTTCACTCCCAGCATTTATGATAAATTACGATATATAATCATTCAATATATCGAATTTAGATATATCGATTATATTAGTACTGTGTTTAGAAGTATATAAAAGATGCGGTGGATGGAATGAGATGGTAGCATTGAAGCATCTTCACCATAAAAAAACCTTTCTGTAATGGCGTTAAAATCAATGATATCAAAAACAGTATAATACTCAGACCTTTAATTTGATTTCACTTCATTTATATAGTTCAATCCTTTAATGATTGTATAGATTTTTATTAAACAAATCCAATTATAGA
Source organism: Methanobacteriota archaeon (assembly GCA_029556335.1). GTDB lineage: Archaea > Methanobacteriota > Methanobacteria > Methanobacteriales > Methanobacteriaceae > Methanobacterium. The sequence continues at coordinate 280,683 of JAKQFA010000028.1, forward strand.
ATGAGCATGAATTTAGGGAGTTGGTAACTTGAGAATTGGTTTCTCCACTCTGGCACTTTTTGCAAAACCATTCGAGGACTGGCTGGAAAGAGCCACCTCCGATGGCTTTAACATGATAGAAATACTCTGTGAAGGTCCATACTGGCCAAGGATCCTTCTTTCAGAGTGTGATGGACTTGATATTTTTTCTTCTTACGATATAGATCTTTATCTCCATGCTCCCACCATTGATCTTAACCCAGCCAGTCTTAACCCAGGTATTCGTGAAGAAACCATTAAACAACTCTATGAAACTATAGACTTAGCATCTGAAATTGGGGCAAAAGCTATAACCACCCATCCCGGTTTAATACATCGACTAGAGGATAGAATTAGGAATATGGCTTTGTACTATTCAATTGAAACCCTTAAAGATGCTAATATCTATGCTGAGGACTTTGGAATAATTTTTTCTGTGGAGAACATGCCCCATCGTTATGCTTATTTCTGCAACAATCCGCAGGAACATACTTATTTCACCAGAGAATGTGGTTCTCATGCTACCTTGGATTTGGGTCATGCCAACACCTCTGGAGAATTAGAAAAATTCTTAGATATGCCCCGAATACACTACTACCATGTTAGTGATAACAATGGAGAAAAGGACCAACATTTATCTTTGGGGGAAGGGACCCTGGATTTAGGTGTGTTGAATGGGATTGACAAGGTTATTATTGAGCTAAACAACTACGAAAATGTCCTTAAAAGTCGAAAAATACTCTTGTCCAAAATGTAATTGAGGTATTATTATGAAGAGCACAGTTTATTTCACGGACCTTATTTCCAGGGGAAAAGATGATAGCAAGGTTAAAAAACTGGAAAGATTATTTAACCGGGCAAAACTGGGAACAAAAATCCGAGAAAATGATTTAGTGGGCATCAAGCTACATTTTGGTGAAGAAGGCAATGATTCATACATCAATCCTGTTTTTGTTCGGATCATTGTTGACATGGTTCGAAAGCAGAAAGCTAAACCTTTTTTAACCGACACCAATACTCTGTATCATGGTAGTCGACACAACTCCGTGGATCATCTGGAAACTGCCATAAAACATGGATTTGACTACTCCGTCTCCGGAGCCCCCATAGTAATTGCTGATGGAATACGCGGCGACAACTGGGTAACAGTTGAATTGGGTCTTAAACATTTTGAAAAAGTAAAAATTGCCGGGGACATATTAAATTCAGATAGTTTAATTGTTTTATCCCACTTTAAGGGTCATGGTATGAGTGGATTTGGTGGGGCAATTAAAAATCTGGCCATGGGGTGTGCTGCAATCCCTGGAAAGTTGGAACAACACGAGTGCGCCAAACCTATTGTTGCTTCATCCTGCAGTGGCTGTGGAACGTGCGTGGGTAGCTGTCCTGTTTCGGCAATTTCCCTTTATGAGGGCCGAGCAGTCATCGAATACCAGGATTGTATAGCTTGTAACAATTGTCTGGATATTTGTCCTGATTCCTGTTTAGAACTGGACTGGGCGGCTATGAAACCATTTATGGAGAAAATGGCTGAATATGCTTGGGGGGCTGTGAAAAACAAACATGATAGGATGGGATATGTGAATTTCCTCTTGAACATTACACCGGATTGTGACTGTGTGTCATGGAGTGATCGTCCCCTGGTTCCAGATATTGGTATCCTGGCATCAACTGACCCGGTGGCTCTGGATCAGGCCAGCTATGACTTGGTTAACCAGCAACCAGGCCTAGAAAATTCGTTACTAATCCACTGTCATGCCCCTGGTGAAGACAAATTCCGGGGGGTGTGGGAAAACGTAGATGGGCTGATTTTACTGGAGTATGCCCAAAAAATCGGATTGGGAAGTAGGAATTATGAATTGATCACAATCTAAGTTAAAAAACCCTTCGATTATCCTTTACAATATTTTAAGCCTCTTTTACATTATTTTTTTTATAATTGTTGAAAAAATAGCTGTATAATAGATATTTTTTCTACTGTAGAATCATTGTTGGGTGTTGTGTAAAAAATCAAGCCCACTTCTTCTACAGTAGAAATTAATTAATCTATTCACTGGCTTTGAATTAAAATTCAATATCTAAAATTTCTTTAATGTTATGAACAACCACATCAGCCGCTTCAAATACTTTACTCGGCACAATTTCTCCTTGTTGGAGAGTTAAAACACCAATATCCGCCTCTTTTAGTGCCAGTATATCGTTGGCGCTGTTTCCAACCATCATCACCCGGTGCTTCTTCTGCAGTCCACTGATGATCTCCCTCTTTTCCCAGGCATCAGCTGTGCCAAAGCTATTCTCGCAGGGGATGTCAATAAAATCAGCTAACTGTTCTAGGGTTTTTTTCCTATCTCCTGAAGCCACATATATATGGATTCCCCTATTTTTGAGTTCCTTTATGACTTCTGGAACTTCTGGAAATATTTTGCCTCCGGCAGTGATGGTGAACTCGATTTTTTGTTTATCCACGTTGAGTATCAATCCTGAACCACTGCATATCTGCACATTGTATTTTTTCTCAATCACTGTAGTAATGGTGTCCTGAACATCCATAATCTGGGCGTAACCATCATTTTTTATGGTTTCCCAAACTTGTTCCCTTAAAACATCCCCTGAAGAATAACTGATGTCAAATTTCACATTATTTTTTTTTAAAAAATGGTAAATGGTTTGATCACTAATGGCGTTGGCTAAACACTGGGCGGGATCTGTTTGCAGTACCACCAGTGCCCGGTTAGGTACCATGTCCACTAGGTCAATGGAACTCACATCGTCACAAATAATTCCGGTTCTAAGATCTTTAATTGCTCGGTATCTTTCAATTAGAGTCCCAGAATTGTCAAAAACAACTACCTTCATTATATTCCACCTTAGCACCTTGTTCCTATTAAATGTTGTGAATAAAGTAATTTTCAAGATAAAAATCTTTATAATTACAGGGCCCGTATCTGGGCACTGAACACGAAATAAATTCCTAAAACTATCATGAAAATTCCACAACCGTACATCAGTGTTTTATAATATTTTTGAGTTAAAATTTCAGAGCCCCGGCTGCTGAAGACGGATACTAAACTATAAAACCCCATATCTGCTGTCCAGTGCCCAGCCATAAATCCTAAAAGCCCTAATAGACCAAAAAATTCCAAGCCCTTGACCACAAATGCCCAGCCAATAGTCGCCCACCAGATGAAAAAGTAGGGGTTGGATATGCTGCTAAGAACCCCACTCAGGACCGATCCGTACTTATCCTTGGCTTCCACCTTACCTTCTAAACTGGGTGGTGCTGATCGTGTGATACGATACCCCATGTAAACTAGAACCATTCCCCCAATGGTTCCGATTACCAAGGTGGCTGTGGCGGATCCAATTAACCATCCTAGTCCCAGAACCAACAACAATAAAATTGCCACCTCGGCGATCATATGACCCGAAACAACCATTGGGCCTGCAAGAGGTCCATTTTTCAGTGAATTGGCAATGGTAACTGTTAACATGGGGCCGGGAACCAGAGCACCAGATAGGCCAACCAGAAATGAGCTCACCCCAAATAAAAATATTTCCACCATCAATTTAACCACAGTTAAAAAAATTTAACGATGAAGGAGGTTGATGAATTATGATTGGAGGGGATGCTTATTAAATCATTGCCCTTCCTTATACCCCCTGGTGTTCTGTTAATGGAATGTTTTCTGCTTAACTGTCCATTATCCTTGAAAATCAAATTTAGTACCCACTCCTTTCTCCAAGACCTTTCTGTATATCTGCCAGGCGGTAACCGTATCCTGTACTGCCAGGCCAGTGGAATCAAAGATGGTGATTTCATCTTTTTCTCTACCAACCTTTTTCCCGATGATGATTTCTCCCAGCTTTGCGTGTATATCGTTCCGTTTTAAAATACCCTGTGAAACAGGGACGTTTATTTCTCCACTGTGCTTGGCCTGCTCCCAGGAATCTACTACAATTTTAGATTTTTGCAGCAAGTTGGTATCCAACTCCTGTTTACTGGGCGCATCAGCCCCCATGGCATTGATGTGGGTCCCGGAACTGATCCAATCCACTTTGATCAGTGGCTTCCGGGATGGGGTGGTTGTTACAACCACATCAACATCTTTCACGGCTTCTTTCGGTGATTTAACTGCTTCCACTTCAAAACCGTAGGTTGCAGTGGCATTTCTAGCGAACTTGGTACGGGTGCTGCAGGTTCGGCAGTAAACTTTGGCTTTTTCTATCTTCATAACTTCATCCATGGCCATTAGTTGGGTACAGGCCTGTCTACCTGCTCCAATTATTCCCAGGGTCTCAGAATCCGGACGAGCCAGATATTTGGTGGCCACCCCCGCGGATGCACCGGTCCTCATATCAGTAACCCATGTACCATCCATAACTGCCAATGGAAAACCAGTTTTTGGATCAATTAGTTCGATGATGGCCATTACCGTAGGCAGTTCATTATTAATTGGATTTTTAGGGTGGACATTTACACATTTCACTGCTGCTTCTTCACGACCTCGCACATAACAGGGCATGACCCTCAGATCCCCCTCTGGGAAGAAAAGATATTTTTTGGCAGGCATCTGAACTTCTCGCTTAGCATAGGCAGTGAAACCAGCTTCAACACTATCAATAACTTCTTTCATGCTAACTAGGCCTTTGATTTCGCTTTGTTTCAGTAAAATGGTGTCGAACATGAGTATTCCTCCAGCTTAGTCTAGATTTCATTGGTTAAGTATGTCATTTGAATTATCTGATCATCTGTAACAGTTAATTAATTCAATTAAAAACTAAAAACCAGTGATAGTGGGATATGAAAAGTGGAGGGTATCGTGTGCAATTGGAAGAGCGGTTTTGGGAGATAGACACCCTGCGTGGCATAGCCCTGGTGATGATGGTGGTTTATCACTTTCTTTTTGATCTGTACCACTTTGCAATACTCCCGATCCATATGAACACCCTTTCGCTATGGCTTTTTTCCCGCAGCACAGCTTTTATATTTCTATTGGTGGTGGGAATATCGTTAACCCTGAGTTATCATCGAACCTGCCTGCAAAGAAAGGCCGGGCAGGAAAATGAAAACCAATCCCTCTTGACAAAGTACATAAAAAGGGGCCTTAAAATTTTTTTCCTGGGCCTTTTAATCACTCTGGGGACCTGGATTTTTATTCCTGACAACTTCATAGTATTTGGGGTGCTACACTTCATCGGGCTTGCCATAATCTTGGAGTACCCATTTTTAGATAAAAAATATCTTAATTTGGCTCTTGCCACTATTTTCATGATAATAGGTGTTTATATGGGGAAGTTGACCTCCAATGGACCCTGGCTTCTGTGGTTAGGCCTTAAACCTCTGGCATTCCATACTGTTGACTATTTTCCTCTGCTACCTTGGCTTGGTGTGGTTTCATTGGGACTTTTTGCAGGCAACACCCTGTACCCCAATTACCAGCGGCGGTTTAGAATACCAGATATCTCTGATCATTACCTGGTAAAATTCGCATCCTTCCTAGGGAGACATTCTCTCCTAATATACTTGATTCACCAGCCCATCCTCATAATAATTCTCTATTTAACGGGAATACTCCAGTTTAGTTATCTGTGGTTGCGATAATCATGATGTTTTCTGAAGCTTGTCTATTATTTTGCTTCATCCACTGGGGGATGGGGATACATTTTATATATCCTACCATGAAACAATAATCTAAGATTTTAAACAACATTTTTCTTCCGTTAATCAAGGTGGCTTTATGAAAATTCTGGAAAAATCTCAACTCATCAAAAATCAGGAATTAAGTGCAAAAGACAACCTGGAATCCTTTTGTCAAATTATAAAAAATGTTAACCCTGAAATAAACGCCTTTTTAGAGATAAATAAAGATCAAGCCATGGAAAAAGCCCAGGATATTGATTCTAGAATTGAAAATGGAGAAAAAGTGGGTAAACTAGCTGGACTCGTTATTGGAGTTAAAAATAACATAAGTGTGGAGGATTTTCTTATAACTGCCGCTTCCCGTACTCTGGAAAACTATCAGGGTAGTTACGATGCCACGGTGGTGAAGAGGATCAAGGAAGAGGACGGGGTCATCATTGGCGTAACCAACTTGGATGAATTCGCAGCTGGTAGTTCCACTGAAACATCCTATTACGGCCCCACCCAGAACCCAGCTGCCCCTGGACTTATACCTGGCGGATCCAGTGGTGGCAGTGCCGCTGCGGTGGCTGCTGGTATGTGTGATTTAGCCTTAGGATCAGACACAGGTGGTTCTATAAGAAACCCTGCATCTCACTGTGGAATTATGGGATTCAAACCCACATACGGTGCTGTCTCCAGGCAGGGACTTTTGGATCTGGCCATGAGCATGGATCAGATTGGTCCTTTAGCTTCGGATGTGAGTGGAATAGCCCTTCTCCTGGATGTTATTGGTGGACTGGACCCAAGGGAGTGCACAACACTGGATTGGCAAGCACCCCTATATACACCGGCACTGCAGGATCCATTAGATCATCTTAATGGTGTAAGGCTGGGTGTACTGAAAGAGTCCTTTGATGTAACGGATGGGCCTATAGTCAAAATTATAGAAGATCGCCTAGCAGAATTAGAAGGGTTCGGGGTGGAACTAGTTGAATTAAACTTCGAGTATCTGGATTTATGCCTGCCCACTTGCTACCTGATCAACTATGTGGAATTTTTCTCAGCCACCCGTAAGTACGATGGCCGTAAGTACGGGCACCGCATAGAAGAGGTATGTGGAGAAGAGGTGCTCCGCCGGATACACATGGGATCCTACATCAGTCAGAAAGAATACAGTGGAAAATATTATAAAAAGGCGTTACAAGCCCGTTCTCTTATTAAAAAAGAAATTAACCGTTTATTATCCGGGGTGGATGTATTGATCAGTCCCACCGTTCCAAAACTACCCCATAAAATTGGAGCTGAACTGGATACCATGGAAATGTATGCCTACGATACTTTGACCGTGGTTGCCAACCTGGCTGGCATCCCTGCCGCAAGCATTCCGGCCGGAATTGTTAAAGGAGTGCCAATAGGGATGCAAATGCAGGCAAAAGCTCGGGATGACCTTAAAATTCTCCAGTTAATGTCATTTATAGAGAACAACCTTTAATTTTCCCACAATGGAAATAGGCCATAGCCATCAGATTTTTTTGAAAAAGTAAAATAGGGAAAAATCACATGAAAATTGGTCTTTTACATGTTCCAGGTGCTCTGCCGGCACTTGAAAATTTTGGGGGATTACCAACCCACCTTGTAAATAGTAAGGGCATGGTGAATGGAAAACCTGCGCATAAAGTATTGGATGCAATTATAATTCCTGGGGGGAGTATAGTAGAATCGGGTAGTGTGAGTCCATTCCTGGGTAGTGAAATAAAAAACATGGCCAGAAATGGCTCTTTGATACTGGGAATTTGCTCAGGATTCCAAGTTTTAGCCGAAAAAACAGATATCGGGAGAAAATCTCCCTGCCCCATTTTAAAGGAAGGTCTAGGGCTCCTGGACGTCACATTCCATCCCATGATCAGCAATGACCGGGTGGAGGCAGAGCTAGTGGATGATTCTCCCCTCACCCAGGGACTAAAGGGTCAAGCCATAACCGGATTTCACTGCCACACCTATGGCGATATAAGGGGAGAAGCCCAACCCATAATGTATTCATTGATCAAAAGGGCAGATTACCAAGATGATCCTAGAAAAGTTCTTTCTGGAGTTAAGAATGAGGAGGGGAACGTGGTGGGGACCATGGTCCACGCCGCCCTTGATGAAAATCCTATACTTCGGAAAAACATCCTCCAATACTTGGACGCCACAGAGGTGGATATAAAAAATATTGAAAAGAGGAACAAAGTTTTAATGGGCAGATTAAAGGGCGAAATTGGTATCAACACTGGAATTAAAGCCAGCTATCTGATGGATCCACCCAGCAATCAGATGCACCCCCCAGTACTAATGATGGCCAGCACAGCTTCTGATTCAGGGAAAACATTTCTAACCACGGGTTTAGTGGGGGTTCTGCGTAAAAAAGGCTACCGGGTGGCGGTGTTGAAGGTTGGTCCCGATGTAAGGGATCTGATCCCATCCCTCTACCTCAACAAGGAAAATATGGAGCCCTTCTCCTCTATACGGATTGGAGGGCTGGGATGGGAAGATTTGCCAAGGGTTTTGGAAGACCTCCTGGCCCGCAACTATCATCTGGTGCTTATAGAGGGGGTTATGAGTATCTTCACTGGCCTGTTAAATGAGAAGATTCCTTATTCAGCCGCTGAAATAGCAAAAGCTGCAAATATTCCCGTGATTTTGGTTTCCAGCTGTAACAAGGGGGGTATCGAAACAGCAGCTCTGGATTTGGCAGTGCACGTGGAGATGATGCAGAACCTAGGTATAAAAGCCCGGGGAGTGATTTTGAACAAGGTTTATCATGAGGGAATAGCTCAAAAAGTGTTAGGTTACTTGAAAACCAGGACTGGGGTGGAGCTTGCAAGTTCCGTGCCTAAAGTAAAGATGGAAGTCCGGGGAGGAACTCCAGAGTTAGAAATAAAATTGGATGATTTCTGCCTGAATGCCATGAAAACTGTTGAAAAATATTTAAACCCGGATGAACTGGTGAAATTAGCGGAATTTCCCTCATTCCAGGGATACATGACCCATCAAGATATTCTAGAAGGATTTAAAATAGGCCCTAAAGAGGATGAAAATAGAAAAACAGGAATTTAATCTTTTTTAAACTCCTGGTAGGATTCAATAACCTCAGCACCACTTAAAAAGACCAGCCCCTCCTTTTCTGCATACTTTTCCACCTCATCGGTGGGTAAGGAATCTCCAGTAGCATCATCCATCATCTCGCAACATACTGCTACCTGGGTAAGGCCACACATCTCTGCCAGGGCCACACTCATCTCAGTATGTCCCTTTCTTTTCAATAAAAGCCCCTCTGCAGCTCGGAGTAGAGTAACGTGTCCAGGGGATCTGAAATACTTTCCAAACTGACTTCCCATATTGTTTTTTGCCATTTTGGCCAACTCGTTAATGGTCAGGGTACGGTCGTTGTCAGTTATTCCGGTGAAGGTTTTTCGGTGATTCACAGTTATGGAAAAGGCTGATTTTTCGTCGTAGGGTATGTCAGTGGGGGATAGCTCTGTGAGGACTGGATACTCACTGCTGGCAGCTTGCATTATATCGGTCATAAAGGGAACTCTCAGTTCATCGGCCACTGCTGCTGACAATGGGACGCAGATGAGCCCCCCGGCATCATTCCTCATTCTGGCGATTTGGGCGGGAGTAATGAATTCACCAGCCACTATCATGTCTGTTTCCCTTTCCCGGTTATCATCATCAAAGATTAAAACTATCTCTCCTTTTTTATAACTATCTAGAACTTTTTTTATCATTAAATCACTCTCTGGCTTAAGAATTTCATTGATAATTGTTATTAATCAAATATTTCCAGAATCACATGATCCCCATCCTGTAGTTGCAGGGACTTACGCAGATTCAGTGGGGAAATGAATTCCAGAACATCGGGTTCATGATGAGTTTTGACTGGGAAGACCAGGGCACCCTCAAAATCCCTATCTAGCCTTGCTTTTATTAACTTTACATCTCCAAATTTGCCCCTTCCTTTGACACTATCCATCTTTTCCATGAGTTCACCAATTTTTTCGGCACCACCTGCATCAATCTTAAGGTTCAACGTACCAGGAAAGGGTTCAAATCCAAGTATTCCCATAAATTGAATTTTATAGATGTCTAAAGACATGAAATATTGACCTTTATTATCACCGGAAATTATTTCTCCCTGAATTTTCATCAAATCACTTAATTCGGTTTTATTGAATTACATGCAGCTATTTCTTCTTTAAACTTTTCAGTAGCTAACATATGGGCTTGTCGTAACGGCTCAGGTGTATGATAAATACTGCTCCTCTTCACAACTTCTAAAGCCGTGTATAACGATATTTTATGACCAACACTCACATAATTCCTTCTAAAAAAGGCCCCCACGACTACTTTAGAGTCAAGTATAAGGTGGGGTGTTTCTTTTTTATGGTGAAGTTGACTGGCTTGGTGTTTATATCTACCTTTAATTAACCTTTTTGCAACGCCTATGGTGGGAACATCCATCAGCACCCCCACCTGGGAAGCCAGCCCAAAACCACGGGGATGCAATATTCCATGACCGTTAATCATCAGAACATCAAAATCCGTTTTAACCTTTTTCAAAATAGATACAGTAGCTGTTGCTTCTCTGAAACCTAAAAAACCTGGAACATAAGGAAATTCCAGGATCACCGGGGTGGTTTGTTTCTCCACCACCGCCTGTTCATCCAGATCCATTACCACCGCCGCAGCTACTGCCTTAGTGCCCTGGGAAAAGGAAATATCTGCCCCTGCAACTCTTTCCAAATTCTCGAAGCAATCCTCGGCTACTACCTGGAGGGCCAGGATGTTTTGTATGTTGAATAACAGTTGAATGAGGTTAAAGGAACACATAAGAGTCAATTTGGTATAGTAGAATTTATCATAGTAGTTGACTTGTTATGGTGCAGAAGATAGGTCCTCTAATGTCAATTTCCAGGTTGTTACTGGTTATGTAGCGCAGAGCCACTTTATCCAGAATGAGGTTAATATCAGAGGGGGCCTTGGCAATGGTGGTGCGTATCTTCATACTCTCCGATCCACTCACAACCATTTCCTCCGCCTGGTATGCAGCTTGGGCTGCCACTCCATCCATGTAACTTATTCCGGTGTTAACTCCATTTTTAAGGGCGTCCTGGGATAATTCATCATCAACCTCCTTCCTGGTTGGCACACCCACTACGTTGCCCTGGTAAATGTAGATCTCATTCCAGGCAGCCGGACCTAAAAGTTTGGTTCCCTTTTCCGGCTCAACAACATCTAGTTGAATTTTTTTTCCCAGAAAACTTCCCTTAAAGGCGGTGAATTCACATGGAGAATCAGCAGTGCCATGTTTTTTCAGGGCCTGGAGGATCTTATCCATAAGCGTTCTGCCATCTAGTGTAACGGGATAAAGATTTATACGTAACATGGAAGCGATTTCACGGTCGCTCAGTTTCCATGGGGCGTAGATCTGGGGATAAACCATCTCACGAACATCCAGGAATCCATGGAGTATCATGGCAATTCTTTCTGCACCTACACCCAGATTCATAACTTCCTGGTCTATTCCATAACGGGCCAGGGCAATAGGGGAGTATAAGCCGAAGGTAGCCACTTCCACCCACTCTTTAAGCTTAGGGTGGTACCCGTACACTTCCGTCTGGGTTTCAGGGATGTAGTACTTGGATTTTTTATCATCAGGTTGGAAACGGAACTTTTCAAAGCCAAAATGTTTCAGAAGGCTCTCAGATACAGCCATTCCAACATCCAAGCTTATTTCATCATCCATCCATATGCAGGAAGCAGAATGATAGGTCATCAAGTGACTGGAATCTTCTTTTTGTTCCCGGCGGAAGCACCTGTCAATGGAAAAGAGTTTGAGGGGTAAGGAACGGTTATTATGCAGATTTTGTAAGGTCAAGAACCAGCCGGAAGTCATATGGGAACGAAGGGTGGTTTTACTGGCTATTGGTTTAAGTTCATGGAATTCAGGGAATACTCGTTCTAAGATCCGCATTCCCATCTCATTTTCCACATCCAGGGCGCAGGAAAGATCTAGTACCAGATCATCCCCACTGGTTTCTCCTTTTTTGTATTGTCGGAAGACTTCCTGCAAGCCAGTGATCTTTGACTCGTCTAGGGAAACCCCCAGGCTCTCAATCTTATCTACTTTGTCAATTCCCAGTCCAATATCTGGCCGGGGCAGTCCGGCCATGTAGAAACAACGGTCTAGTACAGCAGGTGCTTCCGGTCCAAATTGGCGATAAACATGATCTTCTTCAATAAAAAGGGGATTTATGGTTTCTTCAAAACCCAGCATCAGATAAGCCTGTCTTAATTCCCAAATAGTATCGTAGAGATGGTTTGTTTTACCTGTCTTGAGCAATAAACGGGGATATTCATCATCGTGGTGGGGTTTTTTTAAGGAGTGGGCTGTTTCCATCCAGGCCCTTTCAAAATCCCTTTTAGCCAGCTTTATAATTTCTTTTTTATTCAGTGAACTGCCTCCCCTTCTTCTAATATATTAGAAATAGATTTCTATCCTTTTTATATTCTAGCCTTAGGGGGGGATAAATTAAATAGGTTCTAAGGTCAACTGCATAGTATGGAAAGGGAAATCTACCAAACCGATGTCCTGGTGATTGGATCAGGTGGAGCTGGCTGCAGAGCAGCTATCGAGGCTCGTCAACATGGTCGGGATGTGATAATAGTCTCGAAGGGACTTTCCTTCAAATCAGGATGCACTACCCTGGCGGAAGGGGGCTATAACGCTGCTTTTGCCTATGTAGATGAGGAAGACAGTACTGAAGCACACTTTCAGGATACTCTCAGGGGTGGGGGCTACCTTAACGACAGAAAACTAGCTAAAATTTTGGTTGAGGAAGCTCCAGATAGATTAAATGAATTAGAAGGATTTGGCGCCATTTTTGACCGGCAAGAATCTGGGTTGCTTAACCAACGACCATTTGGTGGACAAACCTATCGCCGCACTTGTTTTCAGGGGGATCGCACAGGTCACGAAATGATGACCGCCCTACAAGAAGAAGTCATAAGGGAAGACATCCAGACCATAGGGGAAGTGATGATCACCACCCTCCTCAGGGATGGAAAGGGCCGGGTGGCCGGGGCATGTGGATTTTCACTCCCAAACACAGATCTGATTGTATTTGAAGCTTCATCAACAATTTTAGCTACAGGTGGGGCGGGATGGCTTTACCCTGTAACCTCCAATGCCCTGCAAAAGACTGGGGATGGGTATGCCCTGGCCTACCGTGCCGGAGCAGATCTGCTGGACATGGAACAAGTGCAGTTTCATCCTACAGGCATGTTGTATCCTGATTCACGGAGGGGGGTGCTGGTTACCGAAGCAGTTCGAGGAGAAGGCGGACGGCTGATAAACGCTCTAGGTGAGCGTTTCATGACCAACTACGATCCCCGGGGTGAGCTTGCTACCCGGGATGTTGTGGCTCGTTCCATTTACAATGAGATTCGGGAGGGAAGAGGTACCAAACGTGGTGGAGTATACCTGGATGTCAGCCACCTCCCATCGGAGCTAATAGAAGAAAAATTGGAGACTATGCTCTTCCAATTTCTGGATGTGGGTTTGGATATTCGTGAAGAGCCCATGGAAGTAGCACCTACAGCCCACCATGTCATGGGGGGTTCTTTAATCACTTCTAAATGTGAAACCACGATAAGCAACCTCTATGCAGCTGGAGAAGCCGCAGGTGGAGTTCACGGGGCGAATCGCCTGGGAGGAAATGCCCTGGCCGAAACCCAAGTCTTTGGAAAAAGGGCTGGTGAAGCAGCAGCAGTTAATGCCAGGAAAAGATCGGTTGCCATTAATAAAAAACAGCTAGACGCGGAAGAGGATAGGATATCTGGAACATTTAAGGAAGGGGACTACTATCCCCATCAATTGAAAGAAATGCTCCAATCCTTGATGTGGGATAAAGTGGCCATCATCAGAAACCAAACTGGATTAGCACGTGCCCTTGGCCTTATACAGGAACTTAAAACTAAAATGAAAGATTTAACCGTGCCGGATGGTAAGGGATTCAACAACTACTTGCTGGATGCACTGGAGCTTGAAAATATGCTGCAGGTGGCAGAGTTAGTTACCCACTCAGCCATAATACGGAAAGAAAGCAGGGGCTCCCATTATCGGGAGGACTACCCAAAAACCCTGAAGAATTGGAATAGAAGTATCGTAATGAATAAAGATGCCCCGGTACGATTTATTGAAAGATAAAAAAAAGTGCATGCCCTGACCGGGACTTGAACCCGGGTAATAGGATCCGCAATCCTACGTGATATCCGCTACACTATCAGGGCGAAAAAATTAGAGTACACCAACACCAAGGTGTGCTTATGATACTATGCCTTTTTTCTATTTAAATCTTTAAGGTGCTCCCTGATCCTAGTCACTATTTCTCCCTTAAGATCTTCAGACGGGAAAAAAGAACCCACTGTAGCTTTCATGGTGCTCTCACCAAAGCAGGGATCCTGAAAAGTATGACCACCCAATTGCACCGGATTTTTATAACGGGGTATTAAATGCCAATGCAGGTGACAATCAGTGTGATCCCTTTGATACCTGGAGTTTAAATGGCACCCCCAGTTGAACAAGGTCACAGGAAATGCTTTTTTAAGTGCTGACTCTAAAATTGACACAATTTCAACGAATTCTATCCATTCTTTTTTTTTCAAACTGGATAAACTGTTTTCATCTCTTTTAAGAGCCACAATACATGTGCCCAAGTTACGCTGATCTGGAGCCAGCAACACCAGCCAGTATTCAGTCTCTACTAGGAGTTCGCCGTAATGGCACGTTTTATGCCCGGGAATAATTCTCACACTCCATACAGGATATATTTTGTTATTTTGAAGTAAAATAAATTGACACCAAAAAAAAGTTACTAGCAACCCAATTTACAGGGAATCAAGTTGACACTTAAACCGAATCATAGAACTGGCACTGATTATGGCTTTACCAGGATGAGTCCATTAAGATAACACTTTAAACCCAGATCAACCAGATTATCATGTTTATTGGCCAACGTAGAGTACAAAGATAAAATTTTCCCAACATAGAGTACCAGAGCCGACTATGGTCGAAGTGTTAAGGTTTCCCTGGGAAATGAGTATTGTGTTGTTTAGCTGGCCTGTCTCCAGAAGCTGGTAGCTTCTACCACTGGTTAGATTATCCAGGATAGGTTTGGCTAGTTTCCCAGCCTCTTCCACTCCATCATTGTTCCCGGTTTTTAAGGCCTGAACCATCCAGTCCATAACTTTCCCGTCTTTTATCTGACTGGATGCTAAAACATTTAAATAATCCTGGGCATCTTGGGAGATGGTTAATTGTGATGGGGAATCCCCTGATACAGGCAGGTTACTGATGAGGACCATCATTAAAACCAGGGGTATAAGGGCTAAGACAGCGTCGAAAGTGAAAATAAAGCCCTTTTGATCCATGAATGTCCTGCCCATACTCCCTCATTTATTTTTTCCTGATCAAGTCCACTACTTTGTCTTTTTTTGCTATAGCTTCTAACGCTGCCTTTTCCACATTCTTTTTCATCTCTTGGAAATCTTCTGGTTGAAGGTCTCCCACGATCTTCTTTATCTTGGTGTAGGCGGCTTCACGGAATAGTGGTCTTAGTTCCACCTCCCCTGTGGGGGTTAACAACCTTGGAACCCCGGTTTCATCCACTCTACCAATCCGGTCGATCTCTACCCCAGCTCTTCTAACTACTTTTTCCACTTCCTGGGCCACGTCCTTGGTGGCGATGATCATCAAAGAATCCACGGAAACACCTAACGGATCAATATCCAGCATTTCAAGCATTTCTAAAACCTTTGGATTTACCAGGTCACGTATGTTATCCTCATGGAACTCCAACCCCAACCCTGTGGTCTGACTTATCTCGTGGGCATCCCCCCTCAGCCCCCCATTGGTGATGTCGGTCATGGCATGTACCTGGGGGAGTAACCCTGCCTTTAAAATGGCCTCTGAGGCCTTTATGAAGCTGATATCCATGGTTTCCCACACCACATCAAAGAGTCCATGGTATATGGCGGTGGTGGTGATGGTTCCCCCGCCACTGCCTTCCGTCAACAGTATAACATCTCCGACCTGGGCTTCTTTACGGGCAGTTGGGGGGTGGGCTGAAATCCCAACGGCACCAACTGCACTGACCAGGCGGTCCCCTAAGACCATGTCCCCACCCACCCGGAGGGTGCTACCAGCCACCAGAGGAACACCAGTTAACTCTGAAACAGCACAGACACCAGCGGTGTAGTCGAAGAGCTTCCCTACATCACCATCATCAGCCAAGTGCAGATCACTAAGCAGTGCTACTGGATCCGCTCCCATGACACAAACATCTCTCATGGCGGCCCTGGCAACGTGGAATCCCCCCAGGAAAGGATACTCACTAAGGCGGGAGTGAATACCATCCACGGCGGTGGTGATGTAAATTTCTTCCCCATCCAAAGTGGATCGAACAACCCCCCCATCATCCTGGGCGGTGGGATTGATGAAGGCATTGGTGTGGGTGCTCTTGACAATGTCTGCTATTCTGCGGTGCACGAAGAAGTCCCCTTCTCCCCGGGATCCCACCCCCATCTCTCCCATGGCCACTCCGGCGGATGGGTATCCAATTAGTTCCTGCAGATCCTTATCTGGGTGGTCCTTGATTTTCAGGGTACTTTTCACTTCATCAATCACTGCCCAAGCCATTTCTCCAGCTAGCTCTGGGCTTATATTTTTATACTCCAGAATCTTATCTAGGAGACGTTTCTGAGTTATTTTTTCTTCATTTCCTTCCAGGGCCTGCCTGGTGAAGCCTTCGATATCCATTTGTGTGCCCACCTACAATATATTATTACTAATATATAAATATTTATTACTAAATCATTGTACAAACTAATACGAATCAACCAGTTCCAGGAAGTTTTTTAGAATTAAAAGACCTTTTTCTCCACTTTTTTCTGGATGGAACTGGGTTGCGAACACGTTATCTTTAAAAACAACGCACGGAACTTCCAGACCATAATCAACGCTGGCAGCAACAATTTCCTCCTGGCAGGGCTTAACGTAGTAGGAATGAACGAAGTACATGAAGTCCGAACCCACTCCTTCTAAAATAGGGCAACAACGCTTTATCTGTAGCTTATTCCAACCTACATGTGGAATTTTAAGACCTTTCCTCCTAATAATCGATGGAAAATGAACTACTTCTCCCGGAAACACATCTAATCCTTTAACACCCGGACTTTCATGGCTGGAGGAGAATAAAACCTGTAAACCCAGACAGATACCCAAAAAAGGTTTACCTTCATTTATATGCTGAAGTATGATCTTCTGATAACCCATCAGATTCTCCATGGCCATGCCAAAGGCACCCACCCCAGGAAGAACCAGGGCTTCAGAATCTTTCAACTCTTCCTTGTCCCGGGAAATTCTAACTTCCCTTCCAATTCGGGTAAATGCGTTACTAATGCTCTTCAGATTTCCGCTTCCGTAGTCGACAATGGTGGGCATATTTTTTGGGGTGGTGATGATAAGTTTTCAACGTATGTTGTAGAAATCCTTGATTCGGACAGTATCGTTGGGGTGAGGTGTTGAAATTTCGTGCAGTACCGTGTTCTCCATGGCCACTATGGTGTGATTTTCCATGGGTTTAATGCGTATGGTATCGTTTTTAGCGAAGTATTCTTTACGTCCTTCAAACTGGATGTAACCAGCCCCACTGAGGATGTACATGGTCTCATCCTTCTGGGGGTGATGGTGGTAGGAGGTCTGGTAACCCTCCCGCAGGAATAACTCTTTGGTCAGGTACTTCTCGGTGTTGATGAGGATCTTCTCATATCCCCATGGCTTGTCCTCCCGGTTCTTGTACTCCTTACGAATTTCCTCCAACTCCTTGGAGGTGTCAATGGCCATCCAGAACAGTCCATCTTCTTTGTAGTAACCCAATTTGTTTTCCTTAGCGTACATGGGGAACACTGTTTTTTCAATGTCTCCCACATCGAAATCTCCAAAATCAATCGGCCCCTTAGTGAAGTATACTCCGCCGTTAATGTAATAATCTAGGACTGGTTTTTCTTTAAATGAGACCAGCCGATCTCCACTTATCTCCACGATACCGTAAGGGGATACCATGCGCGTGATAAATATGGAAAGAGGATAATCCGACTTTTCACCCTGATCAACCATCTTTTTAATATTTAAATCAGCCACCACATCTCCATTTCTTATTATACACTGTTTATCTGGTCCTATAGCATCCATTCCAAGTTTGATGGCGTTAAGAGTTCCTAATGGTTCGTCTTCTTCGACGTACTCAATCTTAACTCCCAGGTAATCGTTGCCATATCGTTCCTGTATCTTGTCACTTAAAAAGCCGGTCAACAGAAATACCTGTTCCACGCCGGAATTTTTGAAGTCAAAAAGTTGCTTGTCCAGGATGGTGTAATTTTCCTTTATTTCTATGAGGGGTTTAGGAACCCTTTCGGTGAGGGGTCGTAGACGCTTTCCAAAACCTCCGCAGAGTATCATTCCCACTGTTTTGCTCATAGTATCACTTTTAAACCAAAGAAATTATTAGCATCTCTGGGCTATACTTTTTAAAATTCAACTATAAAAAGTTAGTAGTGGGTGAAGGTCTTTACTGGTTTAAAATCTCCCTTACAATAGTTCCAAAGTCAGATGGAACGATTTTACTGGTTCCCAATGTCTTTGAATGGGCATCCAATTCAGTAACCACCCGGGTGTATCCTAATTTCTTCAGTGGCTCCACCAGTCTGGGACCATCCGTGATTGCCACTGTTTCAGCTGATACATCCTCGATGGGCAAGGCATGGGGAACACCCGCCACAACCACCACATCGTAATCATCACTTTTCACAAATTCCACTGCTTTTCGCCCAGTGAGGGGGTACTCATCCAAGCCACCAGTTATAACTGATATTTCCACACCTTCCTTGGCTAACTCTCCCTGTATGTTCCGGGCGTGTTGTCTTATTCGGGGCAATCCCACATCCACATCCAAGTTGGCAATTATGGTGGGGGGGTTTTCGGGGTACAGTTGGTGGAAGGGAATTCTGAACAAGTCTGCAAAGAGATAAGAAGTCTCTTTCTTGGCGTTAAGCACCATGGAAATTTTTTCACCCGATTCAAATGCATTTAACAGTATTTTGGCAACTTCTGATTTATCATCTCCGTATTGGGGGGCTATATAACCGCCTTGAGCCATCCCTCTAGTCTTCTCTATTTCAGTGGCCATTTTTAGCATACGCACCTGCCTTGACACCTCTTCCTGGCTTATGATCCCTTCCCTCTGGGCTGATTCCAATACGATGATGGCCCCTTCTGTGTTATCTCCTTCTCCAAAACCTCCATGAGATTCTACACTCAGCACCGTGGCGGGAATGTTGACCTTTTCCACGGCTTCCTTGAGGTCTTCCCCTATTATCATACTGGCACAGGTACCCACTACTCCAACCAGTTGGGGCGAGAACATTTCGTCGGCTTTCTTCAGGGTTTCCTCCAGTTTTTCCGCTGCTCCAAAGATGAAATCATTTTCTGACATGGCTGTGGTTAAAACTCGAACTCCATCATTTTCTAAAAGTCTTCCGGTACGAAAACAGCAGCCGTGTGGCCCATGAAGGATTACTACGTCGGCATTAAGGTCTCGGAGCGTGTAAAGTGATGCTGCTATGGGGCTGGGTCGTGGATGCACTATTTTTCACCTCTAATCCTGATCTCATTGGAAAGATTATATTCACCTCTTATAATAAAATAATGGTGATGAAGAAACGAAGTATAGGGTGGTTTCTAATAAGCATTTTGATTCTCATAACTGGTTTAGCCACTGTCAATACCCTAGAATTAAGTGCTAACACTACTTCTAATGAAGTTCCCCAGATTAAGCTCCCGGAGGTTGTAAAAATCCTGGGGGTGGATGATCGTGGCTACGTGGTAAGGAGAGGCCCCTACGGAAACCCGAACGCCACAATAACTATAGCTTACATCCTGGGGGTGCATCCCCTGGAATATGAGTCTCATCGGGCTATCAGGACGGCTGTGATGGAAAGAAAAAACTCTTTATCCTATAAATACTATGTCTACGATGTGAATGTCCTCCGTGATCGCTATGATTATGATCTGGGAAGAACTTACGGCCAAGAATTAGCCAGGGATTATGTGGTGCCCGATATTGTTAACCAGGAATTTGAACTGGTTATTGATGTACATTCAAACCGTGGAAATTATTCAGAAAAGGTATTCATCACCTCCCTGGTTAGTGATAAGGATTCAGACAACGCCTCCCTACAGATAGTCTCTAAACTACCATGGCTAAAGAGATACAGACCCCCTGCTGAGCCAGGACCCACCAGCGGACCTTACGTCAGTATACCCCTCATCAGATCAGGCACTCCCACCCTGGTTTATGAAACCTACCGCTATGATCAATATGACTTGGTGCTTTGGCAGGCCTTTAATCTGGTTGATGCAGTGGATGAGATAAGATGGGATTTTAAATGAAAATTGGGAACATAATTAAGGGCACCTATCAGGAAAGGACCAACCGCTTCACAGTAGTATTCAAATATGGGGAACGTGAAGAAAAGGCCCATCTTCGGGATCCGGGCAGATTACGGGAACTGTTACTGCCAGATGCGGATTTATTGCTGCGCCCGGCGCAAAACCTTGCTAAGCGGAAAACCAAATTCGATGTCATCGCAGTCAGGAGTGAGGATATCTGGGTGCTTATAAACTCGGGTTTCCACAGTGACCTGGCCCAGGAACTCATAAATTCTAGGTTAATTTCAGAATTTAAGGGATATGATATTGTAAAAAGGGAATATAGCTATGGTAAAAGTAGGATTGATTTTTTTTTAAAACATGGTCAGAGTGAACTGCTCCTGGAGGTTAAAGGCTGCACACTGGTGGAGGAAGGCCACGCCAGGTTCCCTGATGCCCCCACCGAACGGGGTAAAAGGCACGTTGAAGAACTTTTAAGGGCTAAAATCCAAGGATTAAGTGCTGCAGTTCTTTTCATCATCCCCCGAGAGGATGCCATGATTTTCTCACCGAACTGGGAGATGGATCCACAATTTTCTCTGGCACTGCAAGAGGCCCAGGAAGAGGGGGTGCATGTAATTGCCCACTCCTTCTGCGTGGAGTATAAAAATGATAGTTTATCTTTGAATCCACTCGATAGGATAACTGTAAGTATGGAAAAATAAGGTAGGAGTGATGCTTTATCAACCCCCTGCTTCCTAATCTGGGGGTGGATGGATATTAATTGGGGACTAATATTTCCCTAAAGTAAACCAAGCGCACTAGTTACTGGATATGAGATAAAAAAATGAGTTAAATAACATCAACCCTCTTCTAGGTTAACCTACCAAACCGGTATGCTATGTTTTCTTATCATGTGGCTTTGTCCAACTCTCATTAAGTTTTTTGAGATTTATCCCTCTGGCGTGCCACGTATTTGCGCAGTTCTTCGACTAAGAGCATGATGGGGATGAAACTGAGGATGTAAATCCATTCCCACACTCCCAGGGGGGTGGTTCCAAATATGCTTTGTAAGGGGGGGAGGTACATGATGGCCAGTAGCACCGTGGCAGTAAAAAGTATCCCTCTTATAATCCATTTGTTTCTAAAAATTCCCAGGCTGAAAACCGAGGTTCGACTGGTTTGACAAGCTAACAAGTTACCCATCTGGGCCAGTACAATTCCAGCAAATACCATGGTGGTGGCTTTCAGGTAAAGGGGGTCTGTGAAGGATAATTGTTGCCCCCACTGCCATCCTCCATTGAAGAGAACCCAAAAATACCCGGACATAACCAGAAATGCTTCAATAAGCCCTAAAAATACGTAACCACGCATAACAACGCCCCTGTTAAGCAGACGTTCTTTCCGGGATCTGGGGGGCCTCTGCATCACATCAGACTCGGGGGGGCCCACCCCAAGGGCCAGGGCCGGGACGGTATCGGTACCCAAGTCAATGGCCAATATTTGCATGATAGTAATGGGCATTGGCACTCCAAAAAGGACCATGAATACGAATGGAATGATTTCAGCAGTTTCATGGGCGAAGATGTAGGTTATGAACTTGCGTATGTTCTCGTAGATGGTTCGACCTTCGGTTATGGCGGTGACTATGGTGGCAAAGTTATCATCAGTCAGTACCATATCTGATGCTTCTTTAGCCACATCGGTTCCGGTTACCCCCATGGCCACTCCGATATCTGCTTTACGAAGGGCTGGAGCGTCATTAACCCCGTCGCCGGTCATGGCTACGATTTCATCCTCATCTTCCAGGAGACTGGCGATGCGCATTTTGTGTTCAGGAACGGCCCGGGCGAAGATCACGTTTTCGCCGGACATAAGTACCTCCCGAACCACGTCATCACTCATCTGGTTTAAATCCTTGCCCTTGATGATTTTACAGTGTTCACCCCTAATTATACCTACTTCACGGGCTATGGACTCGGCTGTGAGTCCATAATCACCGGTGATCATTATGATACGTATACCTGCCTCTTGACAGTCTTTAACTGCATCATGAACTTCTGGTCGGGGTGGATCCTGCATGGCCACCATCCCCACCAAAGTCAGGTCCGTTTCAACCTCCTCCGGTGTGTAATCCTTCAGTTCCGGGGGGAGGTTGCGGTAGGCCATGGCCAGTATTCGCAGTCCCTGGGAGGCCAGTTTATCATGAATCTTCACTATATCCTTTTTTCCTTCCTTTGATAGTAGATGTGGGTTACCATCTACAGAAATATGGCTGGACAGGCCAATTATCTTTTTAGGAGCCCCTTTAACATATGCTACACGTTGACCTGGCCTTTGATGGATGCTGCTCATGGATTTTCGCTGGGAATCGAAGGGTAACTCCACAATCCGGGGCATATTTTTAATTTCCTCCTGCCAGTGGAATCCAATCTTTTCAGCCGCCACCAGTAGTGCTGCTTCGGTGGGGTCTCCCAAAACCCGCCATTTTTCGTCAAGCCCCTGGGGTGCTATTAACTGGGCATCGTTACAGAAAGAGGCCGCCCGCATCAACAGTTTGATCTCCCGGATCTCGTGGTGGTTCACCACTTTACCATCACGTAAAAAGCTCCCATCAGGTTCATAACCAGTACCAGTGACTTCCACCACCCCGTAGGGTACCCAGACTTGGCGCACAGTCATGGCATTCCTGGTGAGGGTGCCGGTTTTGTCGGTGCAGATGATGGTGGTGGATCCCAGGGTTTCCACATTGGCCAGACGTTTAATAAGTGCATTTTTCTGGGCCATTTTCTGTACAGAAGCAGCTAGTGATAATGTTACAGTGGGTAGCAAGCCCTCCGGAACATTGGCCACGGTGAGGCCAATGGCGAAGATGAAGGCCACGGTCAGGGGTAGTTCCACCAGCCATACATTGATTGCAAATAGACACAAGCCTAGTAAAATGGCGATTACGGCAATTACTCTGGTGAGACGATTTAATTCCTTCTGGAGGGGGCTGGGTTCCTCCTTCAACTCCTGGGTGAGTGCTGCAATTTGGTTGAACTCGGTTTCAGCCCCTGTTGCGAACACAACAGCCTTCCCTGACCCGGAAGCCACACTGGTACCCGCAAAAACCAGGTTGGATACCTCCACTAAGGGTAGGCCTAGATCCTTTACTCCACTTTCAATTTTTCGTACTGGCCGGGATTCTCCAGTCAGGGTGGAACTATCCACTTTCATCTGGTATGCTTCTACCAGCCGGGCGTCGGCGGAGATGTTATCTCCCTCCCCCAAAAGGAGCACATCCCCCGGAACCAGGTCTGCCGTTAAAATTTCCTTACTCTCCCCCTCACGCAGCACCTTAGCCTGGGAGGGTAGAATCTTCTTAAGGGCCCCAATGGCCTTTTCGGCCTGATATTCCTGCCAGAAACTGAAAACAGCGTTAATTAAGATAACTGCAATAATGGCCGCTCCCAACTGTGGGGTTCCACTTAAAAATGCTAGAAAACTGGCTGCCCATAGTAAAAGTGCCAGTAACTGATATAGATTGGCTAAAAATTTGTAAATTATAGGTTTTTGTTTTACTTCCTCGATTTGGTTGGCCCCGTAGCTTTCCAATCTTTTTTGAGCTTCATCATCAGTCAGACCATTCGTGGATGTATTCATTTCCAGAAAAACTTCTTCAGGGGCAAGTTCGTATATTGACATAGTTACACTTGAAACCTACCTCCCAGTGGCAGAAAATTCTTTCTAATCAGGACAATCTCCCAGGATCAAGTTAGGCTCCGGGTCATTAACGACAGATAATGCTTATAATATCTCCGTGTTTGATTTTATAATCTGAGGCCACCCTACGACAGCTACGGGCATCCATGGCGTGCATAAAACCCTCACCTATCTCGGTGTGGATCAAGAAGGCCATATCACGTGGTTTGGAGCCCTGGGGTATTAAAAGTGCATCGGGTAGAATGTTTCCCTTCTGGTCACTCATGTTATGCTCATCCTCCACTGGGTAGGCTACCATCATACCTAGAATGTCATAAACCGTTCGGTTAAGCGCTTCTTGCACTCCAGTGGATCCGTACCTTTCCAGAACATGTTCCCTGATGTAAAGAAGTCCTTTTTCTTGTTCAGGGCTTAATTCGTCCTTTTTCAAGATCTCAAAGTCAGAATCTCCAGACTGGTAAGCTATAATTCCGGCCTCTGCAGCACGGATCAGGGCCAGTTCCGCTGCAGCCGAGGCAGGAACCACTTCGCCATATTTTTTCTCCAGGCGACGAATATTCTCCTCGGCGGGGTGTATATCAGCCTTGTTAGCCACGATTAGCATGGGTTTGGAGATACGGAGAAGTACATCCAGAAATTGGATGGTATCCTCCTGGTCCCACTGGTGATAATCTTTGTCAATATCTCGTTTGGCCTCCAGAACGTGTTCCAGGAGGATACCGGTGCCGCTTAGCTGCTCAGCCATTACCTTGGCAAAATCCAGCCTTTCAGATAATGATTTTCTTAAAAGTCGGTTCCAGTTTTTCTTCAGAATACCATATAGCCACATGGTGATCTCGTACTGGAGAAAATCCACGTCTTCAAGGGGGTCGTGGCTTCCAGGTTCACAGGGACGGCCTTCCTCATCAGTGGAGCCCGATGCATCAATGATGTGCAAAAAAGCCCGGGCTTGGCGCAGATCATCCAGGAATTTGTTTCCCAATCCTCGACCTTCATGTGCTCCGGGTACTAATCCGGCCACATCAACCAGTTCCACTGGTATTAAGCGCACACCATCGACACATTTTGAGTTGCGGGGGCTGCATTCAATTTCTAACTCCCTACAGGGACAGGCAGCTGTTACATGGGCCACGGCTTTATGGGCGTCAATGGTGGTGAAAGGATAAGCTGCTACCTCCGCTTCCGAGAGGGTGGCTGCATTGAAGAATGATGATTTGCCCACATTGGGCTTTCCGGTAACTGCAATCTGTAGCATGATATCACTGATTATTTATAATTTTTTGATTATTAAATCTTATTTAATAGGTATAAACCATATAAAATAACTTAGAAAAATGGTGTTCATATAATAAAGGAGTTATTACATGTCAAAAATTTATTTAGTGGGAATTGGGCCTGGATCAACGGATTATATTACTCCACTGGCCTTTAAAACCGTGAAACTGGCAGATGTATTGGTGGGTAGCAGGAGGGCTTTGCAACTATTCCCTGACTACCAAGGCCCCACCCTGGAACTCCGGGCTAAAAACATGGATGAAATGATGGATCAAACTGTAAAACTGGCAAGAGGAGGAAACACGGTGGTAGTATTGTCAACTGGCGATCCTGGATTCTCAGGAGTACTAAAACCCATCCAAAACCTGGCACGGGATGTTGAAGTGGTGGTGGTGCCTGGTATCAGTTCCCTACAGCTATGCGCTGCCCGATTACTGCTCCCATGGGATGAAGCCAACCTCCTCACCCTACATGGGAAGGGGAATTCCGCCCCCATCTGGGATGTAATCGATAATGGAAGGCCCACCCTGGTCCTGCCTGACTTCCGGGTTCATGAACTGGCACAGTACCTGTTGGATAATGGTGCAGATCCCTGGAGACAGGTGGCGGTTGGTGAGAGGTTAAGCTACCCCGATGAGAAAATATTCCATGGCACCCTGGAGGAGGCGGCCCACACCGAATTCAGCTATCTGTGCGTGATGGTGATTTATTAGTAAAAAAAGATTAGTAAAAAAATAGAAAAGGGCCCTAATTATCGGCAACTGGTTCTTGGTAAAGTATCTGAGCTACACCTCGTAGCCGGTCAATACCCTTCACTTCTTCCTCAAATAGTGGGATCTGGGCGATCACTTGGTCACCGAATTTTTGTGCAATAGTTTCCAGACGTTTTTCCTGGATCTTACGACGGGCCCGGCAGAACTCGCAGTCTGCCTCTGGGGGTTGGATCTGGTTAACAATGACTCCATCCGCGAACATGTTGTACTTTTTAAGCGCTTCCATTGCCCGTTCTGATTCGTAGATGGACATTTCCTCAGGGATAACCACCATCTTAAATGAGGTGCGGTTGGGATCTGATAAAACTCCCCTAGCAGCCCGGATTTGCTTTTTACTTTCCTCCATATCCTCTAATGCCCGGTCTTCTTCTTCCTCATCTCCCATGAAGGGCATAATGTTCTTGAAGGCCTTGGCCATGCTGCCTACTTGGCGGCGGATTTTGATCATCTTTCCCACCCAACTGTCCATCATCTCTGGGAAGGATAACAAACGCAGGGTATGGCCGGTGGGGGCTGTGTCGAAGATGACGATGTCGTACTCGTCTGTGTTCATGTACTGGAGAAACTTGTCGAAAGCCGCGGTTTCATCGATACCAGGGGCCATACTGGCCATATCCATCTGGTCCTCCAGCATACCAAAGTCCATACCTGGGTTCAGGGCTTGTTGTTCCTTCATCTTGGCTTGATAATCTTTCATGGATACTTCAGGGTCTATCTCTGCTGCAAAAAGATTTTCAGCTATAGGGGTGGGGTCGTGACCAATATTTCTCTCAAAAGAGTCGGAAAGAGAGTGAGCAGGGTCAGTTGAGACTATAAGGGTTTTTTTACCTTCATCTGCCAACCATAGGGCGGTTGCTGCTGATACGGTGGTCTTACCCACTCCACCCTTACCACCAATGAACACGAATGTGGTTTTTCCTTTGTTGAATCGGAACAAGTCTTTAAATGCCATTAATCTTCCTCCATTTGATCTTCTTTAAAATAATCTATAGGATAATACCAATTTTTTTGCTAATATAACTTCCATAACTCTAGACTATCCTATGTGAATCGTTGTGGACATATAAAAATTGTGCAACATCCATATTAGGATAATGACATATAATAAAACCTTGCCTAGGACCCCTTACACCAACCCCATCAAAATTGATAGGGGCCTTAAGGGAGTTATATCTGCTTTAAATGGATATTTATAATATAAAACTTTAAAATAAAAATATTTTATTCATTGGTGGTCTTATGACTGACGATAAACAGATAATGCGGAAAATTAATGTTGATAAGGCCCTGAGAGATATATCCAACTTCATTGAGTATTCTCTAATAGAATCCAATACTCAAGGCTTGGTCATGGGTATCAGTGGGGGTCTGGACTCATCCACCGTGGCCACGATATCGGCTGGTGTGGTTAATCCAGAGAAAATACTGGCCCTAGCCATGCCCACCAGCAGCACCCCACCCGGGGATACGGAGGGTGCAGTGGAACTGGCCAAAGACTTGGGAATAGCTTATAAGGTCTTGGATCTGGATCCTCTCCTGACTCCGGTGGAGAATATATGTAGGGGCGGCCTGGATGAGGAGCATATAAAGCTGGCCCAGGCCAACCTCAAGGCTAGGATGAGGATGATGGTCCTCTACTATCATGCAAATGCACTGAACCGGCTTGTGGTGGGCACCAGTAACCGCACTGAACTAATGGTGGGATACTTCACCAAGTATGGGGATGGGGGGGCGGACATCCTCCCCCTGGGTGATCTGTACAAAACAGATGTGTGCAGCCTAGCCGAACATCTGGATCTCCCCACGTCCATTCTGGAAAAAAAGCCCACCGCAGGCCTATGGCCTGGTCAGACTGATGAAGATGATTTGGGGATCAGTTACGTACTCTTGGATAAGATACTTTACCTCCTGATGGATAAAAAGTTGAATGAAGACGATGTTGCCCTTAAACTTGGTATCAGTTCCAGGGAAGTGGTTAAGGTTCGGATCATGGTTCAACAGGCACAGCACAAACTAAAAACCCCCCCAATTGCCCAGATAGAAATATGAGGAACCAACATGTATGCATTGATTTATATAACCACCTCCGGAGAGGAGGAATCAAAAAAAATAGCTAAAACACTCCTGGAAGAGAGAATTGTGGCTTGTGCTAACATTGTATCTTCTATGAAATCATTTTATTGGTGGGAAGCTGAAATTGTGGAAGATGATGAATCCATACTCCTCCTGAAAACCAGGAAAGAAAAACTGGATACCCTGATAAGGCGGATTAAGGATATACATAGTTACGATGTTCCCTGTATCCTGGAAATATCCATCCAGAATGGTTCCGAAGATTACCTGAAATGGTTAGATGATTCATTGCAGGGATAAAATTAGTGTAACAGTTATTTATTGTTAATTTTTATGGCGGTGATTGATTGACAGCTATCAATATGGAAATTAAGTGGCAGAGGAAGTGGCAGGATGCGAAGTTGTTTCACTCCAATCCTGATGACCGGGAGAAACTGTTTTTAACCGTGGCCTATCCCTACCCTAGTGGGGCTATGCATGTTGGCCATGGAAGAACCTACACGGTACCAGATGTTTACGCCAGGTTCAAACGAATGCAGGGCTACAACGTCCTCTTCCCAATGGCCTGGCATGTTACCGGGGCACCAGTAATTGGTATTGCCAAGCGGATAGAGAGACAGGACCCATGGACTCTGAGTATCTATAAAAACGTACATAAAGTGCCTGATGAGGAATTGCAACGGTTCACTGATCCTCATTACATAGTGGAGTACTTTAGCAGTGAATACCGTGAGGTTATGACCCGGTTGGGCTACTCCATAGACTGGAGAAGGGAGTTCAAAACCTTGGACCCCCACTACCAGAAGTTCATCAGTTGGCAGTTTCGGAAACTGAAAGAAAAGGGACTAGTTCGTATTGGAGCCCACCCCGTGAAGTATTGTCCTGAATGTCTGAATCCAGTAGGGGATCATGACCTCCTGGAAGGGGAGGGGGTGGGTATCAACGAACTAACCCTGGTGAAATTCCAGTACTGCGGGTCCTATCTTGTGGCCGCTACTTTCCGCCCGGAAACCCTCTTCGGAGCAACCAACCTCTGGATAAACCCAGATGAAGAGTATGTTAGGGTGAAATACCAGGGCGAGGAGTGGATTATAAGTAAAAAATCCTTCGATAACTTGATGAACCAGAAAGAAGTGGAAATAGTGGGAGAAGTGGACACAGAGGGGATGGTGGGAGAGTACGTGGAAAATCCATTAACCCGGGAAAAACTCATAATACTCCCTGCTTCATTTGTAGACCCAGAATACGCCACGGGGGTGGTTTATTCGGTACCTGCTCACGCTCCGGCAGATTACATTGCCCTGGAGGACCTTAAAAACGACTCGGTAGTTCTTAAAAAATATCAAATCCTGGATGTAGTGGAGAAAATCCAGCCCATCGGCCTTATTAGGCTGGATGGCTTTGGTGAACACCCAGCTGTGGAAATGGTGGCCAGGATGGGAATTAAAAACCAGCAGGATCCTAAGCTCCAGGAGGCCACCAATGAGATGTACAAACTGGAACATGCCAGGGGTGTTATGGATGAACACCTAACTGGTTACGCAGGAATGCAAGTCCCCGAAGCCAGGGACACGGTCATAAGGATACTTCTTGATTCTGGGAAGGGGGATAAGATGCATGAGTTCGCGGAAAAACCAGTGATATGCCGCTGCGGAGGTAAATGTGTGGTCAAGATCCTGGAAGACCAGTGGTTCCTCAAGTACTCCGACCCGAATTGGAAAAAAACCACCCTGGATTGTCTCCACCACATGAACGCCGTTCCGGAGGAAATCCGACACAACTTCGAGTATTTCATCAATTGGCTTCATGATTGGGCTTGCTCCCGCCGTATAGGGTTGGGAACCCGTTTACCCTGGGATCAACAGTGGCTCATCGAACCTTTAAGTGATTCTACCATTTACATGGCCTACTACGCCATTGCCACCCATTTGAAGAAGATGAACCCTGAAGAACTGGATGATGCCTTCTTCGACGGAGTTTTCCTAGATGCAGAATACTCTAAAACACACCAGGAATTCCTGGACACCAAAAATGAGTTCAACTACTGGTATCCCCTTGATTGGAGACTTTCCGCCAAGGATCTTGTAGGCAACCACCTTTCTTTCCACTTATTCCACCATTCAGCCATTTTTCCCAGGGAAAAATGGCCACATGGGGTGGTGGTCTTTGGTATGGGCCTCCTGGAAGGTCATAAGATGTCTTCCTCTAAGGGTAACATTGTACTCCTGGAAGATGCCATTAAGACCCATGGCGCAGATGTGGTGCGCTTGTTCTTGATGTCCTCTGCCGAGCCCTGGCAAGACTTCGACTGGAGAGAAAGGGAAGTGATAGGCACCAAGAAACGCCTGGAATGGTTCCTTGAATTCGCGGACCGGGTGGATCAGTTGCATGGCTCCCAGATCCAACTCAAGGATCATGTGAAAGCCCCAGTGGTTAGCCAGGCCATCAACGCCTGGATGATAAGCCAAGTCAACCAGAGGGTTAAAGATGCCACTCTGGCCCTGGATGGATTCCAAACCAGGAAGGCCCTTCAAGAATCTTTATTCCTTTTCAAGAAGGATATAGACCATTACATGCACAGAGTAGATTCCTCGTTAACTAATCCAGAGTCCAGAGATGAAATTGCCCAGGTACTGGCCTATGTACTGGGGATCTGGATACGGCTACTGTCTCCCTTCACACCCCACGCATCGGAAGAACTGTGGGAACTGCATGGTGGCCATGGATTTGCATCCCAGGCCCCCTGGCCCGAACATGACCCGGATTTGATTGATGAAGTGGTGCAGAAGGGTGAAGAGATCGTGCAGGGACTGGCTGATGATATACGGGAGATAAAAAAGATCACCAAATCCCAGCCCCAGAAGATACACATCTACCTGGCTCCGGAGTGGAAGTGGAAGGTCTTCGAAATGGCCATGAAGGTGGGCAAACCCGATATCGGCATCATAATGCGTCAGGTCATGCAGGAAGATGTACATAACGATAAAAAAGAGATATCACGGTTTGTTCAGAAATTGGTCCGGGAGATGACCCGTATCCACTATGTGGGCTGGGTGGATGAGTACAGGCTAATCAGCGACTCCCAGGATTATCTGAGCCAGGAATCAGGGGCTGATGTAATGGTGCACCAGGATGCTGGCTACGATCCACAGAAAAAAGCCAGAAATGCGTTACCATACAAACCAGCCATCTACTTGGAATAATATAATTTCCGGGGGGATAAGGTGCATATCAGCCCCATGAGGGAAGAACATCTGGAACAGATGGTGGAACTTGACCTTTTAGCCTTTAATCGGAAAAAACCCCGACTTTTAGAATCTGGAGGGGTTAATGGCCATGGACCCCCCTGGGTTGTCATGTTGTTCTGGATAATGAACAAGTACGGGGGTAAAGTTTCACCAAAATTATGGGTAGCGAAGGATACTTGGGGCCGGTGGGGGTTCACCCTGACTTTCAAGGCCAGGGTCTGGGTAAAAGCTCATAAAAAAAGGATTAGAGTATCTGAAAAGACACTGCCAAGTCATAGGCCTGGAGATGCGTCCTGATGCTGGTGAAAACATTGGACTCAACTATAAAATGGGATTTCAATCTGCTTACCCATCTCTGATCCTGAAAGTACCGGAGAGCATCGTAATTGAGGATAATCCAGATATCAGAGTAAAAGGGTTATGGGAGATGAAACCTGCCCATCGGAAATTAATTCTGGATAATATTGACAATTGGACCCAGAAGAAGATGTCTGGATTAAGCTTCCGCCATGATCTGGAGTTGGCCCACTCTCTGGGAGGAGAAGTACTCATCACACTACGGAAAATCAGCCCGTAGGTGTAATGGCATCACATACCAGTGTATTTTTACATCTATGGGGAGTTATCAAACCCTCATTAAACCAGAATGAGGTGCTGGGTTGGTTTTAAATAATTTTATGGGAATTCACGGGTCAGAGGAAATCTTCCTGGAGGTCAACACCCGTTACCATAAACTGGTTGATTATCTGCTGGAGAATAAGTTCCGGATAAAAAAAAGTGTTAACCGTATGCTGTTAACAGCTTTTGAGGGCCGGCACCTTGAGAAAAGTTCTCATTTTGTTATGAGGGCCTGGCACGCCTGACTCAGAGGTGTTAATCTTTCCCACCAACTGGCTACCATGACCCTCCACCGCCCATGGAGTAATTTTATAACCCCATTACTTATAAGTTATAACTTATATTATAACTTCATTGCACTTGATTAATCAGGGTCCCCACATCCTCTACAGTGGCCTCTGCAACATCACCCCCTTGTATCTGTCCCACTCCAGGTGGGGTGCCGGTGGCTATGACATCACCAGGGTTCAAAGTCATGATGTGGGATATGAAGCTGAAAAGTTCCTCCACTGGGAAGATCATATTCCTGGTGTTGGAATCCTGCCTCAACTCTCCATTAACCCGCATGGAAATCTGCTGGTTGCCCGGGTCCAGTTCGGTCTCTATCCAGGGACCTAAGGGGCAGAAAGTATCGAAACTCTTGGCCCGGGTCCACTGCCCATCCTTCCTTTGCAAATCCCGGGCGGTTACATCATTAAGCACGGTGTAACCAGCAATATACTCAGAAACATCCTCTGGGAGAATTTTACGGGCGGCCTGGCCCACTATAACAGCTAGCTCCGCTTCATAGTCCACCTGCTTGGACTCGGGTGGGCAGATGATAGTCCCATCATGGCCAATGACAGTGGTGGGAGGCTTTAAAAACAGCACAGGCTCATCCGGAATATCCATATCCAACTCCACGGCGTGGTCACGGTAATTCAAACCCACACCAACCACCTTGGAGGGACAAGCTGGAGGAAGAATTGTAACCTCCTTCAACGGATGAAAATTACCTAGTTCTGGATGAGGACCAATTTGTGGGCCTGTTCCGGATTCAGATGAGACTTCATAGACTAAATGGTCTTTTAAAATCCCTATTGCCTCTTTTTTCCCTATTTGAAATCTTAAAATCTTCATTTAATCCACATAAGTTCATATTATTCTTTCAATGGGCACCACCAGTATATCTCGGGCTCCAACTTTTTTCAGACGGTTCACCACTTTAAATACTTCCTGTTCATCCACCACCGCGTGAACTGCTACAACGTCATTACTGGAAAGTACCTGGGACACTGTGGGGCCGGTGAGTCCCGGCATGGCCTTCTTCACATCCTCCAGAAATCTTTCCGCCACGTTCATCATCACCAGCTTCTTACCCTCCGCATTCAGCACAGCCCGGATACCAGTTCGTACTGCTTCCACCTTTTCGTGTTTCTCCTTGTAACTCTGGGGGTTGGCTATGAGTTTGATCGAACTTTCCAGAATGTTATCCACAATTTTTAGATGGTTCATCTGCAGTGTGGTGCCGGTGCTGGTGATGTCTGTTATAAGGTCTGCGACTCCAATGAAAGGGGCTATTTCAGTAGCTCCAGAAAGTTCCACGATACGAGCGTCTAATTTTCTCGAGGAAAGATAATTTTGGGTCAGATGGGGGAATTCAGTGGCCACTATAACTCCATCTGCCAAGTCTCCTGGTTCATTTATGGGAGAATCTTCAGGTGCTGCCAAAACCAGGTGGGCTCTTCCAAAGTTAAGGTCTTCCAGGATTTCCACCTCTGCATCATGCTCCCGGATAAGATCCAAGCCAGTCATACCCATATCAGCTGCACCATCGGCCACAAATTCGGGAATATCTGCAGCCCGGGTGAACATCACGTTTATATCATCATCATAGGTATCTGAGAACAATTTACGGTTAGCAGCATCTTTAAGTCCAATACCTGCCTTTTCCAACAGTTTCACAGCTGGGTCGCTGATCCTGCCCTTGGAAGGTAATGCAATCCTTATTTTCATAGATAATCCTCCTTTAAAAGGTGATAAATAGGTGTAACAAGCATTTTTAATCCATAAATTAAGGGTAAGTCTAACTGTTAGCTATTTAATGTTTAGTTCCCTTTTTATATAATAGGTGTGCCCCATGGAATCACAGAGTATACTCATAAAAAATGTTACAATGCCCCTATCCAGCACCAAGAGAGGATCAGTGCTCATTGAAAATGATCTAATCCTGGAGGTAGGTCGGGATGGAAGAGATCACGCAGATGTGGTCATCGATGGTGAAGGTAAGGTTCTGATCCCGGGACTGGTGAACACCCACACCCACCTATCCATGACACTCTTCCGGGGAATAGCTGATGATCTGCCCCTTGGGACCTGGCTGGAAGACTATATCTGGCCGGTGGAAGCCCACTTGGATGGGGAGCACTGTTACGCCGGAGCATTACTAGGGGCTCTGGAGATGATCAGAACCGGCACCACCTGCTGCAGTGATATGTACTTCTTCATGGATGAAATCGCCCGGGCCCTGGATGAATCTGGCTTGAGGGGCGTTATCTGTCACGGGATGATAGACACGGGCATTGAAGAAAAAAGGAAAAATGAGATTAAGGAAACCCAGCGCATTATCGATAAATGCCATAACACTGCAGAAGGCAGGATAACCGTGGCATTAGGTCCCCACGCTCCATATACTTGCTCTGAGGAACTTCTGCGGTGGAGTCGAGAGAAGGCAGACCAAGAAGGCCTGCAGATACATATGCACGTCTCCGAGACCAAGGATGAAGTTCAAAATGTACTGGAATCAACCCAAAGGAGGCCCTTTGAATATCTGGATAGTTTGGGCCTGCTGGGAGATGATCTCTTAGCTGCTCATGGTGTATGGCTCAGTAACGATGAGATCAGCCTCATCAAAGAACGAGGGGTGAAGTTATCCCATTGTCCAGTTAGTAACATGAAATTAGCGTCAGGAATCTCCCCAATAACTGAATTAACACGGTGTGATGTTTGTGTATCCCTGGGAACTGATGGTGCTGCTTCCAACAACAACCTGGACCTCTTCCAGGAGATAAAAACTGCTACCCTACTGCAGAAGATCAACCAGATGGATCCCACTGTTCTTCCTGCCCGTAAGGTACTGGAAATGGCCACTGTTGATGGAGCCCGGGCCCTGGGAATGGAGAATCAGATTGGAACCATCGAGGTGGGTAAAAAGGCGGATCTGATACTGGTGGATATGAATGCCCCCCATTTAACTCCCCCGGGAAATCACATGTCCCACCTGGTTTACTCTGCCGGGGGATCCGACGTGGATACTGTAATCTGCAATGGAAAGATACTGATGCAGAATAAAGAGATTTTAGCACTGGATCATGTGGAGGTGTTATCCCTGGCCCGGGAAGCAGCGGATGACCTTCTGCAAAGAAGATAGGTGAAAAAGTATGGTTCAAAATGGAATATTGGTCCTCTTCGATATTGATGGCACCCTGGTCCGGGGTGCCCGCTGCCACTACCAGGCCTTTGTCCAGGCTGTGGACAAGTTCTATCAGATGAGGGAGGACATAAGTGGTATAAATTACGCCGGAAAAACTGACCCCCAGATACTGCGGGAAGTATTGACAATGGGTGGTGTGGAAGAAAAAGCCATCCAAAGGGATTTTCAGGCCTGTTTACAGTACATGATAGACTACTACCAAAAGCACGTTCACCAGGAGAATATACAGGTACTGGGTGGAGTGAATGAACTCTTGTCCCAACTCCAGAGCAAGGAAGTGCTCCTGGGGCTCACCACAGGGAACTTGGAACCTATTGCCCATGCAAAACTGGGCCGGGTGGGACTGGATGATTACTTCCCATTCGGTGGCTTTGGAAGTGACAGTGAAGAACGACGGGGTTTGGTTAAAAAAGCCCTGGAGCGGGCCCATGATTTACACCATTACCACGGTGATCGGATATTCGTTGTTGGAGACACTCCCCGGGATGTGGACGCTGCTAAACCCTTCCAAATTCACACCTTGGCCGTGGCCACTGGCAGGTACTCCTCCCAGGAACTTGACCAAACCGGGGCGGATTACGTTTTGGAAGACCTGAAGGATTTAGATAGGATTCTTGAAATCATAATGCCAGATTAAAAGGATGAAATTCTAAGATATCATCAGAATTGGAATATTTACCCGGTCCAGAGGATGGTGATGAATTAATAAGGGTGTGGACGTGTTTTAACAGGGTTCATGGGCTAATACATGAATAAAGATGTATATTCTGTGAAACTGGTGAAGATCATGAACTGGCCGGAAAACTCTGGATTAATATGGATACGTGAAACCAGGATTCTTGTGGCCAGTATGATTTATGATCCTTGAATTGGTTACTGTAGATCAAATGGAAGTTGGGCTCTGTAGTTTGATTCTGGGGATGTTCACGAATAATGATGCTATTAATCCTTTCTGTAAAACACCCTTTACACATAAATATTTGGTGGAGGGGAGAGAGGAAGAATTTGTTAAAGGAGTTGCTTTCCCTGATTGCAACTGGGTAGTCCAGGACAAAAAAGCAGTTGAGGAAAGTTCCACCATTCTTCCCCCATAATAATAAGGGAATCCACTGATCCCCGTAGCTATATAAAAAGGCTGTAAAGTGGGCTTTAATACAGGAAAAGAAATTTAAGTTAAATAAAGATGTCGATGCCTTGGCTGAAAAGATCCTGAAGATTGATTCTAACAACTATAGGTGGATCTCTTCAGCTGCTTAAGGGGAGTTAGAGGGTGGCAAGGTCAGGAATTGCTTTTAGGATAAAAAAAATCTATCCGAATTTCAACCATCCCGTGCAAGAAAAACCACATGCTCCAGGAACAGCACTGCTAAAACTCCCATCACAAACCCGTTACCCAGTAAGGGACGGATTACCAGGGGTAACTGGCCAGTTACTCCGGTGGGTAAGAAGGCCACCACGGTGCCGATGATGATGGGCAACCCCACCACCAGGCCATGGTCCAGGGTCTGGAAGGCCTGGTTTTCCAGGGCCAAAAGAAAAGCAGCCGCCATTTGGGCGGTCATCACGTAGATTAGGATGGTACCCACCACTGGGGAGGGTATGCTGCTTATGAAACCCACTGATAGGGGAGAGCAGGCCAGGAGGAGTAACCCCACCGCTGCTGGTATCAGGGTGTAACGGGATGCGTTTCCAGTAGCAGCGATCACCCCGGGGCTCATGGAATAATTCACCGGACCAATGACACCTATGAGTCCAGACAGAATGTTCCCCACCCCAGTGATAGTGATGCCCCGTTTCACCCGGGTTTCCATTTCCCCGGCCTTCAGAAGGGATCCCACGGCTTGGATGGATCCCAAGTCGTTGATGGCTAGGGCTAAAAAACAGATGAGAAAGGACACCAGCATAGTCAACTCAGGAACTGCCAAGGAAATGGTAAAACTTCCAGGAAGTGATAGAGCAGCTAAATTAGGGGAAAGGGGAGTAAACACTCCAAAAAGAATGTAATAAGATAAACTGCCCAGGATCATTATCCACAGGGGCAGTGTAGACTTCCACAAGCCACGCAGCACCCGGTGTGCTGTGAAAACCAGTAAAGTCAGGAACATGGTGAATATTAGGTTGATGCCAGGTGAAACTCCGTTGTCGATGGTGATGAGGTTGAGGATGGTGGGGGATAGGGTGAAGGCGATTAACAGCAGGATGACCATGATCACCCGGGGAGTGAACAGCCTTTTAAGGTATTTTAACAATCCACTGCCAGCTACCAAGGCCAGTACAACTCCTCCCACTATAATGGAGGTGTTTATAGCGCCGCTGGCCTGTCCCTGGCTGGCGAGGACGGCTATGAGGAGTACCGTTGCTGGTCCCACTACCAGGGGCAGCTTGTGTCCATACAGTAACTGTACCAGCATCACCAATCCCACCATCAGGAGTAGATCCTGCAGGTAGGATATGTTGATTTCACCCCCGCTGAGGACTCCCAGGATGTTACCGACGATTATGATGAGGGGAATGGTCACAGCCAGCCACTGCAACCCAAATATAAGGATTTTCCCTCCTGATGGCTTATCTTCCAATCCATATTTAAAATACATGGCATTTACCTTTGTTAATCATCATTTATATGATTTTTTTACTTGGAGTGATTTACACCCTTCTTTTAAATAATAACTATTTTTTGTTACTGGTGTTACTATTTTAGTTTGAAAACATTGTTCAAATAGTAGCAGGTGATGAGTTACGCCTTTGAGTAAATGTAGGCTATGGATCAGGACAGTTTTCCCTCCAGATCGATGTGATCATCACCCGGGGCACTGTCTGAGATGAGTATGGAGGGTCTGGATCAGAGAGACTGTACCTGAAAGAGTCCAGGAGAACTTCCATGCTGTTATCCAGCACCAAACACTCCCCATCAACAATAATGGAGCCTACCTGGATGGTAGTTACTACATCCTCTGCAGATTCACTGAAATAGAGGACCTATAAATTAACATGTCCAGGGAGGTTAGTGGGCCTTCGCTATTTAGCGGGGACCTGATTCTTCATTATTATAGTCCTCTACCTTCAAACCCCTTCCCTTCAAGTACTTTTTAACCTCTCTCACAGTGAAGGTACGGAAGTGGAACACCGAAGCCGCCAGGAGAATAGTGGCGCCGCCTTCTTCCACAGCATCATAGAAGTGTGATAACTTCCCAGCTCCACCAGAGGCCACTATTGGTAGATTAACTGCATCTGCAATGGCTCTGGTATATTCTAAGTCGTAACCATCCTGGGTGCCGTCTCCATCCATACTGGTGGGCAGGATTACACCGGCTCCCAGTTTTTCACATTCCCTGGCCCATTCCACTGCATCTATACCCATGGGCTTGGTACCGCCAGACACCACCACTTCAAATCCAGATGGCATATCCTGGTTGCGGCAGCCATCTATGGCCACGGTGATACGTTCGGAGCCAAATTTCTGGGCAGCTTTCCGGATCAGTTCTGGATTATGCACTGCAGAACTGTTCATAGACACCTTATCTGCCCCGGCATTGAGGGTGAGCTCAATATCTTCCAGGCTACTGATACCTCCCCCTACAGTGAGGGGAATGTTAATAACTGAGGCCACATTCTCCACCCATTCAAGACGGGCCCCCCGGTTCTCTATGGTGGCGGCAATATCTAACATGGCCAGTTCATCGGCTCCTTCCTCTTGGTACAAAGCAGCACATTCAACCGGGTCACCGGCGTCCTTCAAATCCACAAAATGAACTCCCTTCACCACCCTTCCATCCTTCATATCCAGGCACGGCATGATTTTTATGATTTTCATGGTTAGCAACTCCGTAAACTAATATTATCTTGAACCTAATATGAGTACCCATATCCTAATACATGGAGTACACATAATCAGTGTAGCAAATCTATTCCTGGAGAAAACCATGCTCAACGCAGACACCTACATAACCACCCAAAGGGGAATTGGCGGCCGAATCAGAACCAGATACGAGGATTTCTACGTGGAGGAGATACTAGAAAACCAGCCCAGTGGGGAAGGGCCCAACACTTGGATTTTCATCGATAAAATCGGTAGAAACACTTTGGATGTGGTGCTAGACATAGCCCGGGAGCTCAAAATAAGTAGAAAGCGCATGGGCTTTGCTGGGATGAAGGATAAAGCTGCCCACACCCGTCAGTGGCTTTGCATCAGCAACACTGCTCCGGAGCAACTGTTTGGTCTTGAAAAAAAGCTTTACGGAGTAAAAATCCTAAAGATAAAGGCCAACCAGAAGAAATTAAGGATAGGGCAGCTGGTGGGAAACCAATTCCGTATACTGATCCGGGAAACTAAAAGCCCAGCACAGGACGTGGTTACTGCCTCGGAGGTGCTGGATGATTTAAAAAAAAGGGGAGTGCCCAATTACTATGGCTGGCAGAGGTTCGGTCAGAAACGTCCCAACACCCACCTGGTGGGGGAGGCCCTAGTACACAATGATTTCAAAGGAGCTGTTGATTCTTATATTGGAAACCCCTACCCTGATGAGGCCCCCCACATCCAAGCCACCCGTAGAATGTATGATGCAGGGGATTGGGAGGAGGCCCTAGATAACATGCCCAGTGGGATGCGTTACGAGAAGATGATGCTTCGCACCCTCCTGAGGGAAAAAAGGAAAAAAGAGGAGTTGAATGAAAAATCCTACATCAAAGCCCTGTACAGCCTTCCCAAGCCCCTTAATCGGATGTTCGTCCATGCCTACCAATCGTTCCTATTTAATAAAGTTGTCAGTGAACGATCCCAGCTGGGGGTGGACAAGTACGTGGAGGGGGACATCATCATCGACAACCAGGAACATCTGGTGCACAAAATCGGGGAGGATCTTGACCAACAAATAAAAAACTTCCAGATACACCCCACCGCACCCCTCTACGGTACAAAAGTACCACTTGCTACGGGTGAGGTAGGTAAAGTAGAAGAACAAGTTTTAAAGGAATATAAGTTAAAAAAAGAAGACTTTAGGGTACCAATGATGCCCCGATTAGGTAGTCATGGTCTGCGAAGGGCAGTACGCTTTAAAATCTGGGATGTGTCCTCGGAACCCACTCCAGATGGTGTGCTGGTTGAATTTTCCATTCCCAAGGGTTGCTACGCCACAGCGGTTTTAAGGGAGATTATGAAGGTGGATGTCTACTGATTTTCTACAGGAATTGTTATGGGAGTTAAACATAGGATCTTAACTTAAATCTTGGCACGCGCCAGCTTAATAAAGAAAAAAATAGATTCAACTTGTTTTCATGTTCTCGTGTACAAACACGCTCCTTAATCAACAAGGGTTAACATTCCTAACCAGTAATTGAATTTAGCAATAATGGCAATGACTATCGCTAATAATAAGCCCAACATCATGGATTAATACAAATATTCTCCGGTTAAGGATACTATCCATGTTCTTAGGATCCGGATCCTACTCCTCAGCGTACTTTGCTGGGTCTTCATCAAAGGCTTTTTTACAGCCCGGAGCGCAGAAATAGTACTTCTTGCCCTTGTATTCACTTACCCACTTGGCGTTTTTCTCGTCCACATCCATTTTACATATGGGGTCCACGGCCATACATATCACCTCTTTAACTATGGGATCATTCACATTTAATTATTTCTGCACAACCAATTTCTTAGCCGGGGGAACATAACCCTTCAAAAGCAGGGATAGGGTCACGATGGTCACTGAACTAAGGGCCATGGCCAATCCTGCATATTCCGGCCGGAAAGTGATGCCTAGGGTGGGATACAGAACTCCCGCCGCCACGGGGATGAGGATCACGTTGTAGGCGAAGGCC
The DNA here is from genome assembly GCA_029556335.1 of Methanobacteriota archaeon. Taxonomy (GTDB): domain Archaea; phylum Methanobacteriota; class Methanobacteria; order Methanobacteriales; family Methanobacteriaceae; genus Methanobacterium. The sequence goes on from JAKQFA010000028.1 coordinate 321,835, forward strand.
CAGAAGAGGTTGAGTTTAATGCGTCCCATTACCTTGCGGCTGAGCTGCAACCCGGCCACGGCATCCAACAGGTTATCCTTGATCAGCACGATCTCACCGCTTTCAATGGCCACATCAGTTCCACTGCCGATGGCGATGCCAACATTGGCTTGGGCCAGGGCTGGGGCATCGTTTATCCCATCCCCTACGAAAGCCACGACTTCACCCCCATCTTGCAGTCTCTTAACCTCGGAGGCTTTATCTGGAGGCAGTACCTCGGCCATAACTTTTTCAATTCCCACCTGCCGGGCGATACTGTCGGCGGTCTGCTGGTTGTCCCCGGTGATCATGCCCACCTGAATTCCCATCTTCTTTAACTCGATGATGGCAGGTGCAGCACTTTCTTTCAGGGTGTCGGCCACTCCCATTATCCCGGCAAATTTATGATTAACCGCCACCAGTATCGCAGTTTTACCCGCCGCCTCCACCGTAGATATCTTATTCTCATTCTCTTCAGATATCTCCACCTCATAGGCATTTAAGAGTTGGCGATTACCAATCAAAACTTCTTTCCCCCTAACCATTGCGGAAACACCCTTACCAGGGTAGGTATCAAAGTTATTTGCATCAAATAACGTTATATCGTTGTCCTGGGCTTTGGTTACCATGGCCTCAGCCAGGGGATGCTGTGAATTCTGCTCTACACTGGCCGTCAGCATTAAAAGGGTCCGGTCATCCATATCCCAGCCAATAATATCGGTCACTGCTGGTTTACCCTGGGTCAGAGTCCCGGTTTTGTCAAATACGATGGTGCTGATCTTTTCCGATGTCTCCAGGGCGTCCCCCTCCTTTACTAGGATGCCCAATTCAGCTCCTCGGCCAATCCCCACCGTGACTGCGGTGGGTGTGGCCAGGCCCAGGGCGCAGGGACAGGCTACCACTAGTATGGATATCAGCACGGTCAATCCGAACAATAGGGTGCTGCCCAGGAGGAAGTACCACACCCCAAAGGACACCAGGGCGATGGTCAGGATGGTTGGTATAAAGTAGGTCACGGCCTGATCGGCGATGCGCTGCACCGGGGGCTTGGATCCCTGGGCTGACTCCACCAGTTTAATGATCTGGGCCAGAACAGTGTCCTTACCAATCTTATCCGCCCTTATGATGAGCACACTGTTCTGGTTGATGGTACCACCCACCACACTTTTCCCGGGTGTCATCAGGACTGGTATGGGCTCCCCGGTGATCATGGACTCGTCTACGTAGCTTTCACCTTCCAAGACTTCTCCGTCCACCGGGATCCGTTCTCCAGGTTTAACCAGCACCTGGTCTTCCACCTGCACCTCTGCAGCAGCTATTTCCACCTGCTGCCCATCCCGGATCACCATGGCCTTCTTGGCCTGCAGCCCCACCAGGGCTTTGATGGCAGTGGAAGTCCGACCTTTAGCCCGGGCTTCCAACCAGCGGCCTAGCATCAGAAAACCAGCCAGCATCAGGGCGGTTTCATAGAACATGAACTCCGTGGTGAGGATGATGTTGAAGGTACCCAGCAAACTGGAAAGGTAGGCCACCCCTATACCCAGGGAGTACATCACATCCATATTCAGGGTCCGGTTGCCCAGGGAATGGTAAGCCGCAGTGAAGATGGGATAACTCACGTATAGGAATGGTAATAAAGATACCAGGAGCATGAAGTAGGTCATGGGGATGGGTAGGGATATCTTCAGGAACATGATGAGCATGAGGGGGATGGAAAACCCGAAGGCAACCAGAAAACGGTTCCTTTTATCGTTTAAATCCGCTTGCCTGGCCATTTCTTCTGAGTCCTCATCCATTTCCCCTTCCATTCCCAGGTACTCGTATCCCAGACCTTCAATGGCATCTCGCATCTGGGAAACACTGGTCATCAGTGGATTGTAGGTTACATAGGCCTTTTCAGAGGCCAGATTAACCATTACCTGACTAACACCATCAATTCGGTTCAGCACATCCTCAATGGCCTGTACACACATGGCACAGGTCATGCCCCCGATCTTCAGGGTTACTTGTTCATTGACCACACCATACCCTGCATCTTGGACTTTTTCCTCTATCTTGACCAGTTCCACCTTTTCCGGGTCGTATTCCACGGTGGCCTTCTCGGTTCCGAAGTTCACCTGGGCATTCTCCACTCCTTCCACACTTTGGAGGAATTTTTCAACATTAAGGGCACAGGATGCGCAATGCATTCCAGAAATCTTTATCTCTGCCTTTTTCTTAGATTCAGCCATTATTCCACCTTTTCATGGCGAAGGTCCTTCACCAATTTCCCGGCCTTTAGAACCAGGTTTATATTTTCTGGATCTCCTAGGGAGTCTATCCGATCCAATGGATCATCTTTACACACCACTACGTCAGCCAACTTTCCCTGTTCCAGGGTTCCAATCTTATGGTCCCAGCCCAGTAACTCCGCGGCACGTATAGTCCCCGCTTGTATGGCCTCCATTGGGGTCATGCCTACTCCACATAACAGGGATAGTTCACGCAGATTCTGACCGTGGGGGGCTATTCCGGAGTCGGTACCCATGGCCATCTTCACCCCCGCCTGGTAGGCAATTTTCATATTCCTTTCCAGTATTCTGGCCACCTCTTGGGAATCTCCATGACTGTACTCAGGAAGTTTTCCTTTTTCAGCCATCTCCTGGTTATGCTGATTGACCAGAAGGGTGGGAATCAGCCAGCCATCTTTTTCCAACAACAAATCCAGGCACTCCTCATCTAGGAAGGTACCATGTTCAATTGAGGTGATTCCTGCCTTCAAAGCGTTTTTTATACCTTGTGCTCCATGGGCGTGGGCCATCAAACAAATTCCTCGATATGAGGCCTCTTCCACCATGACTCCCAGTTCTTCCCGGCTGAACTGGGGATGTTCAGGGCTGTCATTGGGGCTCATTACACCACCTGTAACCATGACCTTCACCACATCTGCGCCAGCCCTTAGAACTTCCCGTACTCTTTTACGGACCTCATGGGCTCCGTCACAAACAGAATCAGGCAGGCCACTGTAACTGGTTTTTACCTCTATCCCGGACTTCATACATAGATCAAAATGTCCCCCTGTAATGGAGAGAGGCATCACACTAATCTGAAGGCGAGGGCCGGGTATCAAGCCATCATCCACCGCTTTTTTAACTCCATAATCAGCCAGGCCCGCGTCCCGCACCGTGGTGACCCCTGCCTCCAGGGTCTGGCGGAGATTTTTCCCGGCCTGGAAAAAATAGTAAGAAAGAGGTGTGAATAGGGGATCTTCAAACCGGAAACCATTGAGCATGATGTGCACGTGGCAGTCAATAAAACCGGGGAGTATGAACCCCCCATTGGCGTCAATTTCCTCCACATCATGGGGCGGTAGCCTAACTGAATCCAGGGAACCTACCTCCTGGACAACATTATCCTTAATCAGCAATCCACCGTCCTGCACTGGTTGTCCGCCATTGCCGTCGATCACTGTTCCGTTATGAATTAAAATATATCCCATTGATCATCACCTTAGGATAGTACTATGGTAAACTATACAACTTATTTGCTTCTACTACATCATTTTATGCTATAGAATAGAGAAATCTAATCTCGGCTTTTAATATCCTTTTTAAGGATCATGATGTAGAAGATAGTAGAGTGGTGTGATAGTAACTTCAAATTTATGTCGTGGTGAGGGAAATAAATGGAATTCAATTACAAAGGATTAGCTATTGGTTTGGGTGTAACTTTAGTGTGGTACGCCTTTTTCATATTTGTAGAAGGCTACGGTGCGGCAGTTATCGCCCCCTTGGTGGGGGGATATGCGTCCAACAACTATTTGAAAGGAAAATATCGGGAAGGGATTATATACGGCGGCCTCAGCGGTGTAACAGGAGCTTTTTTAACCGCTGTGGTTTTGTCTCTCTGTCATTTCAATGCACTGGAGACAATGGGCTACACTGATATAGGAACCATTTCGGTGGAGTTAACCCTGGTTTTGGCCATAATTGCCGGTTTGTCTATGGGCATCGCCGGTGGACTGGTGGCAGGATTATCCTTTAAAAGGCGGGAAACTGGACAGAAACCGCAAACAAAATAAATATTCCTTAATTCAATATGTAGGATTATATGTAAAGGTGATAATATGGAATGGAAGTACGTAGTGGTGGGTGGACTTATAACCGCGGTTCTGACCCTTGTTCTGGCTGTGGTATTCCTGCCCCTGTTCTTTCTGGGCCCGGTTATAGGGGGCGTTTTCGCTGCTTACCTGGACCGCGGCGACAATCAAGCTGGCGCCGTGGAAGGAGCTGTTTCCGGCGTGATCGGTGGATTAATTATGGGGGCCCTGTTTTTACTAGGATTTGGTACTATCAGCGCTATTATTGGTGTTATTTTCACTAACGCAGGAGCAGCAGCTGGTACCATCGGTGTTTTCCTGGGAGCCTTCATCACCCTCCTGGCAGTGATTGTTTCGGGAGTTCTGGGTGCTATCGGCGGAGTGGTGGGTGTTAGCATCCGCGAAAATCAGTAAAACTGTTTATTTATTATTTTTATGATTTCAGAATCGGCATCGAGTTCCATTAAATCTCCATTTTTCAGGATAGACAGAATATCTACTTCAGGATGGTCTACCATGGGAACACCAGCCATTATAGCTCCGGTAGCGATTATGGGCTCAGCTTCCATGGCCACTATCCCCCGGGGGGCAGTTTGGTTTTTGGCCATCTGGTATATTACGTAGGAACCCACTGTGGAGCCCTTACCCGATGGGATTACCAGGATCTTATCCTTCAAGTTCTGCTGGTAAAGCTCATGCTCCCGGTCTATAACCCTGCCAGTGGCGGGATCCACACCACCAAGGAAACTAATTGGCTCGCTGGTGACTATTACTTGACCTTTAGCTTTTCCTCTGGATATGCGCCGGCACTTCAGGGTTCTTTTCATAATTAACCTCAAAGATTGGAAATGGAACTCCCGGTGTAGATCCATTTTATTCCAGTTTAATCTCCACTCCACCAATTTTCGGCTGCAGGAAGTTGTATATCAGAGCCATCAGGATATAAACGATGAAGAAGACTATGAAATAGACTACTATACTCCCCAACAGACCTACCAAGCCAATGGCCACTCCATCTAAAGCTATATTCATGGCTGCAGAGGGCAGTTGGTATAAGAGGTTCACAATAGTCAACACCACTGATAGGATGAGGGCCAGAGATACTGGTGGAATTTTTCTAATTTCACATAAGCCATGACTGGCCTGTTCCATTTTAAGCTTCACTCCACCGATTATGGGCGACAGGAGATTGTATAATATGGTGGCTACCACTGCATATAAGAAAGTAGTTATGAAAAAGATGATGGGAACGCCGATTATTAAGATGATGGCCAATATAATCCCTGCACCACTGGCACCAGCCATTCCTGATAATTCTGGTATGGCTGCGGCGGTGCTGCCGGCTATCAAGGTAGTTCCTTCCATAAATACCGCTAAAATTGGGGCCACAACCAGCATCACAATGAAAGCCAGCACGGTGTAGAGTATGGACAGCATCAGGGCTACCGGCACAATGGGGATGGATTTAACTTCATCCCCATCCATACTCACCTTTATTCCCCCGATACGGGGCACCAGCAGATTGTAGATAAGGGCCTTGACGAAAGATGACAGTATGCTGAAGAAGAAGTTTAAAACAGGCATGGTGATGATGAGGGCCACCCCCAAGCTGGCCAGAATGGTAGCATACTGACCCACACCTGGCACCACCAAGGCAATGATTCCAAGAACTATTAATAGAACTATGGCATATAGCAGCCCCAACACTGCTGATACAGATGAGGACATCAGTGTGTAGGGTACAATACGTACCGATTTTATTTCTTTTATATCTTCCATTTTAACGTACTCCCTTTTTTTATAAAGTGGATTGTCAAGGTAATATATAATAGTTCCCCTGCTAACCGATTATAGCGATGCTTCAGGCTCTCCCTTGATGAGAGATCCTACAGCACCGCCCAGGGCCATGATGATGATAACCCCAATGGAACCTAATAGTAATACCATGCTGGTGACGCTGGCAGCTGCAAAACCAACTAATCCTAGTAATATGGTTCCAAATATTAAAAGTAGTACAGAAATAATTATGGCACCAAAGGCACCGGCTACTGCCCCATTAACAGCTCCGTTACCAGCATCTCCTCCTACCATGTAACCAACCAGCATCCCTGCCAGGAGCAATCCCAGTAGAGCTCCCCATCCGGGTATTAAAACACCAAGAATTCCTCCAAGAATAATTTCGGCCAGAAAACCAACGATCACTACACCCCAGTTTATCAATACTTCACACCCCATTATTTGTCGTGTATTAGTATCTGCGGTGCACTATTTTAATTTTTTTAAAAAAAATAAAGGGATTTCCACATGCTCGGGGGAAATTGAAGATCATTAGGATGAAAAATATTTAATTCTATCCTCTAAAACCAGTTTTTAGAGTCTTCCAGCACATTCTTCACCACTTGCACTGCTGAACCAAGGTAGGTATGGGGGTCCATGATCTGGCAAACCTCATCGGGTGATAGGTACGCACTGATATCCTCGTTATCCAGTACTACTGCCTCTAAACTGATTCCCTTTTGGTTAGCCTCCAGGGCACATCTACGTACCACTCCATACGCGGTTTGGCGACCCATTCCCCTGCGGGTTAATTCGGCCATGAACCTTTCGGCCATAATCAGCCCTCCAGTGAGGTTCAAGTTGGCTTCAATATTTTCAGGATAGAAAACCAGATTTTTCATTAGTTTAATGGAGAGTTGCAGGATGTAATCGGTTAAGATGGAGGATTCTGGGATAATGATGCGTTCAGCTGAAGAATTGGTAAGGTCCCGCTCATGCCATAATGGATTGTTCTGGAGAGCGGGAGCCACATAAGCCCTCACCACTCTAGAAACTCCACATATCCTCTCAGCAGTGATGGGATTCATCTTATGGGGCATTGTACTACTTCCTACCTGTTTTTCGGGGTCGAAACTTTCCCCTAACTCTTTGATCTCTGTCCTCTGCAGGTTACGCATTTCCAGGGCCATTTTGTCCAGGGTGCTGGCCAAGTTGGCCAGGCACATGATGTATTCAGCATGGTTGTCCCGCTGCACCACTTGGTTGGATATCAGAACTGGCTCCAAGTCCAGGATCCGTGACAGGATCCGGTGCACTTCCAAGCCATCATCTCCCAGGGCTGCCATGGTGCCCACTGCACCGGTCATCATGCCCACGCACAGTCTTTTCTGGCAGGCCTGCATACGATCATACTGTCTTCTCAATTCATCTGCCCACAGGGCGAATTTCATCCCGTAAGTAGTGGGAAGGGCGTGCTGCCCGTGTGTCCGCCCTATGCAGACGGTTTCGCCATGTTCCCGGGCTAATTCTAGGCATATCCTAGCTAGCCGGACTACTTTGTCCTTCAGGATATTCAGGGTGTCCTTTAAAAGCAGTGATTGGCTGGTGTCAATGATATCGTTACTGGTGGCTCCGTAATGGACATATTCCCCTGCTTCTCCATCACATACCTCAGCCAGGCCTTTAACCAGGGCGGCTATGTCGTGGTTGGTTTCCCTCTCAATTTCAGCAACCCTTTCCCAGGTCACATGCTTGGTGCTTGCTTTGTTTTTGATCTCCATCGCAGCATCCCCGGGTATGAGTCCCAGTTCTGCTTCAGCCTCGGCCAAAGCTGCCTCCACATCTAACATACGCTGTAATTTATTTTCTGCTTCCCAGATACTGCGCATCTCAGGAGTGCCATAACGATATTCAATAGGGTGAATAGCCATAATAAGAGCTCCTTTTTAATAGAAATAGATGTATTTAAAATTAAGAGTAGGAAAACCTTAGTGCAATACAGAAAATTGCCAGAATGGCGGTTAAAATGACCACTTGTTCAGGGGACATTTTCGGCCCCTTGGTTTCCTCTTCAAAGTATCTTACTAGTCCCGCTCCACTGGGGGGTAGGTATTTTTTCTCTTTCTTAGCCATGTATAATCACCAGATGATCTTATGTTAATTAGTCACCAATAACAGAACATGATCTTTCATCATCTTTATTTATAGTTTGGTAATTCAGAACTTCTAAAAAAAATACTCTGGGTAACTAGATTAATAATATGTAGATAAACTGAAAGATTACTTGTAAAGATGTTTAAGACCATATTTTTTATTAAAAATAGGTTTTAGGGGCTATAAAAATAGGACCGAATCTATTATACGTGGCCTTGTTCCATATAAACTAAGGAAGATCTTGTATCAGCACCAAATACAGGTGATTTCTAGTAAAAACCCGACTTACCATCCACGTGAGTTTATAAAAAGAGAAAAAATGGGAGTAACATGGAGTACTTTGATATCCTCGAACAGGAAACCGAAAAACTGTACCAGATAGCCACTCAAGCCCGAAAGAAGGGTTTTGATGTGGAAACTGAACCTGAAATACCCTTGGCTAAGGACCTGGCTGAGAGGGTGGAGGGACTTGTTGGTCCTAAGAATGTTGACCTAAAGATAAAGGAACTGGAAGACCAGATGTCCCGTGAAGAGATTGCCTTCGAAATAGCCAGGATAATTGTCACATCAAAGGATGATGAGGGTAAAGAGGATGAATTCAAGGTAAGGGAGCAAAAGGCGGATCAGGCAATTAGAACTGCATTGTCCATACTCACTGAAGGTGTGGTGGCCGCGCCCCTAGAGGGCATAGCCCGGGTCCTTATCAAACGCAACTTCGACCAGACCTGGTACCTGGCGGTGTACTTCACTGGCCCTATCCGCAGTGCCGGTGGAACAGCATCTGCCCTGGCAGTGCTCATCGCGGATTACATAAGAATTTCTCTGGGTTTGGATGTTTACAAACCTACGGAGCGCGAAATTGAGCGTTACGTGGAGGAAGTGGAACTTTACGAATCAGAGGTAACCAACTTGCAGTACTCACCCAGCCCTGAAGAGGTTCGGCTGGCAGCCCAGCACATCCCAGTGGAGGTTACTGGGGAGCCCACTGACCAGGTGGAGGTGTCTCACCGGGATTTGGAGAGGGTGGAAACCAACCACATCCGCGGGGGAGCGTTACTGGCCCTAGCAGAGGGGGTGATTCAAAAGGCCCCTAAGGTGCTTAAATACGCTAAAAAGCTTCACATCGATGGATGGGACTGGTTGGGTGATTTTTCAAAGCCCCAGGAAAAGGAAGGTAGCGAAGAAGATGCTCCTAAGGTGGATAAGTATCTGCAGGATATCATAGGTGGAAGGCCTGTTTTAGCATATCCTCACGCTAATGGGGGATTCAGGTTAAGATACGGACGCTCTAGAAATACAGGACTGGCAGCCATGGGAATACACCCTGCTACCATGGAGATCGTAGAATTCCTGGCAGTGGGAACCCAGATGAAAATAGAAAAACCGGGTAAAGGGAACTGTGTGGTCCCCTGTGATAGTATTGACGGCCCCCTGGTTAAACTACGGGATGGTAGTGTGGTCAATGTAACATCTGTTGCCCAGGCCAAGAAAATAAAACACCAAGTTGAGGAAATACTCTTCCTGGGTGATATGCTGGTGGCTTTTGGCGAGTTCCTCCGCAACAACCACGTTCTCCTGCCGGCAGGTTGGTGTGAGGAGTGGTGGATTGAACTTCTGAAGATCGCTCCTGAATTCCCGGAAGGCTCAGATGATCTTCTAAAGGAAGTACAGGATGGTCAGATAAGTGTAGAACAGGCTTTTGAACTTTCCCTTCAGTATGGGATACCCTTACACCCATCTTACACCTACTTCTACCATGATCTTACCCGGGAAGAATTGAACCAACTCCGAGGATGGCTGTACCAGGGGGTGGAGGGGCCAGTATTTGATGGGGATCTAGAATTGGACTTGGCACCCGAGAAGAGGGTGCTGGAAGTGCTGGGAGTACCGCACCAAGTGGCTGATCATCAAGTTATAATCCCCAGAGACCATGCCTACTCTTTAATAAACACTTTAAAGCAACCTTTAAATCTGGAAGATGACTTAGAGACACTGGAGGCTCTGAATACAGTATCTCCAGTGGGGATCATGGCCAAAGCACCCACCTACCTGGGGGGGAGGATGGGAAGGCCTGAAAAGTCCAAGGAAAGATTGATGAAACCTGCCCCTCATGCCTTGTTTCCAATAGGCACCAATGGTGGCAGTCGGAGAAATATCATCCAAGCCGCCAAGAAGGGAACCATTACCGTGGACATTGCCCGGTGTAAGTGCACAGAATGTGGTGTAGTGTCCTTCCAGGCTTCCTGCCCGGTTTGTGGAGCGCCCACCATCACCACTGGGGCAGGGAATAAGCGTATAAACATATCCAACACCCTGAAAAAAGCCTACCAAAGGGTGGGGGTCCGTAAACTGGATGAGATTAAGGGGGTGCAGGGAATGATCTCTGAGACCAAGTTCCCGGAACCCCTGGAAAAGGGGGTGTTACGGGCTAAGAATAATGTTTTCACCTTCAAAGATGCGACCATTCGCCATGATTCTACTAATCTTCCCTTAACTCATTTCACTCCCCATGAAATTAAGGTCAGCCCCCAAAAACTTAGGGAACTGGGTTACACCCACGATACACATGGAAAGGAACTGGTGCATGAGGACCAGGTGGTGGAGATATTCATCCAGGATCTGGTGATCTCTGATGACTGTGCCAACTATCTAATGAGGGTGGCCAACTTTGTGGATGATCTTCTGGAACGTTTTTACCACATGGAACCCCACTATCATGTTAAGACCCGGGACGACCTGGTAGGGCACCTGGCAGTTGGACTGGCACCCCACACATCGGCGGGGGTGCTGGGCCGAATCATAGGATTCACCAAAGCCTCGGCATGTTATGCCCATCCTTACTTCCACTCTGCCAAGAGGAGGAACTGTGACAGTGATGAAGACTCGGTGATGCTCCTTCTGGATGCCCTTCTAAACTTCTCCAAGTCCTACCTCCCCAACAGCAGGGGGGGTCGTATGGACGCGCCACTGGTTTTATCCTCCCGGATCGATCCAGAGGAGATAGATGATGAGAGCCACCACCTGGACACCATGGACCATCTTCCTCTGGAACTTTTCCAGAAGACCCTGGAGGAGTGTAAACCATCTGAGGTGTTGGAACTGGTTGATAATGTCAAGAATCGTCTGGGGGCTGATGAACAGTACAAGGGACTGATTTATTCTCATGAAACTGGAAACATCCACCGTGGACCCAAGATCTGCCTCTATAAAGTCTTACCCTCCATGAGGGAGAAGGTAGAATCACAGATTAAACTGGCTGAAAAGATTAGGGCCGTTGATCAGAAGGGTGTGGTGGAGGGAGTGTTAAACTCCCACTTCCTTCCAGACATGGCAGGAAACAGCAGAGCTTTTTCCCGCCAAAAAGTCCGCTGCACCCGTTGTAACAAGAAGTACAGGCGTATTCCCCTATCTGGGGAGTGTAGTTGTGGAGGAAACCTGATTTTGAGCATTTCAAAGGGTTCTGTAGTGAAATATCTGGAGATATCCAAGGAGTTGGCACAGAGTTATCCTATTGATCCATATCTGGCTCAGCGCATAGAGTTAATCGAGTCAGGCATCACATCCCTATTTGAAAGTGACCGTTCCAAGCAAAGTTCACTTGACGTGTTCTTATGATGCGAAAACTATTATAAGACCTAGGTTATAATTAAAAGTAGATTAAAGGCCCATATTGGTCATCATAATCAGGGGAAAATTTTTTTCATTGTATGTGGAGGATTAGTATGAAAGATGTCCATATTATTGCTGCGCTGCCTACCAAGGCAGAAATTTGCGTTTTGAAAAATAATGGGATATTTGAGAAGTTCAGCCACGAGAAGATAGTTAAATCATGTCTTCTGGTTGGCTCTAGTGTGTGGACTGCTGAAAAAATAGCGTCCCAAGTGGCTTCATCGTCTTACGACGGTATCACCACTAAAGAGATTAAGATGTGGGTGTATGAATCCCTGAAAAGCGCAGATAAGGAATTGGCTGAAAAGTATATGAAGACCAACCAGCTCAGGGTACGAACATCCCGGGACACCATCGAACCCTTCAACAAAGCTAAAATAGCTAAAACCCTGGTGGTAGAAACTGATGCTTCTCCAGAATTAGCTGATAAACTGGCCACCGAGGTTTACAAGGAACTGGGCAAGCTGGAAGTGGACTATCTCACCGCACCTATGATCAGGGAGATGGTGAACACCAAACTGGTGGAGCATGGCCTGGAAACCCTACGACGCAGATACACCCGTCTCGGGATCCCGGTATACAATATCACCAACCTCATACAAAACGGATCCCGGGATAACGCCAACATGATACACAACCCCGAGACCGTTCATAAGTACGTGGCTGACGAGGCCCTGAAGCAATACGCCCTCCTGAACATCTTACCCCCTGAACTGGCTGACGCCCACATGAGTGGGGATATACACATCCATGACCTCGAATACTTTGCTGGTCGACCCATAAACTGTTTACAACATGATCTAAGGTTATTCATAAAAAATGGGCTTAAAGTGGATGGTACTGGTGACCACACCTCTGTGGCCGGACCACCCAACCACATTGAAACCCTGATGAACCATTCCGGAGAGATTATGCTAGCTGCCCAGCAGAACATGAGTGGTGGACAGTCCATGAGCCTCTGGAACGTATTTGTGGCCCCATTCGCGGCAGGACTGCCCTATGAGAAGGTTAAACAGGCGGTGCAGATGTTCATATACAACTTGAACATGGCCTACGCTGCCCGGGGAAGCCAGGTACCCTTCACCTCCATAAACATGGAGTTCACGGTACCCGATTTCCTTCAGGATGTGGATGCTTACGGCCCTAAAGGTAAACTGGTAGGAACCTACGGCGATTTTGAGGAAGAAACCCGTATTTTACAGCGAGCATTTACTGAAATCCTTTTACAAGGCGATTCAGATGGTAAACCGCATTTATTCCCAAATACCATCTATGGTTTAAGGAAGGAGGTCCTGAAAGATGAATTTGCTGAGGACCTGGAACTGGTGCACCAGTTGTGTGCCAAGTACGGCACCGCTTACTTCATAAACATGCTCCCCAGTTATCGTGGAAATCTGGCCAACTACATGGGATGCCGAACATCCCTGGGGGATAACTGGACAGGAGAATGGGATAAAGACTGTTTCCGTACTGGAAATCTGGCCTACATAACACTTAACCTGCCTAGATTGGCCTACCAATCCCGGGATGAGGATGAAATATTTGAGTACCTGGATTCTTACCTCCGCCTATCCGAGGAAGTATTGATGCTGCGCCGTAAACAGGCTCTAGCCTGTCTGGATGACTACAATATGTTACCCTTCCTTACCCAGGAACTGGATGGTGAGCGCTACTACCGGGTTGAGAACTCAACCATGACATTCGGATTCGTGGGTTTGAATGAAATGCTGCAATTCCATTGTGGAAGTGGAATAGAAGACCCTGATTCACTTAAATTTGGACTTAAAGTCGTTGATTATATGAATCAAAGGGCTCAGGAACTAAAAAAGGACACGGGGTTGCGCTGGACCATAATACAGACTCCGGCCGAGTCCACTGCCTACCGTTTTGCCATGTTGGACCGGGAGAAATTCGGTAAGGAAGCCTTAACACAGGGAGATCCCGAAGCTGCTTACTACACCAACTCTTCTCATGTACCGGTGAGTTCTGATATAAATCTCATCGACAGAATAAGAGTTGAGGAACAGTTCCACAGTCGAACCTTGGGGGGACATATCTTCCATGCATTCATGGGTGAAGCTTACTCTGATCCCCAGGCCCTGATGAGCTTGACTGATAAAATAGCTCGAAAATCAAACATAGGATTCTGGGCCTACAGTTCCGCCATGAGCTTCTGCATTAAATGCAAAACCCTCATGAAAGGGCTGCAACAGCAATGTGCATCATGCGGCGAACAAAAAGAAGTCGAATGGTATGACAGAATCACCGGCTACGTCCAGCAAGTAGGCCGAGCTCATAATGCCTCTGGTGGCTGGAATGCCGGGAAAATGAAGGAATTAGGGGATAGGAAACGTTACGAACCTTGATTCTTTTTTCATATTTTTTTAAACTCACTTGTCTTTTTTCGCTAATTCCTGGTCTTGGAATAAATATAATAAATCATTTTACGGTGTATCATATTGAATGTTGAGCAAGATCACCAGTTCATGCAGGATGCCATTAAAGAAGCATATAAGAGTTTAAAAGAAGGTGGACTGCCTATTGGCGCGGTTCTGGTAAAAAATGGCCACATAATAGGAAGAGGGCATAATCAACTCCTGCAGAAAGGTTCTGTAATTCTGCATGGGGAGATGAGCTGCCTTGAAAGTGCTGGGAGATTGAGGGGGTCTGATTATCGGAATTGCACCCTTTACACTACATTATCCCCATGTCCTATGTGCAGTGGGATGCTAATCCTCTACCAGATCCCCAGGGTAGTGGTGGGTGAGAGCTCCACCCTGCAGGGCCCGGAATGGCTTCTGGAAGAGAATGGTGTGGAAGTGATTAATCTAGCCCTACCTGAGTGTCAACACTTATTAGAGGACTATATCTCCAAAAATCCCGATATATGGGGTGATGAGATGGAGAGGGTGGGTTACACTACGGATTTAAAATAAATTAGCAATTTCCTTTTATTAACTTGGGTTATTCTGATTTAAAGAGATGGTTACGGATTGGGATCCGGATCCAAAGCCAGGTGCAATCATGGTGTGTCGCCCTGGCCCCCCAGCCACAGCCAGGACCACATCCTCTGGGCTACGGGTTATAAGAACTTCATCTCCCTCTACCCATTGTTCATCCAATCTCCGTCCGCCTCGATCTCCCAGTTTCACTGGAACCACCATATTCTGGTGCAGATAATTCTTAACGTCCTTTTTTGTCCAGCCCCCTTTTCCCAGGGCAGTGGCATGTTCCGGGCTTAGGAGCACCAGAATTTCACCGGGCACGTGGCTGTTGTTGCAGCCGGCAGTGGAAGCTGTGTGAACCACGGTATTCAGCAGATCCTCAGCGTTGGTGCTGCGGTGATCGTTTACGTTATGGGGGGCCTCCAGTCCCAGTACTGTTACTGTACTATCCTCTTTATCAAAGCCCCGTTCCACATGTAATGGTTCCCAGGGACTTTCTTCCTCAGCTTCGGCGAAAGTGTAACTGTACTTGGCTGGGGAGCCGTGGGTGGCATGATCCCCAACTCCAGGAACAGCACCGGCAATGTTAATCATGCACAGGCGGATGGCGCGTCCCATGGTGGCACTGGCCAGATTACCCGGACCTAAACATCCCACTCCCCTGCCGATACCCAACTTTAAAGATACTGGACCATTTATAATGGTGCAAATAGCTACTGGATGGGTAGTAGCGTTTATTCCAGCTAAATTGAACTTTTCTTCCCCCAGTGCCCTTATAGTTTGCTCCACCACTGGCATGAAACTGGGTAGACAACCAGCCATAACTGCATTTATGGCAATTTTCTCCACTGTGGCCCTTCCCTGACGGGGGGGAAGAACAGCAATCACATCCTCCCCCTCTTGGATTGAATATTCTAAAAATTTACAGACCCGCTCTCTGGTGGGGGGTATGATAGGTAAACCATCGGTTAAATGGCGTAAATAGAATTCATGACTGATTTTTTCGACATCAGGAGGGATTAATATTCTTTCCCCTTGAGTTCCAGTATCATAAAACTCTGCATTTAGAATATCATCCAGGAGACAGCCACAACTATTTTCTGGGAAGTCCATTTTCTGATCTTTCTTAGTCATGTATCTGCACCAATTTTTTAGGGAATCTGTAAGATGTACTTCAATGCAGGGATTATTTTTAGGGTTTTTTCCTCCACCTCATTTACTGAAAGACCCGCAATGGGATGTTCCACTTCCAAAAGGCGCAAATCATCTAACCCATGGGTACTGGCCAGTTCCCGGGCAAAAGGGGCGAAACGATTCGATACGATGGAAATGGTAGGAATTCCCATCTCCTCCAAGCGAATTGCATCCAGAACCACCCAACTGGTACAGGAACCACAATCAGCCAGTGATAGGATGGCCAGCTCTGCTGAAGCAGCTTTTTCTAGTTGATTAAGAGTTGCTGCTGCTCCTGCTGCCTTTTTAACCTCAATGAAAATTCGGTTACCCAGAGCTTCCCTTAATGTAGCCAGTATAACATTTGCTCCTGGTTTGGTGTTATCCACCAGCGCTACTCTCTCAAAATCATCTGGAAAGGGATTTAAATCTATTTCACCCACTTCCTTATCGGCTAAGGGATTTAAAACACCTTTTTCCACTAACCTTGGTGACATAAGAAATCTTCAATTTTTATTTTGGGAATCTAGGCTTCCCTTCGCAATCGTCTAATTAGGAAGTCCTTATCAAGGGATAGTAAAAATGATGCCGCTCTTGGCCCCTGTTTTTGACCGAGAACAACGCGATAAATGGATTGGAATGCTTTTTGCGGTTTTAAATCATGTTTTTTGAGTATGCGATACATTTCATCGTGTAATTCTTCGGAGGAGTAATTTTTCTTTTCCAGGGAGTCGGCCAACTCTGCCAGGAACCCTTCCTGGGCGGGATTCAATTCTACGTGGGGAATCTCTTTCTGTACCTGGAACTTCACAAACTTAGGGGCGTAGAGATTTAACCAGTTTTTAACCTGATCCAAACGCTCATTGAACTTTTTCAGATCCTCATCTTCCAGTTCCTGGAAATGGAGTTCCTCCATATCTGCAGGAAGTTGTGAATTAGCCTTAAGTATCCTGTATATATCCTCCGGGGATTGATTGATCTGGTAAGCCACGGTCAGGAAACGGTAGGAGGGTTGGAACGGAATTTCCTTCTGGGGGGTTATCATGGAAATTTCATAAATCTTCTTGAGCTTTTCCTCCTCCTTAGCGCTGGCTGCCTCATCCTCTCCATAGTAGATGCGCTCAATCCGGTCATACTGGTCTATAAAATCCAAAAAAGGCATTTCAGGGTTGAAATCCTTGTGTTTAAGTGGTTTACTCCGGAATAAAAAGTAGTTTAGGGTTTCCGGCGACCCGATCTCCAGCCATTGGCCAGGGGTGAAGAACACTCCTTTGGATTTTGACATGGCATCCCCTTTGAGGGTGATCCACTCATATGGCACGGGATAAGGGGCGCGATAGTTGAATATCTCTGTTGATATCTTTTTGCTAACATCGTAGGATCCTCCACTGGCAGCATGGTCCTTGCCAAAGGGTTCGCAGGTTACTTTGAATATCTTCCACCGGGCCGCCCATTCAACCCTCCAGGTCAGTTTACCCTCACCAGAGGTGATATCCATTTCTCCATTGTAACCGCATTGGCAACGGTACTGTACACTGTCACCTTGGAAGTCATAGGCGTAGGTGGTGTTAACACGTCCACATTCACTGCATATGGGATTGTAGGGCAACCAATCATCTTTCAGAGGTTTTTCCCGGTGATGGTTAAATATTTCCCTGATTTTAGGTGCTCTTTCCAGTGATTTTTTAATATAATCGTTATACACTCCCTCCTGGTACATCTTTGCCCCGGAATAGGTATCTAATTCTATACCAAACACCGGCAGGGTGTCCAGGAAGGGTTTCTGGAAGTGTTCCACGAAACTCTCACAGCAATCTTTGGGGCATGGTATCTGGGAGTAAGGGATGCCCAGGTATTTTTCATAGGATTCGGGCAGGGGATAGGGTACCTTACGCAGTGGATCGTGGTCATCGGCTATCCAGATGGTCCTGGATTTTTCACCAAGCTTTTGCAGTGATTTACCAACTGCGTTTGCAATAAAAACGTCACATGAATTTCCAATATGAATAGATCCTGAGATAGAAGTTCCACTGGCTACTACGTGTTCTTCAACGTTCCAATTAGTAAGATCAGATGCAATTCTTTCGGTCCAGTGTTTCAATTAGTTCACCTTCTGCTAAAATAAAAAATTGGGGAAAAAAATTTTTTACGTGTATTTTTTTTTATTCGAATGTTGCAGTTGGAGCTTCATCCAACCATTCATTCACGATTTTAACGGCACAGTAGCTACCACACATGGTACAGGTATCCGGGTCTTCTGGTGGCCGATTATCCCTTATGGCTCGTGCATCATTAGGACATATGGAGGCTTGATATTGTGCTTCCCAGTTGAGCTTCTTCCGGGCGTTGGCCATTTCCAGATCTAGTTCTCCATTGTGTATACCTTTGGACATGTCTCCTACGTAGGCACCTATGCGGCTGGCGATAACTCCCATTTTAACGTCTTCTGGTCCGGGTAAGGCCAAGTGTTCGGCAGGGGTCACGTAACATATGAAGTCTGCTCCAGAGGCTGAAGATTGGGCAGCACCTATGGAAGAAACGATATGGTCATAGGCAGGTGCAATATCCGTTACAATTGGCCCTAACATGTAGAAAGGAGCTTCTCGGCACAGTTTTTTCTGAATTACCACGTTGGCCTCGATTTCCTTCAGTGGTATATGCCCTGGTCCCTCTACAATGGTCTGCACCCCCACTTCACGGGCCCGGTCGATTAACTCTCCCAGTATAATAAGTTCCTGTACTCCCGCACGATCAGTGGCATCAGCAATGGCTCCAGCCCTCATGGCGTTAGCCATAGACATCACAAAGTCGTATTCCTTAGCAATTTCCAGAATGTAGTCGTAATTCTTATATAAGGGGTTTTCCAATTCATTTTCGACCATCCATGCAGATATTAATGCCCCGCCTCGGCTAACCAGTCCGCCCTTTCGGCCCTGTCTTTTCAGACGCTTCAGGGTCTCCATGTTCACACTGCAGTGAATGGCCATGAAGTCAATACCATCTTTTGCCTGTTTTTCGATGGTTTTAAACATGGTGTCTTCGTCCATGTAAATGGTGGCTCCGTGCTCCCGAATGGCCTCAAAAGCTGCTTGGTAGGCTGGAACACTCCCCACTGGAATATCGGATATTTTCAAAATTCTTCTACGGATGTCATCCAAGTCTCCACCCACAGAGAGCTCCATTAAAGTATCGGCTTTATTTTCTATGGCTACTCTAGCCTTTTCTTCTTCCATGTCAAAGTCACAGATGTCAGTGGAGGTCCCGATGGTGGCGTTTACCTTGGTTCTTAGGCCGGCTCCGATACCTACTGCTTTCACTTTTCTTCCTTTGTTACTGGGGATGGCTATGGTTCCTTTAGCCACGGATCTTCTGATGAATTCTGGGTCAACATTTTCACTTTCTGCGACCGCCTTCATTTCTTCGGTTATTATGCCCTTTCTTGCATCATCCATTTGTGTCATAGAAATCACCATGCGTTTTAGCTGTATAAATTAGTCGAATTCTAGTTTCTTTAACTTTTAGTTTCTATAGATTAATAAACAGCATTATAGAGCGTAAGCTGATATAATTTCCCTGATCTAATTTAATGTTTACCATAAAAATAGGTATGGTTTACGGTTTTAATTTATCCTTCTCCCGTAGAGAAAATTCTTATAAAGCCTCATGGCAGTTTAATATTTCATTTTCTGCAATTAACCATTTAATTCCTTGGCCATACGGGTTTCAACCATTTGCAGGGTGGGAATGTTGGTCTGGCATCCTTCAGCCTCAATTATGAAGGAAGCCACGGTTGAGGCAAATTTTCCACAATCCTCTAGTGATCTACCATCCAGGAAGGCCTTCAAAAACCCGGCCCTGTAGGAATCACCAGCCCCGGTGGGATCGTAGGACTCCCTTAGGAGAGCATCAACCCGTATCTCTTCGGGGTTGTAGATGATACTGCCGTCTTTCCCTAGGGTTTTAACCACTAAGGATGGGCCCAGGTCCATTAATCTCGGTATGTCCAGGTTTAAGGTGGTCAGGATGTG
>JAKQFA010000038.1 GCA_029556335.1 Methanobacteriota archaeon
ACGGGGATCCGTGTGAAGTGTATGTGAAAACACCAGGAGGCCAAGGCAGATGACAAGTGATGAAACCGTAAGAAGACACGTAGACGCCAGGATACAAGAAACCAAGGAAAACATCCAACGCAAGCTCGATGAAGCACCAACCGACCTGGAAGCCCTACTACCAATCCTCCGGGAACTCCTGGATGGAAATGTTAAATGCTTCATCATAGCCTTGGAAACAAGGGACGGTATCAAAGTAAAACACGAAAGCCGGAACAGTAACCACTTGAAGACTGAATTAATCTGCAAACCTCGTGGAGAGTTACGTGGTAATGGGCGATTGGAGGGATTTTAACGCCAAGTAAGAACCTTAAAACCTGCCAGGCCTGCCACCGACCCCTACCCCTTAGCATGTTTCCCAGGCAAAAGGATCGGAATATGTACTGCCTAAGATGCCTAATAGACGGCCCTGGAGAGAAGGAGGATGTCCTGAATATCACTGAAAGAAATTACCCAGAATATAATGAGGAGTTGACATACATGAAAGACCCTGAAAAAATACTAAATACCATAATAGAAAGAAAAACGGGGATAACCTGGCGGGAAATAAGCAAAAAAACCGGCATGACCAAGAACAAACTATACCCCCACCTGAAAGAGTTACTTGACAAAGGACAGTGCCAGATGCAGAAGGAGAATGTGGATAACCGGTTAATGAATGTTTACTACCCCAATGGGGGGTTGTTTGATCCAGAAATAAGTTCACGCTCATCGGTTAGGGATGTAGATGAGAAATTAGTTAAACAAAAACCTTATAATGAAAAAACCAATTCCCCTGGTTATGATGAGGTTGAAACCGTCCCTAACCATCATTTTAATAGTGAATGGTGGGGTGAACTCAAAAACCGACTCATCAAAAACGGCAACTGTGGAGAGGCATTGAAGATAATGGTAGCATTCGAAGAGGAATATAAGGAGAAAAGAGAAAATGGTTAAGGAAATCATTTTAACCCGAGGACAAGTGGCTTTGGTTGATGATGAGGACTATAAGGAAGAACGTGAGGCCGCTAAGGCTTATGAAGATGTACTCAGGAAGAACACTGGTGAAGAACTTGTTTGTAAATTAAATAAAAAGGAGGCACCGGGATGACTGTAATCCGACACCGCCCCGTCCTCGTGAACATAACTGGAACCGGCCACTGCACCAATTGTGATGCACCGGCTCTTATCCTCCACCCTGTGGTAATAGACAATGTGGAACACGTATTATGTAGTGAATGCCGAAAGGAGAAAGGACTATGAATCAAGAATATAAAGTAATAGAACTATTTGATGGAGCGTTTAGTGTGGATGCAGGGGATACAATCACAATGGAACTGGCAGGGGGAGAATTACTTCGAATACTTGAAATAACAAAAGTAGTAGATCGTTACTCTAAATTACTTTATGAATCACAGGAACAGAACCAATCCACTGATGAACTTCAAGGAATGATAACCATCCTCCTCAATGAACTCTTAGAACTATTGAATATTGATGAAAAATTAGAGTTTGTTGAATACCTTCCAGTAGGAGGAGTTTGATTATGAGGCGGGCTATCTGGATCTACAATTGTGAAGAGTGCATGAACCTACGAGGCCAATACTTCTGCCAAGCTTTGAAGAAATATCCCAGACCAGATAAAACAGGTTATGACCCGCAGTGCCCATTACCCATAGTAAGGGGGCACTTCAAATGATTGACCTCCTATTCTACACCTTCACCGCGTGTGCCCTGGCCGGATTAGTCCTCAACGTTAAGAAAAATTATTATGGCTTCGTGTTCTGGATGGCTAGTAACCTGGCCTTCGCACTACAAAGCTTCATGCTGGGAGTGTATAACATGACAATCTTATTCCTGGTGCAGTTTTTATTCAGCGTGTGGGGGTTATACACTTGGAGGTAAAAATGGATGATTATTCCGCAACTGCGGTATACCAAACTATAACGAAGAAAAAAAAGGAGGAGTGAGTAATATGGTCGATTTTGTATTTATTAGTCAACCTATGAGGGATAAAACGAATGAAGAAATCTACAATGAGAGGCGAGAGGTGGTTGAAAA
>JAKQFA010000016.1 GCA_029556335.1 Methanobacteriota archaeon
CCTTCACAGGGAAATACATCGAAAAGTACGGACCCCGGAACATGGTCATAGTGGGTGGCCTTTTAACAGGCCTGGGATGGCTCCTTTCATCCTTTGCCAACTCCGTAGAGTGGCTGTACATCTTCTATGGAGTCATAGCAGGTGCAGGGGTAGGCGTAGCCTATGGTGTGCCGGTGGCCGTTGCATCCCGGTGGTTCCCTGATAAGAGGGGCCTGGCTGTGGGCCTCACCCTCCTGGGTTTTGGATTCTCAGCGTTAATCACCGCCAACATCGCCGGGTACCTCATCACAGTATCGGGGGTTATGAACACCTTCCGGGTGTTTGGCCTGGCCTTCATCATCCTCACCATACTCCTGGCCCTGCCCCTGAGATTCCCACCTGTGGGATGGACTCCGGCGGGTTGGACCCCTGCTGCACCGGCTCCAGGACAAGAAACCCTCTGTGAACTTATGCGGGATGAGATGGTCCGGACCAGATCCTTCTACGCCCTGTGGATATGCTACTTCATAGGCTGCCTGGCCGGCCTCATGGCCATCGGAATATCCAAGCCCCTGGGAGTGGAAGTAGGAGTGGAAGCCACCTTAGCCACCACCCTGGTGGGAGTATTCGCTGTGTTCAACGGCTTTGGAAGACCGGTATTTGGTTTTCTAACCGACCACCTGACCCCCCGCAACACGGCAGTAATATCTTTCATCCTCATAGCCCTGGCCTCACTACTGGTCATGGTGATGCCCAGTGTCACAGTCTACATCCTGGCCTTCGCTATTCTATGGGGATGTCTAGGAGGATGGCTGGCCATCGCACCCACCACATGTGGAACTTACTTCGGCAACCTGGATTATCCTAGGAATTATGGTCTTTTGTTTTTAGCCTACGGTGCCGGAGGCATAGTAGGGCCCCAACTAGCTGGTTTTATCAAAACCACCACCGGGTCCTACCTGGGGGTTTTTCCCTACGTCCTGGCACTGGCCCTAGTAGGCATGGCCCTAGCTGGGGCCCTTCTAAGACCACCCCGGGTTGAGGTAGAACAAAAAAGCTAAAATTAAGCTACCACCTCCTCCATCCCGGGACTCGCTAGCCCGGGATTTTCTATTTTTTTTTAAATTCCTGATAAAAAAAATGACCAACACTTTTTCATGACCTTTCATACACCCATCAGGGAGGAGGGTGGGCTAGTAAGGATGTTTTGTGGCCATCAAAGTGGGTGTTCACCTAACATCGAAGTGCAATTCATTTCTGCCTCCATGGAGAACGTTATTGAACCCTGGATTATGGTCAGTTCCCTGCCCATCCATGGCACCACAAAATCCCCTGGCACGTATCTACAAAAAAAAGGGCTGACCATCCTGGATGAGCATACTCCTGTGCCATTGCACGCTCCATCCACGATGGTTTTTTTTATATTCACTTGGCTGGATACATTTTTTGGCGAATTTCTACACTACCCCTAAGTACTCATAAAATTTCTTTTTTGAATTCATCCAATCCCATGTTGTCTATAAATCTACCTAAACGCACACTTTCTTCGTTTTCTATGTAGTAGTTAATAATTTTGTCCATCAAAGCCAGAACTTCTTCACTTGATAGGTCGTTGGCAATCAAATCACCAAGTCGGGGTTTAATACCCGCGTTACCACCCACCAGAACTTTCCAGCCTTTATTGGTTCCGATAAGTCCAATATCCCTGACTCCAGGTTCTGCACATGAATTTTCACAACCGGAAACAGCGATTTTCATCTTGTCAGGGGTTTTTGTACCTCTAAACCGTTGGTCAATTTCCAATCCTATTTCCATTGTATTCTGCTTGGCCATCTTACAGGAAGATTTTCCAATACAAAATTTGACGGGTCTGACTATTTTACCTGACAAACCACCCGGCTCCATCTCCAGATCATTCCAGATCTCATCCACATCTTGGTAGGGGATTCCAAATATGGTAATTCTATGTTCTGATGATAATTTAATGAATTTAGCATCATATTTTTCTGCTACGTCAGCAATTTTCCTTAAAGTATCGGGTTCAACAAGGCCTCCTGGGATATAAGGATTAATTGCATAGGTTTCCATGTCCTTCTGGACTGCTGCGCCTTTTTCTGGCATGTTGGTCTTATTATTTGACATTTTTACACCTTTATTTCCTCAAGTCTATGGATAAATCTATAATGATTATTACTTTATATAAATTTATTTTCGAAAATGATAGCCTTAAATCCATGAACCATCAAACCATATGATACGAAGATTACACAGCCCCCTAAAATGGTTAAAAATTGTTAATCTAATTAGTTTGATTCCTATGAATGAAGAACTGGTCATGGTCCGCTACGGGGAGATAGGTGTTAAAAGTCCAGCGGTGAGGAGGAGGTTCGAGAAAAGACTGGTTAACAACATCAAATCAGCCCTGAAGTGCCAGTCCACTGTGGAGCAGGGACGAATCTTCCTCAAAGTGGAGGATACTGCAGAAACCCTAGAATTGCTGGCCAGAACCTTTGGTGTAGTGTCCTTCAGCCCGGTGGTGTATACTGACACCGATTTTGATGCCATAAAAGAAGAGTTAACCATCTACACTAATGAACTGGTTGAGGAGGGAGTGTTCTCGGGAGAGGATTCCTTCGCCATCCGCTGCCGCCGGGTGGGTCAGCACGACTTCACCAGCCAGGAACTGGCGGCTTTCGCCGGATCAGTGGTGCATGGAGTTACCCAGTCCCCTGTGGATCTTTCCCATCCTGATTTTGAAATATTTCTGGAGGTGAGGGATGACAGGACCTACATCTTCCACCAGAAAATCTCCGGCCCGGGTGGACTGCCCATCGGCACCCAGGGCAGGTTAATAGCTCTCCTATCCACGGGGATAGACTCTCCAGTGGCCTGCTACCTTATGATGAAGCGGGGTTGCAGTGTAACAGCGTTACACTTCAACAACTATCCCCACACCTCTGATGATGAGGAGAAGATCAGGAAGGTAGCCAGGCAACTTAAGAAATACTCCCATGGGTCCCGTTTAGATCTGTACATCATAGATTACGGGGAGTTTCTCACCCAGTGCCAGGAAAAGGCACCTCCCAGGATGACTTGTGTCCTGTGTAAAAGTGGCATGTACCAGGTGGCTGAGAAACTGGCAGAAAGGGAGGGTGCCCTGGCTACCCTGGATGGGAGTAGCATGGGCCAAGTAGCTTCCCAGACCCTTCCTAACCTGGTGGCCACCCGTCACTTCACCAATAAACCCCTCCTCAGTCCCCTGATGGGTCTGGATAAGGTGGAAATTGAAAACCTGGCCAAGGAAATAGGCACATATCAGATATCTATCCTGCCTGAGGAGAGATGCCGCGCCGCGCCCCGGCACCCTGAGACCCACACCGAAATAAAGAAAATGCTGGAGGCACAGGAAAAGTTAGACATGGACGCTGTGCTGGATGATCTCCTTAAAAATATGCGTAAAGTAAGAATTTAAACCCGGTCCATGTAGATGTATCTGCCCAGGCGCTTGGCCAGGGCTAGAATGGTTAGGACGGGTGGAGCTCCCGGGGCACTGGGTAGGACACTGGCATCAGCCACGAAAAGATTCTCTATTTCTGTCTCCAGGTTGGAATCAACCACTGATCCAATGGCTGCGGTTCCACCTGGATGAGCCCCCCGGGCAGGGGTGGACACCAGTCGGGTGGGGTCAGCACCGGCATTAACAAGTATAGAACCGGCTAACGCTGCTCCTTCACTTAAAAGGCCCACATCCCTGGCAGTACTGTACTTTACAACCTCCTCACTAGTTACTTGGCCTTGGTTGTCATCCTTTATCTTCACCATCATCCCCAATATGTCTTCTGGTGCAGCACCTGGGATCTTATCCACCAGGATACTGGAAAAATGGGGTGAAATTATCAAATCCTTCCTCCTTAGAAGTGCATTCATCTGCACCTCCTCATTGAATCCAATTTTCTCCAGCACCCCACCTATGGTGATAAAAGTATCCACAAAGAGTTGTGCCCCGGCTTCCAACCCTGCCCGCTTCAAAAGCCTGGGAGTGGCAATGGCCCCCGATGATAACACCACCACATCGGCATAGTAATCTTTTCCATGAGTTCTCACTCCCTTCAGTTTTCCATTTTCCAGGAGCACATCCACAACAGGACGGTTCTCTATTAAACAAGCCCCCATGTTCAGGGCATTTTTAAGGTAGTGCCGGGAATTCCACTTGGCATTACGAGGACACCCCAGGGCACATTTGCCACAGGGCTTGCACAGGCGGGGGTCAATGAACTTGGGCATTTTCTCCATGGATAAACCCAGTCTCCGG
Source organism: Methanobacteriota archaeon (assembly GCA_029556335.1). Lineage (GTDB taxonomy): Archaea > Methanobacteriota > Methanobacteria > Methanobacteriales > Methanobacteriaceae > Methanobacterium. Next base: position 4,292 of record JAKQFA010000016.1, read on the forward strand.
GCGCTATCCATTAAGATACGGGTTCCCTCTCCCAGCAGGGAGTCAGGCAGGATGGTAACCCCCACCTCCTCCTCCACTTGGTCAAGCTCAGATCCAACATCGATGTTGAGTTTTTTCAGCTCATCCTGGCAAGTTCGCACTGCGTTACCAGCTGTTACCATGGTGGTTCCCCCTACACAATGGGTTTTAAGGATCTCCACTCCGGTGTTTATGGTATCGTAATGGCAGTGGGCATCACCAGGGGGTGTGGATGGGCCCTTCTCGATGATGGTAACTTCCACCCCTCTCTGGGATAGTTCACTGGCCAGGATACCACCTCCCGCCCCAGATCCAACTATCAATACCTTTGTCAAAGTAAACACCAATAATTAAGGCTTTTTTCTCTCCAGGGTTCTTCTGGGCCTTTTCTTGGACACCCCTCTCACTGGTTCTCTGTACCGGGTTTTATCCACTGCCTCGGGGGGGTTGAAAAACTGTGTGGCTAGGTAGCCACCCAGGGCCCCCAGAAACCAGTAAATTAAAAGCGACAATATGATCCCCAGTATCAGGATGGAAAATTGGTTGGCCATAACTACCACTCCCAGGGATGTGGCACTGGGCAGGGTGTAAGGCAGATCAGGTGGGGTCAGGAAACTAATAACTAACAGTACAACGGCCAAGGTTACTCCGGCCATGGCACCCACCTTGTAACTTGTCTTTTCAGGGGTGGTGTAGTAGCTGGCCACAAATCCCACTATGATTACCGAGAACATTCCTCGGATACCCAGGATGGGAATGTTGGAGATGATGAGACCCACAACTAGGCTGATGATAATCGATGTTTCCACACTGTACTTAGCCATATAATGTTTTTACCTCTTTTTATCTAGAGATTATTCCCTGGCATATCTTATAATGCTTTCTTAAAGAATGGGAAATAGGTGGATCCATGATCCTCATAGGAAGATTTATATACCTGGAAAGAGTTAGGTTATCCTAACAAAAAGTTAGGCTTACCTAATATTATTTGGGGCATGATCATGACCATTCTGAACCAACTTGAAAATGGCCAAAAGGCAATCATAATCGATATTAATGGCGGACGTGGATTAATAAAACGTTTAGAATCACTAAATCTTCGTAAAGGTAAAGAGATACGAAAGATATCCTCAGCTCCCTTCCAGGGACCGATAATACTGGAGGTGGATGGATGCCAGCTTGCCCTGGGAAGGGGAATGGCAGCCAAGGTAACAGTAAAACCACTATAATCACCCTGTCTTTGCACGTAATTCATAAATGGTGTACATCATGAAAATTCTCTTAATGGGCAACCCCAACGTTGGTAAGAGCGTAGTATTCTCCAGACTCACTGGAGTACAGGTAACTTCCTCTAACTACCCCGGGACCACGGTGGGCTATACCAAGGGGACCCTAAAACTGGGGGAGATAAGTGCAGAACTCATAGATGTCCCTGGCACCTACTCCCTGCAGCCCGCATGTCAGGCTGAAGAAGTGGCCCGTAAAATGTTACAGGAGGAAGACCCGGACCTGGTGGTTTCGGTACTGGATGCCACCAACCTGGAGCGTAACCTCTTTTTAACTTTACAGATACTGGAAAAGGGACTGCCTACCCTGGTGGTGCTGAACATGTGGGACTGTGCCCAGAGAAGGGGGGTGCACCTCAACATCCAGGGACTCTCCAAGGCACTGGGAGTACCGGTCATAACTCTGGTTGCAGTGACTGGGGAGGGTTTGAAGGAATTATCTGAAGTCATGGAGGAAGCTTTGAAAAACCCCGCAGATTACACTCCCCAGATCAGTCCCATGCATGATGATGAGCGCTGGGCATTTATAGGGCAACTAATCACTGAATTACAGAAAATAGAACACCGCCACCCTACCTTCCTTGAAAAATTAGAAAAAGCATCTGTACATCCAGTTTACGGTTTAATCATAGCATCAATCACTATCATCCTCACTTTACAATTGGTTATTGGTTTGGGGGAGTTTTTGATTAGCAACTTTCTAGACCCCCTCTACTACCAGTACTACGGACCCTTCATTACAGAAACAGTCACTAATATCTTTCCCAGTGGTATTGTCCACGAAATACTCATTGGAACGGGTTACCAGTACGAAACCTCCTTCGGCATACTCACCACTGGTGTGTACGTGGAATTTGCTGTGGTGCTACCCTACATACTATCCTTCTATCTCTTCCTGGGACTATTGGAAGATATAGGATACCTGCCACGTTTAGCAGTGCTGGTTGACAGTTTAATGCACCGATTGGGGTTGCACGGCTTTTCCATAATTCCAATCATCCTGGGATTCGGTTGCAACGTACCAGCCGTACTCTCCACCAGGATGTTGGAGGGTAAGCGTGAAAAATTCATTGTCGCTGCATTAATATCCATGTCCATTCCCTGCATGGCCCAGACTGCGGTGATCATTGGACTCCTGGGAGTTTATGGTATGCAGTACATCGCCGTGGTTTATGGGACTCTCTTCATCCTATTCATATCCCTGGGGATGCTCCTAAACAGGATCCTACCCGGAGAAAGTCCGGAGATATTTGTGGAAATACCTCCCTACCGGATACCCCACCTCAAAGCCCTGCTGCAGAAAACTTGGAGCCGGGTTAAGGGATTCCTAATCGAGGCTGTTCCCTTTGTATTCCTGGGAATTCTGGCCATAAACTTACTCTACATCCTGGGTATCATGGATTACCTCACCATCCTAGTATCCCCCCTACTATCCAACCTCCTGGGATTGCCAGATGATGCCATTGGAGCACTCATCATGGGTTTTTTACGTAAAGATTTAGCCACAGCCATGTTAGCACCACTTAACCTCACTGCCCAGCAACTCACCGTGGCCACCACCTTCCTGGCAGTTAGCTTTCCCTGTGTAGCAACCTTCGTAGTTCTTCTCAAAGAGTTAGGGGTTAAGGATCTGATAAAGGTGATCATGATCATGTTGGGGGTAGCCCTCCTGACTGGAACGATACTGAACCTCCTGTGGAGTGTGGTGTAAATTGAATATTTCAGATATGTTACGCAAGTTAGTGGGTCACGATTGCACTGGATGTGGGGCGTGTACCCATAACAACATCCAGATAAAATGGAAAGAAGATAAAAAGAAGAAGGATGAAGACATGAAAACCAGTCCCCGGTTAAGTCAGAGTGTGGAGGATTATCTAGAGACCATGTATTGTCTAGATAAGGATAAAGGTGAAATTAAGGTAAAGGACATCTCCCAGGCATTGAATGTTAAACCCCCCAGTGTGGTGGAAGCGGTGCAGAAAATGTCCCAGATGGGCTTGGTATCCTACCAGCGCTACCGGGAGATAAAACTAACCCCCCAGGGCCAGCAAGTGGCCGAAGCAATCATGGAAAGACATGCCGTCCTGGAGGACTTTTTAAACCTCCTGGGAGTGGGGGTGGAGATAGCGGAGGAGGATGCCTGTGCCATGGAGCATGTTCTGAGCAAATCCACCATCTGCAACCTGAAAAGTTTCGCCGAGTTCATGGAAGTCTACCCCTACGCCAAGGAGTTCCTGGAAGCCTTCCACCACTACCAGCAGCACGGCGAGTTACCAAGAGAGTACCAGAAATAGCAAAACGTTATTATTGATTAACCCTTTTTAAGACTTTTTAAGTATTGTGGCTGATTCTTACCAGCCATACACCTACTTGAAGGGATATTATTTATTCAGGCCACCACATAATAATACTCAACTGGTGGTGAATATCATGGGCATCCTGGATGGTAAATACCGGCCTGATGTTAGAAAGCTGGAAAGGGAAGGAAATATTAAGGGATTGATTAAAGCCCTGAAACAGGGGGATGACCAGACCCGCTGGGAGGCAGCCCGGGCCTTGGGGAGAAAACGGGACCAAGATAGTCTGGTGTCGTTAGAGGAGGCTCTGGCTGATGGTAACAATGACGTGCGATCCAACGCCGCCCTAGCTCTGGGAGAAATTGGAGACCCCCAACCTGTACCTATACTCATTAAAACCCTTACCGATGACGAGTGGCATGTGCAGGTACACGCCGCGGAGGCCCTGGGAAAAATACAAGATGCCCGGGCCCTGGAAGCGTTGATAAATGCATTGGATAATGATAAGATAAGAAACCAGGCAGCCATGGCCCTGGGTATGATTGGTGATCCCCGGGCGGTTTTACACCTGCAACTAGCCCTGGATGATGAGGATTTCAGCTTCCGCAGCGCTGCCATAGAAGCTTTGGGTATGATTGGTGATCCCCTGGCCCTGGAATCCCTTATGGAGGCCCTTCAGGATGGGGATGTCAGTGTCCGCCGGCATGCTGCCAGTGCCCTGGGAAAAATTGGAGACCAACGGGCGGTGCCCGCCCTGAAAAAAGCCCTGGAAGACGAGCGATGGTACGTCCGCCTGCAGGTGGAAGAGGCATTGCAGGATATACAAGCTGTCCAGAAATAATCAGGGCCTTCACACAAAATTCACATGTATTCCTTAATTTTATTCAATATCTTTTCCCGAACATCATGGGAGATTTTTTTCAGGGGACGAGGACGCATGTACCCAAAGTGGGGGTCCTCGAAGAGTTGTCCGGCGAACTCCACCGAGTTCTGGTAGCGGGGTATGAAGTGCCAGTGGAGATGGGGATCCGGATTGTTCTCCAGGTAGAACGAGTTCATGAGACATCCCCAGTTGACTAGGGTGGCCTGGAAGGCCTTCTTAACCGCATTTTCCATCTTTTCCACCAGTTCAATGAACTCTTCCCATTCTTCATTGCTTAACCCGGTCAGGGTGGGATGGTGCCGGGTGAGGGCTATCACACATGTGCCCAGGTTGCTCTGGTTGGGTGCCAGGAAAATTATCCAGTGCTCAGTCTTTCCCAGGTAATCCCCGAAGTTGTAAGCTTCCAGCTTCTTGCAGTAAGGACATTCGTGCATAATAAATCGCCTATTTTTTTAGTACAATTTGGACAGTATGAAGGATACGGTGAATCCCACCACGGTTATGAGGCCCGACAGGTCATGGCTCTGGCTGAAGGCCTCTGGTATCATGGTGTCCACCAGCATGGCCAGGATTCCACCGGCTGCTATGGCCAGGGCAACGGAGGTGAATGCATCTGGAAGATACTGGAACACGGAGTATCCTATGATAGAAGCCAGGGCTGTGGAAATGGCGATGACCAGCCACAAACCGAAAACATGGGTGGGCTTCCAACCGTCACTTTTCATACCAACCGTGCTGGACAGGCCCTCAGGTATATTGGACAAAAACACGGCCACCAGGGTAGCGGTGCTCACTCCCACCCCCCCGATCATGGTTAAACCAATGGCTATGGACTCCGGGATGCCGTCGATAACCGAACCTGCTGCTATAGCCACCCCACTGCCCTCGAAATCCTGGGGCCGCTGGGACCTTTTCCGGTGCTTAGCCCCCTTCCTGGCCAGATACAGGTTAGTTAGGGTGAAGATGATGGCCCCTACCAGGAAACCAGCCGCTACATCTAGGAAGCCTCCCAGGTAATAGGCCTCATCCAGGAGTTCGAAGGAAATTGCTGATAAGAGCACCCCACTACCAAAGGCCATGATACCCGCCACTAGCCGGGGTGGAATCCTAAAATAGAAGCCCATAATGGCCCCTATAATCAGTGCAAATCCTCCCAGAAATCCCCACAGACCAGAGAGCACCAAGTCCCATAACATACCTAGAATCACCACATGTATATTTATGTATGAGGATCAGGGCATATAATTAATTAGGGCAAAAAAAAGATTGGAGGGGTGATGATTTTTTGATTGTGGACCGGTCACTGCAGAGGGTAACCCTATTTCTGGTATCCCTAGCCGCCTTCCTAATACCCTTCATGGGATCCTCCCTTAGTTTGGCCTTACCCGTCATCCAGAAGGAGATGGCAGTCAACGTGATAATCCTGGGATGGATACCCACCTCCTTCACACTGGCTAACGCTGTCACGGTCCTTCCCTTCGGCCGTTTGTCCGATATTCACGGCCGAAAAAGAATTTTCTCCTATGGAGTTCTAATATACACTATATCCTCTCTTTTCGCTGCTTTTTCCAATTCCGGTGAGATCCTAGTGGCCTTCAGCTTCCTGCAGGGCCTGGGATGTGCCATGATCTTCGCCACCATGGTGGCCCTCCTGAGCTCGGTGTTCCCAATGGAAAGAAGGGGGGAAGCCCTGGGACTGTACATCAGTGCAGTCTACATTGGATTATTCCTGGGGCCCATCCTGGGCGGAGTATTAATCCAGTACCTGGGCTGGAGGAGCATCTACCTTTTCAACATCCCCATCGGAATTATACTACTCTCCACACTCATCTGGAAGCTGAAGATGGAATGGGCCGAGGCAAGGGGGGAAGGCTTTGACTACCGGGGAGCGGTTATCTACTCACTATCCTTGGTAGCCCTTCTATATGGATTCTCATCCCTCCTGGAGGATTTGGGTAAAGTGGCTCTGGGAATAGGTTTTTTGGGAATTGTGTGCTTCTTCTTACTGGAGAGTAGAACTGATACTCCCATTTTGAAGCTGGAGATCTTCAAAAACCGCCGCACCTCCTTCACAGCCCTGTCCATGCTGTCCATGAACATTGCTATTTCAGCCACGGCCACCCTACTAAGCTTATATTTTCAGTCCCTGAGGGGATTGGAGCCCCAGTACACCGCCCTGATACTCTCTTCTCAACCCTTCATGGTAGCAGTTTTATCCCCCATTGTTGGCCGGGCCTCAGATCAGGGTGAACATCGGTGGCTGCCGGTGGGGGGGATGATCCTCATCACGGTGGGATTGTTGATGCTGGTCTTCCTGGATCAGGAAACCTCACTTGTGATCCCGGTGGTGGCCCTTTTACTGGTGGGAGTGGGACAGGCCCTGTTCTCCTCCCCCACCACCCGCATCTTCATGGGCTCCGTGGAGAGTAAAATCTATGGTATGGCCTCCTCAACCCTTTCCACCATGATCTACATGGGCCAGACCCTATCACTAGCCATTATGCTTTTAATATTCGCCATCTACCTGGGACAGGTGGAGATAAACAGCTCCAACCACCTAGCTTTCCTGGACAGCCAAGAAATAGCCTATCTCTTGTTCGCATTCATATCCAGCCTGGGGGTGCTGTTCTCGTTCCTGGTGGGCGGATCCAGTGCTGGAGCTGGAATAAAAAAACTGGTGCAGAAGAAAGAGAAAGGTTAACCCACCGAACCCATCCACACCCAGAAGAAATCAGTTACTTAGGATTAACTGGTAGACTAGTCATCCTGTAATCTATTCAATTTCCACTTCCCCTCCAGAATGGCTGATTCAATTATATACTCCAGTGTTCCATCCTCCCAGGGCTCAGACAGGTCGAAGTAGTTTTTTAAATAGATCTCATCACCCTTAAGGGTTACCTCCCAGTCCTCCATCATCCTGAGTTTCTCCCGGTCCATAGAAGGCTGCACCTGGCTGCGGAGGGTGATGAGCCAACCATTATCCTTCCTCTCAACAGTGTGGATGGTGACATCCATCTACAATCACCTATTTAATCCCAAGGGAGCGTTTGAATCCATCTATTACATCCCGGGCTGATTTTAAGAGGGGATTTTTAACATCCATAGGGGTCTTCATCCGCTCCAGGCGGTCGATGCGGAAGTAGATGGGTGGATGGGGGTCGAAGTTTATCCAACTGGGAGCCCGGGTAGGGGATATGCGCTCTGCCTGGAGGCGCTGGTAGCCTATCTTGCGCAGGGCCCGTGCCAGGACCTGGGGGTTCCCGATCTTCATAGCGGATAGTAAATCCGCCCGGGTTTCGAAGAACTTGGCCACGAAGAAGATGAAGCCCAGGGCCACGAAGAGGTAGATCAGTGGGGAAAGAACCACCAGTGGTAGGAGTATGGTGAAGCGGAGTATGAACTCCAGGGAGATAATGGAAAAGAGGATGATAGGGTCCCGGCCAACCAGGTGACCCATTTCATGGCCCAGTACCGCTAGTATTTCATCCTCCTCCAACTGCACCAGGAGGCCAGTGGTGATTAAGACCAGTCCCCGGCTGGGGCTGGGGCCGGTGGCAGCGGCGTTGGCGATCATGGTGTTGCTCACTGCTATGCGGGGAGTGGGGATTCTGAATTTGCTGGCGGCGGTCTCCACAATGCGGTAGACATCCACCACCTTGGACACCTTATCCTGGGCTTGACAGTGGAAACCGTACTTCTGGAAGACTTCCTCGCCCATTTCACAGGTGGGTTCCTGTCCCTGGGCGAGACTCCTCTGGTAGATCTCGTTTTTCATCTTCAGGACCTTATCCTTGCCGAACTTCTTCAGGAAATCCTTGAAATCATCCACCGGGAGCTGGTACTCCAGGATGTGCACCCGGGGATTCTCAGGGGTGATGGTCCAGTCCGCAGTCTTATCCAGGATACGGTTGGATAAGAGGACTATGATCAGCTGCACACCCAGAATAGCAGCTACTGCGGCGTACATGCCCAGTAAGAGGAAGAGTACAATGTTAACACCGAAAAAGAGGAGGTAGATCACCAGCATGTTGCTGCCGAAGATCTTGAATGAGGTCTTCTTGCGCTGGGTGGGAGGCTTCTCTGGTATGATCTGCTCACCCTCCACCCAGGCAAAGTACAGGGTGGACTGGCGTATCAGGTCCTCGAAGTACTGGATGGCGATGAACAGCTCCTCCGAGAGCCGATCCACCACCTTCTGGATATCGGATCGGGTGGGGGTTAACTTCACCTGGAAGGGTTGCCGGGCTACTATCTGCACCTCCACCTCCCAATCATCCTTATCACCCCGGACCTGGTAACTTAAAACTTTCCGGGCATCCCGGTAGTACATCCTGATCTGGGGAAACTTCTCCGGCTGGGGCAGGAGATAATACTCCTTGATGAAGTCCAGGGCCTCTTCTAGGTGTCCCTCAGAGAGTTCGGTCTCGATGGTGTTGAGCTCGACTGACATAACTATCTATTCTTATGTGCGCCTTAGTTATTTAAAACCGGACAAGTATGAACAAACACACGGGGAGTTATGAAAACCGTGAAATATTTCTGCTTAGGTGGATAGAACCTTTTTTTATGAAACTATTCTCAGAGAACTATCCTGACAACCAGCGACTAGGCCAATTACTGATCAGGGGCCTGTCTAAACGGGCCTTCATCACCTTAATCGCATCCTGCAAGGTCTTCTATGATGGCCGGGCCACCAGCCGCCTGGGAATGGGGGACCGCACCATACTCGTCAAGGCCGACGGGGCCTTCATCATCCACCAGGACCGCAACCTGGAGCCAGTGAACTGGCAGCCCTCCAAGACCAAACTGGCGGTGGAGCTCAAAAATGGCCTGGTGTACCTGAAGGGCATGCGCCGCAACCCCACCGAGACCCTGGAGGTGGAGATACACCGGGGCTACCAGATCAGCTACTACCAGGGGGAGGACTCCCAGGACCTGGAGCTGGCCGGCTACGAGGCGGACATGGGGGACCTGATCTGGCAACGGCCCGAACTCATCGAACCAGGCTTCCGGGCCACCAGTCGGGAGTACCACACCCCCCAGGGGTACATCGACATAATGGGCAAGGACCGGGAGGGGAACCTGACCATACTGGAACTTAAAAGCCGGAAGGCCGGGGTGCAAGCAGTTAAACAACTGCGAAGATACCTGGACTGTTTCTCAGACCATAAAAGCCAGGTTCGTGGGGTGCTGGTGGCTCCATCTGCCACCGATGATGCCCTGGAGATGCTGGAGAAACAGAAGATGGAGTTCAAGGCTATGGAGGCACCCAGGGAATTAGCTAATCAGAAGAAGGTTACTTTGAAGGACTACTTCAAGTAAGAGATAAATAAAAGAGGTGAGGGCCACGACACTTTTATGGTGCACTAACTGTCACGGTGACTTGGAAACATTAAAGAATAATCTGGAATGTGCAGATTGTGGCCAGCAGTATCCCTTGAGGGATGGGATACCCGACTTCCATGATGAGATTTTTGAGTCGCCCCGGGTGGAGATGTACCAGTTTTTCGACGCATCCGCCGAGAACTACGAATCCGAGGAACATCAATCGGTTTTGTATAATTTTTACGGCCAGTTGAACCTGCCTGATGAGGCCATATCAGAGTTAAACCTGTACTTCCAGGACCTCCTCCTGGACTTGCTCTTGCCTGGGGAGCGGGTGCTGGACGTGGCCTGCGGTACCGGACTTTTCTCCCGGGGTTTACTGTATAAAGCCAGTGAAGTCTATGGAGTGGATTTATCATGGGGGATGCTCCATAAGGCCCGGGAGTATTCATCCATGAACTTGGTCAGGGCCAGTGCTGATAAACTGCCCTTTAAAGATGACTCATTTCATTTGGTGATCTGTTTCGTGGCCTTCCACCTCTTTGATGATCTTGAAAAAGTTTTAAGGGAGATGCACCGGGTGCTGGTCAAGGGAGGAGTGCTGGTGGGACTGACTTACCTATTAACTGGGGAATGGGAAAAGGAGGAGCACCAACAGACCTACCTGGACCCTCAGGGGATACACTTCTTCACCGTGGATGAACTTGGTGAACTACTGGAAAAGAGCGGGTTTATAGATTATCAGCACCAGGAACACCAGGCCCTGATATTCTTCACTGCAGAGAAAGATTAAAATTTAATTCTGATTAATTAGATTGACCAGTTCGGTGAAGGATCTAATCTCATAGGTGATGAATTCTTCTTCCTTCCCCTCCAGGTAGACGTTGCTGGGTAAAAAGAGTAACTCCGGACCCCTCACTACTTTCCGATTCTTCCCATCCCTAGTTAGCAGTTGATGAGCCACTTGGTCATGCAGAAGTGCCCCACCAGGAAGGATGGCCTTGAATTTAACCTCTTTAAGATCTATTGCTTCCAGGTCGGCGGGGACTATTAAATCCCCGATATCCTTATCCACAGCTAGGATGTTGACCTTCCCGTTCCCATCTATCCTCTGGAATATCTTCTCCAGGAAGGGCGCGGATAGGGAGCTGGTGATGATGGTAGTCTCCGATTTGATGGCGGGTAACTGTTCCAGATACTTTTTATTCCCCTTCCGGGCCAGGATGTAGGGGAGTCCCTTCTCTGGATCCGCGGCTGGGGACCCCAACACCCGGAAGCTGAACTGCCGGGCAATACTACCCACCAGTTCATAGAACTCCTGGTAGGGCTGAGGTTCGATTCCATCCTCCACGGGTTTGTAGTTGAAAAGCAGGCCCTGGTTCTGGTGGTTGGAGAAGCGGCTTAACACAAAGGATTTAATACCCCACTCCTCCAGGATGCTACAGGTCTTTGTGATCTCCTCCTCGGTGATCACCCCTGGCACCACCACCGTGGAGGCGTTAACCTCGCACAACTCACAGAACCTCTGCAGGGCTTCTAAGGATTTTTCAGGAGTTTTATCCCTCATCCACTCTCTTCTTAAATCTGGATTTATGGAGAAAACCGAAAAACTAACTTCAGTTACACCCCTAGCAACTAGGTCATCGGCAGTTTCAGCCCCATTTATGCCCTTGCCACTGGTGTAGCCCAGATTCACCGGAAATTCATACTTCTGGAAGACAGCGAGGAGGTCATGGAGGTGGGGGTAGTTTATGACATCGGCCCAGCTCCCAACGTTTATCTTCAGGTCATGAACCTCCTGCTGGGTGTTTTTCAGCTGCTCCAGGTTCATTATTAATTGAGTTAAAACTTCGTTGGGAGGTTTAAACCCGTTTTTAACTTCTCGGATAAGTTCATGGCAGTAGCTACACCCTATCTGATGGGGTGGGCAGAATTTACATCCCAGGGCCACTGAATCCAGGTCCTTGAAGTTCACGGTTTTAAAGTAGCAGAACCTGCAGAAGCCACCGCAGTCCTTTCCTGGTGTTCCCCCCACGTGGGTTAATATTTCCATTTTAGTCTCCTAATCGCTCATCATAATCTTGTACTGCTGAATCTGGGCCAGAAATTCTTCTTTTGATATTTCCTTTCTCACATACTTTTTTCGCAGTTCTGTACAGTTATTGATGGCTTTTATTTGTTGCTGATAGAAAAATAACTCGTCTTTTAGTTCTTCTTCTGGATCATTAGGATCATTCCAGTATTTGATGTCTTCAAAATGGCCTTCTAAATGGTTTTCAGCTATTGATTTTTGATTTAGAGACTCTTTATCGATTTGATTTATTAATTTTTCACAAGGGACTCCTGCTTCGCTGGATTGTATTAGTTCCTGGTCAAAGTCTGAGTTGTAGAAAATGATTGCCCATAGGATAATGACGAAAATGCTTAAACCGCCTACAATACCTATCCATGTCGATTTATTCATGATCTCCCATTATCAGGCTCTTTTTTAAATACGAGGGTCTCGTCCATATTAATAGGGGTGTAATACTCCTCCAGGTCTTCTTGTAGTTCAATCATGGAGGAATATCTTTCATCTTTAACCTTGCTCAGACACTTCATGACTATGGGTTCCAGTGCTGCTGATTCAGGATTAATCTCACTGGGAGGTGTGGCTTGGCTAGTAAGTATGGATCCGTATATCTCGGACATTTCACCCTCAAAGGGAACTTTGCCCGTTAATAATTCATAGAATACGGTTCCTAACTGATAAATATCGGTTCTTTCATCGGATCTTCCAAATTCCCTTGATATCTGTTCTGGAGCAGCGTACTGGGGGGTAGCACCAGATAAAGTCACGGATCCATCCGTGGTGATCTTGCTCAGACCCCAATCGGATATCTTGTACACTCCATTTTTGATCATGATGTTGGAAGTCTTGATATCTCCGTGGATAATGTTCTTCTGGTGGGCATAGCCAAGTGCCTGGGCTATTTCGTAGATAACAGCTACTGCGACTTCATTGGGCTGTTTTTTATGTGGAAGAGACTCTTCACAGTACTCCATCTCCAGGTAAGGTATGGGTAGTATTTTGAAACCGAAAAGCTTCACAATATGTGGATGGTCGAGCTGGCTCCAGTTGGATACCTCAGAGACGAAGATCTTCTCCGAGCGTTTGTCAAAGTTCTTGGGGATTTTTATAGCCACTTCCATACCATCCTTGCGCTTGGCTTTAAACACCCGACCAAATCCTCCTTCCCCTACAAAGCTGGGTTCAGAATATGATGATTGGAGTTCATAGGGAAGTGATCTTTCTGAAATCCTCTGGAGTCTGTTGAATTCTCTTCCTTCGATGATCAGATCCTGGCTGTGTTGCCTGATGCTTAACCAGTTTACCACCAATGGAATTAGCAGGAATAAACTTCCCAGGGTGAAAATTTCCATCATGGAGAATCCGAATAGATCCCCTAAAATTATGGTAAATCCGGTGAAGAAGATGAGAAGAGCCATTAGACCATAGTTGTAAGTGCTGTTAAGCCTCTGCCTAATCAGGAGATTGTACACAATCGCTCCATATATCATTAAGAATATTATACCGATGGGGATCAAGACATATCCTAAATAGGGGTCGTATATTGGACTTGAAATATCTAATACGAAGTATCCCAATAATATATAGAGTAGCGCACCTAATGCCATGAATACTCCATTCAAGATGGCCAATAAATTGAACTTCCAGCTTTTGATGGTCTTCAAAGTCTGAGACGCTTCATGTTTCTTACTTCTACGAACAGCTAAAAAAAATCCAGCGAGTATAATGATGGCCATTATGATAGTAATTACGATCTTATTTTCCAGATCAGCCAGCGTAGGGGAAATTAATCCAGCTTTTTTATAACTTGGGGGTAGGGGTTGATCAGCCAACCAGTAAACAGAGTTTAATCCAACTTTCCAACCGTTACTACGGTACAACCAGGAATTCATGAACGTTCCTGCCGCTCCGAAGAATACTATTTTGCCCTGACCATACTCCAATGATGACCATAAAGGGAATGGTCCAGAAGTTTCATTATCCTCTTTTATTTCGTTTATATTTGAATATCCACTCTCAGAGAGATATGATGCATCAGCCCAGGAATCTGGACTAGAATAAGCTAATACCGAAGATAAGCCAGTATTTTGTAGAAAAGCACCCCTGAAGTAAATAAATTCAGATATTCCTGTAGTTACAGTGCTATTTCTAAGACCAGTGACTTTTACTCGGCTTGGTGAAAATACATTACTTACTGAATCAGCAACAACTTCATATGGTTGGTAAGAAACGCCAAAAACCTGGGCTATTTTGTTGTAAGAATAATCAATACCTCCATCCTCAACACCCCAAGCATCACCTACAAGAAATAGGCCTCCTCCACTTTCAACAAATCTCCTTATAGACTCAATCTCCATATTCGTGTAGTTCCGTCCTGGAGCCATGATTATTAGGACATTAAAGTCCTTAATCTTGTCATAAGTTATTGGTGAATCTGTGTATCGGATTACTTCTAAACCATTGGCTTCTAAAAGAGATGCAAAACTCGCACCACCCAACGGACCAGTGTTAAAGATGGTAAAACGTTTTTCAAAAGATCCGGACTCATCAAAAGCTACTTTAATATCTTGAGCATTTGACGCGCCTAGGAAAAAAATGGGGATTATAAATATAGCTAATAAAAATAATGATTTAAATTTACGATTATGGAGATCCATTGTTCCACCTATCAGTTACCTTCAAAATACCTAATATGTAAAATTTTAGCCACTAAAATCTCATTTTCATTTGTTAATTTTCGTTTTCCCAGGCCAGAAATATCTTCCCCATCTAATCTGGTCCCATTTTTGGTGTTCAAATCTTCAATGTAATAACCATCATCATCTCTGGTGATTTTAAAGTGTTCCTTACCAATGAACATCAACTCATCTGCAGGGGCAACTCCAATGAAATCCTCACGTCCGAAGATTCTCTCATACTCCTTAATTAAAAACTCCTGATTCTCCTTTAAAACTAGTTTGGCCATGAACTTCGATGACTCTGTTGCAGGAGTCAGGGTGGTCTGTAGCATCTTAGATTCGGCAGAGTATCTCCTGTATATGAATTCTATTAATAAACCTGCAATTATGGCCAGAATCACAGCGTAAAAAAGGTCCATCCACTCGTATCTAAACCATTGGGTTAAACTATCTGCCTGAAAAATAGCCAGAACTAAAACTATTACTGTGAAAATTACAATGATGAATATTAAGAGTCTAGGACCTGACATTTTTCTAAATAATTTAAGACTTAGGATTGCAGAATGCAAATGATAAAAAAATAGACAATTCATACAAGGCCTAAGTCACAATATTCATGGCCACCATGGAACAGTGAATCTTAATGGCTGTACAGCAATATTTGGATCTACTTTTGTTGCTGTTGTGAGTAAATTTGTTGAATCGGGTACAGGTTCTGTAGTCTCAGGCTTTATAGTTCCATCTTTTACGGATGCAGCATAATAACCAGCTAAATATGCTTCTGCAGCATCTCCTTCTAATAATTTCATTTCTACATTTTTGGGTATTCTTTCTTTTCTTTTAATACCATCTTTCATTGTGTCTATTTGTGTCAAAGTATAATCCACCATACACAAACCCCCTAAAACAATTGGTATATATATTATAGTAACTACTAATACTAAGAATTTACTATTTTTTTCTCCAAAGTTGATCATTGTTCATGTATCTAAAGGATTACCGCATGTACTTCCGGGCAAAGATAACCATGAATGTGGGCCAGGTGAAGGCCCCAATGAAGGCCTCTAAAATAGTCAACCATCCATACACTCCAGTCTTGGCATTGATCACTCCATAGGCTGGTATCAGCATGGTCAGGAAGCTGAACCTCAACTTATCCATGAACACATCCACATTCAAGATACCCTCCGCCACCCAGTAGAAGAAGGCAAAGGCGATCATGATGCCAATGAAGGTCAATATCAAGCGGAGGGGCCGCACCCCATAGCCGAAGGGGTACTGGACGATTAACTCCAGGTAACGATTCAGATACCCTTTCTGTTTTCGTTTGGCCTCCATCTCCCGGTAGAAGTGGTAGTCAGCTTTTCCCCGGTCTCCTAATTTTTCCCACAGGATCTTGGCGCTGCGGCAGGCCCGCTCCTGGCTCTTGATGTACTTGAACCTGGTGCCCTTGAAACAAAGCGCCCCCCGGATCTCGGCCAGGTCGAACCAGGTGCTGCCCCCCAGGTAGGCTTCCTCGAACCAGGCGTTGCCCCCGATGGTGGAGCCATAGAAGGACACGTTTTCATCAACCCGGGCCTTGTTAAAGGAAATACTGCCCCCCAGGTAGCAGTGGTTGAAGGAGGCCTCCCCGTCCACTTTAACCTCCTCGAACCACACGTACTTATCCACCCGGGCATGGTCGAAGGAGATGTTACCCCCGACCCGTCCCCTGTAAAAGGAGATGCTCCCCCGGATGAGGGAGGATTCGAAGAAGGCATGACCCCCCACCTGGCCCTGGTCGAACCAGATCCCACCATCCACCTCGGAGTCCAGGCAGTGAAAGTCATTCTCCACCACGGCCTGGGTTAGGACCAGATCCCCGGGGATGTGCAGGCCGCTGAAGTTAACATCGTAGAACCGGGCACCCTTGAAGTTGAGATCACCAGCTTGGATCTTCCTTTCCACCTCTTTTTCCTTTAAATTTTTGATTAACTCCAGGCGGCCCCCTTTATGGGGCAGATCCATGTGTAATATGCAGTAGTCCTCCTCCGGGTAGGTCTTGGATTCACAGCCGGCGTACTTACATTTCATCCTCATCTACCCTTCTACAAGGTCTTCCTCTTGGTACACGGTGGAAATGGCATGGGCCACGTTGATCTCATCGTTGTGCATTAATTTAATCTTCCCCAGGCCCTGGATGTTCTCTCCGTTTACCCAGGTACCATTCTTAGTGTCCAGGTCCTCGATGTAGAATCCGTCGTCCATACGGGTGATCTTAAAGTGATCCTTCCCGATGTAAAGCAGCTTCTCCCCCACCAGCACTCCCAGGAAGTCCTCCCTGCCGAAGACCTGGTTGTACTTGCTGATGGTGAGGTGTTTGCCATCGGGCAGGTTCACCCGGGCCAACACCTTACGGGGCTTCAGGACCATGGTGGTCCGGGAGAACCTTGATCTTTTTGTAAACTTACGGTAGAAGAATTCAATACCCAGCCCGGCTATGATGGCCAATATAACCGCGTAAAGGACATCAAATCCCTCGTTTTGAATCCACTGGCTGAGGGTTACCCTCTGAAATATGGCAAAGGCTAGTAAAATTAGAAATAAAATGATCAGGATCAGTCCTGACCACTGCCGAACCCCCCCAGACTTTCTTCGGTCCAAGAATTTCAGCCTCCCATAATACCTTACTATTACTTTGGACATAGGCGCCTAAAATAATTAAGCAAGAGAATCCTAAGATTCCCATCTATTAAATATGAGAAAAAAATTATTATTACTATGAAATACCTGGAGGGCGACTTGCTTACACTTCCTGGCCCAGGCCGGGCCATGGTGGTGACTGATCTCCATGGCAACCTGGAGGATTTCAGGAAGGTACTGACCCTGTGGGCGAAGTGTTTCAACCGCAAATGTCACTTGGTCCTCACCGGAGACTTCATACACGCCATGGGTCGGGCCAACGACCACTCCATTGAAATCATCGAAGAAGTGCAGTATTATTCCACCAAATATGACACCTTCCACCCCCTCCTGGGAAACCATGAATGGGCCACCATCACCAAGATACTCATCTACAAGGGCGGAGTGAACCAGAACCTTAACTTTGAACTGCTCCTAAAGGAGACCTTCCCTGATGCCTGGGAGGAAAAACTAGAGGAATACATAAACTTCTTCCAATCCCTACCCGTGGCTGTCCGCACCGGGAACGGGGTGTTCATCAGCCACAGCGGACCCGCCAGAGTAGATGGCATTGAAGATATCATAAACCTAACCGGGAAAGGTTACCTGGACAACCCGGTACTACACGATCTTCTATGGCGCCGGGATCACCAGAAGGTGGAGGTGAACCAGTTCCTGAAGAGGGTGGGCTGCCAGGCCATGGTGGTGGGACACACCCCTGTGGATGGCTACAAACTCAAGGGAAACCTTTTAATTCTATCATCAAGCTATGGTAAGGGAAGGAAGGTCTACTTGGATCTGGATCTGGGGAAAATTATAAAAAGCGGCCGGGATCTGGAGGCAATGATCAGATTTTTCCGTTAAAAAAAAACCCATTATTTTTTTTTAGCCAAAGCCGATGTTCAAACCCATCATCAAAGCGAAGCCCAGTATCAGGGCCATAGTGGCCAGATCAGTGTGGCTGCCCCGCTGGCATTCGGGTATGAGCTCCTCCACTGCCACGTAGATCATGGCCCCGGCTGCAAATCCCAATGCATAGGGTAAGAGGGGCTGGAACACAGCTACTAATACGAAGCCCAGGAAGGCGGATAATGGTTCGAAGACCCCGGAGAGTTGTCCGTACCAGAAACTCTTCAGGGCGGATTTTCCCTCGGCCCGTAGGGGCATGGCCACAGCCATACCCTCTGGGAAGTTATGGATACCCATACCCACAGCTAGGGTTATGGCTGACATCAACGAGTAAGGGTTGAAGCTTAAAGACGCAGCAGCAAAGGCCACCCCTATGGCCAGTCCCTCAGGGATGTGGTGTAAGACCATGGCCAGTATTAAAAGTCGGTTCCTCTTCCAGGTGGTCCGGATACCTTCTGCTTCATCCAGGGGGCAGCCGGGGTGTACGTGGGGCAGTAAACGGTCACTAGCACCCAGAAACACTGCACCTAAGAGGAAGCCGAATATAACTGGAAACCACTGCGGTACATTTGGGGGGGTGTACACTGTGATGGCGGGTAACAACAGGGAGAAGAAGCTAACCGAGATCATAACCCCTGCTGCAAAGCCCAGGGACGAGTCCAGTAAACGTCGCCCCACCTTTTTTGTTAGAAACACGGTGGAAGCCCCCAGGCCAGTCATGAACCAGGTGAAGCCGGTGGCCAGGAGCACCTGGACCAGGGGGTTCGTAAGAAGGTTACCATAACTCATGAGCTTACATAGTTAGGAATGTCTAATAAAAGTAGTGGCCATCCCACCCAGTAGGTTGGAAGGGGTAGTTGATCTTAGATCACACTGACCATCTGGGCCATCTGCTCCAAGTTGCGCACCTCATGGACCTGGGCACCAGCCTCCCTGTACAAGGAGACACAGCTATCCACAACATCCCACTTTTTCTCCTCCTCGGGGTTGAAAATCAAAACCCTCCGGGACTTCCTACTCATCTCCCTGATGACAGAGGCGCTGAGGGGCTGGCCATCCTCCTTGGGCCCGGCCCAGTCCCGGCAGTCACTGAGGATGATGAGATTGGATCTTCCATTTAAGGGGGCCCGGTCCTGGAAGTCACGGAATGCCTGGTACATGTTGGAGGTGCCATGTATCATCAGGTTCTTCTGGTGCATCTCCCGCACCCGGGTGAAGGCGTCCAGTAAGCCGATTTCCCCCAGGGCGGAGGTGGTCTCCACCACCTTGTTGTCAAAGTCAAAGACCCTAACTCGGCGGAAACTGTTCTGAGCAGCATATACCAGGCAGAAGAACCAGTTACTGATCCAGTCACAGGAGCCGCTCACATCACACAGGAAATAGTAATGCCCACCCTTGATCCGTGGACGGGTTTTAACCAATTCCAGGAGGGTTCCACCATTTTTAAGGTTCTTACGGATAGTGCGACGCACATCAGGCTGGAGTTTCTGGGATTGACGCATTCGCCGGCTCCTAAGGGTAGCTATCTTCCTACCTAATTCCTGGCACACCTGGAAAAGCTGGGGCTGGAAGGAGTTCAGGGTGCTAATATCCTGATGCAGCAGATCCTGTTTCTCATCCAAGTCCAGGTATTCCTCCAGTGGGGGCTGGTAATCCAACTCTGTGGACTCTCTCTCCACTGCCTTAAGCTCCCCCTGAGGATCTTCCTTAAAGGAGAACTGGTACTGAATCTTACCCTCATTGGGGAATTCCACCACAGATTTAACTGGCTTAGTATTTTTGGGCACCTCCTCTGGTAAAGGCTTTTTTTTCTCATAAAAGAAGTCATCATAGAGCTTGTTGAACTTCTCCCTCTGACCCTGGTCCTTAACGTAGACTGCCGCCAGGGCATCCTGCAACTGGGAATCATTGAAATGGAAACGTTCCACCACCTGGCATGCAGTTTGGGTGCTGCGGATACTGGCTGGAATTCCATTACTCCTTAAAAGATGGGAAAATTTCACTATTCTATCCATGTTCATCCCTTAAAAATCATCTTAGAGACAGTCCCCTACTTGAAAAGATGGCCCTCCACCTTTTTACGGTCCTCCGGGGACTTAACCACCACCCCCAGGGTCTCGGATAGGACCTCAGGAGTTGGTTCTTCTTCGCCCAGGGTTAAGAGGCTGCGCACCCAGTCCACTGTGGCCCGTATGGATGGTTTCTTAAGAACATCCATCCCCCGTATGTGCTGGATAAGGGCCACCACTTCCTTGAGGAGGGGTAAGGGTGCCTCCGGTACCAGGGCCTTAACTATTTCCAGTTCCCGCTCTGGATCAGGATAGTCCAAGTGCAGGTATAAGCAGCGATCCCGGGTTTCGTCCAGGAGGGTGCGCTGGGAGTTGCTGGTTAGAACTACCAGCAGATCATTGGCCAGTTGGAAGGTGCCCAGGTCGTTGACGGTGATCTCCTTCTCCCCCAGGGCCTGCAGGAGGAAGCTCTCCACCTCCTCATCGGCCTTATCAATCTCATCAATAAGTATCACCGAGGGCTCCTGGTTGATGAAGGCTTGGAGCAGGGGACGTTTAATGAAGAAGTCATCCTGGAAGATATCCTCCTCCCCACTCTTCTGGCGGGAGATCTCCAACTGCAAAAGCTGCTTCTGGTAGTTCCACTCCCCTACGATCTGTTCAAAGGTGATGCCCTCGTAGCACTGCACCCGG
The DNA here is from genome assembly GCA_029556335.1 of Methanobacteriota archaeon. Lineage (GTDB taxonomy): Archaea > Methanobacteriota > Methanobacteria > Methanobacteriales > Methanobacteriaceae > Methanobacterium. The sequence continues at coordinate 25,122 of JAKQFA010000016.1, forward strand.
AAAAATTCCCGTTCCAGGGCCCGGGAGGCAGCCTTGGCCAGTTCAGTTTTACCAGTGCCTGGAGGGCCCTCCACCAGGATGGGCTTTTTCATCTGCAGCGCCAGAAAGAGGATGATCACCAGGTTCTCATCTGGCAGGTAATTAACACCCTCCAGGGCTTGGGTCAGGGTGTTGGTTGTTATCTTCTCCATCTTCATATGATCAACTACTATGGGATGAACTACTACTAATGTGTTGGATATCCACATATTATGCTCTGCTTGATCCTGGTCTGGGTTGATCCATCAGTCTCCTCCATATAGAATAAATCCCTCCAGATACCTAGGATAATAGAAGTGAATGGCTCTGATACCCCTCCTGGTCCTCTTAGTGGTGGGGACCAGCGTAACCTCTACACTTCTACCCCCTTCATCACGTGTCTGGAAAGGATACCTCAGCACTGGGCTCTGATTGGAGGGGAACAGTTACTAGAACTGTGATGGGCAATTCCAGTGCATCCAGCACCATCGCCGTGGTCACTGGCATCCACCCCCCGTGAGAAACTCTCCGGCTGGGCAGTCTCCAGGTGGTGTAGTTATCACCCCAAATGGATTCCAGTTCAGCGACCCTTCCGGGGGGTAAAAAAAATTCTGCCCAATTTCAACCACTACCAGACCACATCCACACTGAGTTTCACAGAACCAGTAGCCACCTCTGGGTACCGTACCCTGGTCTACGAGGTACCTGATTTGGCCAGTAACCAGGACGCCCAGGAGAAGACTAAAAAACTTATAGGGGCCATCTTCAGCACCCTAATCCTGATCTAATATAGCCCCAAAATTTCTTCAATCTCTTCCACGATACACACCCGGTTCCAGCCCACCACTCCACTGGCCCACTCTTCCAGCTCCACAGGTACCTCTTCCAGTCCATAGGGCCGGATGAGAAGCATGGGTTTCTCCATATCCCGGGCTATCTTCACCTGTTTTTTCACCTCGGGGTAGCGGTTGTAGAGGCCAGAGAGCACCACAACAACCTGGGAGGCTTGGATCTGCTCTTCAATCTCTTCTTCCTGGTTTTGGCCTGGAACACCATGATCTTTCCACTCAAAATCAGGGGCCTCCAGGAGTCTCTGGATGAAGCTTATGTACTCCTCATCTCCAGGTCCATTGTGGGTGATGAACAAGTCATGTACCCTTGTTTCCTCTTCAAACATGTGATCTAATCCTTTAAATTCTCCACCAGCAAGGCCTTTTTTTGGTCAGCAGCCAACCAGAGCTTAACCTCCTTCCACACCATGTTACACTGGTCTTTTTCACTTTTCCCCACTATCCGCCGGATGGCCAGGTCAACCTCTTTTCGTTCCTTCCGGTCCTGGGGATGAAGATCAGCCTCCTCCAGGACATCCTTCATGTAGCGTAAGTAGCAACTCATGAAAACACCTCGCTTATCAGTTTAGATAATTATATTATGGCCACAATTAATAATCATGACTAGTGGGACCCAATGAGGACCTTCCCCACTTGGGCAGTTACACCAGATCCACCCTGGGTTTGATTCTTATGAAAACATTCCAGATAGCACTGTGCCAGATGAAAGTTGGGCTAAACAAGGCCCAGAATATTAAAAAATCCCTTGAATTCATAGAAGAAGCTGGAAAAAAGGCTGATCTGGTGGTTTTACCCGAGATGTTCAACTGCCCCTACCAGACCGACCAGTTCCCCTTATACGCTGAAAGGGCAAGTGAAAGCCCCACCTTAAAGGCTGTTTCCCAGGCGGCACGGGACAGTGAGGTCTACCTGGTTGCTGGATCCATACCTGAAAGGGACCAGGAATCTATCTACAACACCAGCTTCATCTACAACCCCTCCGGGGAGCTGTTAGCTCGGCACCGTAAGCTGCACCTTTTTGATATCGATATTCCCGGCCAAATCCAGTTTAAAGAATCAGACACCCTCCAACCCGGGGGCCAGGTCACAGTGGTGGACACGGATTTTGCTAAGCTGGGGGTGGCCATCTGTTATGATGTACGTTTCCCGGAGCTATCCAGATTGATGGCCCTCCAGGGAGCCCAGCTACTGATATTCCCCGGGGCCTTTAATCTGACCACCGGTCCAGTTCACTGGGAGATCCTCTCCCGGGTGAGGGCCCTGGATAATCAGGTATACCTGGCCATGTGCTCCCCTGCACGTGATGAGAAAGCCTCATACGTTGCCTATGGACATTCACTGGTGGCTGATCCCTGGGGATCTGTGGTGGCCGAGGCCGGAACTGGGGAGGAGATAATCTATGCCCCGATAAAAACTTCCCATCTTAGAAAGGCACGTCAGGATCTGCCCCTATTAAAAAACAGGCGCACGGATCTCTACAGTCTTGGCTTGAAAAAGTAGACACTTCACAATTTTTTTTTTATAATAAGAAATAAAACCGGATCCACCTTAAATCCAGCCACTCCCCCTATTAACAATTCACGGCACCTGAGGGGGATTAACTTCAAAATGGTCTTCAGGGAATCAATGATGGGCGTGGGCACCCATGCACCAGCCATCTCGGGACTATTTTTTCTGTATCTTCTTCAGGGCCTTGTTAGCTACCTTCTTAAAGTCTTTGTCCCCAGTGGCCTTTCTCCTGGCCTTTTTAATGGGGTCAATTGCCTTTTCATCACCAATATCGCCTAGGGCCTTCATCACCGCCAAGCGAACTCCCCAATCCTCATCTTCCAATGTCTCCAGGAGGGGGTCCACAGCTTCACTGCTTTTAAGCTCACCCAGGGCCTTGGCCGAGTACTTGCGCACCCCAAAATCTTCATCTTTCAGTGCCAGGATCAGGTTATCCACCACCTTCTCAGAGCCCATGGTCTTCAGGGCTACGGTGGCATATTTACGCAGCTTATCATCTTCAGATTTCAAAAGCTCCAACAGGGGGTCTATGGCCTCTTCCCCTACCTCGCCCAGCTTCTTGGCGGCCTCAAATCGTACTTGGGGGTCTTTGTCTTCGAACTGTTTTGTTAATTTTTCAATGAGATCTTGGGTTTGCTTATCCAAGCGAATCACTTCCACTACTCTACAGTAATTGTTCCTTAAAAGAAAAAAAGATGTAATATCCAGTACTACTGGATTTCGATGCTGATTCCTTCATCTTTTTCCTGTTTAGGTATCTCTACCCTGAGCACTCCATTTTCAAATTTGGCCTCAGCTTTTTCGGGCATTACCTTTCTGGGCAGGCGCACCGTCCTGCGGATGTAGCCATGTTTACGGTCTTTATGGGTAACGAAGATGCCTCCCATTTTGTGTTCAGAGTCTAATTTGGCTTTAATCTTCAGTTTGCTCTCGGTGAGATTTAAAGTTATGTTCTCTTTGTTGATACCAGGAAGGGCCAGGTGCACGATGATACTGTCATCTGTTTCCAGTATATCCTTACCTGGTAGGAAGGTATAATTTACCACGGACTTTTCGATGTCCAACCGGACTTTGTCCACTGTACGGGCCGTGTCGTCAAGCATCTCCTTCACTATATATCCTATATCTTTTTTATGGTCCTTTCCATTCATTTTTTTCACCTCATTTTTGAGTCACCTTACACTTTCTACCATACAAGATATAAAATTTTCGATAACAGATGGAAAAAAAGGCCTAAAATATCTCTGATTTATTATTCCATCCTTGATTATTCTCATTTTTTGGACTGGGGAAATTGACAACTTTTAAACTAATATCAGTGAACATAAGTTATCAAGGCACCAGTAGGAGGTATCACCGGACAGTTAGTGGTGTCAACCAGGAAGCCCTGAACAACGTCTGGATTTGCCGTTATCAGAATTTTCGTTTGAAAAAAAATTACTCCACCATTGGCAGTGGCTGTCCTTCCCACCATAATAGCTTGACCAAGAAATAATGGTGGATAGGGAGTGCTCAAGTGGCACTGGCCACCAGACCATTCATATATTGTAAATCAGCATCTATACATGGTAACGTCTCGAATAACAGGCCGTGGATCGTTATATATAACGGTGACTGTGACCTGAATATTGATATATTTATGTTTTTCCAATTGCCTATGGATAGTAACTCATAACTTACATGCAGACCAAGCAAAGTAGGGTACTGGGTTATGAAACAAACCACGATAATGGTGGCAGTGGAAAATGTCCTTGAAGCCCAAAAACTGTGCCATATATTGGATTCTAAAGGATTCAAGGTCCTAGACCTTAATAATTTTTGTGAAAATTCTTTTAACACTGATACTGATCTTAATCCTGATCTTCTTATCCTGGACGTTGTTTTTAAAGATGAAAAACCCTTTGCTGGTATTGTTGAAGAATTAAAGGCCAAAAATAGTGTACCTCTTATTTTTTTAAGCTCGGGTAGCACTGATCTCTATCTGAGTAAACCTGATCTCATGAACACCTATGGCTACCTGATAAAGCCGGTGGATCCCCAGGAACTTATCTACACCGTAAAGATGGCCCTTTACAAGCACCGTATGGAGAAGGCCCTCCGGGAGAGTGAAGAGCGTTACAGGTTACTGGTGGAGAATGCTGACGACCCCCTAGCCGTGGTGAACTACCAGGGCCAATTCCTCATGGCCAACAAGAGTGCCAACCGTTTCTTTGGCCTGAACCCCCAGGAACTGGTGGGTAGGAAGATGGGGGACATATTCCCTCCTGATTATGCCCAGCGTCAGATGGATAATATTCGTCTGGTAATTGACACTAACCAGGGAATAACCCTGGAAGAGGAAACCGTAATCATGGATGAAAAACGTTGGTTCAGCACCAACCTCCAGCCTATCCCTAATTTCTCGGGGAAATCGCCGGCTGTGCAGCTCATTGCCCGGGATATCACTGAGAACAAAAAAACCGAGAATTACCTATTGGAAAGTAGAAACTTCTTGACCGGGGTCCTGGATGATATGTTAACCTTCGTAGCGGTACTTAAACCCAATGGGGAGGTGGTGTTTGTTAACAACACCCCACTGGCCCTCATTAACTCCACACTGGAGGAGGTGCAGGGGGCCATGTTTCCGGACCTTAAATGGTGGACCCTCACCCCCCAACTCCGGCAGAGTATACAGCAGGATATTGAGCTCTGTGCTAGGGGTGAAACCATCAAGGAAGAACTGCAGATCTACACTAAAAACGGCCCCCTTTGGATCGAGTACAGCATGCACCCCATCTACGACCAGGAGGGTAAGTTACAGTACCTGGTCCCTGAAGGTAGGGATATCAGTTCCCAGAAGAAAATTGAGGATAATTTAATAGCTGAAAAATCAAAATTACGAACCATAACTGAAAACGCCCCATTTGGGCTGGTGTTGATTGATGCTGAGGGCAACTATCTATATGTGAATCCCAAATTTGAGGAAATATCAGGTTACAGCTTGGAAGATGTGCCCCATGGAAAAGAGTGGTTTAAGAAGGCGTACCCTGATCCTGAAACCCGGCATACGGCAATTTCTACCTGGATTGAAGACTTCGAAGGATCTAAACCAGGAGATAAGGCATCCCGCATTTTCCCCATTACCAGTAAGGATGGAAAGACCAAGATCATCTACTTCGTACCAGTCCATTTAGAAAACGGCGAGTACCTCATGACCCTGGAGGATATCACCAAGCAGATGGAGGTGGAACGGGCCTTGAAGGGTAGTGAAAAAAAATTCCGTACCCTGGCCCAGACAGCCATGGATGCCATCATCATCACCGATGATGAGGGGGTGGTTATTTTTTCCAACCGCAGCCTGGAACGGATCTTCGACTACAGTGAAGAGGATATCCGGGGACAGCCAGTGGATATCCTGATCCCGGAGAGGTACCAGGCCGACTTCGCCGGGCAAATGGAACTACCCCAATCCAAGCCGGATAATGGTTCCGGTAAAGTTTTCGAGTCTTATGGTTTGCGTAAGGATGGCAGTGAATTCCCCCTGGAGATGTCCCTTAACACCTGGCAGATGGAGGGAAAATGTTACACCACAGTCATCTTAAGGGACATCACACGCCGCAAGCTCAATGAATTTAAGATGAAGATGAAGGAGGACATCTTCCAGTTAATGGCCCGGAATATTGAGGAAGTTTTCTGGATGGTGGATCCATTAAATGGACAGTTACTCTACATGAGTCCCTCTTACCAGAAGATCTGGGGCTCCTCCATAAGTAAACTCTACCAGAATCCCCGGTCCTGGATAGACACGGTCCACCCAGATGATCAGAAGAAGTTCATCCACCACATCTACGGTTCACTGGAGATCAATGACTTGACCCGGATAAAATCATTGGAATGCCGCTTAGAACTTCCAGATGGAACCACCCGTTGGATCAGGATCCGTTCCTTCCCTGTTATAAATGAAAACAAGCAGATCTACCGTAGGGTAGGCCTTGCCAAGGACATAACCTACCAGAAGACCGGTAGAGAATAGAGAATTCATTCCTTTTATTATTAACCAGCATCTGATCCCCTGGGACACAGTCCAGGAAACTCAGTGCCTTCAGTTCCTCTATAGTTAGCTTTAAGATCTGCAGGTACTATTCCCAGCTGCGCCAGGTGAAGATGGGACCCACCACCTTGGATCTTATCAACCTTCACTTCTCCCCACAAATTATGTATATAAGTGCCCTGATCCACATTATTGCATGGTAGCATGGAACCTGAAGTTAATTTTTCACTGATATGTCCAGAGTGTGGGGTGGGCAATTCCCCCCAAGCCCTGAACTGCCTGGTGTGTGACCGTGACCTGGAGAAGACCTTGGCCTTCTTGGAGGATGATTCCTTTGACCTGGAGGTGACCATCGAGTGCCTGGTGGAGTATCGGAAAAATTTCTGGGGAACCAACCGTACTGGTAAGGTGAACCAGTACCACCGGGATAGGATGGAAAACCTGGAGTTTGGAGAAGAAATATCCCGCTTCAAATTTGACTACGAGGGGCAGAGAAAGGTTTTAGCCTTTAGGAAAGAGAACTTGGAGAAACTGAAGGCACTGATTGGTGATAGCCCTGGCTGAGGGGACTCTTTGGTTGGGGGTCCAGATCAGAAGCATCCAAACCGCAAAGTATATATGGCAGTGTGTACTTATATCACAACATACCTAGTTTGGTTTCAACACTTGAAACTACTATTTCTCGTTGAAACCAGAAACCATAGCTTCCAGAGATAAAAACGATAGGCCATTTTTTCACTCCTACACACCCCCTCATCTCTGGAAGCTCTCTTATTAATCAACAGCCAATAATTATTAAATATTATAATTTCACTTCTATCCCTTGATTCTTATCTTCCACTCCAGGATCATGGCCCAAGCTTCCTCTACTTGGGGGCTGTCCAGAGCAGAGGCCAGATCTATGAATCGCTCCATGCACTCAATGGCTTCCTGGTACTGTTTCAGGAAACCCAGGGAGGATCCCTTACCAGCCCAGGCTTGAGGATTCTTAGAATTAATTTCTAGGGCCTTATCAAAGGATTCCACTGCTTCCCGGTATTTTTTCAGAGCCAAGAGGGCGGTACCCCTGTTGTTCCAGGCTTCATCATTGGATTCATCCAGCTTCACCGCCTGATCCAGGGAGTTAAGGGCCTCCTCCAGGCGGTACTGGGATGCCAGGGCAACGCCCAGGTTGGACCAGGCCTGTGCATTGGATGGATCGTAGTCCAGGGCTAGTTGGAAGGATTCCTGGGACTCTTCCACTAAACCCAGATGGGACAGGGCCACACCCCGGTTGTCCCACACAAAGGAATTATCCGGATCAAGCTCCAGGGCCCGGTCATAGGCCAGAACGGCATCAGAATAAAAACCAGCCTTCATTAGCTGATTTCCTCTTCGAAACCAGTACAGGTGGTCTTTCAGATCTTCATTAGCTTGCTTGGGGATGTTACTACCTCATTTTTTTTATTTTAGCTCCACTTCAAATGATGTTGATGGTTTATATTAGTACCCTCCTTAGATATAGAATTATAGAAAATGGTCTTAACGAGTTTAAGGATGTTTTATTATGGATCTTCTGGCTATTCTGTTACTGGCAGTGGGCCTGGCCATGGACGCCTTCAGCGTCTCCATCACCCGGGGCTTGAGTGTGCGCTGCGATATAAAACACGCCCTTACCATTGCACTCCTATTCGGAGGATTCCAAGCGCTAATGCCCGTACTGGGGTGGGCTTCCGGCCGGGAACTGGCCAGTTTCATGAACCAATGGGCGCCATGGGTGGCCTTCACCCTCCTTGTTTTAATAGGAGTTAAGATGATCTACGAGGGTTTCCACCACCCAGAAGAGGAGGAGGCTTGTAAGCTACTATCCCTCCGGGAACTACTATTTCTGTCGGTAGCAACCAGTATCGATGCCTTTGCCGTGGGAGTTACCTTTGCCTTTTTAAACATCTCCCTCTTACAGCCCATAATCATCATCGGTCTGGTGACCTTCCTCCTCTCCCTGGTGGGGGTGTACATCGGAAAACAAGTGGGCCACCTCTTCGAGGGAAAGATGGAACTGGTGGGTGGCATCATACTCATCGCCATTGGCTGCAAAATCCTCCTGGAAAACATGTTGTAACTGCTTGGATCAGCTCTACACCAGGATGATCATAGTTTTTTAGGATAAGCCATCCCCCACCTTACAGGGGCAGAGTACTATCTAGGGATTAAACCAGTATATGTCAATATTTTCTAAGTATTTAACGAAAAATAGGTTGATTCTTAAACAAATTTATATAGGAGGGTGACTAATATTCAATATTATATAAGAATGTATCCAAAAATGGTCCCTTGTTAAACGTCCAGCTATTATTCCATCTGGATATTGATAGGGGAAACCAAGATTAGAACCCTTCTTGAAGGGATGATGGGATGTGTTAATATAGAAAACACTTTAATATCAACTATTTACTCTTTGGAACCTGTGATGGCATGTATAACGCGTTTTTCTCCTAAGAAACTCATTTTGTTGCTTGAGGAGGATGCACCAGAGAAGAAGTTGGAAGCAGAGCGCATGCTCATTGAAACAGTTGGTCGGGTCATGGAAATCACGACCCAGCTAACCAGTATCTACGAGGTGGTGAAGATAGCCCAGGACACCGCTGAGGTCATTGAGGCAGAAAATGCCCAGGGAAGGATGGTGGTGGTGAATATCAGCGGCGGCCGCAAACCCCAGGCACTAGGGGCCCTGTTCGGCTGCTACGCCCGTCACAAAATGGTGGAGAGGATCGTGTACGTCACCGAGGAAGACGGTGAAGTTGTGGATCTGCCCATCCTCAACTTCGGCATCTCCAAGACCAAACTCATGGTACTGGAGGAACTAAAAAAAGGAGACACCTCGGTGAAGAATCTGGCCCAAAAAATCGGTATCAGCCGGGGCATGACCTACAACCATATCCGGGAGCTGCGGGAGATGGGATTCATAGACTCTCAGCAACTGGAGATAACCTCCGCCGGGGAACTGGCCATCATCTGAATACAACTACATTTTATTCTTCTTCTTATTCTTTCAAATCTAGGGGTGCGGGTTATGAAGGATGACCACTACTTAGCTAGGATCCTGGGAAGAATCCATGGCCGGGGCTACAAGGCCTACCAGGACCTGCGTGGTAGCTACCAGTTTAACCAGTTCACCCTCCACGTAGACCATGTGCAACGGGACCCCTACGCCAGTCCCTCCCATTTACGGGTGGAGGTGGAGGACCACCACTATCCACCTCACTTTTTCAGCACCTCCATCCGGAGGGTGGCACTGGAGGATTATATAGCACGGTCCTTCCAGAGGAGCATCCACGCCCATCTGACCCGTCCAAGGGGCAGTGGCCGGAGTGGTGTAATGAGGATTGATGCCGGAGGCCAGGAAATCCTGGAGCGAAGCTGCGTGAACATAAATCCTGAAAACCTGGAAATACGCTTTACACTGGGCTTATCAGCGAAGGGCAGGAAAATAATGGGGGAAGATACAAAAAAGATTCTAGTGGAGATTTTACCCCATATTGTAGATGATTCCTGTTTTTTCACCGGGAACCCGGAGGTGGAATCCCACCTCCACCTGGCTGAAGATGCCCAGGCCATCCGGGAGGAATTGTATATAGAGGGATTAGTGGCCTTTATAGCCAATGGCTCCACACTACCCCGTCGTAGCGGAATTTGCTCCCAACCCCTAAGTGGAGCAGTACCCTTCAAATCCCCGGAATCATTAAGGATATCCCTTAATTCTCCTAACCAGGGCTTAATAACTGGTATGGGCATCCCAGAGGGAGTGACCCTCATCGTGGGAGGGGGTTACCATGGTAAATCCACCCTCCTCCAGGCTGTGGAAGCAGGGGTCTACAACCACCTCCCAGGGGACGGCCGGGAACTGGTGGTCACCAGGGAATCTGCAGTTAAAATCCGTGCCGAAGATGGTCGCAGCATCCAGAAAACCGATATTAACTCTTTCATCCATGAACCGCCCTTCATGAAGAGCACCAAGGAATTCTCCACCCAGAATGCTTCGGGCTCCACCAGCCAGGCCGCTAACATTGTGGAAGCCCTGGAAGCAGGTTCTCAGCTTCTGCTCTTTGACGAGGACACCTCAGCTACCAATTTTATGATCAGAGATGAAAGAATGCAGGCCCTGGTTAAATCCAACCAAGAACCCATAACCCCCTACTTGGACCGTGTTCAGGAGTTATATGACCAGGAGGGAGTTTCCACAGTCATGGTTATGGGTGGATCCGGAGATTACTTTGAGGTGGCCCACACCATCATCATGATGGATTGCTACCAACCCCACAACCGAACCCTGGAAGCCCGGAAGGTGGCCCAGCAAATACCCACTGGCCGCAGCCGAGAGGTACCGTACCCTTTCTCCTACCGGCACCGCACGCCACTGAAGGAGAGTATAAATCCCTACCGAGGCCGGAGGATGAAGATATCCAATCGGGGTAAGGACACCATACTCCTGGGCAGTGACACCATCGACCTTTCCCAGGTGAAACAGTTGGTGGACCCCAGCCAGACCCGGGCCCTGGCCTACGCCTTGTACCATGCCCAAAAGTACATGGATGGCCACAGCACCCTCCGGGAGATACTCTCAAGGCTGGAAGCTGATCTGGAAAGGAAGGGCCTGGATGTTCTCAGCCCACCGGGACGTGAAAATCCCCCGGATTTAGCAGGGTTTCGCCCCTTTGAATTAGCAGCTGCTTTGAACCGTCTGCGCAGTCTAAGTATAAAATAAGAATCTATCAGAATCAAACACTGTCCAGGTCGGGCAGGTAGGGCTTGATATCAAGCACCGGGGATCCGTCCAGGGCATCCAGCCCCCGCACAGTCAACACCGGGCCTTCACGTTTAATCAGATCCACCATGGTTAGGCCAATGGGATTGGGACGTGGCGGGGCCCGAGTGGAAAATATGCCTCTTTTCTTGGTACGGCCATGGGGAACCACCTTCATTAGGGGGTCCTCGGCCCGGTCAAACCAGTATATGATGATGAGCTGATGATACCCTTCCACCCCCTCCAGGGCTTCCTCAAATTCAGGCTGGATTATGATCTCTGATAACTCCGCCTGGTTCCGGCCCTGATGTGGTGCTTCACCCCGACTTTTGTAGGGTGATTTCACGGTGCCAATGGTAGTAAGCTCCATTTTTCGCTTGTAGCTATCCATTTCTTTTTCTCCCCTATACTATCACTTAGTTTATGGTGACTAATAAAAATTTATGCTAGGAACTATCATAGGTATCAATTAGAAGATTTCCATTAAAAATAGCGTTAAGGATTGGTGATAACAGATGTCTCTTGCCTTAAGATGGTATCCACCTGCCTGGGTGCAGATTAAAACCAGGGAAAAAACTATCTACCTGGACCCCTCCTACTTGAAGAAATATTTTAAGGACCATCCTACCGCCAGGGAATACTCCAACTGGCCTGATGAGGTGGATGGACTACCTGATGACCTGGAAAAGGCTGACATTATCTTGGTAACCCATCATCATAAGGACCATGTGAAGAAGGTAACCGTGGACAGGATAAGTGGCCCTGATACCCTGATCATGGCACCCGGGAGGGTGGAGAAAGCCCTGGGCAACAGGGTAAGGGTGGTGGCGCCTGGTGATGAACTGGAACTGGATGAAGTGAAGATCAAGGTGGTGCCAGCATACAACACACCAGAAGGCAGCTCAACCCGCAAGTTCCACAAACTAGGAGAAGGAGTGGGGTACCTCCTTGAAATAGAAGGCCACGTTATCTACCACGCCGGGGACACAGACCTCATCCCAGAGATGGATGGACTGGGACCAGTTGACGTGGCATTCCTCCCCATTGGCGGCACCTACACCATGAACGTAGAAGAAGCAGCCCAGGCTGCCTTAAGGATCCAGCCCTCCCTGGTGGTTCCCATCCACCACCTGCAAGCAGATCCCCAGGACTTACAAGTGGAACTCCGGGGTGGAGGCATGAAGGTAAGGGTCCTGAGGACAGGGGAGCTCCTAATGATTGGGGAGTAAGTTTATAACCAAAAAAAGGTCTAACAACCATTGTAGTTGTAAATTATTTCTTGTGTAATACCTAACTATGCCATTTGATTGGGGTTCACCTGTTTAACTGGGGGTTTTCTTCATCACTGATTTCAAGGAGGGCCTCTACTACCAGTTTTCTCTTCCTTCTATCCTGGCTTTCAAGGGCCTTCAGGAGTCCGGGAACTGCGAGTCTGTCCAGTTCCACCAGGGAGTCCTGGGCGTACTGGCGTAAGATGTCATCCCCATTCTCTAATAGGTAGATTAGTGGATCCACCGCCCTTTTGTCATTCAAACGTCCCAGGCTGCGGGCTGCCCTCCGGCGGAGAGCTGCATCATCACTGGAAAGAGCCCTGATCAGTAGGGGAAGGGCACGGGCATCCTTCAAAGCACCTAACTTCCGTGCGGCCTCCCTCTTCTCCAGGAGATCTCCCCCCTCCAGGAGACTCATGAACTTAGCCACCTCATCTCCTTCACGGGGGTTGAAGGCTTCCTCCACCCGGATGGCGAATTGGAAGTCCAGATCAGTGAGACCATCCCTGTCATGGGTGAAGATGGTGATCTCCACCTGCCCCCATTCCAAATCAATTTCAGGGTGGTGCTGCAGGTCCTCGGCCACCTCCCCCACCCGGCGGGTGAATTCAAGGGCACTGGCGAAGTTAACGAATTGGTACGATCCCACCAGGTGATGGTTTTCTATGATCTTCCAGTTCTCGAGTTGAGCAGACCTTTCCTCTATCTCTTCCTGGTTTAAAAGTTCTGGTAACATAAAATCTTGCACCTTCATGGCTTGGTATAGAATAATAGGATGTTTTTTCAAATCAGGCTCTTAGCAAACTCTTCTGCATTTTTAAGGTCTTCGGTGTTTGGTCGGCCTTTATTCATTCCTCCAAACAGTCTAAGGAAACTGTTGGTGTTAAAGCCTTTACATTGGAATTCATCTATAACCGTATAACCTTTGGATACAAGCTTTTCCCTGAGTTTAGAATGATCTTTTGCTGATTTAGATTTCCCGGTTATTCCTGCAGTTGAAAAAATGAATGCATTCTTATTATTCACTTCCGGTATTACATCAGCTAGTTCAAGTAGAGATTCGTCGTGTTTTGCACTGTAAATCCCTGAACCAAACCCTACAAGGTCATACTCTTGAAGTTCATCAGGATTAATTTGATCCGGCATTTTTATTTCTGCATTAAGAACTTCTGCCATTACTTTAGCTATTTTTTCTGTATTATGGTGGTGGTATGAGTACAAAACTAATAGAGATTTACCACGACCCTTGAACCTATTGTTCTCCATTATTATCCCTCTAATCTAATTAACCATATCCAACAATTAGATCCCCAATTAATAAAATACTGAGCTAATATGAATGTCCAGCATCATGTCAGCCAGGATTTATTTTACCAAATGGTAATTTAATTCTCAACTCCTCTTTGCATTATGTTTTTCTAAGCTTAACTGAATCACAGATGGATTGAATCCTTTAACTATAAGCCACACTGCAAATACCATTTCCTGCACATGTATCGGCACTCCCAATAATGCATAGGGGGAGGCTAGCATGAAAAGAATATCATTCCCAAAATCAAAGCCTATTCCAACGCCAAAAATACCAAGCAATCCATATAACACTGCTAATGCGGCTCCAATTAATCCCCAAGCTGATAACCACCGTGGAACTAGTTTGGATTGGTATAACACATAATTAAGGGCCATGCTTCCTAACCCAAATAAGATTAAACATCCCAATAAAATAGCCCAACTTTGTAGTGCCAAGAGTAAGGTGCCTAATGCAGGGTAAAATGAAGCATCAACTGCTCCTGCGGCGTATTTCTGGCTTACGGTTAACATTACCAGAAGACTCATAGCACTGAGAACATAGAGAACGTTCTCGAATGTTCTCAAAACAACATATCCCAGGGCTAAGCTTTCAATATACTTCCTAAGAATGGGGAATAACATAAAGGAAGTGGCAACCGCTGAAATAGCAGCAATTAAAAAAAACAATACCCCTACTATCAATCCACTTCCATGTGCAGAAATGCCTGTAAGATAATTGGGAGCTTCTAGAATCGAACCTATAAAGACCGAGCCTAAAATGGACGCTACCGTGGCACTTATAAATAATACTCCCACCGTTACTCCGGTCTTTCTATATGGATCCACATTTTTCAACTCCTATCCCTTTTGAAGTTTAAAATAAAAAAAATAAATCCAGAATATTGTTATTCCAGATTTAATTTGATGGAGCCAATTCTAGGGGCCAGGTAGTTGTACAGAAGCGCAATTAATGCGGTTTCTATGAAGTACACTACGAAGTTGGATATGAATTCTCCATAGTTCTTGGACAGGATACCAGATATAAGCCCTAACAAGGTGAAGACAAGGGCCACTGATAGGGCGGTGGGTAGTACGGGTATATGTTTAAGTTCATGTAGGCTTCCAGTTATTTGACCGAATTCTAACTGTATTTTTGCTACCCTACTGACCAGGTAGTTGTAGAATAGTGCAAATAAGGCGTTCCAGATGAATCCAAACACGAATGCCATTATAGGCAGCCCGATTATTAAAACCAGCGAGACTATTGCCTCTGCTACTCCAATTCCCGGCCCAGTGGGTATGGCCACTCCGGATGCAGTTAAATTGGCTGTTATGCTGGCTGCTTCGGGCATGGTGCCCATGGCACCAATCAATGAGAAAAGGGGTGAAATCACCGCTGCCAGCACTAATCCCAGGATAAAAGCCCATACTGCCCCGATAGCTGACAGGATCAGGGAAAATGGAACCACTGGAATATTTTCTACTTCATTACCCACCAGTTCTAACTTCACACCACCCAATCTGGGGACTAATACGTTGTAGAGCATCACCGAGAAGAAACTCATTACTATAGTGCTGAAAAACGCCCCTATGGGAAGGAGCACAATCAGGGGTATTCCTACTCCAGTTACCAGGTTAAAGTGTCCTAGCTCTGGGATTACCCCTGCAACTTGTACAATGGTGAGTCCAATTAACATCACTACTGCAGCAACAAATCCCAAAACTGCATATATCGAAGCTGTCATCCTAGTAAAGGGTGCCAGCTTAATCCCTTTAATTTCTTTAATATTCATCATCCTAATTTACCTCCCATCTGAATTACAAATCCAGATGATACTTTTTTTATAATTCACAATTTTAATCAACTATTTTCATTTTCATGAATCATTGACTACTTAATTCTTGTTTAAACTCTTAAAAGTAGTTATTCCAAATTTTCCTCACATTACTGTGGGATTTCCCTCCAAATTCAATCCAAAAGTTTGGAGAAGGCTTGTTCATAAAAATAAAAAAAACGTTTTAGGGAACTCTTTAATAAAAAATTCTTAATAACAAACTGGGTATGAAAAGAATATTATGGTTTATTCCCTGGTTATCATCAGAAGTAACGCTAATGCTGTGAATTCAAGTCCTAAAAATATTAATAGAATAACAGAGTTTAGCAGCGATTCTGGAACGTTAAATATGAAATATACTGAAAATAAAATGTTTTGGATTAAAAAAAGTGATGTGAATAGAACCAAGGTGGTGGTGAATTTGGACTTTACTTTACGGTACCTTCCCAGGTACACATAGAGCATACCTACTAAAAGACAGATATTTGCCACACTCGTTATTAAAGCCGAATACTTAACCAGCAACAACAAAGTAGGTAACATAATTGGCATTCCCGTGAAATTTTCCAGCAACATTTTTTTTACCTTCGCTTACTAATTATTTATCCTCATTTTCCTTAAATTCTTCCCAGATTTCTAAGAAGGTATCATAAACACTTTCCATCTCATCAGAAAGAAAATATAATGCACCATATGTTTCTCCAGTTGATTTTACTAAATTATTTTCCTTTAAAACATCTATATGGTGTCTTATAGTTTTGTAGTCAAGTGAAAGTTTCTGTGCAAGTTTGTTAGCATTATATGGCCTATTGTTGAGTTCAAGTATTATACGGGCACGGTTTTCTCCGCCTTTACTCCCGGCTATTAACCACCACAAAAATACTTTGTTCATAGGAACTCCTGTAAATTCATGATCAAAGAATTATAAGCTCTATTAATATCTTTCAAATTAACTCGATAATAAATTTATTCATACTTAAATCTTCTCTGTGCTAAACCGGTTCAATAAGACTCTTTCTTGAAGCTTCTGGGCAACTTCATAGGTGTCGCCAGTGTTGGAAGATGGAATAATAGTGTCTTCGTGAAATGGAAGAGACTATCAACTCTTACCTGTCCGCAATGTAAAACGTGAATTTTTATAATCATTTTCTGTCGTCTATTCGTTTGGTTGTGGTTCGTCCTATAATAGCCACTAACAGTTCGTTGTTTATTTTATGGAATGGAACATGATGGGTTTACATTTGCCCGCAGGGGACGAAATGAATTAAACACCTATTTAAACTTTTCAAAACACAATATTTCATTTAACTCCTTTCTCGGTCTGGGGTCAGGATTTTCATCGGCATAGCCCAGTGTAAACATTGCTGGCACCCTTATTTCATCCGGTATATCCAAGACTTTTTTTACTGCTTCTTCATCATATGCGCCCAACCAGCAGGTTCCCAGTCCCAGTTCGGTGGCTTCTAATATCATGAAAGAAACAGCGATGGATAGATCCACAGTGTAAGCAAGTTGACCGCAGGGCATCAGTCTTTCTGATTCTGTGGAGCATCCCACAATGGTGGCTGGTGCCTGGCCCACGAATTTCTGTCCATTAGCAGCTTCCACCAATTTATCCCGGGTTTCCTGGTCTTTAACAACTATAAATTTCCATTCTTGCCTGTTTGCGGCGGATGGTGCGATTCTGGCAGCTTCTAATATTTTTTCGAGTTTCTCATCCTCAACTGCTGTGGTTTTATAATTTCTTATGCTTCTTCGTTGACTTATCGCTTCAAAGACATCCATTTTATTAACCTCCTTTTATTAAAATATTTCTAAATTCAGCGTATTGTAAATAATAAAAAATAATTATATAATTATATAAATCCATTTCCAGCCAGAATCAGCAGCTTCGATATTGGATTTAGTCATCTAAGTCTTCTCATAACTCCTTTTCTCCGGCAATATCATCTATTGTTGCATAGGGATGAGAATACCTTTCATTTTCTTCAGTAAATGATTTTAAAAGTCTTGTGGACTTGATTTGAACAGCATGTTGGGGGCAGTAATTTAGACAGGCGTGGCAGAAAAAACACTGGACATCCTTCTGCCAAACCGGTTTTTCATCGATCATTTTCACTTTTCCGGATAAACAGACCTTTTCACATGTCCCGCATCTTATGCATTTTGAATCAGCGTAGAATTCAACGTTATAAAATCTACTAAGAAATGGAAGGAAAATGGAAAGAATTGGAAAAGCAGGCATGGGAGTGATGAATTCCGTATCCTCTTCATGGATTTTTTCTTTCTTTAAAATTATTTCCTGGATCGAATCAAGTTTATTTTGGATATCAGATTCCAGTTTTCTTATTTCTTCTTGTGTTGCTGGTTTCCAGCCCTCAAATTTAGGATCATTACTGGGCATGTTCAGTGAAAAAAAGGAATCCAAAGTTTTACCTTTCTTTTTTAAAATATTTTCCAGGTCAATAAATGCCCTGTGCTGGCTTCCAGCCCTCGTTGCCACTGCAAAAATATATTCTGCTGATTTCAAGTCCATTTTCTTAACAAATTCTATTACTGGGGCAGGAGCCATGGCCAGTTGGATGGGAAATATAAAACCAACGGTATCTGCATTTGTTTTTATGATATTTCTGTCTAAAAGACTTACAATGGGTATTTGTTCTGTTTCTGGAATTCGTTTTCTTAATTCTCTGGCAGCATGGAGTGAATTCCCGGTTCCTGAAAAATAATAGATTTCCGTATTCATGATTAAATTTCCAGTAAGTTATATCTTCCATCCCTTATTTGAAACCTAGTGATCAGTAGGGGATTGAAGTTACATTAGATCTTTAGCTGTTAATTCGCGTGCCGATAATTCCACCTACCACTCCAATTATGGCCGGGACGATACCTCCACCCAAGAGTAACATAATTACCGAAAGCAGGATCAGGACCAAACCCCCATTTTTCCTCCCCACGAACGCCACCGCCCATATTATGACTATGATGCCCATGATGATAGATAGTATTCCAGTGTATAGGAAGTTGGGAACCAGAGTTATGGCTGGTTCACCTGCTGTGGCCTGCATGGCAGGATAAGCTTGAATGTATATTCCTTTGGGGGCTACATTTCCCTGAAGGATTTCTCCAATACCATGAAACACTCCGCCTCCCACTCCGGCAAATACACCAAGAATTGAGGCTGCAATTCTAGTTTTATTCATGATGAATCTCCATATAAAATTCCTTATTACCTATCTGGTTGGAGCTGAGCTGCCAATTTATTCGCCCAGGCTCGAATTGCTGTCCAATCTCGTAAATCGCTTGCTGGCATCTTGTGCAGGGGGCTTGCCGGCATACTGACAATTAATTTGTCGGTGAAACCTAACTTGGCTGGTTCGAACTTGCCGCCAAATATTTCAACCGCAACTGGTGCTAGCCCAGGAAATTCCGCGAGGTCTTTCTCAAGCATCCCCTGTGAAGCCTGCCACTCCTTCTCATCATAAGGAGCATGAAAGGGACCGAGGGCGAAAATTGATATTTGTCGCTCCATGAGGGCTTCTCTGTGTCGTGACAGAAATCTACGAGCGTCCTTGTGCCAAGCGCCCAAGTAGAGTGGTGCCCCCAATACAATCATTGTGTACTCTTCAAGGTTTCGCACTTTTTTCATGGGATGAATATCTACCTTAAACCCCTCTTCACGCAACGTTGCCACAATTGCTTCGGCCACTTCCTGGGTTGAGCCATACTTGGAAGCATAAGCCACCAGAATTTTGTTTTTCATCTGATCCCTCCCCTTATAGTGTTATTAATTATAGTTAATTAGGTATTAATTTTTTTTTCTTTCAGCATATCTGAAATCTTCACCTCTGGATGATGATAATTCTTAATACTCAGATCAGCATCTCCGGGGTGGATAGCTTTATTAGGGCACCAGTTGAGGCAGGCGAAACAGTTTATGCAGCGATCAGACCAGGATGGCTTATGGTTGACTAGTTCGATGTTGTTCTGGGAGCAGATTTGTTGACAAGTCCCGCACCCCGTGCACTCTTCATCAGAGGTGAAGGCTAGTGAATCTAGGCCTTTAAACATTACCTGGTATAAGAAAATGAAGAAAACTGGAATTAATCTTATTTTCTGAGTTTGTAAAATGTTGAAAAACAGGATACTGGTCTCTATTTCCTCGGTTTTCTTTTTTTGTATATGATCACATACCTCCTCCACTCTAGTTTTCCATTTACTGATCATCTTCTCCTGTTGACTTTTTGTAATTTTTCCTGATCCTAATCCATTTTGAGGCATTTCTACTGCATATCCAAGGGATAAGTGGCCTCCAAATGATTTTATTGTTTTTTCAAGATGTTTTAGAGACTGGCCTGGTGTTATTCCATAGGTGCATAGAGCGAAGATGTACTTGGACTGGATGTTTTTAATTTTAGAGATGAATCTCGCCATGAATTCCGGTGGCCTGAAGTCATATATGGGGAACACCATCCCGATGATATTTGCTTCATTCTCTATACTTTCCTGGTTGATGACCGACATAATGGGGGTCAGAGTGGCATTCAATTTGGTGGATACATCTCTGGCTACCACCAGTGAATTGCCGGAGCCCGAAAAATAATAAATCTCTGTTCCCATATTTCTCACCCCCCATATCCATTAAAATTTAAGCGTGCTCTGTTTATCCTTGATCTTTACAGCCTCTAACAGGAGTTGGGTGTGATGGTTCATTTTGTCTATACCCCTCTCTAGGTAGGATTCAAAGTCTTCTTCATAGTTTAGAATCGAGTAATCAAAAATTAGAAAAATAACAAAGGACCAGTATTCATAGGCCAGGGTTCGGGGATTTACGGATTTAATCATCTTCTTTTCAATCATGAGTTTAAAAACCTCTTCCCACCCCGCCAGTGGTTCTTCTAACACATCTTTTTTAAAAAATTCCCTTACTTTGTCATTGCGATAGCTTTCCATCAAAACCAGTCTCCATATTTTCCCAAATTGGGGAGTGTTGATGCGAGCCAGGAATATCTGGGCACCCCTGGTAAAGAAAACTTCTGGTCCCTCCTTCATTAAAGATACGGTTTCTTCATCAGGTAGGTTGGCCTGCCCTAGTTCTTTCTTGAAGTAGTCTATAATGGCATCTAAAATGGCATCCTTATTTTTATAATGATTGTATATGGAACCTTCCCTTATTCCGGCCTGTTTTGCTATTTCTCTTACTGGCACATCACTGAAACCCCTTAGAGAAAATAAATCAACTGATGCATTGAATATTTTCTCTTTAGTGGATATTTTAATCTCATCATGAAGATTTGAAGCTGCATCTTCCTGGTTCATATTGAAACTCCAGAATTTTTGAACGAACATTTGTTCATTTCAATGTTTTTTATGAAACTCCCCCTATAAAAAACTAACGTTTGTTCATAACTTCCTGGTAAGTTTAGACTAAAAACTGTTCCCTATGAGGAGATCTGATAAAAAAATTTCAAGCGCCCAATTTACCACCGGACAATGATCATAATTTGAGGTTGAACTCCTGGAGTACCAGTAAGAGAGGTGTTAAGTTTTTGGGTAAAAATTTAGATAGGTTCCCGGTTTAGGGTTAATATGATGGGAGGTGAGAGAAAACTATAAGTTTATGGTTCTGTTAATTAATTATTAAAATTAACTTTATCCCTTTTCCACTTGAAAAGCAAGGGGTGGGTACTATAGCCAAGTCCAGGGAAGCAATAGAGAAACAATTTGACAAGTTAAGACAGAACCTCCTAGATCTGACCATGCGTAATCAGCTTCTGAATTTCAGGCCCCGAACCAGGGCTATACCCATGGAAGATGAAAACCCGGAAGAACTCTACGATCTACTAGTTTTAAATGAGAAAAATCTCCAGTTCCGTCCCCGTGAATACGAATCCCTGGATCGGAGTGTGATGGAACCAGCACCAGAAAGTCAGGAGGTGGATGAACCATCAGATCCACTTGGAGGATCATCCCCTGAGGACGAGGAAGAACTATACCCTGCAGATGGAGAGGACTTACCTTCCCCTGGTGAGCAAGCCGATGAACACCTGGAAACGGACTCCCAGGAGGGACACCTGGATAGTGAAAAGATAAAACCCGACACAGGGGACAGTGCCCTGGACTTAGTTGATGAGCTATCCCTGGATGATGAGGGGGAAGAATCCCAGGATCGGATCGTCCTCAAGGAGGTCTACGATGCCCGGGGAAAAACCCTATCCCTGGATGTCATGGACCTGGAGGAGGACCTCCACCTAACCAAGGAGGAATCCGACCTCCTATGGGAGCTCCCACCCTCCGAGGGCCAGGTGGACAAACGTATACGGGACCTGTTCATGCAAACCGACTTATCTGCCCGGGAATTGCAGAAACGACTCTTCAGGATACACCAACACGCCCGGACCGTCTTCGAGGAACAGGGATACAACGTACTCTACCTGGCCCTGGGATTTCTGGAATGGACAGAGACCAGTGGTGACCAGCACCGGGCACCCCTGATCCTGATACCAGTCCAGCTGGAACGCCGCGGTGTAGGGGGGGCCTACAAGCTCTCCTGGAATGGTGAGGATATCATCCCCAACATCTCCCTCCAGGCCAAACTACAGGAACAGTACATCACCATACCAGACCTGGAGATGCCCCACCGCAGTGAAGGAATAACCCAGTACCTGGAGGAGGTGGAGGATTCCATCCCCAATGCACCGGGCTGGCAAGTACACCGGGAGGTGCACCTGGGCTTTTTCAGCTTCACCAAGTTCGTCATGTTCCAGGACCTGGACCCGGACCACTGGCCACCAGAACTATCCTTCGACAAGAACCCCATCATCAAGGCAATGTTCAACCCAGAAAGCCAAAAAAATGATCCCGGCTTTTTAGAGGAGGATGTGGATTGCAAACTCAAATCCAGGGATGTCTACACTGTACTGGATGCGGACTCATCCCAGATGGCAGTAATCGAGGATGTGAAGCACGGGAAGAACCTGGTGGTGGAGGGTCCCCCTGGCACTGGTAAGTCCCAGACCATAGTCAACCTCATAGCTGAACTCATGGCCTCTGGTAAGACGGTGCTATTTGTCAGTGAGAAAATGGCCGCTTTACAGGTGGTGAAAAGTCGCCTGGACAGTATAGGGTTGGGTGATTTCTGTCTGGAACTGCACAGTCATAAATCAAAGAAGAAAGAAGTCTTGAATGAGCTGCAGAGAACCCTGTACCAGCCACCCACTCCCCTACAGGCCATGGAGGATAAGTTCCATGAACTGGATATACTCAGACAGGAACTGAACCACTACCGGGAACTCATCCACAGGCCCCTGCCGGAAATGGGCTTCACCGCTTTCCAGTTGTATGGTATGAAGGAGGAGGCTTTAGAACACTTCCAGAACAAGAAGAAGGTATTGCCAAGGATGGTCATCACTGATCCGGCTAGTTACACCCGTGGTGACTGGAATAAGGCCGTGTCCAGCCTGAAAGACCTTTCCCAGTTGCTCCGCTTCGTAAAGCCCCTGCAGGAGTATCCCTGGAGATATGCCCGGCCTGGGGTGATCTTCCCCTCTGACCAGGAGGAGATCAAGAAACTCTTAACCGACGCCCTCACCAGCCTGGGGGAGATGGAACTGGCCATGGAGGAGTTGTCCATACACACCGGGGTCGCCACACCCTCCACCCGGGAGGAGTTGGATGAAAACTTGGCTGTTATCCAGGAAGTACTGGATCTCCCGGCTTTACCACTGAAGATACTGGACAACCCGGACTGGGATGAAGTCCAGGCCCGGGAGATCATTAAACTCCTGGAGAGGTTCCAGACCACCACACGCAGGTTCCGAAAAGAGGCCCTGCAGATGGATCTCCGCAGGGAACTGCAGTCCCTGGAGGATTACCATGAAAACCTACTCCTTGTGCCGGGGTCGGTTTTCAACGACTATCGCTTGGAGATACATAACTCCCTGGAGGATCTGATCAGGGCCCTGGATAAGCTCCACCTCCACCTCCAAGAGCTGGTGGAGTTAACAGGACTCCGGCCCCCCCAGAACAGACAGGAGTTAGAAGATGCCCTGCAGGAAGCCCGGATCATAGCCAGGGCCCCCCCAGTGGAGAGGGAGTTGTTGGAGAATCCGGCTTGGAACAGTGCCACTCCCGGGGCTAAACGCATCATCCGGGAGCTGCGGGAGTACCGGAACCAGTACAAACTCACCCACCGCTTCAAGGAAGAGGTGCTGGACCTGGACCTGAAGGACCGGCTGGAGAGCTTCAAAAGTGTATCAGCCAAGCGCCTGAAGTTTCTAAGCGGAGACTACAAGAAGGTTAAGCACAGTGTACTGCAACTCTACAGTGAAGATGCACCCCAGGATGACCAGGAGATCCGCCGGGACCTGGAGGGCCTCATCAGGCTCCAGGACCTGCGCCGATCCATCCGCCAATCCAGGGACACTGCCCAGTCCCTCTTTGGCCAGGCCTGGCAGGGGGAGCGCACCGACTCCCAGTTCATCTGTGACTTAGCTGATTGGCTTATACGCTTTCGCAAACTACTTTTAGCAGGGGAACTAAGCCAAGAGGCACTGTTGAAATTCGAGAAGGGACCCCACCCCCGGATCAAGACCAGCATCTCCCAGTTACAGGAAGACCTGGACACCGTCACCAACCTGGCAGGGCACCTGCAGGGATTCATACCCATCTCCATGGATGAACTCCACTTCCAGAAGTTAAAACTAGATGCAGCAGCCTCTAAGAGCCGGGTGGATGGTTACTTCCAGCTACGGGAGAAGATCAATGAACTGTACCGGGAAGAAGCACCGGAGGATACGGAGGAAGTCATCAAGGACTTGCATGAGGTGCTGGCCTCTGAAAAGACCAAGAAGAAGCTAAGGGAAAAGGACCCTGAAGCCACCCAATTATTCGGTGCCCTGTGGCAGCAGGAAGACACAGACTTGGAGGAACTGCAGCAAAGGCTACAGTTCATCATCCGCATCCACCAGTTACTGGATGAGGAGAAAATATCCCCCCGCACCCTGGAGCTCTTGAGTCAGGAGCGGGATCCAGAGAGGATCAGCCACATCATCCAGAGGGTGCACTCCTCCTACCAGGAACTTTTGAGGATCTGGAAGGAGGTGAACCAGTACCTGGAACTGGACTGCAACCAGGTGTTCCCAGGGGGCTTTGACTACACCCCCTTCACTTCTATAAGGTCCCAGCTAAGTCTCTACCGTGAGGAAGTTCCCCGGCTTTTAACCTGGTCCCAGTTCTTATCCCAGACCCGGGAATTACCACCCCTGGCCCAGCCCCTCCTCTCCCTTATAAAGGAGGATCTTCTGGACGGAGAGGATCTCTTACCCTGCCTGATGGGGGACTATGCAGACAGCATGCTCCGACAGGCTTTCCTGGAAGACCCGGCACTGCAGAACTTCGTGGGAGACCTGCACCAGAACAAGATACGCCAGTTCGTGGAACTGGACCAGGAACTTTTGATGCTTAACCGGGAACGCATCGCCCACCACCTCAGCGAAACCCGTCCCAATGTTTACACTAACCTCACCCCCACATCCGAGTTGGGCATACTCCTATCAGAGCTCAACCGTAAAAGGAGGCACATGCCCATCCGTAAATTGCTCCTGGCAGCAGGGGGTTTGATACAGACCATCAAGCCCTGCTTCATGATGAGTCCCCTCAGCATTGCCCAGTTCCTGGACCCCCATGGGGTGCCTAACCTGAACTTCGACGTGGTAATCTTCGACGAGGCCAGCCAGGTTAAACCGGAAGACGCACTAGGAGCCCTCTTAAGGGGGCGGCAGCTGGTTGTGATGGGAGACACCAAGCAACTACCACCAACCACCTTCTTCGACATCATAATCCACCCCCTGGGTGAGGAGGACTATGAACTGGACTCCCTCATGGATATGGAGAGCATACTCCACCTCTGCAAGCGGAGTTTCCCCATTAAAATGCTGCGCTGGCATTACCGGAGCCGGCACGAGTCCCTCATAGCAGTTTCCAATCAGGAATTTTATAACAACCACCTCCTGGTTTATCCCTCACCATCCCACAGCTCCCCAGAACTGGGCCTGATGTACGTGCCCCTTGACAGGGATATCGCCACCTACGACCGGGGACGTAGCTCCATCAACCTGGAGGAGGCCAAAGCCGTGGTGCAAGCGGCCTTCGACCATTACCAGACCTACGGTGATGGGAAGAGTCTGGGTATCGGTACCTTCAACGTTAACCAGCAGCAGGCCATACTGGAGGTCCTGGAGTTGGAGCTCAAACGCCACCCCCGGGCCCAGAAATTCCATAAACATTTCTTCGGGGAGTGGGAGGAGAAATTCTTCGTCAAGAACCTGGAAACCATCCAGGGAGATGAAAGGGATGTGATCTTCGTCAGTGTGGGCTACGGCTTTGATGAGGAGGGAAAGTTAACCCACAACTTCGGACCACTCAACAAGGATGGTGGAGAACGCCGGTTGAACGTGCTGGTCACCCGGGCCAAGGAGAAATGCGTGGTTTTCGCCAACTTCCACTCGGGGGATCTTAAAAACATAACTGAAGGATCAGCCTTTGGACTCCGGGCACTTAAGACCTTCCTGGAGTACGCTGAGCACCGTAACCTGGAGAGCCTGGATTCCCATACCACTGAAGCCAGCTCCCCATTGGAATCCTCCATCAGATCATACCTGGAGGAGGAGGGCCTAGAGGTGCACCAGCAGGTGGGCTGCGCTGGCTACCGCCTGGACATGGCGGTGGTGGACCCTGAGGATCCGGACCGTTACCTCCTTGGCATTGAATGTGACGGGGCCATGTACCACAGTGCCCCGGTGGCCCGGGACAGGGACCGCCTCCGTCAGCAGATACTGGAGGGCCTGGGCTGGAACATCTACAGGATCTGGTCCACAGACTGGTACCGTAACCGGGAAGAAAGCCTAAACCGCCTGTACATGGCTATCCAGGAAGCCCGGGAGGGTAAGAAGAAGCCAGAGGTGGAGTTGATCGAGGAGGAAACCCTGGTGGAGGAGGAGGCACCCCCGGCGCCGGTTGTGGTTAGCCTGGAGGATATGATACCCACCTACCAGTTATGCAAGGATCTGGAGCTTAGCAAGGATAAACCCCTCCACGAGAAACTGCCCCAGGAGCTGGCCCCGGCCATGCGCCGGGTGGTGGATACCGAGGGCCCCCTACATCTAAGTGAACTCTACAAGAGGATCCGCAGCCACTGGGGGCTGAAACGATCCGGACGGCGGATCAAGGAGACCCTGGACGCATCACTCCAGTTAGCCCTGGATAAGGGACTTTTCACCATCCAGGACGACTTCCTATTTTCCAGAACAGGGGAGATCCGGATCCGGCGCCGGGGCGAGGACATCCCCGCCCGCATTGAACTGATCAGTGATGAGGAAATTAAGAAGGCAGTGCTACTGGTCATCGAGACCCAGCACGCCACCTACCCCGAGGAACTGGTCACCCAAGTGGCACGCCTATTTGGCTTCAAATCCACACGGCAGGCCACCCGGGACCGGGTTAACCACATACTACGGGGTTACCTGGAGCAGGGCGAACTGGTGGCCATGCCCAACGGCATGATCAACTTCCCCAGAAAAGACTAGTTGTCACATTTTTTTAGAGGAAAAGCTGATGGTAGAAAATGTTCTAGAAAGACTAACTAATGATCCCCGATTTCAGGATAAGGTGGAACACCTAGAGGAACTGGAGGCCCAGGAGGCCCAGTACACCCCTGTAGATGACTTACCCCCCAACATCGAGGACTACCTTCGAAGGGAGAAGATCAAACTCTACCAGCACCAGGCCCAGGCCATACAATCTGTGAGGGAGGGTGAAAACATCCTCATCACCACCCCCACAGCCTCGGGCAAGACCCTGGCCTTCAACCTACCTGTACTGGAGAAGCTCTCCCTGGATCCCCAGGCCACCGCACTCTACATCTACCCGGCAAAGGCCCTGTCCAATGACCAGCTGCGGGTACTGCGTGGCCTGGAAAAGGCTTGTGACCTGGAACTGGATCCGGCTATCTACGATGGGGACACACCACGTGACATACGTCCGGATATACGCCGACACTCCCGGGTGGTCATCACCAACCCATACCAGTTACACCTCATATTGGCTTGGCATCACCAGTGGGAGCGGTTCTACTCCCAGTTGAAGTTTGTAGTAATCGACGAGGCCCACCAGTATAGGGGTGTCTTCGGATCCAACGTGGCCTTCCTCATCAGGAGGTTAAGGCGTATCTGCAACTACTACGGCAGCAACCCCCAGTTCATACTGTCCTCGGCCACCCTGGCCAACCCAGAGGAGTTCAGCCAGAAACTGGTGGGCCAGTCCTTCCAACTCATAGACCAGGACAGCTCCCCCCGTGGTAGGAAGCACTTCTTGTTCTACAACCCCCATCTAACCCCAGGTGCATCCACCCACCAGGAAACAACCCACCTATTTTTATTCTTCATCAGACAGGGCCTGCAGACTTTGTGCTTCACCCTCAGCCGCCGCATGGCGGAGCTCATTGCCCGTTGGAGTTTGCAGGAACTCCAGGACACTGACCCTGAACTGGCAGGCCAGGTCACAGCCTACCGGGCTGGCTACCTGGCCCCGGAGAGGAGGAAGATCGAGTATGGATTGAAAACAGGGGCGCTATTGGGGGTGACCACCACCAACGCCCTGGAACTGGGCATCGATATCGGCAGCCTGGATGCGGTGATCATCTCTGGCTACCCCGGCACCATGATCTCCACCTGGCAACAGGCCGGCCGCTCCGGGCGGAAAAACAACGACTCACTGGTGGTGCTGGTGGCATTTGAGGGGCCCCTGGACCAGTACTTCATGAAAAATCCCCAGGTATTCTTTGACCGGCACCATGAGAATGCCATCATCGACCTGGAGAACGTGCACATCACCTTCAACCACCTCCTATGTGCCATGAGCGAACTACCCCTAAGCCGGGAGGAAATAACGAGCTGCTTCCAGACCAGTCCAGGCTTTATGGGACGCCTGATCCGCAGCCACCAGGTCCGGGAGAGCCAGGACAGGTTCACATACCAGGGGAAGGGCAGCCCTGCCTTCCAGGTGGGACTGCACCACATATCCCGGGACGAGTTCCAGGTTTACCATGATGGATATCTGCTGGAAACACTGGACCGGCCACATGCCTACCTGGAAGCCCACCACGGAGCGGTGCTCATCAACAAGGGAGAGACCTACCTGGTTGAGGAGTTCAACCTCCAGAAGCAGGAGGTGCGGGTGCGTAAAAGGAACCTGGACTACCATACCCAGGTCCTGAAGGAGGTGGATGTCCGGGTTCTGGAGTGGATTCATCACAAACAAATAGGCCAGTTCAGGGTGCACTACGGGGAGGTGGAGGTCACTGAACACTACCACCGCTACAAGCGCATCAGCCAGGGCAAAACTGTGGCCACCCACCCCCTGGATCTGCCCCCACTCCACTTCCGAACCAAGGGATTATGGTTCACCCTCCCCGGAGATGTTGAGGACCAGATCAACCATTACATCAGTGGACAGGAGGTCTACGAGGGGGGTTTGCACGGTACTGAACACGCCCTCATTGCCATGTTCCCCTTAAAGGTACTGTGTGACCGCTTTGATATTGGAGGCTTGTCCACCCCACACCACCCCGATACCAGGGGGGCTACCATTTTCATCTACGATGCCTTCCAGGGGGGTATTGGATTGGCTGAGAAGGCAGTGGAGCTCATGGAGGAACTGGTGGAGCTTACCTATGATATGGTGCGCGGCTGCCAGTGCCGGGATGGCTGTCCCTCCTGCATCTACTCCCCCAAGTGTGGTAACGACAACCAGCCCCTGCACAAGAGAAGCACCCAGTACATACTCAGCCGGATCCTAAAGCTCATGGGCAAGGTAGATGAGGCCGATATCCACCTAGAAGGGGCAACTGCACACAACGGATCAGAGTAAATCCAGATGTATAGTTACGGGTGGCCCAGAAGGAGTGATTAGGTTCTTGACAGGCTTAAAGTTGATGCAGGTGGTGATTCATCCTTTCCTACCCAGAGGATCCCCACATCTCTCCTCCTAGGTATCCCAATGTATGGCCATTTACAAGTCCCCCCTATTCATTCTTACGGTTTTTCCAGACTTGAAATCACACCAGAACCGGATTGTTGGATACAGGGTAAGGGGGGGGCCACTGGAATGTCAACCACTTATAAAGACATCCCACATCCACTAGGGGATGGCGTCTAAGAATCCGATTGTCAGGCTAGATCTATTCCATCAAAGCCCCCAACTTCTTTTTTTTATATGGATGTGGATCATTACTGGAGGCTGCGCTTTCTTTGGCAGGGACATCCAAATGGCGTTGTTTTTCATACCAGCAATATTGTTATGTCTAATCAAGGAAATTATTAATACTAGTTGGGGGTAATTAAAAAAATACAGGGGGGTAATCAATGTGAAGGAAACTAACCAATATGGTGATTGTTATGGAAGAAGTAAACAGACTGTACCAGCAAGGTTACATAGAGAAGATCAACCCCTCCCCACTCAAGAGTCAACTGTCCCTAAAAGAAGCCCGTATATGGCTGAAGGAGGCTAGACTAAATTGTAACAGTGGAGGTTACCGTTCCTCGCGTATTGCCTGTTACATGGCATTCTTCCATGCCGCCCGGTCTGTGTTACAGCGTGATGGTTACCAGGAAGACAAACCAGAATACCTGGCCCTTTATCTAGAAAAATATAACAGGGAAGGACTTCTGGAGGAAGAATGGACCCAACTACTGCAATGGATAATGAACCTGCACCACCAGGACCTGTACCACTTCCAGGCCTTCCCCTCCTCTGAGGAAGCTGATGAGGCCATACAGCACGGAGCTGACTTCGTGGAAAGGATCAGCATCCTCCTGGATGAAACCAACTACGCTAAGAAGGCCTTCCTGAAACAGAACGCCGTGGAAAGGGCATACTTGTAGGATCCACCCATTCCTTCTTCTTATTCATTTTAAGCCCCATGCACATTTCTTCCTCTAAGTCACTCTTTTTTTAGCCATCCACACTCTACCCCTTAAGATCAGATCTTCTTTTTAGACTGGATCAGCCTATGAACAGCCTCCCGGTTAACCTTTCTCTGGTAGAGGGGCCGGTCATCCTCCTGGTAGATGGACAAGTTCTCCTCGAAAGTCGCCTTATCCGGGTTCTGGTAGAACACTCCCAGGGGATAGGGCATGGTTTCAGTTGCCCTCTGGAAGGCCTCCACCCTGTCCCGGGGGTTATGATCCTCCAGGTAGTAGCTGTTCTCCTGGAACCACTGGTAGGTGTTAACCCGGTTGAAGGTTACGCAGGGCTGGAATATATCCACCAGGGCGTAGCCCCTATGCAGGATGGCCTGTTTAATGATCTCCCGGGTTTTATCAACATCCCCGGCAAAGGCCCTGGCCACAAAACCGGCACCCAGGGCTATGGCTACGGATAAGGGGTTGAAGGGCTCCTCGAAAACTCCCTCCACCTGCAGGGGGGTGCGGAAGTCCCGCTGACTGGTGGGACTGGCCTGTCCCTTGGTTAAGCCGTAGACCATGTTGTTGTGCACCAGGTTGGTGAGGTCCACGTTGCGGCGGATGGTGTGCAGGAAGTGGTTACCACCCTCCCCGTACATGCAGCCATCGCCACTGACATCCACCACCGTAAGCCCTGGATTGGAGGCCCTGATACCTGTTGCTGGGGATAGGGACCGGCCATGCAGCCCATTGAAAACGTTGCTTTTCAGGTAGTGGGGGAGTTTCCCGGCCTGCCCAATCCCGGATACCAGTACCAATTTCTCTGGCTCAATCTCCAAGTCGGATAGGGCCAGTTTCAGGGCCCTTAGGATCCCGAAATTCCCGCAACCAGGACACCAGGCCACATCAGCATCTGGCTGGTCATAAAGCTCTGGTTTCATCATAGCACCTCCCTTACACTCCGCAGCACTTCCTCCACCGAGAAGGGCATCCCATTGTACTTAGCAACTCTTTCCTGGATGTCCACCCCGTATTCCAGTTTCAGGAGATTAGAAAACTGGCCCTTGATGTTGTTCTCATAGGCCACTGTCTTTTTACCTGCCAGGTACTTCTCTGTGTCAGGGTGCAGGGGATACACCTGTTGGAAGTGTAAAAAGCCAAGATCATCCCTGTCCAGCTTCCTCCTGGCCTCCTCCAGGGGGTGGTAGGTGGAGCCCCACCCCACCAGTAGCACCTCACAGTCCTCCTCGCCGTAGAGGGTTGGGGGCAGGGCCTCCTTCCTCAAGTTCTGGAGTTTGTGGTAGCGCTTCTCCACCATCCTGGATCTTAACTCCAGGTCCTCGGTGATGTGACCATCCTCATCGTGTTCATCTGCGTCCACCACCACCAGTCCCCCTCCATAGCCAGGCACCCCCCGGGGGGAGATACCATTCCTGGTTAACTGGTAACGCTGGTAGTCTTCTTCTGTCTTTACCAGGTAGCTTTCCCATTTCAGGTCCACCAGATCCTCCTCTGGGAGGTTGTAGTGCAGGTCAGCCAGGTACTGGTCACTGAGTATGAAAACCGGGATCTGATACTCTTCCGCCAATTGGAAGGCCCGCTGGGACAACTGGTAGGCGTCTTCCAGCCTCCCCGGGGCGAAGATGGCCCGTGCAAATTCTCCCGGCCCACTGTAAAGGGCCAGGTCCAGGTCCTCCTGGGAGCTGCGGGTGGGAAGGCCCACCGCTGGTCCTGGACGCATGCCAATGTAGATCACCACCGGGGTTTCGGTCATCCCGGACAGGCCCACTGCCTCTGTCATGAGGGCAAAGCCACTCCCGGAGGTGGCCACCATACTGGATGCCCCGGTGTAGGAAGCCCCCAGGGCCATATTTATGGCGGCGATCTCATCCTCGGCTTGTTCAAACACCACCCCCACCTCTCTTCCATGCTCTGCCATGTAGACCTGCACTGGTGTGGAGGGGGTCATGGGGTAGGAGGCTATGAATTTACAGCCCCCACTCATACAGCCCAGTGCCACGGCTTCACTACCATTAAGGAGCACCTGGTCTGCTACTGAGGGGTCCCTTTCTACTTCTACTTTACCCCAGGACTCAGCCATCTGGTAGCCCTCCCTTCCAGCCTGAATATCCTTCTGCAGTATCTCCTCCCCCTTCCGGCTGAACATGGCAGTCAGGCACTGGTTGAATATATCAGCATCCACCTGGAACAGGTTGCACACCGCCCCGGCGGCGATGATGTTGGCATAGATGGGGCTCCCTATTTCCTGGGCCAGTTTCAAAAAGGGCAAACCCAGGGCAGGATATTCCACGTCCTTCTCATCACCCATAACCACGGTATCCGGATATATCCGGTTCTTAAGGTGCTCCAGGGCCCCGGGGCTCAGGGCCACCAAGAGGTCGGTGTGTTCCTTGTAGGCTGAAACCCTCCTACTGGACACCCTGATCTGGGTGGAGTTCTGTCCACCCCGCACCCGGGACATGTACTCCTTAGAGGCGCAGACATTGTATCCCGCCATTTTAAAGGCCCACAGGAGTATCTGCTCCACGGTCTGGATTCCCTGACCAGCCTCACCCCCCAGGACCAGAGTCACATCATCCTTAGTTTTGAACTTAAAATCCATACAAAAAACCCCCCACATCCAGTGGCTTAAGATGCAACTGGAGAATATCGAACCACCAATGATGTGTATAATATATTTGTTCAGTCCATTACTTAGTGATATGGATAGTGAAGGTGGTATCCAGGTTTCTCTCTAGACGGATATGGATGTAAAAAAAAAGTTTTGGTAACCCCATTCTAGTTAAGCCTTTATAGTAAGGCCATATACCTTAAGAGTGCTATCATCTGATTGTAGGAGCTTGTTACACTGCCAGGTGCCACTGTATTATGTCTGGATTTAACTTCACATGTAACTGCAGGGATTCCTGCTAAGTTACACACATCTTCCACTGCTCCTGGATAGGATGCTCCGGCTTGGTGTTGGCTAATTAAACTGTTCCTGGTTTGTTGACTAATGGACAAGGCCATCTTGTAGCTTTCGTATGTGGGATACCTGGTACAGAGGATGCTGGTTTTTCCTGGAACACCTCTTGGTTTTGTGGAGTGGAAGTCTCCCAGGGCGTTGACATTGAACTGCCGGGCCAGTGTAATGATTTTGTTGGTGGGAGTGCCTGGTTTGTTGGCAACTTGGTTTGGATTTGCACCCTTCCAGTATCTGCTTTTCCTAGCTGTTGCAGATGGTATGGCAAAGGGCACCACGTAGATGGTTCCCTTAATTGAAGTTTTACTGAGGTTGTTTATCAGTCTCATGGCAGCTATAACTGCTGGAACCTCGTTCCCATGGACACCAGCCACAACCATTACCCTAGGGCCGCTGCCGTCACCAAAGGTTACCATGGGGGTTCCTTTCTTTGCAGCGGCAAGGATCTGGTTGGTCAGTGTAGTTTTGGGGAGATTTTTGTACACCAGTTTATTCTTCCTGATATCTCCTCCAGTCCCGTAGTGGATGATATCAATTCTGTAGATACTCACAGTGAAGCTGCTAACTATTAACGAGTTGGGATTACCGGACTGGTCAGTTACCGCTCCAGGGTGGAGGGTTAAGGTGTACAGGGATTGTGGTAAGGGATGGATGGGTGTTATGGTGAGTGTGTTGCTGGATATAGCTGTGGTGTAGGCTACCTTGGCTCCGTTGCCGTTTACCAGGTCGATCCATAGGTTCCCTGTTTTAATGTCCTCGTTGAAGCTTACTTTGATGGCCTTGGCAGAGCCTACATTAAATGCACCAGGGGCAGGATCAATGGAGTTTATAAGGGGAGGGGTGGTGTCCCTCTGGATGAGGATGCCCTTAGACAGTATGTTGTTATCTTCATCCAACTCGGAGAGTTCCTTGGATGAATCTGTTACAAAAATAAGGTTATAATATCCTGCTGCAGTATCTGCTGGGATCAGAACGGGGATACTCAGATTTAATGGGGTGTTTGCTTCCCGTGGGGCCGTCTGTCTATTGGTGTATAAAATCTGGTCTGAATCATCTATTGCAGTGTCCTGTGATAGGTAGAGGGTGTCCTTGTAGCCTGCATCATCACTTGTTGCAGCACCAGTATTCCAATTAGTAATCTTTACGAGGATGCTTTGCCCCGCGTAAACACTATCTGGGGCCTGTATATCCGTGTTTGTTAGGTCTGGCAGTTCAGCACCATAGGAGGTGTTTGAACTGCTAAAGACAAACAAGCTTATGAAAAGTAGTGGAAGTAGGAATATAAGATGCTTCTTATGGTACATTTTTTGTTCATCCCCCTTGAGAATGATAATATATTTTGTCTAGAATGTAATGGTAATACTAGGACTTTATTTAATATAATTTTTTTTGTACAAAACACAAAAAAAATAGGGGGACAGTGGAAGGGATTCTAAACAGAGGGGAGCACCTTAGAAGATCCTGTGGATGGGGGTTCCTGAAAAAGTTCCTGGCCCATGTTTTCTGATGCAGAGAATGGGGCTCATCCAGGGGAGTAACCCGAGATCAGTAGGCGTTCTCATCCACCAGGTGAAAGAGGCTGCGGAAGAAGATCCTTATATCCAATCCCAGGGTCCAGTTCTCCACATAATATATATCATACTTGATCCTCCTCTTAATGGAGGTATCACCCCGGTAACCGTTGACCTGGGCCCAGCCAGTCATCCCGGGTCGGACATGGTGCTTGATCATGTACTTGGGTATCTGGTCCCGGAATTCATCCACGAAGAGGGGTCGTTCTGGTCGGGGTCCGATGAGGCTCATCTCCCCCTTCAGGATGTTGAATAGCTGGGGCAGTTCATCGATGCTGGTCCGGCGGATGAAGCTACCGAAGCGGGTGATGCGGGGGTCTCCCTTGGTGGTCCACTGGGATTTTTCCTCATCCTCATCCTGGACCTTCATGCTGCGGAACTTGTACATCATGAATTTCTTCCGGTTGAGGCCCACCCTTTCCTGGCTGAAGATAACCGGACCAGGGGAGTTGACCTTCACCAGGATGGCCACCACCAAGAGTAGGGGTGACAGGATCATCAGGGCCACCAGGGCGAAGACCACATCCAGGATCCTCTTCATGGCATTGCGGAAGGTGTTGTCCAGGGGCACGTAGCGGATCTTAATAAGGGGCATGTCATCGATGAGGTCGATGTAGGGCTTGGCCGGGAAGTAGCGGTAGTAGTCGGGTATGATCTGTGCCTTTATACCATGCTTCTCACAGGTATCCACGATCTCTTCGAAAAGGTCGTAGTGCCTCAGGGGTAGGGTGATGATGACCTGGTCCACCTCCCGGGTCATGAGCACATCTTCCAGGTCTTCAATCCGGCCTATCACCTTTGAATGCAGGATCTGGTATCTTGGATCATTTTTATCATCGAGAAATCCCATGATCCGGTAGCCCAGGTAGGTGTTATCCTCCACCTTCTGGGCGAATCTCTCGGCCAGTTCCCCGGCTCCAATAACCAGGATGTGCTTGATGTTGTAGTCCCTGCTCCTGATGTAATGCAAGGTCTGGCGCAGGAGAAAACGTTCTAGTATGGAAAAGACGATGCTGAAGATGGCGAACATGGCCAGCAGGTACCGGGAGTAGTCGGTTAACTCCAGTACAAAGAGCACCGTTGCCAGTACCAGAACCCCCACCAGGTTGACCTTTATGATCTGGAAGGCCTCGGATCCTATGTCCTGCCTGGTTCTCTGGGGATCGTAGAGGTTGAAATTATAGTACAAGAGGATGTACATGGGTATAATCAGTACAAGTGGGGTCATGTAATGGTAAAATCCCCATTGGCTGCTGCCAAAGCCCAGCAGATCAGTTTCGAAGCGTATGTACCAGGCCAGGAACAGGGAGAAGGTGATAACCGCCACATCGATGAGGATGAGGATCAGGTTAAAGAATCTCTGGTACTGTTTGATCATGTAAAGGGCACTCCAGATAGGTATGAGACAGGCTTTTTACTTTTTATATTGGCAAACTACTTAAAAAACTTTCTTATTTTTAAAAAGAAAAGTTTCAACCCGTAGATACCCCTGATCCCCCCATAGGTCAGGGCATTAACATACCAGGGATACATTAACTCGTAGTGTTTCTTATAAAAAAGCTGCATGGAGTGGTAGAATTCCTTTAAGAGCTTTTCACTGGCTCCACTACCACCCTTATAGTGGAGGATCCGGGCTGAGCCGAGGTAGAAAACCTTCCACCCCGCGGATTTAACCCGGTAGCACCAGTCAACATCCTCCCCGTACATGAAGAAATCCTCATCCAGAACTCCCACCTCCTCAATGGTCTCCCACCGGACCATCATATAGGCTCCCACCACACAGTCCACAGGGTAGCTTCCATCCTCATCCAGGTAGGTGAGGTTGTAGCGTCCGAAGCGACGGCTCCGGGGGAATAATCTGGAAAGGCCACTCATCCGGTAGAATGATACCATGGGGGTGGGGAAGCTTCTCCGGCAGGCCAGGTCCAGGCTGCCATCGGGCAGGATCACCTTACAACCCAGTATCCCGATCTCCTTGTCATGGTCCATGCAGTCCAGGCACTGTTCCAGGCAGTCCCCCAGGATCTGGGTGTCGGAGTTTAAAAGCAGCACGTAACTGGAGTCAGCAATTTTCAGGGCCAGGTTGTTGGCATGGGCAAAGCCCAGATTGGCTTCGCTTTCCAGGAAGGTGATGTGTTCATGGCTTGAATAGTCCTGTTTTAGCTTCTCCAGGCTGCCATCCATGGAGTGGTTGTCCACCAGGTAGATGTGGTAAGTGAAGGGATGGTCACCTTCCAGCACTGACTCCAGGGTATCTCTGGTTAGCTGGTAGGTGCGGTAGTTGACTATGATTATGGATAGGTCTGGCATGGCTTTTTTCCCATCATCTTGATCTAGATTTCATTTTCTATCTTTTATGGATTAGCTAGCTACAGGAAGAGATAAAGTAGCGTGTTTCTGGTAAGCATCCACTGGATTTTGATGTAGTTTTTCCAGTTCTCCCCCTGGAACTTCACCCGCTCTATATCGTTTAGGGAACCAAGGCCATCCTTCACTCCCTGCAGGTAGAGTTCACCGTAGCCCTGGTGTAAAAAGAACAGGTACTTCAGGGAAAAGCCCAAGACAAGGAAGACGAGATTTACCAGTAACTGGGGCCAGGGCATGTTCTTGTAGGCCAGGTACACGTTGTTACGGGCTGATAAGGGTACCTTGAACTGGTTGTAGCGGCCCCCACTGGAGGCGCTGCCCACGTGGTACACCACAGCCTCCGGGCAGTAAACAACTTTGTAGCCATGGATACGGGCCCGGTAGCTGAGGTCCACATCCTCCAGGTAGGCGAAGAACCTCTCATCCAGGGGGCCGATCATATCTATGATCTTCTTCTGGTACAAAGCTGCTCCTCCACAGGCACTGAAGACCTCCCGGGCTTCATCGTACTTTTCAAGGGGCTTACCATACCCCACCCTCTTGGTCCAGCCCAGGATGGTGTACTCGTCCCCGGCATCATCCATCCTCTCCCGGTGGTGGTACTGCACCATACGTGATGAGGCAGCGAAGATCCTCCCATCCTGCTTTACACACTCCCGGAGATGGGTGGTGCAGTTGTGCTCCAACTCCACATCTGTGTTGAGGAGGAGGATGAATGGGGTCTGGCTGGCCCTGATCCCCTGGTTCACCGCCGCGGCGAAGCCCCTGTTTTGTTTATTTTCCAGGAGCGTGAATCCTGGGTAGTTATTTTTAATCCACTCCACACTACCATCGGTGGAGGCGTTATCCACCAGGATAACCTCTTTAATATGGTTCTGCATCCGGACGGATTCCAGGCAGGTTTTAAGGTACTGCTTTCCATTGTAGTTAGGGATGATGACGGTTATATCCATAAATTTCACTTATTGGGCCTTATCTTTATCCTATATTACCTGGCGCAGGTGGGTGTAGAGCCAGGGTGAGGTGGTGAACAATCTGGTCTTGGCCAGGAACCGGTAGTCCCGTGGACCCTTTGGCTTAAAATTCTTCAAACGGGATAGGAGCTTGCGCTTTTTTAATTCCCCCACTACCTCTTCCAGGGAGAGGCCTGCATCCAATAGGTAGTTGGTGTTTCCCATGATACTCTTGGGTATCCTTTGCTGGTCGATTAAATCCACCACCTCCCCTCCCAGGCCATGGTTCTGGTAGTACTTTTTAAGCCCATCCAGGGCAGGTATGAAGTCGTACCTATCCAGGAGGTTCATCCGGGTGGAGGAGGCACCCCGCTGCACGTAGTAGATGAGCTCCTCCGGGAGGTAGGCCACCCTATCCAGGTGGGCTAGGACCCGCAGGGCGAAGTCGGTGTCCTCCCCGTAGCAGAGACCAGGGTTGAAAGAGATACCCTCACTCGTTACCAGGCGGTGTGGATAGAGTAACTGGCAGAAACTGAAGGTTATGGCCATGGATAGCTCCAGCACTATCAGGTACTCAGCGGTGGAGGTCTCTGGTAGCATCACCTGGGGGATGCTCAGTTTCTCCCCCTCCTCAGTGACCTTCACGTAGTTAGCGCACACAGTCTGGGCACGGTGCTTTATAAGGGCCTGGTGCATCTTCTCCAGGCAATCCTCCTTGAGGTAGTCATCCCCATCCAGGAAGAACAGGTAATCACCCCTGGCGGCTCTGATCCCGGCGTTCCGGGCCTGGCTAACCCCCATGTTGGCCTGATCCAGGATCTGGTGGCTTATGCCGGAATTTTCCAGGACCTGGGTGGCTAGGTTGAGGGTGTTGTCGGTGCTGCCATCGTTGACCAGGACCAACTCCAGGGAGGGAAAGGTCTGCTTGATAACCGAGTTTAAGGAACGTTCCAGGCAGCCCTCCAGGTTGTAAGCAGGGGTTATGATGCTGATTATAGGATTTGACATTGTTCTACCCCTCTAGAAAGAATAAGTTATCACAATCTGTTTTTTCCTATTTATCCCAGATAAGGATTACTTTACCAAGATCAGCACTTACATCTCGTTCGAAAGCTTCTTTAATATCTTCTATCTTTCTAATTCTTACTTTTTCTATCACTAATTCTTCTAAATAGGACAAGATCAAGGGGTGCTTTTGGAAGATGTCCAGGACCCTTTCAAAATCCACCCTTCCACTTCTACTACTCCCATATAAGAACAATCCCTTTTCAAGTATTAGGCGAGTGTTGATTGGTATGTGATATTCTGAAACTCCTAACAACGAGATCACACCCTCTGGACTTAGGTGTTCTATGATCTGCTCAATGGCTGATTGTGATTTTATTCCACCCACGCATTCAAAGGCTTCATCAATGGTAAGACCCGGGGGAATTTGGTTTATGGTGTAGACTTGGTCGGCAAATGTGAAATAACTCATCCTTTCCAAATTTTTACCGAAGACAATGACCTTTTTATGGGGATAAATGGTTTTAAGGAGTAAAGAAGTTATGAACCCAACATTCCCATCGCCCCACACTCCAACTACCTTCCCATGAGGGTGGGAAACTTTTTCCAAACGACATATGGAATGGAGGCATACACTGATGAGTTC
The DNA here is from genome assembly GCA_029556335.1 of Methanobacteriota archaeon. Classification (GTDB taxonomy): domain Archaea; phylum Methanobacteriota; class Methanobacteria; order Methanobacteriales; family Methanobacteriaceae; genus Methanobacterium. The sequence continues at coordinate 65,194 of JAKQFA010000016.1, forward strand.
GGTGAAGGCAGCGACTTCGGGGTTCAGGGAGCTGGGGAGTTTAACTATTCGGTCCGGGGAAGTGGCCACGTATTCCTGCAAGTACCCATCAAAACCACTGGATCGGAACTGGCTACTGTCCAAGTAGTTTTCGGATATGAAATCATCCTCTTCCTGGGGGATGTTGGGAATAAGCACCACCAGATCTCCCACCTGGAAGTTACCTGTGGGGTCATAGACCACTTCACCGATCCCCTCATGGATGAGAGCCATGGGTAACTTTTCATTCAGTATTTCTGGGTCCCGGTCCCCAAGGTAGTACCTCTGATCGGCCTTGCAGATGGAAAGATGGGTGGGCCTAACCATAACTTGCCTTTCATTTAGATCTACTTCCTGATAGGTGACCTCAAATTGTTTGGGAGAAACCAGGCGGTAAATTGTATTTATCATTATCTATTCCCTTGCAAAATAGTATTAGCCACTTTAAGATCATAGGGATAAGTAATTTTGATGTTGGTAACGTCTCCATCAACTAAATAAACTTTTTCCTGGTTTAAGGTAAATATCTTAGCTGCATCCGTCAACACCATTCTTTCTTCATCAGTGAGTTTATGGTACAGTTCTTTAAGTTTCAATATCCGGAAGGATTGGGGTGTTTGACCCTGATACATAACCTTCCGGTTGGGGATGTCCTGGATGGTGACACCATCTTGACTGCTGACTATGGTATCGGTGGCAGGAATTACGGTGTCGCAAGCTTGGTATTTCAGGGCACATTCAATGTTTTCTTTGATTATGCGGTGGGTCACGAAGGGCCGCACTGAATCATGGGTAACCAGAACTGCTTCAGCATCTATATCATAATTGTCCTCGATATAGTAAATAGCATTCATAATAGTCTCATTTCTGGTATTTCCTCCCTCAATAACCACAATATGGTTAGATTTGCCAATATGTTTGTCTACCAGGTCCTGGGTGTAGTTTATCCACTGTTTGGGGCATAAAACTATTACTTTCTCAAAATCTTGATGGATATGGAATTTTTCAATGGTGTGCAGAATGATGGGCTTGTTGCCCAAGAGCATATACTGCTTGGGTTTTTCTTCATTACCCATTCTGCTTCCCATTCCCCCTGCCAATACTGCTGCAAATATCATCTGATCCCTTCGCTATTTATTTTATGACATGATCAACAATTCTTTGGCTAGCTTTTCCATCCAGCCTATCAAATTCTGATGCTACAAATTGTTTTATTATATTCAAATCATGGTTGTTTTTTTTGATTAAGTTTATAAGGTCACCCACTTGGTAGGCTATGGGTCCTGGTACTGTGTCTTTATAATCAAAATAAAAGCCACGTTCTTCATTAATATAATATTCGTAATCATAGGGGAAAAAGATTATGGGCTTATTTAGAAGAGCATATTCGATCATGATGGAGGAATAATCTGTCACCAGAATATCTGCAATTAGAAGTAGTTCCTTTTCATCAGGATAAAAGGTGACATCAATAAAATCCCCGTCTTCCACTTGATTCAGAAGGGGGTGAAGGCGAATCATCAACACATACTCAGAGCCAAGTTCTTGATTGAACCGGTTAACATTAAAGTTTTTCACCAGTTGCTGATCTCTATCTGGGTCGTCCCTGAAGGTAGGGGCATAGAGGACTATCTTTTTATTTTCCAGGGCAGGATATTTTTTTTCAAACCGGGCCCTAAGGCGGGTTAAAACTTCTTCGTTACTGTTTTTCAAATAAAAATCTGTTCGAGGGACTCCTAGGGCCTTTACTTTTCTTTCTTCCACACCGAATGCCTCCTGGTAGTGGGGGATTACATTTTTGGAGCTGACAGTAATCAAATCCAGTTTATGACTGAGTTTGGTTTCAAGTTCTCTTAAACCTTCATCAGAAACTGTTGAGAGACCAAACTTTTTAAATGCCCCCGATGCGTGCCATAATTGGACTATAGTTGTTTCTGGAGAGGGGTTCATGTAAGCCAGGGGTAGAAAGTTATCACTGAGAAAGATGTAATGGGATGTGGCCAGGTGGTAAGATTTAAGTAGAAACAGTCGGATTAAATCCATAAATTTACTTAAAATAGGTAAAGGAGCACTCATGTTGTATTCGTCCTTGAAGATGAAGTTGTAATGAAAATCATTCCGTTTCTGGAATTCTTGTTGGATATGTCCCAGATTCCCGGTGAAATTAGCCTCTGGCCAACCTATGAATGATATTTTATTTTTTTTAATCGGAAAAATCCTGTAGAAATTGTGAAAAAAGGCAAATAATTGGTATTTATTCATAAAAAACTCCTATCTAAATTATAAATTCTCCGAAAGCCTGTTTTTCATTATTTATGCTTAAACCAGTTTTTATTAGTTTTATGTTTACCCCTGGCATCTTAACTATTGCCAAGTTCTGGTTTGTATACTTGGATCTTTGATCCCGGGCAACACTCAAGTCAGAGAAGAAGAAATCCAACTCCATATATTTCATAGAATTATCAAATAGGTGCAAATAGAAGTGGTTGTTGGTCCTCTTTTTGGTGTGGTCCACATACAATAGATAGGGGAGGTGCAGGTAGATGTCCAGACCAGGGGCTTTAATCTGATCAGTGTAATTATTGAATATTTCATCAACCAGATCATCTACCAATTCATAGTGGTGATCTAATTTCATTACTTCCTGATATATTCTTTCACAGTTCTTATGGTCCCTGAATCCAAAGAATTGGTTGGTTCGTTCCTGGTAGAATTTTTCAACCGAAAAGTCACTCTTAAATTCTTGTTCTATATAATTAATAACATCCTCTTCCTCTTCCAGAACCGGACCAAATCCATGGTCTTCAAAAGAAAAATATCCTTTTTTATAGTGTTTGGTGAAAAAAAAGTCCTTATCAAACTGATAATAGACCAAGGGTTTTTCCATGTATGAAAAATCGAATTGAACACTGGAATAATCTGTGATTAAGAGCTTAGACTCCAGGAGTAAGGTTTGTATATCAAAGGAATCTTTATCTGCCAACACAACTCTCTCATTACCACCAGAAAAGTAATGTAAGTACTGTTGCACTTCATAATGAGGATAAAATATGAGTTTAAAATCGTTTTTTTCCAGTAGTTCCATTAACTTTGGATTGTTAATGATGCTCTGGAAGCGCTGAAAATATTCAGATTCTAAGAAGGTTTCATCATCCACCACCCTCTTTTTAATCCATGATGGTTGTATTATCTCTGCCCTCCAGGTTGGCATGAGCAGGATCTGATTTTTTAAAGATTCGCTGTTTAAATGGTCGAATCTGGCCAGTCCAGTGTAGGTTACTTCACCCGGGAGATAACCAAAATCTCGATCTATATAATCAAATTCAGGTTTAGCACCACAGATAAACAAATCGAAACGGTTATTTGGATTTCTTTTCTCCAGAAATTCCCTAACTCCATTACCTATGATGCCGTGTTGTAAAAATATGTACTTTTTGGGAGTGGTATATCTGTTAAAGTATTTTATAAATTGCCGATAATTCCATGGTTCAATAAAAGCTTTATGGGCGGATAATAATTTTTCGGCTAAAATGAAGTATAGCTTGTGTTTGAAACTCCCATAGCGGATGATGTTACCCAGATTTTTAACCCGGTTGTAATCTTCAGGGGATGTTTTGTCAATGAGGTAGTAGGCGTTGATTTCGGGATGAAATCCACGCAGGTACTGGAAGAAACGGTACCCATTGTCTTTAGCCTCGGATGGGCGCTCTGAGAAGAGCCAGATATTACTGGTATCCCTGGTCAGGGAGTAGAACTGGGCTATGAGGATGAAAAAGGATATGGAGATAACCTTTAATGTTCTTAAGTAATACAGATGGGTTCGGTGTTTTACCCTCAATAGTTTGTGTTTAACCTGGGGATAGATGCTCCTATACTTGATGAGGAAGGGCCAGTAAGACTTTTTCTGCACATCCTCCAGAAACTCCCTCCAGAAGGGGTCGAAGCGTTTCAAGGTATCTTCATGGACTTCTTTCATGTAATCCTGTGCTTTATAGAATATTTCCTGTCTTTCATGGTGACTGAACACTCTTCGCTGCATTAGATGGAGGAGAAAGTACCTGGTATCCCTGGAGTTAATCCAGTCGATGAGGGATTTGTACCGGGGATATTCCTCTAGAAGAGTGTAAAGTTGGTGATGGATGAAAATGAAATCCCTGTAACTGTCGGTTTTTTCCAGAAAATCGTCGGTGGTGGATTTTATACAGGTTTCCCGTTTACGGTAGTAGTAACGACATTCGTTGGTAATGTAAATATGTTGGGAGCGAAAAATAGCAGTGATAGTAGGGACCATATCCTCGTAGATTGTGTTGGGGAACTTCAAGATGGATTTGAACTTTTTAGGGTAGACCTTGTTACAAAGGGAGGTGGAGAAAACTATCTCCGGGGTCATTGTAATGTCTTTTATTAACTGATTATCTTCGAAGAGTGCTCCAGAGGGGTTGCGGGGGTAATTTTTACCAGATTCACTGAAGTAGACGTATTCGTAGATAACCAGGTCACAATCATATTTTTCAAACTTTTCCAGACAGATTTCATAGGTGTTATGTGAAATAAAATCATCAGAATCAACGAAGGTGATATATTCTCCCTTAACATATTGTAAACCAGTGTTACGAGCTGCCCCTTGTCCCTGGTTGTATTCATGTTCCACCACTTGGATGGAGGGATATTTCCGGGAATACTCTTCTACAATGGCCATACTACCATCCGGAGTGCAGTCGTTGACCACTATGACTTGTATGTTCTCTATGCCCAGGGTCTGGTGGACCAGGGAATCCAAACAATCTCCAATGTACCTCTCCACATTGTAAACTGGAATGACAACGCTTATTTTGTAACTCATGATTACCCATTCATTCCCAAACTTTCCATGTACCGGTCACAGACATCGTTTACCTCACCCTGCATCACCATTTTTCCCTTCTCAAGCCAGATGGCTTTATTGCAGATGGCCTTAACATCCTCCACGGAATGGGATACAAACAGAACCGTTACACCTTTATTGAAAAGTGACATGATCTTTTCCTGACTTTTCTGCTTAAATCGGGCATCACCCACCGAGAGTACCTCATCCACCACCAGAATCTCGGGTTCCACCACGGTTGCAATGCTGAACCCTAATCTTGCAATCATACCAGAGGAATAATTTTTCAGGGGTACATCCATAAACTGTTCGATTTCAGAGAATTCCACTATCTCCTCGTACTTTTCCTCGATAAATTCTTTGGAATATCCTAATATGGCACCATTTAAAAATATGTTTTCTCTACCGGTGTAATTATGATCAAAACCAGCCCCTAATTCTAGAAGGGGTACCAGTCTACCTGTGATCTCTAAACTGCCCGTGGTTGGCTTCATAACCCCGGATATGATCTTAAGGAGGGTGCTCTTACCTGCCCCGTTAACACCAACAATTCCCACCCTATCCCCCTTTTCGATTTCAAATGATACATCCCTGAGGGCCCAGAACTCCTGGTATAATAGTTGTCTTTTTAAGAGTTTTATAACGTACTCTTTAAGGTTATCCACCTTCTCCTGACTTAAGTTAAATTCCATTCCAACGTTGTTGACCTTGATAACACTTTCGCCCAATAATATCACCTAGATGTATAGAATGAATTTATCCTGATACTTGTAGAAAAAGAATATCCCCAGAATAAGGAGTATTACTGAAGATGCAGTAGCAAATAGCACGGTTTTAGGATCATACATCTGTCCGTAGAGGAATGAATTTCTACACAGCGTTATTATGGCATAAATTGGGTTTAATTCAAAAACCCAACGGTATGACTCTGGTATGATGGTTACCGGGTAGAAAATGGCACTACCATACATCAACATGGTCAGGAACACGCCGTAAAGGTGTTCAATGTCCCTGAAGAACACGGTGATAGTGGCTAGGAACAAACCAGCTCCTATGGTGATCATCAACAGTAAAAAGATGGGATAAATAGCTAGTAAGATGTACCAACTAAAACCAGCATGAGTGCCAATCATCACCAGAATAAGGACGATGAGAGAAAGTAGAAACGTTACGAAGTTTGACAGAACCACTCCCAGGGAGTACATATATTTAGGGACATAAACTTTTTTGATGATGGCTGCATTCTGCTGGATGGACATCATAGCCCCCTTACTACCACTAGAAAAGAAAGTGAATACCAGCATCCCGGTTAAAAAGTAAACCGGAAAATTTTTAATATTCATGGAGAAAATGGTAGAAAAGATGATGGTTAAAACTACCATGGTTAATAATGGATTTAGAAAACTCCAGAATATTCCCAGAATTGACCTACGGTACTTTATCTTAATATCTCTTTTTACCAGTTCGTTTAAGAGATACTTGTATTTGGAGAAGTTGACCAGGAAGCGATGCTCTGAAACCTTATTTAAAAACAATTGATTGGCCTCATTTTGTTGTTTAATTGTTTTTGTTCTATTTAACCTTTAAATCTTTTCTTTAACCTATGGATCATGTTGTTGGTTTTATATTTACTATACCCACTGAGGGTCTGGAGCTCGGCTACTTGTGATTTCTTGGCATTTATTTGTCTGCGTAGTTTATCTTCATTTTTTTTGTGGTGCCTTCGTAATTTATCTTCTCGTTTCTGGTAATATAACATCAATTCTGAGATTCGAAGGGCAGAGTTAAATTGTCCATGACTAATACTGTTAGCTAGGGCTGAATATTCATCAAAATCCACATTATAACTGATTATTTTTTTAAATAAAGAAGAAACATCATATAAAAGTTTTTTTTTATCCTCTGCAGTGGCATTAGTGTACATAAAACAGTTCAACCAGAACTTAAGGTGATCTTTGAAGATAATTGTGATATATTCTTCTTTTCGTGACTTTTTAAGGATATTGTAAGTATGATAATAGCCATCTATCATGGTCTTAAGATATTTCTTATTTCTGATTCTAATGGTGGATTTATCTGCATCTGAATCCCGTATACGATAGTAATAAGAAAAATAATAGTTTAAATAGATGATTCCCCTGGCTTTTAGGAAAGCTTGGGTGACAAAGGAGAGATCCTCGGCCAACATCCCCTCTGGAAAGCGAATGTTGTTGTTCATGATGAAGCTTCGTTTAAACATCTTGGCCCAGATTGCCGGGGCTGTGCTTAACAATCGTTCTTCTTCTGCAATGTTGTCCACAATAATTTCTTTTTTTTTGCCGAAAAGATTGGGATTTTGTGTTATACGCCCATTTTCAAAGTAATAGTTATATCTGCTGAATATAACATCGGCACCTTCTGTGGTGATCTTGTTGTAAAAAGTCTCCAATGCGTCGGACGCGTAACAGTCATCGTGGTCCATGAACATTAGGTATTCGCCGGTGGCCTTTTCCAGACCGATATTACGTGGTTTTCCTGGGAGGCCGCTATTTTCGGTTAAGTGGATGGGGATGAAGTTATCATGTTTATTGGCGTAGTTATCAATAATTTGGGCAGATCCATCGTTGGAACAGTCATCTACCATGATTACTTCCATGTTTTCAGAGCCCATGGTCTGGTTGAGGAGAGAATCTAGAGTCTGTGAGATATATTTCTCCATATTATGGAGGGGGATGATGATGCTTATTTTGTATGTCATTTTTAACCTCAAGTAAACCTAAATCTGCCATTATGTCTAATGTTTTTCTTTTCCAAGTATTTTCAAGAGCCTCTTTTTTTAAAAGTTCGAGATAATCTTTATTATTCCTTTTTTCTAATGCAAGATCTATTTTAGATATGAACTCATCATGACTATTCCCAATCATAACCGAATCATATTTTCTACATTCATACAAGTCTGTAGTAACAATTGGTTTGTTTAAAGCCATGTATTCAAATAATTTGATAGGAGAAGTAGATTCTGTAATTTCATTGACGATAAATGGAATCATACAAACATCAAAGTAGATAGCATAGTTGTTTAGTTCATAATAACTCTTTACTCCTAAAAAGTGAAAATTGTGGTATTCACTGAATGTATCCTCACTAAATGATGAATTAAGTATTTGTCCAATAAAAACTACTTGATATCCCGGTCTTTCTTTTAACAGTTTTTCTACTAATACATAATCCATCCATGGAGCAATTGCGCCGTAATAACCAATAATCGGCATTCTAGATTCAATTAAAGTTTTTATATCGGCTGGCATTGATATTTTTTCTTTTTCAATCTTCCAATGTGAATATTCAACACCATTAGATGATGAAATTAGATTAAAGGACTTTCTTACTTGATATACTTCTTGATATAATTTATCTGCTGTCGTAATGATGATATACTTAGTATTTTTTAAAATAGATTCGTGTTTTAAGTAGGTTTCGTCTGGAATACTCTTTTGTGATATATCT
>JAKQFA010000020.1 GCA_029556335.1 Methanobacteriota archaeon
ACTCCCTGATCCGCAGAAGAGAATCATCCTCCGAAGCATTATCCACCACCACCACATCAAAACAAGGATAATCAACCCAAAACAACGACTCCAAACACTCCACAGTATCCTCCCAACCATTCCAATTAAGAACAACTACCGAAACCCGGGGTGCCATAGTATCACATAGATTTTACATTATTTTCTTTATTACCGGTGCTGGCATTTTAGAGTAGGCCATTTTCAAATGGATTTTGATTCAACTAAGTGGCTGTTTGAATCTTTATTGGTCACTTTCATTTATTATTTATCAGGATGGGGATAGGATGAGTCCAACGATTCCGGGCTGATATATGCTTAATGGCCCATTTATCTTCTGATAGAGCCCTGTTGAAGGTAATGTTGGATTGATTTGATTTTTGGTGTGTACGTGGCATTTGGAAACCTGATTGATGGTTCATTTTTATTGTGGTGGTACTTCAAATGTTTATGAAAAAGGTGGTATTAATTAGTAGGATGATGGGAGAATTAGTCTATGGAAAAAAAACCCGAACTATCGGTAATCATTCTGAATTATAAAAACCCGGAATTAACAGCGAAATGTGTTAACCACTTGATTGAAGCTTCTAATGGGGCGAATATCCGTACCGAGACCATTATCGTGGACAACAGTGCACCGGAAACTGCCAGTACCCTGAGAAATTTGTTGCCAGGGGAGGTTGTAATCATAGAAAATGAAAGGAACCAGGGTTTTTCCAAGGCCAACAACCAGGGTATCAGCATCAGTCAGGGAGAATATGTTCTACTATTAAACAATGACGCCTTTATCAATGCTGAAGTTTTAAAGACTGGTATCAGTTTTTTAAGGGAAAATCCGGATTGTGGAATGTGGGCTCCTAAACTGGTGGGGGAAGATGGTACATTCCAAATGACCTGTGCTCGATTACCATCCCTTAAGGGTTTGATAGTTGAATATTTGCTATTTAGAAGTTATGATCGTTATTCAGAATCTGAATCATGGACAGAGCCCCAGGTGGTGGAGGCAGTTATCGGTGCCTTTATGCTCATCAGTAGAAGGGTTGTAGAGGTAATTGGAATGCTTGATGAAGATTTCTTCTTTACAGTGGAAGACATTGACTACTGCTTCCGAGTTAACGAGGCCAACTTCAAAATATACTACGACCCCACCGTGAGTATGATCCACCTGGTATCTGCGTCACAAAAAGAGGGGATTGAGTATCCAAAACTCCATTCAAATCGTATTTTATACTTCAAAAAAAATAAAGGCCTATTTTTAGGCTTAATTTCTGGAATTATTATTAACATGGGACTTTTTTTAAGAAAGATTTTATAAAATATCCTTATTTGCAACCACCAAATTTCATATCAATTATTCCCCCATCTAACTATATCTCCTATTTTCTCCCCATTATCTGGCGCAAAATATCCCAATCATCATCCTGGAATGTGCGTATAGCAATTAAAACTATGAAATAGATTATCGCCCCCAGGGCAATCTCCAGAAACAAGTTGGTCTTGAAGTACAATAGGAAAAGTAGCATGATGAGGCTGGCCACCACCGGTTTAAAAAAGACTTCCTGGATTCTTACTTTACTGAAGGTTCGGGAGAGAATAAGCAGGCATAATATGAAGATGAACAGCTCAGTGAACACGGTTACCACTGCCGCGCCTACGTAGCTATAAGTGGGGATGAATACCAGGTTCAGGGCAATATTTAAAATCATGGCCATGAATGTTACCTTCAAAAGCATGTTTTGACGGTTCATGGCCGGGAGTATGGTTCCAAAGATATAATTAAGGAAGGTGATGGGTATGGCCCATATGAGAATTTGCAGAATAATAATAGACGGGGTGAAGGCACTTTTATAGATTAATAATACGATTTCCGGAGCTAAAACAGTGGTTCCTACTGATACTGGTATGGATAACAGGGCCAGGTATTTGAAGGACTTCTGGTAGGATAGTTTCAAGGCTTCGTGTGATGATAGGTGGAGGCTGGAAAACACTGGGAACACTGCAGTGGCAAAAACTCCTGGTAGAAATAGAAAGATCTCCATCAAACGATAAGATGCACTGTACCACCCCACTACCATGCTACCCTTTAGTAGGGAGAGGAGGATGGTGTCAACCCGGTAGGCAATCAACGAAAATATGCTTACCAGGGATAGTGGCAGTGCCATCATTAAAGTAGGCTTCCAGAAGGCGAAGTCAACGTTAAATGATGGGGAGTTGAATTCTCGGATATATACCGAGACAATGAAGAAAAAAACCACTATATTAGATGCCAGATAGAGTGTGGCAAAGGAGTAGATGCCTAGGTTATAAAAAATTACGAAAAAGGTACCGATGAGCATTATGGAACTGTTAAGTACATTGGCTATGGATTGAAACTCCATTTTCTCATAGGACTGGAAGATGGGATAAAATATCCCGGAAAGGGCATTTACAAGGGTGGATCCAGTGATTATGTAAACCACCAATTTGATCTCATCTGCATATCCAAAAAGGTAAACGATAACTGCTGTTAAAATAAAGGTAAAAAATGCCAGCAGGAGCTTTATAACCGCTACGTTACTTGTATATTTGTCTACCAGCGATTTATCCCGGGCTACTTCCCTAACTGTGAGGGTTCCCAGTCCCAGGTCAGTGAATACCACTAAAATACCGGTAATGGCCAGTGCCAGGGATATGATGCCGAAGCCCTCTGCACCCAGGTAACGGGCACTGTACATGGTTATGAAAAAACCCATTATATAGGTTATAATCTGGGAAACAAACAACATCGTAGTGTTCTTTGCAATTTTACGTACTCTGCTCATTCAAATCCCTGGCTTAATTTTAATACATTCTGTTCCTTGCTAAAAATATTCAGAAGTCTAGAGTATGGTGAATTGTACAACATTTTATCCTTTTATTCCCTTCATCCCCATTAGCTTTAGGAATATTTAACTTAACTAGTTTAAGTAAATCCCCAGCTCAGTGAAAAGAAATATAATTATTGATTTATAGGCAATTTCTTTATTAAAATAACCAAACTTAATATAGGCTCTATGGTTCCTAAGCACCTTCAACCTATATTGATATTTGACTACTCTATAAGGACTATCTGATTCAAAATTCCCCATTAACCACTATCTTCAACACTAAAAAAAGATGATGTGATTCTGTTGGATGATGTACCAAGACCCAACTACGTATGTATATTTCCCCATCTGTATAACTTCCAGTTAATTAAGGATGTGGGTATGATCCCCTTTACCATGGGCAGATTGTTCAATTACCATGCATCCATCGTGACCTACGCCAACGATGATTACAGCTACATGGATAAGGACCTGAAAGACGAAAACTTCGAGTTAGATTTCATTAAAAAGAGATTTAACAATCATAACTACGACATCTTCCTCTACCTGATCTGTAACTCCAGAAGCATAGATGTACTGCAGGTTTTCCACTTTCACGATACACTGAACATTCTATTCTATTTTTTAATTTACAAGTCCCTGAACTGGAATGGTAAAATATATGCAAAGTTGGATGCGGATTACAATTTAACCAAATTTCTAGCCGAAGATAAGGGCTTCTGGCCGGGTATACGTAATTTTATACTTAAACATCTGGTTGATGTTTTGAGTGTGGAAACTGCAGAAAGCTACCAGATGCTCCTTGATAGTAAGTTAAAGTATCATGGTAAACTAATCCACATGCCCAATGGCGTGGACATACACGTTACCCCTGAACTCATGGTGGATGATAAGAAAGAGTACATACTGACAGTGGGGAGGCTGGGATCCGAAGAAAAAGCTACTGAAGTGTTGTTGGAGGCTTTTTCTAAAATCAAGGATCATAAAAACTGGAAATTGATTCTGGTTGGTAAATTTGAGCATCAATTTCAGGATTATGTTAACGAATACTTCCAAATCCATCCCCATCTACGGGAAAAAGTTATTTTCACTGGTTTTATTGAGGATCGGAACAAAATTTACCGGTACTATGCCCAGTCCAAGATATTCTGTTTTACTTCCCGGAGCGAGAGTTTCGGAATCGCCCTGGTTGAAGCTGCATATTTCGGGGATTACCTAGTTTCTACCAATGTGGGAGGGGCTCAGGATGTTCTTAAGGTAACAGATTATGGTGAATTGTTTGAAACAGATAACATCCCAATCTTAGTTGATAGACTAGAGGATTTGATAAGTAACTGGCACAAATATGAGGCTGATCCCAGGCAGAAGATGAATTTGATGGAAGAAAATTTTAGTTGGCCTCATTTATGTGAAAAACTTTATAAAAAATTAAATGAATAGACAGGACAAGTGATTTAATGAAGATTACAGTAATAGGGTCAGGATATGTGGGATTAGTAACCGCGGCATGTTTTGCTGATCTGGGAAACCAGGTTTTATGCGCCAAAAAAACTTCACGAAATTTAGACAAACTCAACCAGGGAATATCACACATCTATGAACCCGGTTTAGATGAAATTCTAAAAAGATGCCTGGACAAGGGCACCATCGAATTCACCACTGACATGAAAAGGGCCATAGATTTCAGTGACCTTATCTTCATATGTGTAGGCACCCCCCAGAGTGAAACCGGGAAGGCTGATTTGTCCCAAGTGGAGGATGTGGCCCGGCAAATAGCCGAGAACATGACTGGATATAAGCTGATCGTTGAAAAGTCCACCGTACCTGTGAACACCCATCAATGGGTTAAAAAGACCATAAAAAGATATTCTAAGGAGGATATCCAGTTCGATGTGGCCTCAAACCCCGAATTTCTAAGGGAAGGTAACGGTGTCCATGACTTCAACAACCCGGACAGAATTGTGGTGGGGGTGGAAACTGACAATGCCCGTGGAATATTCCAAGAACTCTACAAGCCATTCACTGAAAAAGGACACATGCTCCTCATAACCAGCCCCGCCGCCGCTGAACTTATAAAACACGCATCGAACTCCTTTCTGGCCATGAAGATTTCCTACATCAACATGGTGGCGGAGCTGTGTGAAAAGGTGGGTATTGACGTTAACATGATCGCCGATGGCATTGGATACGACCAGCGCATCGGAAGATCATTCCTCAACGCGGGTATCGGTTATGGTGGCTCCTGTTTCCCCAAGGATCTTCGGGCCTTCATCAAGATAGCAGAGGATCATGGATTGGACTTTGGTCTTTTAAGGGAAACAGAAAAGATCAACACCCAGATGCGGGAACGATTTTTGGAAAAAATAGAAAATGTGCTCTGGATCAATAAAGACAAAAATATAACCATCTGGGGATTGGCCTTCAAGCCAGACACCGATGATATCAGAGAGGCGCCGTCCATTGAAATAGTGAGAAAACTTTATGAAACCGATGCTAATTTACGATTGTACGACCCCCAGGCCCTGAAAAACTTTCAGAATGTGTTCCCGGAAAACGAGAACATAAGGTACTATTCAGATAAATATGAGGCTTTAAAAGATTCCGACGCCCTTCTTGTAATCACAGAATGGGATGAATTCCGAAGTGCAGATTTAAATAAAGTAAAAGATCTGATGAGGCTGCCCATAATTATTGATGGCCGGAACTTGTTTGAATCTGAGGCTATGGATGGATTTGAGTATTACAGTGTTGGTAGGGAGAAAAATGTACCCTAGGAGAAAACTTAAATGAAACAAGTTCTCATAACCGGTGCCGCTGGTTTTATTGGGAGCCACCTCTGTGACCGGTTTATTAAGGAGGGATGGTACGTGGTTGGGGTTGATAATTTCCTGACAGGGAGCTTGGAGAACCTGGAACACCTCCTACTGAACCAGAATTTTGAACTCGTTGAAGAGGATGTCATAAAGGGATTGGAATGGGAAGGCCACTTGGACCTGATATTACACTTTGCCTGCCCAGCCAGTCCAGTTGACTATCTAAATTTTCCCATTGAAACACTCATGGTTGATTCAGTTGGAACCTCCCATACCCTGAAATTGGCCAAGGATAAGAGGGCCAGGTACGTGTTTGCATCCACATCAGAGGTTTATGGGGATCCCCAGGTTCATCCCCAGCCAGAAAGTTACTGGGGAAATGTCAATCCAGTGGGGCCTCGTTCCGTTTACGACGAAGCTAAGAGGTTTTCTGAGGCTTTATCCATGGCTTACCATCGGGAGTGTGGCGTGGATGTCAGGATCATCAGGATCTTCAACACCTATGGCCCTCGTATGAAGTTAAAAGACGGCAGGGTAGTGCCTAACTTCATATTCCAGGCCTTAAATGGTCAGGACCTCACAGTTTATGGTGATGGAAGCCAAAGCCGTAGCTTTTGTTACGTGGATGATCTAGTTGAAGGGATTTTTCTGGTATCAGATGTGGATGCAATTAAATATCGGGTCATGAATCTGGGCAACCCTGATGAGTACAAAATAATTGACTTTGCCCAGATAATCCTAGAAAAAACTGGTTCTAATTCTAAGATAATCTTCAAACCCCTACCTCGAGATGATCCTAAGATGAGAAAACCAGACATTAGCCTGGCCCGTGAATCACTCCACTGGAAACCAGTGATCTCCCTGGATGAAGGTCTAGCAAAAACCATCCAATATTTCCAGTCCCAACTGGAGGATGTAGAGTGACAAGGGCACTCATTATTATGGGATTTATGGTGAGTTTATGACCCTAACTACCAACAAAGACTATGATCTATGCGTAGCCTACCGGATATACCCCCGGGTTTCTAAAGTCCCCCCTGTTTTTAAGGATGATAAGTATAAACTATCCGAGTTTTGTCTAAAATCCTTTAAAGATAGTCTGGGAGATTTAAAGGCTAAGATCTTTGTTTTGCTGGATGGGTGTCCGCCTGAGTATGATGAGCTCTTCAGGAAATATTTTATGGATGAAGATCTAGAGCTGATAAGATTAGAGGGGGTGGGTAACTTGGCCACCTTTTCTCTCCAAATTAAAGTGTTGCTGGAGCAGGAATTTTCTGATCTAGTTTATTTTGCTGAGGATGATTACTTCTACATGCCCAACCAGTTTAATGAGATGATAGAACTCTTAAAAGAGAATGATGATGTGGATTTTGTATCTCCCTATGATCATCCAGATGATTACCTCTTGAAGCTACATGACCACCCCTACCAGGTGAAGGCCACATCCAAGCGACACTGGAGAACCGCCTCTTCCACTTGCCTTACCTTCCTGACTGCTAAATCTACCCTGGAGATGACCAGAGAAGTTTTCGAAAGTTACACCCATGGTAACCATGATGCCAGCCTATGGATGAGTCTCACTAAACATAACATGTTCAACGCCATTAAAGCCCTGAAGAATAGGAAAGAACATCTCTACTACAAAGTCATACGCCTAGCTTGGAGGTACAATCCTAAACAGTTAATTTGGGGCCATAAATGGAAACTCTGGGTACCCTTACCCAGCATTGGCATTCATCTGGAGAGTGATTTTTTACCTCCCACCAGGAAATGCCTGGAATTCATGGAAGCCGAGGCTTCTGGGATGGGGGATTAGTGTGGAAAAAATAAGGTGCTAATGGCTTAAAGGTAGAGTTCCTTATTGTAGTCTGTTATCACTCTTCAAGAAATGGTTCAGTTGATGTTTGGTTATATCACTTAAGCTGTGTTTTATCTTGGCCCCCAATTTCTGGATCTTCTTAGTATCAGAGAGTAGTATGGGAACCTCGGCGGGTCTGAATCTCTCGGGGTTAAATTCTATTAAAACATTTCCCTGGTCGGTGTAGACATCTATCCCCTTATCGTTCATGGTGTACTCCAGTTCCCCTTCCATCATCATCCGGTCTACCCTGGTTTTTGGGAATTTGATACCAAAGATGGGGCCCTGGTCCATCTCGGTGGGTTCCTCGATAATCTTCTCACCATTCAGTGTTTCAATTCTCTTTATGCTCCAGCCTGCTTCTTCCAATCCCAGTAAAA
Organism: Methanobacteriota archaeon; assembly: GCA_029556335.1. Lineage (GTDB taxonomy): Archaea > Methanobacteriota > Methanobacteria > Methanobacteriales > Methanobacteriaceae > Methanobacterium. Next base: position 7,916 of record JAKQFA010000020.1, read on the forward strand.
TGTAACTAAGTACGGAGTTGCTTCGCATGGAACCCTGATTGTAAACTTCCCCCTTCAAGCCCTTGTCTGCCAGGAGGAGGTAACCTTGAACAATATCCTCCACGTGTGACCAGTCCCGGAGCGAGTTTAGGTTGCCTATGAGGATCCGGTCCTGCTCCCCAAATTTGAGCTTCATAATCTGCCGGGCAATAACTGAGGTAACAAACATTATACCTCTTCCCGCCCCTTCATGATTAAAACCCCGGGAGACCACATTATTCAATCCATAGGAATGATAATAATTACGCATCAGGAAATCTCCATAGACCTTGGAGACAGCATAGGGGGACATGGGCCTTAAAGGATTGGTTTCCTTTATTGGTACCTCGGGTATGTCTTCGGGTTCAGGGAAAATGGTACCATATTCTCTTTTTGCCTTCTGGTACTGTTCCTCTGATGATAAAACCAAGCCATACTCTTCACTGGTTCCAGCAAATACAATTTTAGTGTTTAAATCCTTAACACGTACAGCTTCCAGGAGATTTGCTGTTCCCAAACAGTTTGCGTACTGGGTTTCTATTGCATTGTGGAAGGAGCGCTCCACAAATGACTGGGCTGCCAGGTGAAAAATGTAGTCTGGCTGGGATTGGTCAAATGCATTGGCAAGAGATGTTATATCAATTAAATCTCCTTCTATGAGATTTATTTTATCGGCAACTCCCCGGTCTTTTAAATTTTTAGGTAAGGACCCATCAGCCCGTCTCCTGATGAAACCATGAACATTAGCCCCCCTTTTTATTAGTTCTCTCCCTAGATAAGAGCCTACGAAACCACTTATACCGGTGATAAGCACATTTTTATCTGCCCAATTCATCTGATACCCCCATGCTCTATTTATTGTTGATTAATATCTTATTTAATGTAGACCTATGGATTTAAGCTTTTAGTTTATGATCCTCCACAAAGAAACGCACCGTTTCCCCCAAGTTATCTTTAAAGTTGGTCTTAGGGTGGAATCCTAGGGATTTCGATAATTCCACGTCGGCCAGGGAATGTTTTATCTCACCTGGACGAGGATCCGCATGTACAGGTTCTAATTCTTCACCCATCAGTTGGGTGATTATTTGGAAGAGTTCATTTACTGTGTGCCTTTGACCCGAGGCAATGTTAAAGACACCTGTCAGATCCGATTCAGCGCTTTTTATGTTGGCCTCCACCACTTCCTTGACATATATAAAGTCCCTGGTTTGCTCCCCATCGCCATAGATCACTGGTTGTTTACCTATCAAGATGGATTCAATGAACTTAGGTATTACTGCTGCATACTGTGAGTTAGGATCCTGGCGGGGACCGAATACATTGAAATATCGCAGGGCTACAGTTGGTAATCCATACACCTCACTGAATATCCTGCAGTATAATTCGCCAGCTGCTTTACTCACTGCATATGGAGATTTAGGATTCACTGGTTCTTTTTCAGATAAAGGTAAATTGTGATTGTCACCATAAACCGCTGAAGTTGAGGCCAATACCACCTTTTTTACCCCGGTTTGGCGGGCTGCGTCCAGAACTTTAAGGGTGCCAGTTACGTTTACTTCGTTACATAGTAAAGGGTTTTCTACACTTAAGGGTACACTTGCCAGGGCGGCGTGGTGGAAAACGTAATCAACCTCCTGGAAAAGGTCAACCAGATCTGCATCATTGATGTCACCCCTATCCAGGCTGATATTATCCAGGGAGAGGTGTTCTATGTTCTCCACGTGTCCAGATGATTCATCATCGATGATCAGTACCTGATTTTCCCGGGAAAGTTCCTCCACTAGGTGGGAGCCAATAAATCCCAATCCACCAGTTACAGCTACTTTCTTCTGTCTCATTAACAACCCACCCTGCAGTTGTTCTGCATTAGTCAATTTTTTTTTGAAACCTTCTCTAACCTTATTATAATATTCTTCACCAATAAAATCTATATTAAATACACCCTGATTTGCTGATCCATCCCTGGCCAGTATTACTTGTAACTCTCCTATTACTTGGAATACACGTTTTTCAGGGTAGAAGGTACTGCTTTATTCTTTAGAATCATTTAAGACCAGGAATAGGTAACGATAGGTGTTGTTGGTGTCAGGCAGCTTGTACAGAAACATCTCCAGTTTCTGGCTTCCATAATTTTTAACTTTAAATTCCAGGGGTATCTCCCTTTTTTCGTCACTATATAGGGTGAATTCTTCGTTGTAGATGGTGATGTTATCCAGCTGGGCCATTAATCGATAATTCACTGGTTGAAATTCGTTGTTCTTGACCACCATGAAGAGCTTACCCTCCCCACCTGGGGCTAAGTTAACGGGATAGTTACCAGCCCTCCCCTCTTGATTTAACACATAGAATTCTGTGAATTTTTCACTGGGTTGAGGATTTATAGTAATGTATATGACAGATAAGGCTCCTGTAACTATTAATATCAGTATAATTAGTGAAAAGTAATGGTCTTTATTCATTGTTAACCCTTTTTTTGTGCTGTATAAGTTATGTCTCCCAACTTCCTCTTCATCAAATTATAAATGTTTTTTATAAAGAAGAGGGTTGTTCCCATTATCTCCAAGAGATTATAGTATTCAACTATTAATATTTGATAGGAAAACTGTTTATGAGAGATTAATAACATTTATATACAGTAGTTATGATAAGGTTTTATCATGATTGTTCATGTAAATGTCCTAAGTTACCTTCTGGCCCTGGGCCTAGCAGTGATACTTGGACTGGCTTTACGGCTTCCTTTACTACCTGAACGACCCATGAGGTATTCCTGGAGCATTAGTGTTATTTTTCCCACGGCAATCCTATCTCTTGGTTTTTATGCCATGCTGGTTCAATTGGGATACCAGGGACTTATGGTTGCTGCCTCCACAGGAGTTATTACTGCTTTGTTCTGTAAATTTCTCCTGGAGAAGTTAGTACCCCGACCGGAGGATTCATAATGAATGAGGTACTGGGAATAATAATCGCCGCCATAATCTGCTGGTTCAACTTCGTACTCATAGATACCTGGATGGGCCTACCAGAAAACCCGGGGGTTAAGGGTGCTGAAGTTATTGGAAGGGCTGTTAAGAAAAGGGGCGGAAGCCTGGCTGGAGGTTTCTTCCAGGGAAACATTGTATGCTCCCCTGATGCATCAGCCGGAACCTTACTGGCATCGGTAGGTAGTTACGCCATTGGAATTCCTGAAGGTGGGCTTATCGCCGCTACTCTGGTTTACTTTGGTAACCGGCTCTGTGCGGATCCAGGTTATGCCGGAACCACCGGTGCCCTGAGCATTACCCTAATTATTTACTTGACATCCATGGTGGGAATGAAACCAGAATTCTATATTGTGGGCATGGTACTGGCCATCATCACCATACAGGGATTAGCACATCCCACTGCCTCCCGTCTCCTGGGTAAACTGGCCCAGAAAATGGGGCGCCACACGAAAATGACTTAGAAGGTGAGATCATGTTTATGGAGATATTAGGCATCATCATCATTCTCATGGCCCTGAGAACCCTCATTGCCCAGGATCGGGCAGAAAGAATGTTATATTTAAATGCCATGGGCTTCGCCATATCAGCCCTCATAGTTCTGTACATTCAAACACCCTTCGGAGCAATAATGGCCATCACCTATTTCATAGCCTCAACCTTAAGCTCCAACGCCATAGCTTACTCCATAGGAAGGGTTAAAAAGGAGATCCTGGTGAAATAATGTTGGAATGGATTAATCTGACCACTGTATCGGCAGCAGTACTCTTGATAGGTATGGTGGGGATCATCACCCTCCCTAAACCTGTTGATAAGGTTATAATGCTCGCTATCCTACAGGGAGGATTTATAGGTACCATTGTTGCTGCCAAATACTTGGATGTGGCCATGGCTGCAGCCATATTTGACCCCATCGCCACCATCATATTCCTGATTGGTATCACCAAGATTCAGGATATTCGGAATCAAAAACATGAAGAGGAGGAAGGCAACCTTGCTTGATGTCCAAATATGGTTCTACACCGGATGTGTCTTGGTGATTCTGGGCAGCATCGCCACGGTGGTGGGCCCAGGGGTTAAGGACCCACTGGTCAGGACTCTCAACACTGAAATACCAGCCGTAGGTGTTTCACTAATATTTTTAACCTATAACCACACCCTAGCCCTTCTAACCTTCATTGCTGCTACAGCCGTCATTACTCTAATACTGTTAAGGGCCATTGTACGTCTGGAAGAATTGGGGGTGGACTTGTGAATATTGGAAGAATATGGAATTCCCTGGCCAACCCTAGACGTATACCACGATTATTCGCATTAATACTGGGTCTGATCCTATTAATCGGCTTTTTTATCCCAATAAGCCTAAATGACCACCAATTATACCCTCGACCCACTCCCCAGAGCCAGATCAACGACCAAAACCCATTAGCCCCATATGACCGAGGAGGATCACCCTTTGAGGAAACAGGGATTGTTAGGGCCCAGTATCCCCAGAATTCAATTGAACTAGGCCAGATAACAGCATACCTTACGCCCATAGCTATAGGGGTTAAAGACAGCACCTATTACTTTGGTACGTCAATCCTCTCCTCACCTGGTGGCCTCATCGATGAGATTCTCTATTACACGCGTGGATTTGACACCATACTGGAGTCCTCCATTCTAATGATGGCCTTCGTCATTGCCAGTTGGGTGGCACTGCACTTCACCATGAAAAGAGATGAAGAAGGAGATGAAAAACCATGATAGTCCCTGTACAAGTGCCTGAACTGGTGGTATCACTCTATCCAGTGGCTATCTGGGTGGGGATAATAACTGGACTAATTGGACTTCTGGGCATATCATTCCAGAAGAACGATCTATCAGTGCTGATACTAACTGATATAGTGGGTGTGGCCATGCTAATCTTCGTGGCAGGAGTAGCCACTGACCTGGCCGAGGCCCTTATCCTGCCGGGATTAGTGGTGGAATTAGCTGAAATAATGGCCATTTCTGAAATTCTCCTCAGCCGAGAGATTAGAAAGAACAATATAAGTGGAGAAGACTTAGTCCCCACTGCATTACCCTTGAACATGGAGATACTTAAAACAGCTCCCACTTTCATTGCGGTTGTACTTATTGCCTACGGCGTATTCCTCAGCGGTTTTACAGGAGGAGTTATAGCTGGTGGAGGAATATTGTTCTATATACTTTCCAAGAGTGCCCGGGGCTTGCCTGTAGAATTGTTTGAGGGATTGGCTGGTGCGTCAGGTATTGCCTGGGTCTTCTGGATAGTGGGATTCCTGCTATTCTTCGTTGGCCCACCATTCTGGTTACTGGGGTTGATGTTAGCAGCCTTTGGTATACTTATTAAGGTGGCCTCTAAGGTGGGGCTCATTGGAATATTGACTCGTGAAGAATTCAAGAAGGAGTAGAAAAACATGGATTTAGCCACTATCGGAGGACAACTCCTAGGAACCATCCCCCTGGGGGATATTGTACTGTACCTGACCCCCTTCAACCTCTTCATGTTTGGAGGAACCTTGGCCTTCACCACTCTCATTGCCATCAGCCGTACCGAAACCCAGGTTGAAGCAGAGTTCGGGACCCTGAAGGATAAGGAAGTTAAGGTGAACCTGGAAGAGTTCAAAATTAGACGTTTCCTGGCCATTGTATGTGGACTGGCAACTGCCGGGGCCATGATCACCGGAGACTTGTTCAACTTCACCCTCTTCGTGACCCTCATAGGCATAGTTAACATCGGCATCGTGTCTGCCGTGAGACAGGTAGATGTCCTGAATGCGGCCTTCCAGTACGGCTTAATAGCTATGATGGCGTCACTACCCCTTTTCGGTGGAGCTGCTGTCCTGCTGGCATCAACCGGGACATTAAGTCTTCTGGAGATAGTTAAATTACCTTACGTAACTTCCATGATGACCTTTGGATCACTCCTACTCTTAATGGGAATCATAGGCGAAACTGGGGTGGCGCCCTTCTACGCCACCAAGGCCGAGATGTTCCGCACCCCGGGATCACCCTTCATCCTCATCATACACCTATCCTCCCTACTGGTGATTGTAAGGGCCATAGAGGTGTTACTCATAATAAACAAGCCATTCTAAGAAATTAAGAAACTAGGTGAATCTTGATGAAGACCCTTTACATAAGCAGCTATCTGATGTTCATAGTATCCATCGCAGGCATAGTGTACGCTCTGGTGGCAGATCCACCCGCCTGGATTGTTTACGCCATCTCCATACTCTTCATACCCCTATCCATCCTGAGCTTCGGCCTCTTGATCATGGCCCGCAGCAAGAAAGAGGAAGAGGACGAGCGTGCCAGAGAACCATTCATCGGATATTAAGGTGAAAAGATGAATTTAATGCTAAACATACTCCTGAACGTGATTATCGCTTTCCTATTAGGCAGTCTACTATTTGGACTGCAGCGTAAGGTCATGGCCAGGATTCAGAAGCGACCCGGACCACCCATAATACAGCATTTGCTGCACACCCTCAAGTTCTATATAAAAGAATCATCATTCCCCAAAACAGCAGCCATGCCATTCTACATAGCCATAGCCAGCATCCTATGTGTTATCTGGGTATCAGCAGTTATTGTGGGTCCAGTGGCCCAGGGATCATTACTCCTGATATTCGCCATCTACGCCCTGCACAAAATTGTGGAGCACAACGCAGGGAGCTCATCAGGGTCTCCCTATGGAAAACTCAGCTGTGTGCGGGCTGTTTTCTCAGCAGCAGCTGAGGTACCCCTCTTTGCAGTGTTGATCATCATCTTCCTTAAAACCAGGACCATGGTTATCTCGGACATCATCGCCTACCAGGCCCAGAATGGGGCGTTACTGTTCACCATACCACTGGCTGCCCTGATGTTCTTTGTATTAATATTATCCAAGGCACCCTACTCTCCCTTTGCCATAACCAAAGGCAAGGATATTATCAGTGGCTATGAAACCGAACACTTCGGACTTCTCAGGGGATACCTGATGATCTCAGAATCCATAGCCTGGTACATGCTGCTTTGGATATTTTTAACGGTATTTCTGGGTCCACTCAGTTTACTAGGGTACCTGGTGGGAATGGTGGTCATCAGTGTCATCGTGGCCTTTATAAACGCCACCACCCCCATGTTAAACCCCAACCACTCTATAATGGTTCAGGTGACCATGGCCTTCATTGGGATCGTGGGATCCATCATATTATTAATGCTTTAATGGTCAATCTAGAAAAGGAGAATTAATACCATGGAAAAAGAGAAAGATATGCTGTTCCTCACAGCCCTGGTAGCTGCGGGAGCCACTCTGGCCAGTGGCCTGGCTGCTTCACTACAGTGGATGGTGGTACTGCCTCTGACCTTAGGAGTACTGCTCCTAACGATCCTCATCATGTTCCAGTACCGGAAGGATGCCATAGAACTCTCAGAGAAGCTGGAAACCGGAGCCTTCATCCTGGTTGTTGTTTTCTTCGCATTATCCTTTATCTACCTATTCAAACCTGCTTAACGGTGATTTAATGAACGAAACTTCCTACCTATTATATCTGATATCATTCGTACTGGGATCGGTGGTGGGCCTGGTGCTCAGTTACCAGAAGTACAAGAGCCCCTTCGCAATTGACAAAATTGATGTCCTGGCCCTGATAATAGCCATAATAGGATGGTTCCTAATCTTCAACAGTCCCATGTTAACCTTCATCCCATCTTATATCTCCATTGCCATTGGACTGTTTTTAATGGCCATGGTACTGGGAATGAGGCCAGGTTACGGTAGGTACGAGACCCTAATCGGTCTGGTAGTGGGTGGAATAATCTGGCTCTTGAGGATGGTGCTTCTATGAATGACGATAAACTCATCGACAGCAGCCCCGATGATGAAAAACTCTTACACACCATGAAGATGCGGATCGTGAAGAGTTATCGGTGGCAGGAAGATATAATCAAGCCCTTCTCCAAGGAACTGGATATTTCAGAGGATGCCCTGGAAGAAATCCTTATTAAAAGATTGGACATGTCCAGCTTGGAGGCTTTGCATCCCCGCTACGAAAGTTCCAGGGAAAGGTGTTTAAAAGAAAGAATAGATGCTGATCTGCATCTCTGTTGGCTATGTGATGTTATGAATATCCTAAGTCCCCAGGAAGCAGATGAAATTAAGACTAAGATATCCCGGGAAATACTTCGGGAAGATAAAACTTACAAAAAAGCCATTGAAGAAGGGTGGAAAGACCTTCTAGAATATTTGATGAGGTAAAGCTATGGTAAGATCCCTGAAAGACATTATTAGAAGCAGTTCTATACACGTTTGTCTAATTAACACTGGAGGGTGTAATGGCTGCGATATTGAAGTAGTTGCCCTCCTATCACCACGCTACGATCTAGAACAGTACGGTATCTACGTACACAACAATCCCCGGGAAGCGGATGTAATCCTGGTTACCGGTGCAGTTACAGAGCAGTGGGTGGAAAAACTTAGAAGAATCTACACCAAGGCCCCTGAACCTAAGATAGTGGTGGCCCTGGGTAACTGTCCCTTAACTGGTGATGTCTTCAATCAGGAGGGTGGTAGCGTCTATGCACCGGTTTCTGACTTCATACCCGTAGCTGCGGAAGTCTCAGGATGTCCACCCCGGCCTTCAGAAATACTGGCCGCAATTTTAAGCGTGGCCCCAGGAGCCATTGCAGCCCGAGGGAGGGAAAAGAAATGATACTACCCATTGGACCTATTCACCCTGGACTTAAAGAACCACTTCGATTGAAGCTTAAAACCCAGGGAGAAAAGGTTATAAGTGCCCAAATAGATTATGGATACGTTCACCGCGGAATAGAACGTGTCATGCAGGGTAAAACTTGGCAAAAAGCTATTTATTTATCTGAAAGAGTCTGTGGAATCTGTTCTTACATCCACACCCAGACCTTCGCTGAGACCTTTGAAAAGATCGCAGGGGAGCAGGTGCCACTGCGCGCCCAGTACCTGAGGGTTCTCACCAACGAACTAGACCGTATACAAAGCCATTTACTGGCTAATTCAACTTATTTCAAGGCATTGGAGCATGAAACCCTTTTTATGTACATGTTAGCACTGCGAGAACCGGTTATGGATGCAATTGAGCTATTAACTGGAAACCGGGTTAACATGGGCTGGAATGTAGTGGGTGGCGTGCGTATGGATGCCCAGGAAAGCCACCTGAAAAGTATTATGGAAATAATCACGGATCTGGAGAAAGAATATCCCCGCTACGTGGAGATGTTTGACCAGGGCCCTCTTCTAGGCCTGCGTTCCAAGGATGTTGGTAAAATGAGTCGTGAAGATGCCATTAAAGCCCGTGCTGTAGGTCCTATTGGAAGGGCGTCCGGTATCAAACATGATTGGCGGGAGGATCATCCCACCTACCATGACCATCTGGACTTTGAGACCATCTGGAGGAAGGATGGGGACAACTACGCCCGGACCATGAACCGCTTCGACGAGATCACCGTATCCATTGATCTCATAAAACAAGTTATAGAGAACATACCCCCAGGAGACGTGCGAAAAAAGGTTGACATCCTAGCAGGATATGCTGATTGGAGGAATGAAGCTCCCAGGGGTGAGGTCAGCTACATGATCGAGACCAACGGTAATCTTATTCAGAATATTTCTATACGGACTCCCAGCATCATGAACATCGACGCCTGTGCCAAGTACATGCTACAGGACGTGGCCACTGTAGCCGATGCCGTGGCAACCTACGCCAGTGTGGATCCCTGCATTGCCTGTACCGAGAGGGTGGTTATAGTGGATGAGTCTGGTAAAAAGAAAGATGTTGAAGGTATTCATAATTTAGAACTAAGTTGATGTCCTATGTCATCTGTAATCTGGTACCTCTACGAATTCGCCCGAAAATCCTGGGCTGAAAGCTTCGCAGGGGCAAAAACTAATCCCGAGATCATGGAAACTCCTGATAGATTCCGTGACTTCCCCCAGGTGATCCCTGAAAACTGCATAGCCTGCGGTGCCTGTACTGCCGCCTGTCCAGCCCCAAAAGCCATCAAACTGGTGCGTAGTGAAGATAACAGTCATGAAGAAGGAATCACCTACCCGGTGATCAACACCCGGGGCTGCATCCGCTGCGGATTCTGTGCCGAAGTATGTCCCACTGACCCCAAGGCCCTGCTTTGTGGTGAAAATCACCTCATCAGGGAGGAGTTCACCATCCTCCCAGTTGAAAAAACCTTCACCATAGACGATTACCTCTGCATCCGCTGCAGGAAGTGTATGAACACCTGTCCCGTGGAGGGAGCCATATTTGAAGAGGATAACAAGATCATAATAGACAAGGCGAAATGCATCAGCTGCGGGGAATGTTTGAAGACCTGTCCAGTGAAGGGAGCTGTTAAAGGCATCTACGTGTTTAACGTACAGGAACAGAAACAAATAATCCAGCTAGTGGTTAACACCCTGGAAAAGCGGATTGAAGAGGAAGAAGAGAATATTAAACAACTGGAAGGTGGAGAGGTTTTCAAAGTGGACCTGCCCATAGATGGACTGGTAGAAGCTGCCCGTAATATATTGGACAACGATGACTTGATATTGGACATCATCCAGAAAATGACTGACCGCCTGAAGATGCGGATCATAACCTGGGATCATGGGAAATGTAATGATTGCCGTTTATGTGTCAAGGACTGCCCATCTGGAGCTATAACCTACACTAAAGAGGGGGGAGTCCAGAGGAATGCAGATAAGTGCCTTCGGTGCAGTGTCTGCTATCAGACCTGTCCCTTCGGTGTGGTGGGTTATTACGTGGCCCGCTTCCTGCTGGACGAACCCCAACTAGAAGGGGGAGTGATTCGTATAACGGTAAAGGCATCCCAACTACCTCAAGGAGCTGGTTAATATGGCTGAAACAACGTCCCCATCCAAAAGAATTTACAAGCCACTCCGGGAAGTGGAGGTGGAATACGAAATTGACCATGAAAAATGTAAAAAATGCCAGGAACGTCCCTGCCTATCCTCCTGTCCCGTGGATGCCCTGCACGAAATACCACCCTACGACCAGGTGGAAATTGATGAAAAATGTGTGGGTTGCGTTCTATGCCGGGAAGCATGTCCATATGATGCAATTAAAATAAAAACCAAATTATCAGAGCCTATCCTGGAGAACATCCCCAACATCAACACCAAACTCTGCATCCACTGCGGAGCCTGTGTGGATGCCTGCCGAACTGGAGCTATACAGTTAATATCCTCTGGAACAGAAGAAGCTCACAGTGAAATCGACGAAGACAAGTGTGTTAGATGCGGTTTCTGTGCCCGGGTGTGCCCCACCGAGGCCATTAAATACGGTGAAATACTCCCCAGATCAGTGGTGGGTGGCAAGGCCATTATGGTGAACCAGAAGGACTGTATTGGTTGCATGACCTGTACACGGGTGTGTCCCTCCCGGGGAGCCATAAACGTGGGTAAAGTTAGTAAATTACCCTTCATCAACCCCTCCTACTGTGCCCGCTGTGAGGAGTGTATGGATGTCTGTCCCTCCACAGCCATCAAGTACTCCTCTAGGAAGAAGGCCTATCAGAATTACAGTAAGATCAAAACCATGGAGATTGTTTCCGAGCTATTGGAGAAGGACAGTGAAAAACTGGTCAGGGAGGCAGTTAAAATTGACTCTATCCTGGGAAAAATTGCCAACCGGGTTAGTTACCAGCACCCTGAAGCAGAATTCACCCAGGATGTGACCAGTCTGGTTGAAGATGAAATCAGGTCCCTGGTGGATGGGGATCTGGAACTGCAGGATGTGGGGGAGATAATTGAAGCTACCTTACCCTGGAGAGAAATTGTAGTCCTGGATGAGAAATGTATAGGCTGCGGTGCCTGTATAAATGAGTGCCCAGTCAACTGCATCCAACTGGAAATGCCCAGCCCCGTCCATATTGGAGATGAATGCGTATCCTGTGGCCGGTGCGTAGAGGTCTGCCCAGTTGAGGCCATCAGGTTAAGTGAAGAATTCTTCCAAGCCGAGGAGGGCAGGATACTCTTTAAAAGGCGTACAGTGGAGGGTCCGCAGAGTGGTGAAGTAACCATTGACCAGTTAAGTTGCCAGGCATGCGGGGTCTGCGTTAACAAGTGCCCTGCTGATGCAATGACTCTGGAAGACGACGTGGTGAGTGTTGATCCGGAAAAATGCATTGTATGTGGTAAATGCGAGTCCATCTGCCCGGTAGGTGCTGTTCGATTAATAGTTGATGATTAATTATTTGTATACTGGTGGAGGATTTGAAGTGGGCCAAAGATTTCTGGTATCCGATTGTGAAGGACCCCTATCATTAAATGACAACGCCTTTGAACTGGCTGGGCACTTCATACCCCAGGGCGAGGAATTCTTCCAGATCGTGAGCCGCTACGATGATGTTCTGGTGGAGATGGGAAGACCAGGATACAACGCTGGCAACACCCTGAAATTGATCGCTCCATTTTTGAAGGCCTATGGTGCCAGTAACCAGAATGTGGAAACCTTCTGCCAAGAAAATGTCCTTCTGGTGCCTGGGGCCCAGAAGACTCTGACCTTCTTCTTGGAGTTGCTGCCCAGTTTCATCGTCAGCACCAGTTACCAGCAGTACCTGGAGGCCCTGTGCAAGGTAACCGGGTTCCCCCTGGAAAACTGTTACTACACCCCTCTGGATCTGGAGAAACAGGAAATAAGCCATGATGAAAAGGATCAAATGAGGAAGCTTAAAAAATCCGCGGTAGAAAATCCGGGATTTGAAAATCTGGAGCGCATCTTCTGGGAAAAACTGCCACAGATGAAGATCAGTTCCCTGATGGATGATATTAAGCCAGTGGGGGGTGCCGCTAAAAAAGAGGCAGTGGAGGATATAATGAGCCGCTTTGGCTATCGGGCCTCGGACTTGATCTACATCGGTGACAGTATAACCGATGTGGAGCCACTTCGCTTCGCCAAAGATGAGGGTGGCTTGGCTGTGTCCTTCAATGGTAATGACTACGCCCTGGATGAGGCCATGGTGGCAGTTATATCCAGCAACACCCTGATTTTGTCCTTGTTGGCGGATCTCTTTAAACGGGAGGGTCCGGAAGAAGTACTGGAATTTGCAGATAGTTATGCAGCAGAACCTGAAGCAGCTCTTAAAAAACAGTGCGTTAAGAGTGAACTGGTTGCTAAACTCCCCTCCACCCACACCTTCCTGGAGGTGGTGACCTCAAAGAACCGGGACCGCTTGAAGGCAGAAAGTGGAAAGTTCCGAAGGTATATGCGCGGAGAATCAATTGGGGGTTTGGGTTGAATGACCAGGCTGAATTGGGATAAGGTGGATGACACCTACGCCGAGGCTTTCAGCGGAATATTCTGCCGAACCCTGGTTACTGCTGATGATGAGGAAACCCTCACACGAGCCGCCTACGACGCCACATCCACGCCCGGCGCAGTTATTGGCAGGGTGGAGGGGGGGATCGAGTCTTGGGTTAGTCCAAAGCACACACCTGATGGTAGAAAGGGTGTTCTTCTCCAGTTCTGGTATGGTAGTGATGATCTGGAGAAGTTCGAGTTGGAACTCTCCTACAGGATCAGGCAGGACATCCTGGTGAAACCCTTCACCACACTTTTCGATGCATCACACTCACCAGAGGGATATATTGACACCATGAAACATGTGGGGCACTGCGGAGATGGATATGAATGGGAGGAGGAGGTACACGGTAGGAACATGATCGTGATCCCCATAGCCATTCCAGACTTCAAAATTGAACGTCAGTTAGGGTACGCCACTGGTATCATGGGGGCTAACTTCTGGTACATGTGCAGTGATAAGGTAACCGTGCTGGATGGTGGTCGCGAGGCACTTCAGGCTATCCAGGAAGTGGAAGGGGTTATAACTCCCTTCGACATATGCTCCGCTGCATCCAAGCCAGAGACCAGCTACCCATGGATTGGCCCCACCACCAACCATCCCTACTGTCCCTCCCTATCCACGGTGCTCCAGGATCTATCTCAGGTGCCACCAGGGGTGAACTACATCCCGGAGATCGTCATCAATGGATGGGACCTGGAAGCAGTTCAACAAGCCATGAAAGTGGGGATCCAAGTTTTACTGGATTACAATGATGTTCTAAAAATCTCGGCCGGAAATTACGGTGGAAAACTAGGCCAATACCGTATACAACTAAAAAGGTTGTTGGAATGATATTGGATGTTATTGGATTTGGAGCACTTAACCTGGACCGCATCTACCATGTGAACCGTATAGCCGGGGCTGATGAAGAATCATACATAATAAAGGTGTCTGAATCCTGTGGAGGCTCGGCTGCCAACACCATCATTGGCTTGTCGCGTCTGGGATTGGAGACCGGATTTTTGGGTAAGGTGGCTGCTGATGGGGAGGGTAAAATCCTCCTGAAGAACTTGGAAAGGGAGGGTGTTGATACCAGTTCTCTCATCATAGCACAGGAGGGGCGTAGTGGCGTGGTGCATGGCTTCGTGGATGAAAAGGGGGATAGAGCCCTGTATGTGGACCCCGGGGTTAACGATGAGCTCTTAGTTAAGGAACTGGACTATGCCTATGCAGCTAACTGTAACCTCTTACACCTAAGCTCATTTGTTGGAGACTCAATTAAGGCCCAGGAGTCTGTTCTAGAACGAATTCCAGATGATGTTACCGTTAGCATGGACCCTGGAATGTTATATGCCCATCAAGGATTGAAAAAACTTGGAAAACTTTTAAACTGTACTGATATTCTGTTAATAAATCAGCAGGAACTGGATGTACTCTTAACAGGCCAGGACTTTGAAGACCAGGTGGAAACCCTTTTTGATTATGATCTTAAGATTCTGGCTGTGAAGAAGGGGAGTGAGGGATGCTTCGTATCTGATGGGGAAGAGCACCACCAGATCTACGCATTTGAGGTGCCCTGCCTGGATACCACCGGCGCTGGTGATGCCTTCAACTCGGGATTTCTGTACGGCATACTCCAGGGTTATGCTCTAAAGGATGCTGGAGTTTTAGGTAACTACGTTGCATCCTGCAGTATACAGGAGTATGGTGCCTGCAGGGGACTGCCCTACCAGGAGGATGTTCCCCACTTGAGGGAGCCAGAATAGATGCCCCCTAATAAATGGGGTGATGGAGGGTGAGTGGGGTATTAATATGATGGGATGCGTAAAAATGATAGTATCCAATATAATAATGTTCATTGGGTTTTCACAATAAATAGGGGATTGTTCATGGAAATAATATTCAAAAAGAAAAAAGAGGCCCTTAAAAATCAGGTGGCTCTTAAATCACTGGATCTGGATGAGAAACCTGAAGATTTCCACCCAGAAATCCATGCTGGTTTACTGGAAGATAAATTCATTACCATTTCTCCTGATTGTGTGCGGTGTAATCTCTGCACAGAAGAATGTCCAGTGGATGCCATACAGGAAGCCACCCCTAACCGGCCGGCCCGTATTCTTGATAACTGTGTTAAGTGTGAAATTTGTGCCCAGAGTTGCCCTGTGGGTGCCGTGCATGTCATGGAAAGCGTCTCCCAGGTGGATGATGATGTTGAATTCCGGATTAAGGACATTAAAACCCCCCACCGAAAGCTGCGTATGAAAGAGATCATGGTGGATCCTGCCAAATGCAAATCACATGGCCTGTGCACCCAGTTTTGTCCAACCGGGGCCATCACCGTGAAGGAGGGGGAAGTAGCCGTCATTGACAAAGAGGCTTGTGTGGGTTGTGGTGCCTGTGCCAGTGTCTGTCCAGAACAGGCCATCACCCTGGAGCGAGATCTGGGTCCTGTGCTGAAAACTAGGGAACTTCTCATTGATCAGGATAAATGTGTGCAGTGCCAGGTTTGTGAAGAAAACTGTCCCGTGGATGCAATAAAAGCTGGGGATGACCTGGTGACTTTAGATGAAGATAAATGCATATTATGTGAAGTTTGTTCAACCAAATGCCCAGTGGGGGCTTTAAAACTTAAAGCGAGGTTGCCAGATGAAAGTTAAGGAAATAATGGATAAGGAGTTTATTGAAGTCAGCCCAGGTGACAGCATCGTAGATGCCTCCCTTAAAATGGAGGAACATCGCAAGTTCACCACACCAGTGGTTGACAGTCAGGGTAAACTGGTGGGGTGGATCACATCCCTGGATGTGACCAGGGGCCTTAGGGAAGGTCAGAAAAACATTGGGGACATCATGCACAGTAAGGAAGATGTTGTACACGTCCACCAGGATGATCCGGCGCGTCTGGCAGTGCTTAACGCATCTCAGCATAAGGTGGTCAGTATTCCCGTGCTGGATGATGACGACGTAGTGAAGGGTGTGGTGCGTACCTTTGACATTGTTAAAACCCTTTCACAACTCTACGAAGTGAAGGTATACAAGATCTTCGAGGCCATGACCAGAGAATTGAAGGGAGTCTCATGGGAAGAACTAATGGAAGCATCAGCCATAGTAACCCGGCGTAGGACCGGGAAGAGAGTCACCCCCGAGGATTATGAGCGAAGGATTAAAAATTCAACCTTTGGTGAAGCTATTTGGGCCACTGGTGGGCTTGAAAAATTCTTTGTAGGCCTCATAGCCATTGGAGAACTGGTAATCGCCCGTAAGGTGGCCAGGGCACGACGATGATTATCCACATCCCCTATAATTTATTTTTTATTAACAAGTCCCATTACCATCTGACTGGATATGCACCAGCAACTAGTCTTCAAAACTTTTAAATGTATTTTGACCCTGTTTTAGATAATCTTAGAGAGAAAAATAAAATCGAATAAAATATCAATAAAAAATGATACCATTATATTATGAAGGTAGTTGAAAGAATTATCCATCCACTGATGTTGGCTTTTTGAAGAAAAATCTGTATGATACCAGTCCTTGAACCATTTTTAGGAGAAGATGAATTAAATAATGTGGTTGAAGCTGTTAAGAGCAGTTGGATTAGCTCCCAAGGTAAATTCATAGGAGACTTCGAGGAGGGCTTTTCCAATTATCACAGGGTTAAACATGGAGTTTCCACTTCCAATGGAACAGCAGCACTACACCTGGCCCTTAAAAGCCTGGATATAGGTAAAGGAGATGAAGTCCTAGTTCCCACCCTCACATTTGCTGCCACGGCCAACGCCGTTATTTACTGTAATGCCGAGCCTGTTTTTGTAGATTCACATCCTGAATACTGGTGCATGGACCCTTACTCCCTGGAGGAAAAGGTAACTAGCCGGACTAAAGCTATTATTCCAGTCCACCTCTACGGACATCCCTGTGATATGGACCCCATCATGGATGTGGCAGAGGACCATGACCTTTACGTGGTAGAAGACGCTGCTGAAGCACACGGCGCCCTATACAAGGGCAAAAAGGTGGGTACCTTCGGGGACATATCCTGCTATTCATTCTATGGAAATAAAATAATAACCACCGGGGAGGGTGGGATCTGTATAACCAACGATGATTCCCTGGAAGATAAGATGAGAATCCTGCGGGATCATGGTATGAACACCAGCAAGCGATACTGGCATGATGTCATCGGGTTTAATTACCGAATGACTAACCTACAAGCTGCCATCGGGGTGGCCCAGTTGCAGAAGCTGGATCAGTTCATTGCAAAAAAAAGGAAAATCGCCAGTTACTACCAGCAAATGCTTAAAGACCTCGTTGATGATGGCTTAATCATCCTACACCCCGAGATGTCCTGGGCAAATTGTGTATACTGGATTTACTGTATTCTAATCGAAGATAAGTTTAATCTGAAAAGGGATAATGTGATAACTGAATTGTTGAGTAGGAAAATTGATACTAGGCCTTTCTTTTATCCTATAACGGATATGGATCCTTACCAGAAGGTACCATTGCCCCATGCTGAGGAATTGTCTAGAAAAGGACTCAGCCTACCTTCAAGTATAAACCTTGATTATGAAGACATTTCCAAGATTACAGATGAACTGAAAAGTATTAGATGATTCATTGAGGGGTGAGCCAATTCCGATTAAGGGACCTGTTAATTGACCGGGAATTATTTGAAAGTATCCGAACAGCCGCTTTACAGGAGGAAGGATGGGATGTGGAGAAACAAGATGAGGTGAAGCGGTTCGAAAGAAATGTTCTGCAGCGGATGCGCAAGAAAAGGCCGGTGAAAAAATACAAAAAATTGGGTGTAAAAAAATCGGATCTGGTAGAAATAATCCAGCTGGCAGATATCAGCAGCCTGGAACTTTTCCAGGGACCATCCAATTTAGAACTTGCAAAGAGACATTCCGAGTGGTGTAATCACTGTGGAAAGTGTTGCACCCAGTCATCACCTATTTTCATTCACCGCGACGAGGTGAAGGCCATCACCACCCTCAACCCCCCCTTGAAGGATGAAATTATTCCTAACCAGCAGTATCCAGAACATTACCAGTTCAGACTAGACCAGCCATGCAAATTCCATGATGCACAAGAGAAAAGGTGCAGGATCTACGATACTCGCCCCCAGGTTTGCCAGAACTATCCACTTATGTTAATTGGTTCAGAGGGCCGTGAACACCATATAATCAATCTACGTCCTGATTGTCATTATGCAATCCGGCTGGTACTGGAAAAATCTATGATCCTTTTTGATGAGGCTGTTAAGAGGAAGTCCTCAGGATCTTATTGATGGCGAAGTGTTTATTGATAAAATGATATCTTTTTGATGAACCACAACATCCTTATAGATCACCAATGAAAATAATTTATTAAGAGAACTTCTATACCATAATAATCATTGCTGCCGAGATGACCGAGAGGCTAGGTGCGTGGCTGCAGACCATGATACTCGGGTTCAAATCCCGATCTCGGCCTTGAATCTTTTTTATATTACAAAAAAAATTGTTCCATTGATTATCATGTTCATCTACAGCACTTTAAGCCGGAGTAAGGAAGAATTCAGTCCCCTGAAACCTAATCGAGTTAAACTCTTTGTTTGCGGCCCCACGGTATACGATGACAGCCACATCGGCCACGGACGAACTTACATTGCCTTTGACTGCATAGCACGCTATTTTCGTTATAAGGGTTACAGTCTGTTCTATCTTCAAAACATAACAGACCTGGATGATAAGATTATAAAACGGGCCCGGGAAAGGGGCGTGGATCCCATCCTTCTGGCCCGGGAATATGAAAGGAAATATCTGGCTGACATGAAGGCCCTGGGTGTGGAAAATGTCAATCTACATGCTCGTGCCACGGAACATATCCCGGAGATAATAGAGCAGATAAGAAAGCTTCTGGAGAAAGGTTTTGCCTATGAAACTGAAAATGGAGTCTATTTTGAAGAAGCGAAGTTCCCTGATTTCGGTAAGCTATCGCAGCGCAAGTTGGAAGACTTGACTGTGCACCGGGTGGATCCGGATCCTAGAAAGAAAAGTCCTGGAGATTTTGTTCTCTGGAAGAAGATAGATGAACAGCCCTGCTGGGAGTCTCCCTGGGGTAGGGGGAGGCCGGGCTGGCACATTGAGGACACAGCCATCACTGAAGAATACTTCGGAGCCCAGTATGACATTCACGGGGGAGGATTGGACCTCATATTTCCCCACCATGAAGCGGAAATTGCCCAGATGGAGTCGGCATCAGGATTGAAGCCCATGGTACTCTACTGGATGCACACTGGATTCTTGAATGTTAAGGGGGAGAAGATGTCCAAATCCCTGGGCAACTTCGTCACCATCCAGGAGTTGCTCCAAAGGTGGGATGGCGAAGTTTTTCGCTTCCTGGTTTTATCCGCCCATTACCGTAGCCCCATAGATTTTGGGGAGGATGCACTGATCCAGGCCCAGAATAGTCTGGAAAGGATAAAAAAAACCCTCCAGAAAATGGTTGGATTCTATGAAGACCCTGAAAAACAAGGAGGAATCAAGGTGGGGGAGAATAGAAAAATATGGGATGAAGTCCATAAAAAATTTTTAGAAGCCATGGATGACGACTTCAACACCCCCCAAGCCTTATCAGTATTATTCGAGGCTATCAGATACATAAATCGTCAATTACAAGATAAAAGCCTTAAAAACTCAGATATTATTAAAATTAAGACTATTTTTAAGGATTGGGGAGAAATATTGGGTGTTAACTTCTTCCCCCCTGAAAAAAAAGAAGACCGGACTGAGGATGTGCTGGAGATCCTGCTGGATGTGCGGGGAAAGTTAAGGGAAAAGAAAGATTGGAAACTATCTGACATGATCAGAAGTGATTTAAAGGATCTGGGGTTTGAATTAGAGGATAGTTAAGATTGGGATGTCGGGTATAGCAGGATTATTTGGAGATCTAACTGGTTCCTGGTTAACTGAAATGCTAAAAAAACTGGAGCATCGGGGTCCAGATGGTTCCGGGATCTACGTGGATGGCCAGTTGTTTCACGGGGAAACTAAGAATCTAAGCCGCAGAGAATTTAAGGTGGCTCTGGGTCAAAATTCATTATCCAATGCAGGCTCTGAGGTTCAGCAGCCCCTGGTGGATGAAGAAAGGGTTCTGGTGGCTAACGGGAGGATCTACAACTACCAGGAGCTGAAGCAGTCCTCAAATTACAACTTCAGGACCAACATAGACTGGGAAGTGATTCTGTCCCTCCTGGATGAACATGGTGGCCAGCTCTTCCAGGCCATTCCTAAGGTAGTTGAAAGGTTAGATGGGGACTACGCCTTTGTGGTATTTGACGGTGAGAACTGGGCCGCGGTGAGGGATCCGGTGGGAGTTAAACCCCTGTACTACGGTGCCCATCAGGGGATGGATCTTTTTGGAGTGGCCTCCGAGAGGAAGGCCCTGTGGGAGATAGGTATCAGGGAGGTGGATAGTTTAAACCCGGGTTTCATGCTCTGCAACCGTGAACTAATTCCCCTGCCTCCCAGGATAAAAAAATCAGCACCCCTTGATCCAGTTGATAATTCCTCCCATGTCTGGCTTAAATCTAAGTTAAAAGCTGACCTGATAAGATCTGTGCAAAAAAGAATCAGGGGCCTGGATCGGGTGGGTGTAGTATTCTCTGGTGGTGTGGATAGTACCATCCTGGTCCAGATATGTCTGAGCTTAGGAGTTAAACCAGAACTCTACACTGTGGGGAGAAAAGGATCCCCTGATATTAGATTCTCCCATGAAGCAGCTGATATTATGGGCCTTACCCTCTACACCGCCCAGGTAACCGAAGAAGAGGTGCGAAGATGCGTCCCCCTGGTTTTGGAGGCCATTGAGGAGTGGAACATCATGAAACTGGGGGTGGGGATGGCCACCTTTATGGCTGCAGAGCAGGCTGCAGAAAATGGTTTGAGGGTCCTCCTATCTGGTCAGGGTGCGGATGAACTCTTTGGTGGGTATCATCGTTATCTTGAGTTGTGTAAAGAGGGGCCTGTTGCCCTGCAGAATGGATTGTGGCAGGACCTTCTACAGATTTATGGGGTGAACCTGGAGCGGGATGATGCAGTGGCCATGGCCCACAGTGTGGAACTGCGGGTTCCCTATCTGGATCTCCAAGTTATAAATAGGGCCATGGATATACCTACCCACTATAAGATACGTGACCATAATGACCAGCTGCGGAAGTGCATCCTACGGGAAGTGGCTGCAGAATTAAGTGTCCCCGAGTTTATTGTTAAACGGCCCAAAAAGGCAGCGCAGTATGGGTCTGGTATCCATCAGTTACTTGTTAAGAAAGTTTTTAAGGATCAAAGATACGTAGATAAACTGAAAGTGGGTTAATAATATATAGAAAAGTAACTTCTACACTTATTATGGTGGCTGATTTGATGCAAACCTTATCCAAGTTGGGATGGAGGAATTATTTTGAAAATTGAAAAGGAAGCCGAGGAAATATTGAAAAAGTTTAGTGAAGCACTCCAGGACATTCCTGAACTAGAAGAAACCTACTACATCGTGGACAACCTCAACCGGGAACGTGAAGATTTGGCCCATGAAAAAGACAGCACTAAACTTCTCAGAAACAGCAGGGTCGATGAGGATGGCAACGTCATGGTTGAAAAGAGTAAATGGACCGGATAGTACTCTAAGATACTTAAGGTGAATAAAATGCGAGTTAACCTTGTTTTAGAACTTTTAGACGTTCCAGGGCAATTATTGGACGTATTAAGACCTATGGGGCGCCTTGGTGCTAACATCGTGGCGGTGATACACCAGAGAGATGTTAAAACTGATGAAGGAAAAGTTCCAGTCCAGATCACCATTGAGGGGGATGAAGAAACCTTAAACCGGGTAATCGATGTTCTAGAGGAAAATGGTATCCAGATAATGGAGGTGGATGGTGTACTGCGCCGGGAGAAGATCACCACCATCCTGGTTGGCAACATCGTGGACCAGGATCTTAAGGATACAGTGAACCTCCTCAACCAACTTCCAGGGGTACGGGTGGCGGATCTGGATCTTAAGATGTCGGATCCACCCGAAAGATCTGCATCCAAGATTGTGATGGAAGCCCGGGAAGGACTTAAACAGGAAGTGTTCAAAAAAGTCAATGAAATCGGAGATTTGAAGGGTTTTTTAGTTATTAATGAGATTTAATTTAGTGATTCTTATGAAAATAGTTATACTGGGTTTTGGTGCAGTGGGACAGGGAGTAACCCGGGTAATATCCCTTAAAAGGGAATATTTACTGGACAAATACGGGCTCCAGTTGGATATAGTGGCGGCGGTGGATCGATCCGGAGCTGCTTTATCAGAAAATGGACTGGAACCAGAGACACTTCTAGAAACCAAGGCTGAAACCGGGAAACTATCACAATACCCCGAGTACGGGGTGGAAGGTGTTTCCGGTTTGGAACTCTTGGATGAAGTTGAATACGACTGTCTGGTGGAAGTGACACCCACCAACATTGAAGATGGGGAACCAGCCCTGAGCCATATGCAGAAGGCCATGGAAAAGGGTAAAGACGTGGTTACCTCCAACAAAGGACCCCTGGCATTATCATTCACCAAACTGGCTGAAACTGCCCAAAAGACAGGGACGAACTTCAAGTATGAGGCCTCGGTGGGTGGGGCCATGCCCATCATCAACTTGGCCCATGATACCCTGGCTGGTAGTGATGTTGAATCAGTTTACGGTATACTAAACGGCACCACCAATTACATACTCTCCCGTATGGCCAAGGAGGGCTCGTCCTATGAACAAACCCTGAACGAAGCCCGGGAATTGGGCATTGCAGAAACTGATCCTAGCCAGGATGTGGATGGCTGGGATGCAGCTTGTAAAATAGTCATACTGGCAAACTCAGTTTTAAACCGGGAATGTGCACTGGAAGATGTGAAGGTGGAGGGCATATCCAAGATCACCCCGGAGGCCATGGCATTAGCTAAAAAAGAGGGATACTTGATAAAATTGATAGGTGAAGCTTCTCAGGATGTTCTGGAGGTTTCTCCCCGGCTGGTTAAGGAAGGCTCCCCCTTTGCAGTGGAGGGAACTCTTAACGTAGCCACCCTGAAAACGGATTTGGCAGAAGATGTAACTGTGGTGGGTAAAGGGGCTGGATCCATTGAAACTGCATCCGCCATCCTAAGTGACCTGCTGAACATCTGGAATTCTGGTTGACTTTACAGGATCTAATTATTCATAAAGATACGATTTTCATGAAGTACGTAGTGGTTATAGGGGATGGTATGGCTGATTATCCCCTGGAGGAACTGGACGGCAAAACACCCCTACAGAAGGCAAAAACTCCGAATATGGATCGAATTGCCAGGGAAGGCGTTTCTGGTACGCTTAAAACTGTTCCGAATGGTATGGAAGCTGGTTCAGATGTGGCCAACCTCTCAATTATGGGCTACAACCCCCATGAATACTACACTGGACGGGGGCCTCTGGAAGCAGCCAGTATGGGAGCTAGACTTAGAAGGGATGAGGTGGCATTCAGGTGCAACCTGATAAACACCGAAGCCGGGCTCCTATCCGATTTCAACGCCGGACACATCAGCACCCCCGAGGCATCGGAGATTATAGAATACCTTAATCAGTCCTTCTACCAGTATGGTAAGTTCTACTTGGGCACTAGCTACCGGCACCTCTTTGTTTTCCCCAGAAAGGAGGCTGCAGATCTAGAATCCACTCCACCCCATGATGTGGTGGGGGAGCCACTTTCAAGGCATAAGTTGAAGCCTGAAGATGATGAACTGGCTTGTGAATTGAATCAGCTAATGGACCAATCCCATGGTAAGCTGGAAGGCCATCCCGTGAATAAGAAGAGAAGCCAGATGGGTAAGAAAACTGCCAACATGATCTGGTTGTGGGGCCAGGGACGCAAACCACAAATGCCACCATTCAAGGCTAAGTATGGCCTGAAGGGGGCAACCATTACCGGCGTGGACCTCATCAAAGGCATTGGAGTCTACCTGGGACTCACCAACATTAAAGTGCCTGGAGCAACGGGTTACTATGACACCGATTACTGTGGGAAGGTGAACTACGCCCTGGAGGCTCTGGAAGAGCATGACCTGGTGTTCATACACGTGGAGGCCCCGGATGAGGCAGGACACGCCGGTGATTTAGAGGAAAAGATCAGGGCCATTGAACGGATCGACCACCGCATACTGGGCAAATTATGGAAGGAACTTCCCCAACACCATGATTTTGCCATGGCCATCCTCCCTGACCACTTCACCCCCCTATCTGTAAGGACCCACACCCCGGAGCCAGTGCCCTATGCCATGTGCAAATCCGGCGGAGTGGTGGATGAAGTGGATTCCTACCACGAATTTTCGGTGGCAAATGGTTCACAGGGCCTCCGGGAAGGCCATCTATTTTTAAAGAACCTCCTGGAATACTAATCACGTCAAAGGTATATCACCAAAAAAATCACGAAGAGGTGGGATGATCCAAGGTAATTCCCTGAGATATTACACTGCAGTTCTGGCCGGGAAAACAGCTTCCTTCATTTTAAAAAAGGTCCTGAAGGGTGAAGCCAGTGCCATGCCTGGTAAAGTGGCCATGCAGATTTACCCCAACATCCTCCAAGTTGTGGATCAGCGTTGCCAGAAGAAGATACTGGTTACCGGCACCAATGGTAAAACCACCACCACCAACCTGTTACACCACATCATCAAAAGCCAGGGACTCCGGGTGTTATCCAACCTACGGGGTGCTAACATGCCCCAGGGACTGGTAAGCTCCTTTTTAAATCATCAGGATGCGGAGTATGATTGGGGAGTTTTTGAGGTGGATGAGGGCTCCTTCCAGGAGGTGGTTAAGCACCTTAAGCCAGACTACGTGGTGGTGACCAACTTCTTCCGGGATCAGCTGGACCGTTATGGGGAGATTGAAAAGGCCTTTCAGGATATATTTGACGCCCTTAAGCCTTTGGATACCACATTAATACTCAACGCCGATGATCCACTGGTTTCCAGCTTTAAAAGTCTGAAGAAGAGGAACATCTTTTACGGGGTGGGTGAGAATCAGTTCAGCACCCTGGAGGAAGGAGTAATAGAAAGCCGTTTCTGTCCCTCCTGTGCCTCCCGCTTGGAGTATGACTATTTCAACTACGGCCAGTTAGGCGGATATCACTGCAGCCAGTGTGGCTTCACCAATCCCCCACGGGAATATGAGATAACCCGGGTGGAATACTCTGACCCCGGCTACCACTTGAAGTTCAAAACAGAGAATGTTAAATCTATGGATCTTGACTTTTCTTACGATGGTATCTTCAACACTTACAACTGCTGCGCCGCCCTATCTGTCGCCCTGGAAATTGGCATGGAAACTGGAAAGGTTATAGAAAGTATTGGCAGATTTGAATACCACTTAGGGCGGATGGAAACCTTCCAGTTCCCGGATAAACTGGTAAAGGTGGTGCTGGTGAAAAACCCCATTGGACTGGGGGAGGTGTTAAAAAGCCTATCCCTGGATGGTAAAGTTAAATCCCTGCTCATGGTCCTGAATGATAACCCGGCTGATGGAACCGATATCTCCTGGATATGGGACGCCCAGGTGGAGAACATATTACAGGTGAATAACTTGGAGAAGATCTACTGTTCCGGCCGGAGAGCCGAAGACATGGCCCTCCGACTCAAATACGCTGGCCAGTCCCCAGCTACATTGAATGTTGATTACAGTATGGAAAGTGCCCTGGAAAAGGTATTGAATGAAGATGTGGAAATTGCGTATATATTACCAACCTACACAGCGGTTTTCCATATTAGGGAACTGATAATAGCCCGTATGCGTGGTTCCAGTAAATTCTTATCTTATCTACGGGAGTCCCTCAAGAACATCAAGTTAAAGGGTTAAAAAAAATAGTAAATTCGAGGTTTGTTTCTATGGAACTCAAAATATACCACATGTACCCTGACTTACTGAACCTCTATGGGGATCTGGGTAACATCACCTGCCTCTGTCAGAGATGTGAATGGAGGGGAATTAAGGCCCACATAATCCCTTTCAGCAAGGACAGGGAAGTGCCCCTGGAAGAGGGGGATATATTCTTCATGGGCGGGGGATCTGACTGGGGCCAAAACATAGTGTTCTCCCACCTTTTAGGATACCAGAGGATCATGGAAGAGTTAATTGAAGATGAAGCTGTCTTTTTATCCATATGTGGAGGCTACCAATTTTTAGGTGCAACGTACATTGATGCTGCTGGAAATAAGGTTAGGGGACTGGAAATATTTGATTACGAGACCGTCAGTGAAGGAGGACGCCTGATAGGGAACATCATCACCAAAAACGTTTTAGGGTTGGAACCAGAGACCCTGGTGGGTTTTGAAAACCATGGAGGACGCACCTACCATGATCAAAAACCACTGGGGAGGGTAATGGTTGGTTATGGTAACAATGGGAAGGACCAGAAAGAGGGCATGGTTT
Organism: Methanobacteriota archaeon; assembly: GCA_029556335.1. Classification (GTDB taxonomy): domain Archaea; phylum Methanobacteriota; class Methanobacteria; order Methanobacteriales; family Methanobacteriaceae; genus Methanobacterium. The sequence continues at coordinate 34,691 of JAKQFA010000020.1, forward strand.
ACAAAAACTGCATCGGCACCTACCTGCACGGGCCGCTTCTACCTAAAAATCCCCACATGGCAGATCATCTTATTTTAAAGGCCTTAAATAGGAAGTATGGCTTAAGTAAACTCCAGTTACTGGATGACAGGCTGGAGTATGCCGCCCACCACCGGGTGCTGGAGCTTTACTCTCCCACAAAATAGGAGGGGGTAGCATTGGATCGCCTCCCCCTTCTAATACTATCTATTTTAATTAAGATGACCAAAGAGTAAGTGTATAATTTCAGGATAACAAAGGCTACTTAATTTAAATTCTTTTGAGGAGATGATTGATCTGTATAAATATATAGTGGTGACTGGTGGTGTGGTAAGTTCCATTGGAAAGGGAATAACAGCAGCGTCTATTGGGAGGATCTTAAGATCGTATGGTCTTAGCGTCACAGCCATAAAGATTGATCCCTACCTAAATTGGGATTCAGGGACCATGAGTCCCTATCAGCATGGGGAGGTTTTTGTGACCTGTGATGGAATGGAAACTGACCTGGATCTGGGTCACTACGAACGTTTCCTGGATGTAGATCTCTTGGGAGAATCCAACATCACCACTGGTAAGGTTTATGACTCCGTTATCAAGCGGGAGAGAAGAGGGGATTATCTGGGATCCTGTGTGCAGATCATACCCCACATCACCGACCAGATCAAATCCATGATCCGACAGATAGCCCGGGACAGTAACTCCCAGGTAGTGCTGGTGGAACTGGGAGGTACAGTGGGAGACATTGAAGGCCAGCCCTTCCTAGAAGCCCTCAGGCAACTCAGGAATGAGGAGGGCCATGATAACGTTATGTTCGTCCACGTGACCTACGTGCCATATCTGCGTGCGGCTGGAGAGTTTAAAACCAAACCAACCCAGCACAGCACCAAGGAACTGAGGAGTATGGGTATCAACCCTGACATGATCATCTGCCGTTCCGAGCTGGCCATCAACGACGCCCTGAAAAGGAAAATCGCCCACTTCTGTGACGTGGACCGGGAAGCAGTTATTAATTGTCCGGATATGAGCTCCATCTATGAAGTGCCACTGGTTCTAAACCAGGAAAAGGTAGGTGAATATGTGGTTGATCGTATTAAACTCACTGCAGAGCCACAAGATCTTTCCGAATGGAAGGATGTGGTGAAGGCCCTGAAAAAGGATGATGAAGTAGTGAGTGTGGGTATAGTTGGTAAATATGTGGAGCTGGAGGATGCCTACACCAGCATCCGGGAGGCCTTGAAACATGCCGCCGCCCATCTGGGAGTTAAAGTAAATATTGAGTATATTCAATCCGAGGAAAGCCTGGAGGATAATAAGGTCCGTCATTTAGATTCCTTATTAATCCCTGGGGGATTTGGAGAGAGAGGAATAGGGGGTAAAATTGATGCAGTACGCTACTCCCTAGAAAATGAAGTTCCATTGTTCGGTATCTGCCTGGGTATGCATTGTATGGTAATAGAATATGCCCGTTTGCATGGTATGGAAAACGCTCACAGTACCGAATTTGACCCAGAAACTCCATATCCGGTTATTGATCTTATGAAGGAGCAGAAGAAGATCAAAGACATGGGTGGTACCATGCGTCTGGGTTCCTATCCCTGCCACCTCCGGGAGGGCACCGAGGCCATCAGCGCATACCAGACCACTGATGTGGAAGAAAGACACCGTCATCGTTTTGAAGTGAACAATGAATACCGTGAAGAACTGGAAAACAGGGGTCTCCTGGTTTCGGGTGCTTCGCCTGATGATTTCCTGGTGGAGATCGTGGAGTTACCTGAACATCCCTGGTTTTTGGGTTGTCAGTTCCACCCTGAGTTCAAATCCCGGCCTAACAGGGCCCATCCGCTGTTTGTATCATTCTTAGAGGCTGCAATTAAAAGTAGAGTAAAACGTGCTTAGAAGTTTTTAATGATCCAAATGTTCCTCCCCATACCACTTTTAGCTACTATTATAGCCATCCTGGCATCTGTCTATGCCAGTTACACTGATATTACCAAGGGAATAATTCCCAACCGCCTAACTTTTCCCCTAATAGGCGTAGGGATGGTTCTTAATGGGATTTATGCCATTTTAATTGGGGATCTGTGGTACCTGATACTGGGACTTATTATAACCGGAGTTATATTCGGTTTGGGATACATTTTCTGGAAGATGGGGGCTTGGGCTGGTGGTGATGTGAAACTCTTCACTGCCCTTGCTGCTTTACTCCCATTTTACCCGGCAGTAGTTAGCTATCAAGTTTTTAGCCACACCTTTCCCATGGAAGCTGCCTATCCATTCCCACTCACCGTAATCATCAACAGCATCCTATCCATGCTGCCTTTTTTACTCATCTACGTATTGTTCGTTGCCATGAGGACTAAGCCACACTTGTTGGGTGAATTACTGTCTCCAATTAAAGAGTGGCAGAAAAATCTGGTAACCACCCTGTTAATAACTAGTGCCGTGACTATCTCAGTCTTAGTAGTTCAGGTAATCAACTACCCCAACCTGATACTCTATTTGATACTGATTTATCTACTAGTCTTCCTGATTTCGAAGCTTCCGAAGTATGTGAAGGCAGGGTTAATCGCTGTCGCGGTGTTTTACTCTTTTTACACTTATTTCCAGGTTACACTCATGGGAATCATCACCCTCTTGCTGACCCTGATTGCCATCGGCATGGTAAGGAAGTTACTGACCAGTGTCAGCCGGGAAGCCCTGCAGGATGACTACCCCGTTGAAGGACTTGAAGAGGGAATGATCTTGGCTTATAAACTGTACCAGACAAATGGCGAAGTGGAGTGGGATGAGAAAGGCTTCTTCACCAAAATAAAAGAGACCTTTGCAAAAAAGGATCTCACCCTCATTAGTCGCCCTCCTGGAAAATTAGTGATCTCTTCCCTGGCAGCCGGGCTTACCAAGGATGATATAAAACTCCTTAAAAAACTGCGAAAGGAAGGAAAAATCAAAGAAGAAGTGAGAATAAAAAGGGGAGTTCCTTTCGCACCGTCAATTCTCATTGGCCTTTTATTATCACTCTTTATTGGAGATCTGGCCTTTATCATCCAGCAACTGCTCTTCAATGTTTTATACTAATATGTATATATAGTTCTTTGATCATAATATTGCTTAAGGATATTAATGACAAATTATTGATGATGTGAGTACCATGGATCGTAGGGGACAGGCATCGGCAGAGTATCTTTTACTTATTGTCGTTATTTTACTGGTTATGGGTTGGTTACTTGTCAACGTATATCAACCATCTATCGGGGCAACCATGGACGTTTCTATAGCATCTGATGCCAAGAATGCAGTGACTAATATTGCAAATGCCGCAAATCTAGTCTATGCTAATGGTCCTGGAGCAAAAAGAACTTTAAGTGTATATATACCTGCCAGTGGGACTTTTACTTCCAATAATGCGTCGAAGGTAATTCAATTTAATTCAGCCAGTATAGCTAACTCTGCACACTCAGTAAATGCCTCAACATCATCTAACATGACCATTGAGAATCCCAATGTAACCAAGGGATGGTATAACAATATTGTTGTGGAATGGAAACTCAACACCAATTACATTAGCGTAACTATAGATAAATAATCATCATTGAGGATTTTCATGAACATATTTTCCATCATAGGCGATTTTATAATTAAATTATTCTCACTGATTGGATCCATTATTTTAGGCATACCAAAGATACCCGAAAAGCTTAGAGGCATGGATACCAAGGATATTAAGGAGAAAATCTCCCAGGAAGACCTTAAAGAAAACTTCAACAAGTTTAAGGAATCCACCAAAACTACGGCCACCACCATCACTGGAAAAGGGGAAAAAAGTTATTCTAAAAACGTGGATTCTGCTTCAGTTGAAAAACGCGACGATGATGTGATCCTTATTTCTGTGCCATTTAGTTCTGAAGAAAAAGAGAGAACCATATTCATACTTCAAATTGTCTCAGCTGGTTTCCTATTCCTGACCATGATATACATCTTCAATTTCATATCCCTTCCTCTACTTCTTATTCTGGGTGCAGTGATGGTAGTTTATTTGGTTTACATCTTGTTCAAGAAGGTGAAGGTAATGTACGGTCCTGATTTCCCTGCTTATCGTGACTTCTTCCTCATGTATATACTGGTAGGAATAGTACTGGTCCTGGTTGGAACCAACTCCAACTTCGTTATGGCATTTTCCTTCGAATTCTTCCCATCAATATCGTTACTGATATTTGCCCTTATAGCTGTGGCGGTGGTATTTTTAATTTTCCGTATTAGATATTCGCGTGATTTTACATTTGGCAGAGTAGTAGAGGCGGGGGAGAAAACTGCCTATGTAAAAGTGGATTACGACATCCGATCCAATGTGAAACCTGACCTTTACATCGTAGACAACTTGTACGGAGCCAAAACCGGTGACGATGTTAAGCTGAAGGTGGATGGGAATATCATCAGCGGAGGCAACAAACCAGTCAGTATCCTAGCGGTTATGAAAAAGATCTAATACCTTGATGATCTAATTTTTTTTATAAAAATTTTTTGTAGGAGTTTACTTAAATTGGAGGAAATACCCCAAAGCCATCCCCGTTACCAATCCCTGGTTTTACGAAAAAAGATATCAGAAGCCCATAAAGCAGGTATTCTGGCAGAATCGGGGATGATCGCCCATGGCAGGGGCGAGGCATTTGATTATTTACTGGGAGAGAAAACAACCCCCCCTGCCAGGAAGGCTATAAAGGCAGCTGCTGCCCAGATCCTACTGGCCAAAAACCCGGTTATATCGGTTAATGGGAACACCGTAGCTTTATCAGCCAGGGAAGTGGTTGAGTTATCCCATAAGTCAGGGGCAAAGGTGGAGATCAATCTTTTCTACCGCACACCCGAAAGGGTGGATAAAATTGAGAAAATTCTCTGTGAAGAGGGTGCTGATGAAGTTTTAGGGACTAACAATGAGGAGTATCTCCATTTGAATGGACTGGAGGGTCCCCGCTCACATGTGAGTGCCAGGGGGATCTACAGTGCCGATGTGGTCTTAGTCCCCCTGGAGGATGGTGACCGTGCACAGGCCCTATTTGATAGTGGAAAGATTGTTATAACAATAGATTTGAATCCTCTGTCCCGCACGGCGCGTAGTTCGTCCATAACCATCGTGGACAATCTGGTGCGGGCTTTGCCTCTTTTGATTCAGGAAGTGGAAAAGCTTAAAGGAGAGGAAATGTACAAACTAGAAGAGATGCTGAGTGATTTTAACAACCCAGAGAATCTCAATGATTCCCTTCAAGCCATCCTAAGAAATTACCACAGGGGTGTGAAACCTTGATGGTTCTGGGAGTAACTGGGATGCCAGGTGCAGGTAAAGGAGTGGTGGCTAGGGTGGCAACTGATCTGAAGATCCAGGTAGTGCGTATGGGGGATGTGATACGTGAAGAGGCCAGTAACAGGAATGAACCTCCAGGGGTGGTGGCGGTGAAGCTGCGCCAGGAGTATGGAGAATTTGTAGTGGCCCAGCGCTGCGTGGACATCATTCAAGACTCCCTGGAAAAGGATACATCCTACCTCATTGAAGGTATTCGCAGCCCCTTTGAAGTGGAAATATTTCAGAAAAATTTTCCTGGCTTCAAGGTCATAGCAGTACATTCTAAGCCAAAAACCAGGTTTAAACGGCTAAAACGAAGAAAAAGATCAGATGACTCCTCTAGTGAGGATGAATTCTTTTCAAGGGACAAACGGGAGCTGAAATTTGGTATTGGTGATGTTATTGCCATGGCCGATTATATGGTGGTTAATGAAGGTTCTATTATTAAAATTAAGAAGATAGTGAGGAGTATACTGAAGAATGAATTGCAAAATCAGGGTTACTAGTCGGGTGAATCCTACGGAAGACCCTCAGAAGGTTGTTGAAGCATTGTCAAATGTTTTTGATTACGATGATTTAAGGTTGGGTGAGGGTTACGTGGTGGTATCTGGAGAAGTTTCCTGCCTCCAGCCCTTTAAGGAACACTTGGAAAAAGGCCGCATCAGAGATACTGCCAGGAAAATATTAGGCCAAGGGAGATCTCCCGGGGAGATAACCTTTAAATTAAGTAAGCAGGCTGCCTATGTGGGTAAAGTGAATCTGGTGGAGGATGAACTTTCCTCACTGGGGGAGCTAGAGGTCACCATTAAAGCCGATAACACTGATGAATTTATAGACTGGCTCTGTGAGAAAAAAGAAGATGATGAAGAAGTTTATTAGCTAGAATTCTGTGGATTATTTATCCCCTAATATAGCCTTTTTAACTGTTAACTGTCCACTATCCACCTGCCAGTTCTTTTCAGATTCCTGAATAATTACCTTTTTTTTGAATATTGGACCATCCAGGGTGAGGGTTTCTGCTTCTCCACCCTCGAAGGCCAGGTGAATGCCGTGCTTTTCATGCAGGACTTGGAGTTCATCCAGTACCTCCTGGTTGATTTCACGGCCCAGCCAGGTTTTTTCAAAACCATCTGCAGCCACTGCAGTTATAATTACCTGGAATCCCAACTCTATTATCTCTTCCATGTACTCCTTGGGATCCCGG
>JAKQFA010000031.1 GCA_029556335.1 Methanobacteriota archaeon
AAAATAGACTCAATAGTCTGGAAATAGAGTGAATATGTTAGTGTTCCGGGTGCCGTCAAATTGGCTTTAAAATAGACTCAATAGTCTGGAAATACTTTGTGGACTGTATCGTGGGGTATATTGTAGGTGGGCTTTAAAATAGACTCAATAGTCTGGAAATGTGGGAGCCTGGTATCATCCTCAAATCTAAGCAATAGCTTTAAAATAGACTCAATAGTCTGGAAATTCTGTAAATTCGTCTTCAGGGCCAAAGTCTTCAGGGAGCTTTAAAATAGACTCAATAGTCTGGAAATCATTTAAATAATAGTAATATAGTGTCCACGGTTAAGGGCTTTAAAATAGACTCAATAATCTAGATATTATATGCAAATTAAAAAAACTTTTAAACTACTAAGTGGGAGTTCAATACAGTACATCTACCACATCCATTTTCCCCATAGAATTATTAACAATTGGGGAGGATATAATCTTCTAGGTAAGTGTTAATGATTGGAGGTGGGAAAAGTTGCGAAAATACAAGTGCCGAGTGTGTAACTACATCTACGACCCTGAGTTGGGTGAGCCCCGTACTGACACCCCGCCGGGCACTGCCTTTGAGGATTTGCCTGACACTTGGAGGTGTCCTAAGTGTGGAGTGCCTGCCTTCAAATTCGACCCCCTGTAACGAGGTGAGAAATAAATGAACAGATACAAATGCAAAATTTGTGGATACGTCTACGACCCTGTATCGGGTGAGCCCCGTACTGACACCCCGCCGGGCACTGCCTTTGAGGATTTGCCTGACACCTGGTTCTGCCCTAAATGTGGGGCGGGCAAGATACGCTTCATCAAATTGTCGTAGAGGTAAACCCTGCCATGCACACCCCCTGGTTGTGAAAGCAGGCATAGATGTAGCTTCTTATCTGCGAGTAACGCCTGGGGGTGGTTTAATAAAAGATTGTGAATGTTGCTTATAAAAAAAATAGTTTATAATAGAAAAAGGAGGAATCCTATGCAGAAATATATTTGCGTTCCCTGTGGATACGTGTACGACCCGGAAAAAGGGGATCCCATGTCTGGAATAGAACCAGGCACAGCCTTTGAGGACTTACCAGATGACTGGTGCTGTCCCATGTGTGGGGCTGGTAAGGGAATGTTCAAACCCGTGGATTAAAAAAAAGATAAAAGAGGTGTTTTAGTGTGTTAGATGAAAGGATGGAGGAAGCCCTGAACTACCAACTCAACCGGGAGTTATATTCAGGCTACCTGTACCTGGCCATGGCTGCCTACTTCGATGACCAGGACCTTCCTGGCTTTGCCAACTGGATGCGTATCCAGGCCCAGGAGGAACTGAGCCATGCCATGAAATTCTATGACTACCTTGTACGGAGGGGTGGCCGGGCAGTGATGGATGCCATTGAGGCTCCTGAAAATGAATGGGAATCAGCTGTTGCTGTCTTTGAACAGGTCTACCAGCATGAGCAGATGGTCACTGGACTCATCCATAAACTGGTGGACCTGGCACTGGAACTATCAGACCATGCCACCAACAACTTCCTGCAGTGGTTCGTGGCCGAACAAGTGGAAGAAGAAGAATCATCCAGCGGCGTCCTGCACAAGGTTAAAATGGCTAGCCAGTCTAGAAGCGGCCTCTACATGCTGGATCAGGAACTGGGGCAAAGGGTTTTCCATCCCCCGGCAGAGGAGTAGCCCAACTCCTTTCCACCTTTTTTTTTAAAGGGGCATAGAATAATAGATTATTTTTTAGGATCATCCAGGTAGGGTATTGGAAGTGTACATTTGTGGCTAGCTTTCCAGTTTCAGATCTAGAAATCGAAATGTTAATGATGAATAACATCCAAGATATCTAGTTATAGTAGGTGATTAAATATGAGTGAAAAAATTTACGAAGTACGCAAGGTTAAGGACGCCAAGGGGATGCCACTTATAGGTGACGAGTTCCCTAAGATGGAAGTTCATACCACTAATGGGGCGATGAAGCTACCTAATGATATGAAGGGTAAGTGGTTCATCCTGTTCAGCCACCCCGGTGACTTCACACCAGTGTGCACCACTGAATTTGTGGCCTTCCAGAACCGTAGCAAGGAGTTCCAGGATCTTAACGTGGAACTGATCGGACTCAGTGTGGACCAGGTGCACAGCCACATCAAATGGATCGACTGGATCAAGGATGAACTGGGCGTGGAGATAACGTTCCCCATCATCGCAGACACCGGTGACGTGGCTAACACGCTGGGCATCATACACCCCTCCAAGGGCTCCAACACCGTCCGTGCAGTTTTCATCGTGGACCCCCGGGGTATTATGAGGGCAATGCTCTACTACCCCCAGGAGCTGGGGCGTAACATAGATGAAGTTCTCAGGATGATCAGGGGCTTCCAGGTCAACGAGGAAAAAGGCGTAGCTATACCAGCTAACTGGCCTGAAAACGAACTCCTCGGTGAAGGAGTGATCATTCCTCCAGCTGCTGATGTGGAAACTGCCCGTAAAAGGATGGCCGAGCACAAATGCTACGATTGGTGGTTCTGCTACATACCCGAAGAAAAATAATCTGTCCCCAGGGAGATGTTAGCAATGACCAAGAAGATGTACGAATTACCAGCCCTCCCATACGACTACGGGGCCCTGGCACCTCACATCGGTGAGGAACAACTGAAGATACACCACCAGAAACACCACCAAGCCTACGTGGATGGAGCGAATGCTCTATTAGAGAAATTTGACAGCCGTCCTCTTGAATTCGATATCAAGGCCGTGGCCAAGGAACTGTCCTTCCATGTGGGTGGCTTCGCATTGCACAAACTATTCTGGGAGAACATGGGCCCTGCTGCTGAATGCGGAGGGGAACCCACCGGCACCATAGCCAAATACATCGAAGAAGACTTTGGAGATTTCCAACGATTTAAACAGGAGTTCTCCCAGGCAGCCATCGGCACCGAAGGCTCAGGGTGGGCAGTGTTAACTCGCTGTTTTTTAACTGATCGACTGTTCATCATGCAGGTGGAGAAGCACAACATCAACGTCATCCCCAAATTCCCGGTGCTCATGGTACTTGACGTGTGGGAACACGCATACTACCTGGATTACAAGAATGTACGCCCAGACTACGTGGCTGCCTTCTGGAACATCGTAAACTGGGATGTGGTGAACCAGCGCCTGGAAGACACCCTTTAGATCCCCACCCCTTAGATCTGAGGGTCTTGGTAGGAGAGGAAAGGGGATAGAACCCCCCCTTTTTTATTATTTTTTTTGGCCAACTAGTTTCAGGAAAGGGGTCCACCCTATCATTTTTTATTCTACAAGGAAAAGAATAGTAACCGGCAGCTTATATTTAGATGAGTGTGCAATGATTTTTACAATTATTATGAGGTTATGCTGATGATATGGAATGAAGAAGCCGAGTGCATGGCACCAGGGGAGAAGACTAAACTGCAACTGGAGAAACTGCAGGAAGTGGTAGAACGGGCCTACAACAACGTACCCTACTACCAGAAACGCTTCAATGAAGCGGGAATAGGGCCTGAAGATATAGAGACACTATCCGACCTGGAGAAGATACCCTTCACCACCAAGGCCGACCTCCGGGATGCCTACCCCTTCGGCATGTTCGCAGTACCACCCGATGACATCGTAGAGGTGCACACCTCCTCCGGGACCACTGGCAAGCCCACGGTATCCGGCTACACCAGGGAGGATATCCGGATCTGGAGTGAAGTAATGGCCCGTGCCCTCACCATGGCTGGTGCTGATAAAAAGGATGTTATACAGAACTGTTATGGATACGGACTCTTCACCGGTGGGTTGGGCATACATTACGGCACCCAGAATGTGGGGGCCACTGTTATTCCCATCTCAGCTGGCAACACCCAGCGCCAAGTAGAGATCCTGAAGGACTTCCAGAGTAGCATCATTACCTGCACCCCCTCCTATGCCCTGTACCTGGCCGAGGTCCTGGAGAAGGAGGGTATAACAGGGGAGGATCTCAACTTGAAGGCCGGTGTATTCGGGGCGGAGATGTGGACCGAGGAGATGAGGGAGGAGATTGAGCGGCGCCTGCACTTGGATGCCCTTAACATCTACGGCCTCACCGAGATCATCGGACCAGGAGTGGCCCAGGAGTGCATGGATAAGAGTGGATTGCACATCTTCGATGACCACTTCTACCCAGAGATCATTGACCCCCAGACCCTGAAAACCCTCCCCGAGGGAGAGAAGGGTGAACTGGTCCTGACCACCCTTACCAGGGAGGGTATGCCCATCCTGCGCTTCCGCACCCGGGATATCACTTCCCTGCAGAGTGGTGAATGTCCCTGCGGCCGCAGCCTGGTGAAGATGGACCGCATAACAGGTAGGAGTGATGATATGCTTAAGATCAGGGGGGTTATCGTGTTTCCCTCCCAGATCGAACGGGCCCTCCTGAAGATCCCGGGACTGGAACCCCACTACCAGATCATTGTAACCCGGCCCCAGCACCTGGATGAACTGGAGGTGCATGTGGAGGCCTCCCCGGCCCTGTTCTCTGATGAGGTGAAGCACGTGGAGAAGGCCAAGGAAATGATCCAGAAACGTATCCATGACGAGATTGGACTGCGGGTTAACGTTAACCTGGTGGAACCAGAGAGCATTCCCCGTAGCGAGGGCAAGGCAGTGAGAGTTGTTGATAAACGAAAATTTGACTAAAAAATTGATAATTGGTAAGGGGATGTGGATGAAACTCAAACAGATATCAGTGTTTTTGGAAAACCGGAAGGGAAGACTGTGGAAGGCCATGAATGTACTGGCTACAGCGGATATTAACATCCGGGCCTTGTCCATTGCCGACACCTCCGAGTTCGGAATCCTGCGCATGATCGTGCCTGACCCGGAGAAGGCCCAGAGGGTGCTGGAGAAGAATCACTTCGTGGTGAAGGTCAACCAGGTCATTGCCGTGGAGGTGCCTGATGAACCAGGGGGGCTGGATCACATCCTGGGGGTTCTGACCCAGGCTGATATTAACGTAGAATACCTCTACGCCTTTGTAGAGAAAAATGAGGAAAAGGCCATTGTAGTGATCCGTACCGAGGATGTGGACGCGGGTATACAGGCCCTGGAAGCAGCACAGGTAACTATTCTCTCTGCAGATGAGGTTTACAAGATATAAGGTGAGTAATAAGTTACTAGTGTGCGTAGAAAAAAAATGTAGGGGGTATATAGGGATTTATTTTTTAAAGACCCCCCATGTACCCATATTATTATTTTTTATATGAGGGAGAGGTACTTCTTTTTTATCTCCTCAAACTCTTCCTGGGATATGGCTCCTATATCCAAAAGTTCTTTGGCTTTTTTAATCTTATCAACTGGATCAACCTGGATTTCACCAGTTAAAGCTGCATCTTCGGCAACTCCTTCAGGGGTCTTACCTCGGGGTAGATCTGGTTCTTCCATTGGCGCTTCTGCTGCTTTTTCTTCCAGGACCATCTTATCAGGGCTAGATGCACCCTGCAGTTCAGGACCAGCCCCCTCATCCTGGCTAGTTTCTTCAACTGACACCTGCTCTTCTTCTGCAGCCGGGTATGGTTCAGTTTCCACCGGCCCGGTGCTGGTGTCTAGGGTGGGGGCCTGTTTGGGTGAGAGGCTTCTTTTGGGGGGTTTTTCCTGGTCTGCTTCTTCATCCATGAGTTCTGTCACCGATGGGAACTTAGCTTCTGATGGCTTTTCCTTGGCTGCTTCTTCATCTGGCACCCGATCCAGGAGCGAAGCAGTGGATTTGACTTCTTCTACTGGTCCTAGTTTATGGCCGCACACCACACAGAACTTGGCCTGGGGCTTGTTCTGGTGTTTGCAGTTGGGGCAGGTCTGGTAGTCCGTACCCTCCATCCCGGAGAGGGGTAAGGCATCCTTGGTTTCTGCTGGCTTCTTCTCATCTGCCACCTCCTGGTCCTGCATCTTTGCCCCGCAATTTATGCAGAACTTGGAGTCAGGTGGGTTCTCCGCTCCACAGGATCCGCAGCTAAGGGTTCTGGTTTTAACTGGTCTTCGGGATGTGGCGGGACGACGCGGTGTAGGTTGTTCCTTTTTAGCCTCGGGCTTTATTCCTCTTCTGCGGTTTTCGAGCATTTTTTTTATCTCTTCATTGGAAACCATAAGTTCACTCTCCTTTTTGAATAAAAATTGATTCTCTATGATGATTTAATGCATACTTTTGTGGGGTACTTGTTTATCTATTTTGAGGTCCCCCTGTGATCTGCTAAAAAAAACTGGTTCAGGGTACCTAAACAGCCCTTCCTGATGGCCTCCTTCACTAGTTTGGCAGCCCTGGGGAGGGCCTCCTCCAGTGCCAATCCCCGGGAGAGGTAGGCAGTTACCGCCGCGGAGTAGGTGCATCCGCTGCCATGGGTGTGGCTGCTTTTTATAAGTTCTCCTTTAATAATCTGAACTCTGCCATTGTAGAAGATGTCATGGCCATGGAGGTGTCCACCTGTAACCACCACTGGCACCAGTCGGCCGATCTCCTTTGCAGCTTGGATGGCGTCCTCCTCATCCATGATTCGGATCCCTGATAATTCCTGGGCTTCCTGGAGGTTGGGGGTGACCAGCACTGCCTGGGGGAGCAGATACTTTTTAAGGGCCCGGCTCATCCCCTTCTGGGAGAGCATTCCACCGGATCCAGCCACCATCACCGGGTCCACCACCACATCCAACTGGTATTCCTCCAACTTCCGGGCCACCAACTTCACCATCTCTGGTGAGTGGAGCATCCCGGTCTTGGCGTAATGGATGGGGTACTCTTCCATTACCAGGTCCAACTGTTTTTCCACAAAATCCAGGGACACCTCCTCCACTCCTGCCACCCGCTTCACATTCTGGGCAGTGAGGGCAGTGATGACTGCGGTGCCGTAGACCTCCAGGGAGTGGAAGGTCTTGACATCGGCCAGTACACCTGCACCCCCGGAGGGGTCGAAGCCAGCAACAGACAGGGCTAGGGGGGGATTCATACTTTTTTCACCTACTATTATTCAATCATTAACTTGGTTTTTTTGGGGTTTTTTCACCCGTAAACGTTCCATTCCCCGGTGGAAGTGCACCTCTAGTCCCAGGCTCTCCAGGTACTTCTGGGTATGTGTTCCCTCACCATGGAGCAGTATCTCCCCCAGGTCCTCGGCGGTGTTCACATCCAGGGAGAGGTAGAAGGAATCAAAAACCTCGTGGGTGTAACCAGCTTTCCGGGCTTCCTCAAGGTGCACGAAGAAGCTGCAGTCGCCGAAGCTCATCTTAAAGCCACTGGTGGGGCATAGGAGGGCGTTGGTTCCTCCACCCTTGGAGGGGGCTATGACCACTTGGTACTCCTCGGCCATGGCCAAGAGGCCCCTGACCAGTCCCTCACTGAGGAGGGGTACATCGGAGGGTACTATGATGACCTGGTCACCCCGGGGCTGGTACCATTCCAGGGCCTGGGTTAAGGCTCCGTTTAGATCCGTCTCTCCCTCTTCCTTTAAACAGTGAACATCAAGGGGGTGAAGGTAGTTTAGCACCTCTCCATCAGAGCTTATCACCACCACCATATCCACCACATTCTGCAGGGCCAGGATCACATCCTGTAGCATGGCCTTCAGGAGTCCCTCCCTCTCAGATGGGGATAGGGATGGTGAAAGCCGGGTTTTGGCATGTGAAAAACGTGAAACTGGTATTATAGCAGCAGTTTTCTTCATATTTTATCCCCTAGGTTCCTAGAAACTCTTTAAACCAGTTTCCAAGGCCTTCCAGCCATCTGGTGAGTCCGTCCCGCTGGTCTGCCAGGCTGGGCAGGGACTCGTTGCTGAGTTTGAACTGGGAGCTGAGATCCTCCCGGGCCGTGGAGAGGTCCTGTCGCAACTGGTAGTAGGATGATTTACTGGTTTTAACCATTGCTGCAGCCTCACCAGTGTAGGGGTCCACTTCCCCTCCGGTCTTCAGGCTCCAGATCTTAAGCTGGGCTTGCCTGGCGCTGGCAGCATCGGTGGGAGTTGAGGACTGGATGATGAATAGTACCATGGGATTAGCAGCCTGATTGGCTTTTAAACTACTCCCAGGGGTGGCTTTCTGTGCAGGTTCAGTGCAGTAGGCCTGGACAGTGCCGTTGCTACCAGGGGAGATGGTCATGTTCTCAGCCACCACCAGGTCCTGGGAGTCTGGACTTTCCAATAGCTGGCCCTGGTTCACCCTCACAGCCTGGGTTCCATTGTTGGTAATGGTCACTGTATGGGGCACGGTCCCTGCAGCGGTGTTCTGGATAACCCAGGCTGTGCCCTGGGACTGGGCCTTTTCCAGGTCCACACTACCCAGGGAGGCGAAGTTGATGGCCCCCATGGCCACTGCGAACACCACCACCAGCAGTACCAATATCATGGCCCTGATGTTCATCTCCACATCCTCCTAGTAGGTCCGGGCCAGGAGCGCCCGGTACCTGGCCTTCTGTTTACAGTTAACGCAGGTCCCATCTGCATCTTCCTGTATACCCAGGATATCCACGTGAACCTGTTCCTCCAGCTCTTTACCACAGGCTTCATCCCCGCACCATAGGAATGAAACTACACCCCCATCCTCCTGGATGATGTCCCGGGCCTCCAGTGGGGAGTCTGTTTCTTTCATGTTCTCCTGGAGCATATTCCAGGCCTTCTCTTTAAGGTGGCTGCTGATCCTTCCCAGCCTATCCTCCACCAGCTCTGCCAGTTCATCTTCCCGGCACTCCACAGTCTCCTTATCAGGGGTGTCCCTTCTCTTGAGGACCATCTTACCCTCCCTGATCTCCCGGGGGCCGATCTCTATTCGGAGGGGCACTCCCCTCATCTCCCATTCGTAGAACTTCTTACCCGCCCGTAGGTCACGGCTATCCAGATGCACCCGGATGCCAGCCCTGCTCAGCTGGTTTTTTACTTGGCTGCAGAAGTCCAGGACTTCCTGGGCACCTTCCTTGAAGATGATGGGCACTATCACCACCTGGTAGGGAGCCACTGCTGGGGGTAGTGACAGGCCTCCTTCATCACCATGCACCCCTATAATGGAAGCTATGATCCGGTCCGAAAGGCCGTAACAGGTCTGGTAAACGTATTCATGCTGACCATCCTCGGTTTCGTAGGTGATTTGGAAGGTCTGGGCAAAGGTCTGCCCCAGGTTATGAACGGTTCCGATCTGCAGGGTCTTACCATCCGGGAGCAGGGTGTCGAAGGCCATGGTGTAATCGGCCCCTGGGAACTTATCCCAATCTGGGCGCCGGGTTACAACGTAGGGGATGCCCATCAGGTCAAAGAAGGATGAATATATTTCTACAGCCCTCTCTACCTGTTCTTCTGCCTCCTGGCTTGTGGCATGGACGGTGTGGGCTTCCTTAAAGGTGGTGATCTCCCTCACCCGTATCAGGGGCCGGGTGTGTTTGGTCTCATAGCGGAAGGTGTTCACCACCTGGTAGAAGCGGAGGGGTAAATCCTGGTGGCTGCGCACCCACAAGGCGAACATGGGGTACATGGCGGTTTCACTGGTGGGCCGGAGGGCCAGTTTCTTCCCCAGGGGTGTTAATCCCCCGTGGGTGATCCAGTACACCTCCTCCTCAAATCCCTTAACATGGATGGCCTCCTTGGCCAGTTCATCTTCAGGTATGAGTAAGGGGAACAGCACCTCCTCATGATCTTCATCCAGGATGCTCTTAAGCAACTTCAGGGCGTTTTTTCTTATCTGAAAGCCCTGGGGTAGCCATACATGCATTCCCTTAATAGGATATCTGGTGTCGATTATTTCTGCTTCTATAAGGATGTTGTGGAACCATTCACTGAACTTGGACATTTATTCACCCAGAGTGTCTCTTTTTTATTCAACACCTAGCTTTCTAGGTGGTGGATAATATACTTTTTTCACCAGGGGCCTAGTAAAATATACCTACTCCTCTTCTAGGAGTAAATAAACCTCTACCTAGGGACATATAAATCAAAAATTATTTTAAAGACTCCTCCTAGTAAAGCTAGTATAAAGGACGGTGATTTATAGATGGATTTTAAACGGGTGCTGCTCCCCCGGGGGATGCATGTGGGTCCAGGGGTTATTGAAGACACCGCAGCTATATGTATGGATTTAAGGATCAAAGGCAAATTTCTGGTGGTAACTGGACCCCACACCCTGAAGATTGGTGGGGAGAAGGTTATGGAAAGTCTGGGCAGGGAAGGCTTTGAAGTGGAGCACACCACCATCCGCCACCCCAGCCTGGAGGTGGTGCAGGAGGTGGTAGACCAGTTGGAGGGTGTGTCTGCGGTGCTGGGAGTGGGGGGTGGAAAGGTTATTGACGTGGCCAAACTGGCCTCCACCCGTTGTAACCTGGATTTTATAAGCGTACCCACCGCTGCTAGCCACGATGGGATAGCCTCCCCCCGGGCTTCCATCAAAAACGAGGAGGGCAGTGTATCCATCGAAGCCGCTCCACCCATGGGCATCATCGCTGACACCAGCATCATAGGCCAGGCCCCATTCCGTCTCTTGGCCGCTGGATTCGGGGATATCATATCCAATCAAACCGCGGTTCTGGACTGGAAACTGGCCCATCGCCTGTTGAATGAATACTACAGTGACTCGGCAGCGGCCCTGTCCCTGGTAACCGCCGAGGTAACTACCAAAATGGCGGATGCCGTGAAGGAGGGACACGTGGAAAGCGCGGCCCTGGTGGTTAAGGGTCTTATCAGCAGTGGAATGGCCATCAGCATCGCTGGTAGCAGCAGGCCAGCCAGTGGTGCTGAACATAAATTCAGCCACGCCCTGGATCTGATCGCACCCCAACCAGCCCTGCATGGTGAACAGTGTGCCGTGGGCACCATCATGATGATGTACCTCCATGGCGGGGACTGGGAATTAGTACGGGACACCCTGAAGGCTATTAAGGCACCTACCACTGCCCGGGAATTGGATATCAAACCTGAATACATCATTGAAGCTCTGAGCACGGCTCACACTATACGCCGGGAGCGCTACACCATACTGGGTGATCGGGGACTCACCTACCAGGCCGCGGAGAAACTGGCCCTGCATACCGGGGTAATCGAATCCTGAACCTTTCAGTAGGTAGGAGCAGGATCCAGCATTGAAGAGCCCAGTTCCTTTTACTTATACCCTGTCTCTAGATGTACCCCAGCAGGGAAATAGTATATAAAGTGGGTTCATGATAAAAAGTTTAGAGTAGTTAGAAAACCAGTTCTGGTAATAATTTTTAAAGATGCATAGCACAAAATCGTAAGACCCCAGGGGGGGTACAGCGTGATAACTCTTATTGGAAAAAAATTGGCAGATGAGGGACTCAAATTCGTTTTTTACGGGGCATCCAGCCAGTGCATGAATTGTCGCTTTAAAGCCACCTGCATAGACTCCCTGGAGCCTGGACGTATCTACCGTATCAAGACTGTGAAGAACACCACCCATCCCTGCCCAGTGCATATGGGGGGAGAGGTTAAGGTGGTGGAGGTGGACCGGGCCCTAATCAAGATCCATATAGATTCCAAGAAAGCCTTCGAAGGGTCGAGTTACAGCTACAAACCCAGGGAGTGTCAGGAGGAATGTTCCATGCGAGAGTTGTGCAACCCGGAAGGACTTTACCTGGGTGATAAGTGCAGGATCATCAAGAAATTAGGTAAACCATCCCAGAAGTGTCCCCGTGGTTACGATCTGACTACGGTGCTGGTTAAATACTAAGTGCATGGTGCATTATTATGGATCCTAAAAAACGTGTAGGACTGGAAGCTGCCCTGAGGGTGGAGGATGGAATGGTGGTGGGACTGGGAACTGGCTCCACCACCCACCATTTCATTAAAAGCCTGGCTGAGAGGTTAAAGGAGGAGGAACTGGAAGTGTGGGGTATACCCACCTCTTACCAGTCCTACTTCCTGGCAGTGGAGCTGGGGATACCAGTCACCACCCTGGATGAGCACCGGCCAGACCTGGCAGTGGATGGAGCCGATGAAGTGGACCCCCATCTCAACCTCATCAAGGGGGGTGGAGCCGCCCACACCCGGGAGAAGATCGTGGATTACGCTGCCAGAACCTTCCTGGTTATCGTGGACGAAGCCAAATTGGTGGACCAGTTGGGAAGGTTCCCGGTGCCAGTGGAGGTCCTTCCCGGAGCCATGTCCACAGTTAAGGAAGGCCTGGAATCCATGGGTGGCACAGCCCATTTACGGATGGCCCACATGAAGGATGGGCCGGTTATAAGTGACAACAACAACTTCATCCTGGATGTGCAGTTTGAAAGCATCCCCCACCCGGTTCATCTGGAGAAGGAGTTAAACAACATACCCGGGGTCCTGGAGAATGGCATATTCACCGGGGCAGTGGATGAAGTCCTGGCTGGCTCCGTGGATCAGGTTAAATCATTGAAAAAATAGATATATTGCTATCTACTATTAGGGAGATTGAGTAGTTTATGCGGCTCTTAACTAGGAAATTACTGGTGGCCATCCTAGTGGTAGGGGGGATACTGGCAGCCTTTGGTATATACATGAGCACCCACCCCATGGTACAGGAAGCAACTGGCTCCGTGGCCATTGTAGCCCCGGAAGAGGAGGACACCCTGGTAATCCCCGAGGAGGCCCATGTCCCTGGGAACTACACCATCCCCTCCCAGATCATGTACAGGGGGAATACCTACAGCGTCCTGAAGGACCTGAATTTTGTGGGACCAGTCACACCACTGTGTCCCTACTGTGGCTCCAACTCCACGGCCCAGGCTGGTTCCTCAAGTCAGGGAAAGTACTGGTTCTACTACTACCAATGCCATACCTGCCACCGTAAGTTCGCCACCTACGCCAGTCGCTAGTGAATAATGGGAGGAAGCCTCTCATAAATTGGTAGTGGGCAGTGTTCACTGCTAGAATTATGTATCTAACTATTTTTAAAATGCAGTTCTTCAGTGGTGGGTTAGGAGGAGCAGCCCTACCAGGGCACTGACCAGGTTAGCCAGAACCGAGAGGGTGAGGGCCCAGCGTGTCTCAACCCCCAGGAGCAAATATATTAAGGGGGCTTCCACCAGGACCACAACTGCCTCCATCAGCACCAAGTTATCCAGATAGTGAAGATAAAGGTACTGGGCCAAGGGTAGTGTCAAGGAGTTAACCAGAGCCGAGTAAAACAGCACCTGCCAGGCTGGTTTACTTTTTAATGCCAATCCAAGCACCACTGCCTCCAGGGTCACGGTCAAGAGCCAGGAACCTAGAAAAAAAGGTATCATCGGTACCAGCGGTACAGGAGGATCAGTAATATGGCCAGGGCAGCCAGGATGGGCAGCAGGTAGTACCAGTACAAGTTGTCATCATCCCGGGGCGATGCCGGGGTGCTGTTCTGCTCCACAAAGCTCCTGGATAGGGATTGTCCATCGTGGTAGCCGAAGATGATCCGGTCCTTCCTTATTTCGAGGCCATCTTCATCCAGGGCCACCACCTTCAGCATGATGGTGGCATTATCCAGGGGATTGGTGTCCTTGACGGTGCCGTAGATGGACCTTAACTGATGGTTGCTTCTTAATAGACGGGTGTTGTTTTGGAAGAATCCTTCCACTTGGGTGGTGTTCAGGGCCATCAACTCCTCCGGGTTAAACTGGGATTTGTCCACGGCGTAGATGGAGGCCACACTGAACTTGTAGAAGGTGAAGGGGGATGAGTTCAGGATCATAAAATCAGGGGAGGGGTCACCATGGAGGAGGAAGACGTAGCCAGGGTACTGGTTCATATTTTCCAGCACATAATATATGGGCACTGTTTTCTGACCCGGCTCCAGTACGTCACCATAAACCGGAGTTAAGGATAAAACAAAAACCAGGACTAAAACCATAACCAGAAGATTTCCCATATTCATAAACCTAGATCTGTAGCTGTTTTCTTATAAGATTTTTCCAAGAAAAGAAAAATCCTGGACTGTACTTAGGTGTATCTACGGATAAATGATGATAAAAGGAAGGCCAATGCCATGAAGAGGACGATGGTGGCCCCTGATGCCAGGTTGAATATGTAGGAGAGTACCAGTCCCCCGGTGGTCAGCACGGCTCCCAACACCACTGATAGAACCATCATCTGGTTCAGGTTATTGGTGTACTCCCGTGTTATGGCTGCGGGTATGGTTAAAAGGGCGATGATGAGTATCACCCCCACCACCTTAATGAGCACCACCACTGACAGGGCCACCAGGGCCAAAAGCAGGTAATAAACAGCCTCCGATGGCATGCCCACCACGGTACTGAACTCCTCGTCAAAGGATAAAGCCAGGAACTCTCTGCGCAGGAGGTACACCATCACCAGGATCACCGCGTCCAGAAGGAGCATCAGGTACAGGTCAGTGGTGGGGACGGTGAGGATGTTCCCAAAGAGGTAGCTTATCAAATCCGGGGCATATCCCGGGGTGAGGTTGACGAAGATGATACCCAGGGCCATGCCCACACTCCACAGTATACCAATGGCAGTGTCCTCCGGTACCTCCATCCTCTTCTTTACAAGGCCCATGCCAGCGGCTGCCAGGAGGGTGAAGGGCACCGCCGCCAGGAGTGGATTCACACCCAGGAAGTAGCCCAGGCCCACTCCACCAAAGGCGGAGTGGCTGATTCCTCCACTTATGAACACGATCCTCTTGATGACCACGTAGCACCCCACCACACCACAGGCTACGCTGACCAGGATGGCCGCCAGAAAGGCGTTCTGCATGAAACTGTACTCCAATATTTCCAGCATAACTATTCAACTACTCGTGTCTTTTCAGCATCCGATGGGGAGTGGCGCCATGGGTGATTATCTCCAGGGGACATCCGTACATCTTCTCAATAACCTCCCCTGCACCCTCTACCTGGCCATGGTAGTAGAGGCGCTGGTTGAGGCAGGCGATATCTTCCACCTGGTCGAATACCGCCCCCACATCGTGGGTGACCAGGATGATGCTCATCTTCTTTTTCAACTCCTCCAAAAGCTGGTAAAAGGAGTACTGCATCTGGGGGTCCACACTGGCCATGGGCTCATCCAGGAGTAGGAGTTTAGGCCTTCTAACCAGGGCCCGGGCCAGGAAAACCCGCTGCACCTGTCCCCCTGACAGCTGTCCCATCTGACGATCTGCCAGGCCATCCAAATCCACCATCTCCAGGGTCTGATGAACTGCCTCCCGGTCCCCCGGGGTGTAGTTGGAAAAGAGTCCATGGTACCGGCCAGTTAAAACAGTGTCCTCTACATTTATGGGGAAATCATGGAGAAAGGACACGTGCTGGGGCAGATACCCCATATATTCACGGGCCTTCCTGGGGTCCCGGCCAAAGACCTCCACCTTACCCTCCTCCGGGGTGAGGAGGCCCAGTATCATGCGCAGCAGGGTGCTTTTTCCTCCACCATTGGGGCCGATTATGGCCAGGAATGATTTATGGGGCACCCGGAGATTGACCTCCTCCAGCACCTTCCTTTTATGGTAGTGGAAACTCAGATCTTCTATCTTAACTGCATCTGTTACCATGCTACACCCTTCCGCCTTGTGCCTGTTTTTCTCTTCAATTGTGCTATCAGGATGAACCTAGTTACTGGAGAAGGCCTCCGCCACCTGGTACATGTTCTCCAGGTAGTTGCTGGCCAGGGGATCCACCACCACCAGACGGGCGCCGATTGCATCGGCTATTACCTGGGCACTGGTCTGGCTGTGCTGGGGTGATACAAAGACCAGCTTGATATGGTCCTGACGGGCCTGGTCCACCAGCCTGGACAGGTCCTGCGATGTTGGCTCTTTACCCTCTTTCTCTATGGATACCTGTTCCAGGCCATAGTCCCGGCAGAGGTAGGCCCAGGCAGGATGATAAACCAGTATCTTCCCGCCTTTAACCTTCTCCAGGGATGTGGTGAGGTTCTGATCCAGCTGGTCCAGTTTCTCCAGGTACTGGTCCCGGTTTTCCTGGTAAAACTTCTGGTTATCGGGGTCCGCCTCCACCAGGGCCTGGTAGGTGTTCTCCACCATCACCCGGGCATTCCTGGGTGAAACCCAGACATGGGGATCAGCTTCCCCTTCACCAGCACTGATGAATTCTAGGCCCTGGGAGCTGTTAACCACCTTCATCTGGGGGTTTACGGACTTCAACTTATCCATCCAGACCATTTCAAACTCCAGGGAAGAGCCCACCATCAAGTAAATCTGGGCCTGTGATAATTCCTGCATCTGTTTCGGCAGGGGTTCATAGGTATGGGGATCAGCACCGGGTGGAACCATAACCGTAACCTGCACCCTGTCCCCTCCCACTGCCTTCACAAATTCTTCCTGGGGGGGAACAGAGACCACCACCCTCACCCGGCCATTACCTGATTCACCAGAGTTGGGTATGAGCAGATAATATGAAAGGAGCCCCAAAAAAATCAGTGAAAGGGTGATGACCAGCGCTACTTTCCGGTTCATTGACTATCTCTCCACACCAAGTTATAACCTTATTAATATTAAAATTTATCTTAATAAAATTTAGTAAATTATATATGATTATTTAATAATAATTGTTTTTATGGCCATCATCAGTGTGTCCCTAAGCAGCAAACTACTGGAAGAACTGGATCTCTTGAAGGAGGAGCTGGGTTTCTCGGGCCGATCCGAGGTCATCCGCAGCGGGACCCGGATGTTCATCGAGGATAACCGTGAAAAACAAAAATTAATGGGGGATATACATTCCATTCTCATCCTGATCCACCCCCAGATGTCCGAGGACCAGGTCACCCAGATCAAACACGACTACGAGGATATCATCAGCACCCAGATACACAGCCACCTGCAGGAGAAGCAGTGCCTGGAACTCTTCATACTGGAAGGGGATGCCCAGCGCATGGTAGAACTGGACCGCCGTTTAAACCAGCATGTCAAGTCACTCTACAGCAAACTGGTAACCCTACCCCGGAGTTAAGGATGGGGTGCTGATCCATCCTTTATCTTTCACTTCTTCTCCAGGATCCTTAACACATCCTCCAACTGGGAGGTGGGATGGTGACAGATACCATGACAGCACACGTAGACTGTGACCCCACCCTCCTTTGCTGTTTTTGATGAGAGTGACTCCACCCTAGTTTTCAGCCATTCATCTTCTCCCGAGTTTAAAAGCAGAGTGACATGGGGCAGGTACCTCTCCTTTAATCCCCCAAGCATCCACTGGGTGATGGTGTCATCCCCTTCCCCGGAGACCACCACCTGGCAGCTGTCTTCCAGCCGGAACAGTGCACCAGCCAGAAACATGGAGAAACCAGTGGGGGATTCTTTAATATGATGGGCAAAGGC
Organism: Methanobacteriota archaeon; assembly: GCA_029556335.1. Taxonomy (GTDB): domain Archaea; phylum Methanobacteriota; class Methanobacteria; order Methanobacteriales; family Methanobacteriaceae; genus Methanobacterium. The sequence goes on from JAKQFA010000031.1 coordinate 17,251, forward strand.
CTTCTCCACCTGGAGGGCCTGTTGATTAAGCTCCTGGTCCTCCAGCAACTGGGAGAGTCTTAGCAGGTTATGGTAGGCCACCGAGTTACCAGAGGGAAGGGCAGTATCGTAGGCCTCCTTTTTTCGCAGCAGTAACTTTTCAGCATCCCCTGCTGTGAAGTAAAAGCCACCGTCATCCTGGTCCAGGAAGTGGTCCAGCAGGGTCTGGGTCAGCTCCAAGGCCAGTTTCAGGTAGTCAGTTTCCTGGGTGGCTTGGTGAAGTTCCAGTGCACCCCACCCCAGGAAGGCGTAGTCATCCAGGTATCCCTCCACCTTAACCTCACCCTCATGGTAGCGGTGCCATAAACGACCCCCCCTGTAGAGTTTGGATTTGATGAAGTCCAGAGAGTTCAGGGCAGTGTCCAGGTAGTCCTGGTTATCTAGCACCACACTGGCCCGGGCCAGGGCCACCAGCATCAATCCATTCCAGTCAGTGAGTACCTTCTCATCCTTGTGGGGGCGCACCCTCCCCATCCGGGCCTTGAAGAGTTTAACCCGGATCATCTCCAATTTGTTCTTCAATTCATCATGGCCCAGCCCCAGACGATAGGCGCTTTCTTCAAGTGGCTCCTCCAGGTGGAGGATGTTATGGCCGGTGTACTGGCCAGTGGACTCTTCACGGTAGTTCCCCTTCTCCTGTACCCTGTACACCTTTTCAACCAGTTCCAGTTCTTCCGGGTCCAGGATCTGTGACAGTTCCTGGTGGGTCCACAGGTAGAATTTCCCCTCTACTTTTTCACTATCCGCATCCTCAGCAGAGTAGAAGCCACCCTCCAGGGATTTCATATCCCGGAATACGTATTCCAGGGTTTTCTCCACGGTCTCCCTGTACAGGGTTTTATGGGTGGCCTGGTAACATTCGGTGAGTGCCAGGGTGATGAGGGCCTGGTCGTAGAGCATCTTCTCGTAGTGGGGCACCAGCCAGTGGGGGTCCACAGAGTAACGGTGGAAGCCATAGCCTACATGGTCCCAGAGCCCGCCACGTATCATGTGCTCTAGTGTGGACTCCACCATCACCAGGGCCTCCTCCTTTCCAGTGGCCCTCCAGTACCTCAAAAGGAAGAGCAGATGATGGGGGGTGGGGAACTTCTGGAAACCGCCAAAGCCCCCATTTTCCTGGTCAAAACTGTCCTTAAGGGCCTGGTAGGCCCCATCCACTGCATCAAGATCCAGGAGGTCTCCTGGTGCTGTGCGGTTCAAATCCTCCAGGGCACTTCTAATATCCTGGGCTGAATCCAGGAGTTCCTGCTTTTTATCACTCCACATGTCCTTAACATTCAGGAGCAGGTCCTTAAGTCCCACTCCCCGGCCAACACTCATCCGGGGAAAGTAGGTCCCGGCATAGAAGGGTTCCTGGTTGGGGGTGAGTATGATGGTCAAGGGCCACCCCCCGGATCCAGTCATCATCTGACAGACGGTCATGTAGATGCTGTCAATATCAGGGCGCTCCTCACGGTCCACCTTAACCGACACGAAGTACTGGTTCAGGATCTGCCCTATTTCCTCATCCTGGAAGGACTCCCGGGCCATGACATGACACCAGTGACAAGTTGAATAGCCAATCGAAAGAAAAACAGGCTTATCCTCATATAAAGCCTTTTGGAAGGCTTCCTCACCCCAGGGGTACCAGTCCACCGGGTTATGGGCATGTTGCTTCAGGTAGGGACTTTTCTCATCCTTTAAATGGTTGGTAAACTTTTTCTTATCAGGGACCATGTCTCCCTCACCCCCATCTTCTGTATAATTATCTTTGATAAAAAAAAAATTTGAAACTTGAATAAAAAAAAATTTATTCCCGGTCACAGAGCAGGATATCACCCACCCCCACATTTTCCGGTTCCACTTCGTTGATGATAAACACCATGGCACTAACCGGGAGATTCATAACTTCACTGGCTGTTTCCGCGAAGGATTTAACCAGTTGGGACTTCTGCTCCCTGCTAAGTGGCGGTGCATCAATGGTTATTACGGGCATCCAAATCTCACCTCCTGTTCATACATCTCTACCAGGGGGGACATTAAATTTTCTCCTGGATCAGGCCCCATGATATTTTTTTGCTATAGTTGATAGCCCCCCAGTTACATAAAAGATACTTGCAGATCAAAGATACCAGTGCATAGACGTATCCCAAAGCAAAGATAATGATTAGGGGAAGGGAGATGAAAGAGGAAACCCGGAAATTACTGGAGTTAATAAAAAGCCAGGTGGACCTGGAGGAAAGGGACCCCCATAGGTTGCGATGGAATTTCGACCAACTCTACCTGTCCTATCCCTCCACAGGTCCTTTGAAAATGAGAAAGGAGCCAGATGCACCTGCACCGGCCTACTGGATCGTTACCCCGGATAGCAGCCAGGAGAAGGTAATGCTCTTCTTCCATGGGGGATTGTTCAGCATGGGCTCCACCCACTCCCACCAGTACCTGTGCCAGCAGCTATCCCAGATCACCGGCAGATCCATATTCAGCGTGGACTACCACCTCTCCCCGGAGCACCCCTTCCCCAGGGCCCTGGAGGATGGTATCAACTCCTACCATTGGCTGGTGGAGGAGGGATTCCCCGCCCGGGATATAGTGTGCACCGGTATATCAGCAGGGGGGAACCTGGCCCTGTCCACAGTCCTGGCCCTGAAAAGGATGGATGAAAACCTGCCCCAGGCTGTGGTGGCACTGTCACCCCTACTGGATCTGAGCTTCCCTGTGGTTTACCAGCACCTGAAGGATGTGAAGGACTGGATAGATTACCATGCTTTGCATAAACTATTGGACACCTACCTGCAGGGCCAGGATCCCGGGAACTTCCTACTCTCCCCGGTCTACGGTGACCTGGAGGGGTTGCCACCCATCTTCTTACAGGCTGGCAGCTGCGAACTCCTCCTCTGTGATGTGAAACGCTTCCGGGATCAGGCCATGGAACAGGAGGTTAAGGTGAACATGGAGGTCTGGCAGGACATGTTCCATGCCTGGCAAATGTTCCCCACCATCCTAGCCGAGGCGGAACAGTCCCTGGAGAGTGTTGGAAAATTTGTGCAGGACCTGGTGGATTGAACTCTTTCAAGCTGATCCACAGATAAGCCTAAATACCAGGGGGGATGTTAAATTCAACTGAAATATTGTTACCTATAGTAATGGTGATTATGGATGATTAAACACAAGATAGTAGGAAACGCCATGCAGATGGTGGTGTGCGAACTCTCCCATGGGGAGGAGGTGTACTGTGACGCTGGAAAGTTCCTGTGGAAAACCAGTAACATGGAAATGGACACCCGATTCGGAACCAGTAAGAAGACCCAGGAGAAGAAGGGCTTCCTGGATCAGGCCATAGGCACAGCCATAGACATTGGAAAAAGAAGCCTGGCCGGGGAGAGCCTGGCCTTCGTGTACTTCACCCCCCAGGGTGGGGACGGCTTGGTGGCCTTTGCCCAGATGATACCAGGCGAGATCAAGACCTTCGAACTGGACGGGACCCAGGATTTATACGTCCAGTCCGACGGCCTCCTGGCGGCAGAGAGCAGCCTGGAATTCAACATAGCCCTGACAAAAAAATTAGGAGCAGGCTTCTTCGGGGGACAGGGATTCATCCTCCAGAAATACAGTGACAAGGGCTCCCTCTTCATAGGATCCTGTGGAAACTTCATAGAACTCAACCCCGCAGACTACGGTGGCACCATACACGTGGACACCGGTTGCCTGGTGGCATTTGAAGACACCATCGACTATGACATAGAATTCGTTGGGGGCCTGGATTCCCGGGGAATAAAAAATTTACTCTTTGGTGGGGAGGGAATATTCTTCGCCCGCCTCTCAGGCAATGGTAAGGTATGGGTGCAGTCCATGAACCTCAGCTCACTGGCCCGGACCATAGTTAAAAGCTCTGGCCAGCCCACTGCCGAGGACCGAACTGATCTGGGCGGTCTTCTAAGCGGATTCTAGCCAGTATGTGACCAGGGGGACAAATCCCCTATCGGAGGGAAAGACCAGCCTCTACCCGTGCTAGAATGGGGCACTATCACCACACCCTATTCAGGGGGGGGTTTTTATCCCGGTGCTTGACCCCGGATTGGTGGGGATAAGAAGGCACTCTCCAGGAGGAACTAATTTATGAACCGAGAAGAAATGAATCGCTACCGTTACTTCTTAAAAGACTCCATACGCAAGGAGATAGACTTTTCCCTGACGGATCAGAGCCAGGGAGTCCCGGCCCCACCCCTCCAGAAGCCCTACTCCCTGGACGCAGCACGGGTGGATCTGCCCACCACCAACTGGGAAGCAGAGTTTAGGATCAACCTCTCGGAAGCTATCCAGAACCGCACTAGCCGGAGGCAGTACCTGGATGAACCATTAACCCTGATGGAGTTATCCTACCTATTATGGGCCACCCAGGGGATGAAGCACAACTTTGGGAACTACGCCTTCCGCACGGTGCCCTCCGCTGGTTGCCGCCATGCCCTGGAAACCTACCTGGCAGTTTTTAATGTGGAGGAATTAAAGGAGGGAGTGTACCGTTACCTGCCCTTAACCCATGAATTACTCCATGAATTCCAGACCGACCAGCTCCGGGAGAAGATAATTAAGGCCAGCTTTGGCCAGTCATTCGCTGGGAAGTCTGCGGTGACCTTCATCTGGACCACCATACCCTACCGTATGGAGTGGCGCTACCATATCGACAGTCATAAGGTCATAGCCATAGATGCCGGGCATGTGGGCCAGAACCTGTACCTGGCATGTGAAGCCCTGGGTTGTGGTACCTGTGCCATTGGTGCCTACGACCAGGAATACTTCGATGAACTACTGGGACTGGATGGTGAGGAAGAGTTTGTGATCTACGCTGCACCAGTGGGTAGGGTTAAAAAGTAACTGACCACAAACTAGGGGCAACGATCCTTATGCAACAGCCCCCACCGGGGCTGCTCTGGAAGATATTATCCTTCCACACCTGATCCTGGATTGGGAATTAACACCCCTTACAACTTATTCTGGAGAAGGCTATCCAGTATGTGACTGGCTTTTAACTACACCCGCCCAATCTATCGGCCCTAGTGACTTTAGGAAAAATATTATAATCGATCTGAACCAAGACATATGTGCCTACCTATTAAAGTTCCCCCAAAAATAATATGACTGGGTTAGTGCACTGAGAATAAAAGAAAAATGAAAGAAGACCAGCAGTGAATAGATACCTACCTGGAAATGGTACATTGCAGGTTGCATCCAAGACCCAGGATCAGTATTAAAAAATGGGGGAATGGCACCAGGTACAGTACGAAGTAGACAAAAAGCATCTGGATATGATGCAGTGAGGAACTAAGTTTGATGTTAGGTATGACCCGTAAGCAATTCAAAAAGAAGAGTTCCCAGGCCCTGAAGGACATGGGTCCATCCATTCTTCTTTTGATGGAACTTACTGCTAAGCAGCAGAAAAAAACCATCACAACGGAGGAAGCTGAAACCAGACTGGACCTGATAAGAAAGGATGTGGAAGAGGTGTTCTTCCGCTACGAGAAGATAAACCCACCCTCCACCTACCAGTCCCTGTACCTGAAGATCCTGCAGCTTCTAAGCAACCTCCAGGAGGTGGTGGTATCCAGCCAGGAGTATCTATCCCAGGATGATGAACAACTCCTGGAGGAGTCCCAGGAACTCTTAAATAGGTTCCGGGAGGAATACCATACCATCCGCCGTGAGGTAGAATCAACCTAGGGATAATGGAGTGAAACCATGGACCTTGATCTTGTGCTGAATGATGCCCTGAAGTACCCCTACCAAGCCCTGGAGAGGGTGCTGATACTGGGAGTGGTCCCCCTGGGGGCTATGATTATTTCCCTGGTAATCTTAGTGGCCCTATCCTTCACAGGCAGTGCAGAGGCCCTGGCCATTGGAGGTTTCCTGGTCATGGTGCTCTTTTTCTTATCCTGCCTCTTTGTTGGCGGGTACTACATACGGGTTATGGAGTCTACCCTGACTGGTGGAGAGGAGGTGCCTGATTTTTCCCGGTGGGGGGAGTTACTCCTGAATGGACTGAAACTACTGGTGGTGAAGTTACTCTACCTCCTGGTCCCCCTGCTGATCCTGGTACTGTGTAGCTGGCTAGTTATTTCCACTCCCGATGAACATCTAGTGGTGGTTGTACTCTTATCCATCTGCCTGGTGTTACTTAGCATGTTACTATCTGGATTGTTCCTGGCCCTATCCACTGCCCACCTGGCATCAACCAGAAGCATGAAGGAGGCGCTTCGCATCGGCCTTGTCTGGAAAATGATATCTGCCATTGGTTGGGGTGACTACCTACTGTGGTACCTGCTGATGCTGGTACTGGTTATGGTGGCTGTGACCCTCATGGCCTTACTCAGCATCGTACCCCTGGTAGGTGCCTTCCTGGGATGGATACTGATCCAGCCCTACCTGGTGATACTGGTGGCCCGTTCCGTGGCCCTGGCCTACCTGGCCGCAGATGAAGTATAAAGGTGATAAGTATGAAAGTGATAAAAAAGAAGGGAGAAAAAGAGGCCTTCAAGGCCGATAAAATTAAAAGAACTCTGCAGAAAGCCACCATCGGCGCTGGATACAGTGTGGATGAGAAACAAGCTATTCTGGATGAGGTGTTCACCAACATCATGAAGAAGTTGGACCAGAAGGGTGAGGTAAAAACCCAGACTATACGGGGCTGCCTTCTAACCGAACTGGACCAGTGCGAACCCTACATTGCCAAGTCCTGGCGGAACTATGAACGCAAGTACAAAAAATAGTCTAGGCTTTTTTTAGGGCCTCCAGTATGAAGCGGGGCCTGCACCCATATTTATTTATCAAATTTTTGATCTCCTCCTCACTGCAGTGGGAGTGGTAGTTCCTGATGATCCTGATGATTTCCTCCTCGCTGTAGGATATCCGAACCACCTCAAAGAATATCTTTAGAATGAAGACCAGTATCCAGGAGAGTATGTAGAAGTCAGTTAGAAGGTCGTACTTCACCCCCTGGTACTTCAGTATCCAGGCCGTCTGGGTGACGATGTTAATGTTCTTCAGATCCTGGCGGTGCCTCAGATACTCCCACAGCACACGCGTGTAGAAGGTAACAGTTTTGGGGCCGTTTTCCTCGGTCCACAAACCAAGACCCACCTTATCCTCCAGTAAATACTCCGGGTCCAGGAAGATATCAGCAAAAAGCACCACATCGTACTGGGCAGCCTCCTGGTAGACATCATCCCGTGATTCTGCTCCCAGATCCTCATGGAGGGTGGCCCAGAACTGGTCCCAGACTTCATCCGGGGTGAGCTCCACACTGTCCAGGAAGAGAAAAGCCTCATAGACCTTCAAATCAAGGAGAGCCAGGGTACTGTAGATGTTAGCGGATTTACCAGTACCAGGCGCACCAATGACGTGTATGAACCTTCCCCGGCTGTGTTTCAAACCCTCCAGCACGGGGTAGAGTTTCAGAAAGGAACGGGTTTTGGTGAAGTATGCACAGTCCTGGAAGGACCGAACCTTGTAACTGGCCATTGAACTATGTTGCTGCCCATGGTTCTAATGTTTTTCTTTCTCAAGAGTAGTAAGAAGAATTTATGTGATGAAAGGCTATTTAATACTAGGACACCTCTTTTTATTAAATAAGTCCCTATTTAATTTTTTCGCCAAATAATTTATTTATCAGTATGTACTAAGATGTAATAGGGAGAAATAGAGTGCTACACCTCTGGGGGGGAAATGGAAGCTATGGACCAGAATGATATTGAAGACTTCGTGGCCAACTTCAAGGGAATGTTGTGGGATGAATTAGAAGACTACATATGCGACATGAGCCGAGAGGATTTGCAGGCCCTAATCATGGGGCTTAAGAAGAGATTCGGATGATATGGTTCCATTAAGTCTTTCCCGTATTGTTTGGTATACCGTGGTTCGGAAGATGAGGCTGGGGGGGCTTGTCTTGCCGAACCCAATATTTTTTTTATGTAACAGTAACCTTGAATTAAAAAAAAATAGTTGGAGATGGATCTAATCCGGGTGGTGACGTTTTCTCCATTCACTAGGTTTAATGACCTTGTGCACACGGATCTTCAGATAATCTCCTTCCTTTATCTCCGCCACTTCCAGGAGTTCAGCAGGAACTTCCACGGTTTCAGAGCTTCGCTGGACTATGGATGAAACACCACGGCCTGGGTAGCGGCGGTGATGATAATGGCGGTGTTTGCAGTCACATTCCTTTCTGTATTCACACATCTTTTCACCTCAAGTCTAGTTGGTCAACTGAATATTTGAAAGTATCGAAGGTGTAAAGTGTTTCTAAAAAAAGAAAAAAAGAAGGGGTTTTTTTTAGAAAGGCAACTGTGCGTAGGTGCCTTTCCAGATGTAGTTGTTGGTGTTCCAGTTTTTTATGATTCCAAAACTGTTGGCATTGCTGGTTGCATCTGCGGAGATCCAGTTATCATTCACGTACAACTCGGCCCAAACATGTCCATAGCTTCCACTGTTGAAGTTACAGGTTCCATGCTGGTACCTGGCTGGTATGTTAACAGCCCGACACAGGGCCACGATCAAATGGGACATGTCACAGCAGTTGGCAGTGCGGGTTAACATGGCATTAACCGCACCTTTCTGGGTGTTGTAGTACCAGGAGTAATCCAGCTGGTCCCGGACCCAGTTGAATATGGCCAATCCCATCTCATAGGAAGAGGCGCAATTGGTGGTTATGCTCTGGGCTAATGCAATGATCTGTGGATCATTGGATTGACAGTTGCTGGTGGCTGCTAAATACTGTTGCAGATCACCGGGGCTGGTCACTGGTCCGGATGATTGTACAGGACTAATCCAGGGGTTAACTGTAGCGTAGTTTGGCATTCTCTGATTGGTGCAGTAGAAATCTAAAACCCGGCTGTACAAGCTGAGGAGTGTCTCGAGCTTCATCTTTCCTAGTGAGCTTGCAGCGTAGTTAGGGGCCCGGTTGCTGGCTTCCATGAAATTTTTGATACTCTGGGCAATGTCTACTAGTTCGGGGCAGTTTATGTTTCCACTCTTCACGTCTTCTGAGGGTTCAAGAGGATCCCCAGCATTTACTAGGGCTATGCTGTTTCTGATTCCATTGTTGGCATGGATGGTAGCTGTGCTTACTAGGTACAGGAACTGGGGCATGCTGACTTCCCTGGAGGAAATTAGCACGTAGTTGGGTAGTCTCTGGTTTTCCAGGATGAAGTTCTTCACCCGACCCGCTGCATCACCGATCTGGTCCAGTGTGAAGTAGACAGGTGATGGCTCCGGGGTGGGTGTAGGTGGATTGGTGGAGCTACCAGTTTCAGGTGGACTGTAACTGGTTCCACCCAGGAATGATAAATCTACCAAGCCGTAACGGAATAATACGTAACCAGAAGCACCCTTTTCAAGTGCCTTGTTGATGTCCTGTTCCAGTTCCGCTGCAGGTAATCGGCTCAGATCATTATCTGAACGGTAAGTCTGCAATCCGACTAGGACAGGTTTTCCGTTTGCCTGGCTCACGATGTAATTGGTCATTCTACCAATCCAATCCGTGTCCGCCTTATAATTTCCCTTGTAAACCATGGGTACCAGAAAGTCCAGGTAGGTGGCTAGTTTGCTGTAATCCTGTCCATAGTAGTAGGCATTAACCGAACCCTCCGGCATGAGGGATGCGGATAGCGCAGTACTGGGATTCACTGATTTGACTGCGGTGTTTACTCTTGCCACGAATTGAGTTATGGCTTCGGTTCCACCGGTATATTTGTAGGCTGTGCCTGGATATCTTACATAATCCAGGTGAATGCCATCTACTAATTTACTACTGGCGAGTTTAGAAGTAAATTGTACCAATTCGTCGTTGAGACCGGTGTCTGTCCCGTAACGGGTTTCAGTCCTATACGACGTGGTAGTTACGTACTTATAAGCAGTACGGTAATTCCAACCATACTTCAACACATACTTCCAGGTGTACTTCCAGGTATATTTCCAGGTGTATCTCCACTTGTATTTCCATTTAGACCCGGACTTGTACCAGCTTTTGTACCAGGATTTGTACCAGCTTTTGTACCAGGATTTGTAGTAGCTCTTGTACCAACTCTTGTAGGCTTCTTGGTATGCCACTTTGACAGTTTGCTGGAATGGTACCTGCACTGTATAACTGTAGGTACCTAGGGGGTCAACCCACTTACCATCTGCATCAAGGAAACAGGTCACCCAGGCATGGATCCTAATTCCTCTGCCTGAAACCATTTCTTTGACTCCAGCCAAGCTATCCAGGGTAGTCTGATAGTCCACCAGTCGGCTGACCTTAACGAATATGTCAGTAACTCCGGCCTCAACCAGGGCGTTGACATCTATATTCCTAAGATCATCACGGTGAATCCAGATCCCCTGAGCGTTGTTGTACTGCGGTGTAGGAGTATCACTTTGAGGGGTAGATTGTTCCTCTCCAGCTGCCGTTACACCCTCTTCAAGGGTGGTGTTGGTCGTGCTCTGATTGAGGTTACTTGTTTGATTCGCGTAATCAGTGGTGGTTATGTCAAGGTCATCTGTAGAGCTGTTAAGGGCTGTTATGTTGCTTGTTAGGTTTTCACTGGCAATACACACGCCACTACTAAATAGGAGTAATGTTCCGCAAAGAACCAGCAGTGTAACTAATTTTTTTCCATTAATTATACCGCCTCCTTTTACCAGAAAAATATCGTGTCACAATGCTATGATTTAACTGGAATATGAACTTGTCATATTCCCGATATCTCTGGCATACAAGTCTCTTTTGACTATCTTTTATATAGTTTATGATTTTTTTTAAAAGATAAAACCATCTGTCCTCTATTTTCACTATTAAGGCATCATTTTAAAGGATTAATACAGGTCCAAAATGATTTAGATTTATGGGATGCCCTAATTGAAGAATGAAAGCCATTAAAAAACAATTTATTCATTTCAGCCCTAATTAGGCCCTGAATGATTGATCACATGGACCCTAGTGGAGCTTGGAGAAGATGACAGTGGAATCTCAAGGGTTACCAAGGCCTATAAGCCCCTAAAACAGGGAAAACAGGAATATTAAAAGCTAAATTATCTATATAAATAGAATATAATTGATTATATAATTTAAAATCCTAAATTATCTCTTAATAATCCAACTGTAAAGCGTAGGATGCCCAGTTCTAGTTACTCATATTAGATGTTTTTAAAAAGGAATTAAATGGATTAAAAGCGGAAACAGGACTATTAACTGTTTTTAACAATTTTGATTCTGGATGAAATTGTGGTGCCTGTGGGGGTTGTGGATAGGAAAAGAATTTAAAAGAATTGAACTGGGTTGTTGGTACTTTGCCCAGGATGTCAACCACCTTCATCAAGGAGACGAAGAGACTCCCTGATAAAAACCGGGATATCCCCGGGGTTACGGCTGGATACCAGGTTACCATCCACCACCACCTCCGCGTCTATGAACTCCGCCCCGGCATTTTTAATATCCTGGATTATGGATGTATAACCAGTTACCTTCCTGTCACGCAGGACATCGGCGGTGATCAAGAGTTGAGGGGCGTGGCATATGGAAAAAACGGGCTTACCACTATCTATGAATTCTTTAACGAACCGAACCGCCACATCATGGGCCCTAAGCCGGTCAGGGGAGTAACCCCCCGGTATTAAAAGGGCATCGAATTCATCCACAGAAGCCATCTCCAGGGACCTCTCAATGGTGGCCTGGACGGTGTGGCGTTTGCCACTCACCACCTTCCCTGCCTGGAGTCCAACAAGAACCAGGTCATGCCCAGCCTCCTTAAAGGCCGCAGCTGGTTCGGTGCACTCCACATCCTCAAACCAGTCCTCCAGTATAACTGCAATTTTAGCCAATCCCATCACCACCATATATCTTGATAATATTTTTGTGAAGAGCATTATTTATTTCCTGGGATACAGGAACTATCCTACCATGGTGGGGATTGGATTTAAATCGTTTAGATCTGTTGAAAATAAAAAAATTCAAAGGAAGAATAAGCAGGTAAATAAGATCTCATCACATTACTTTATATGCTTCAAAAATCAACAGTAATATGCCTATTAGGCAAAAATTGGAAGTGAAAGTTTGTTTAGAGATAGCTACAGTAATGATAGAGATAGTTCTGCTCCCATTAAGGAAGGGCAGGAATACGATGTTAAGATTGAAGATACAGGCAGAGACGGTGACGGAATTGCCCGTATCGAAGGTTTTGTGGTTTTTGTTTCAGGCTCCAAAGTAGGCGATGAAGTTAAGATTAGAGTTAATTCTACCCGAAGAAACTTTGCCTTCGCCGAAGTAGTAGAATAAATCCTTATTTTCTAAATAGAAGGATAATATAAACCATCCCTGGTTTATTCCTTATCTATTTTTTAACAAATGCAACTCTCACCTAATTCACAAAGATAATATAATATCATTTATATATTTTTCAACTTAATTTTTATTCCCAACTCAATTTAATCCTATTTCACAAAATTACAGTCCTATTCCTTCTTCCAATAATTTCCAGGGAAAAGGGTCACCATGACCCGGATAAACATATTTTATGTCCATTTCCTTCAACCTCTCCACACTGGCCCGGGCCGCAGCCTCATCATCCATGATAGCCCCCAGGGCAGGTTCCTTGGTGTTGGTGAACAGATCCCCACAGAAAAGATGCCCCTCGCTGGTCAGGACGCCGATGGACCCGGCAGAGTGGCCGGGTAGGTGCACCACCCGGGCCTCCACCCCGTAGGGTAGAAGATGATAAGCATCCTCCACGTAAAAGTCGGGGATGAATCGGTGCCTTTTCCCTAGACCCATGAAGGGGCTTATGATCCGGGATAACAGGTTTCCCCTCCGGTTGTACAGCATATCCCCCTGGGTGACCATGCCTGAATCAGCCTGGTGCATGGCAACTGGTGCTTCGTACTTATCCCTTAAAAATGCACAGTTACCGGCATGGTCCGAATCTCCATGGGTGAGGAGTACCAGCTTCAGATCCCCAGCTTGACAACCGGCCTGTCTCAACTTTCCATCTAATTCGTCTTGTTTACTGGAGTGTCCAGAGTCAATGAGCAGGTAGTTCTCCCCACTTATCAGCAGATAACAGTTGACGGTGGCCAGGCCAGACATGATCTTCAACTGGATGGTCCGTATCTCCAGGGACATGGTATAATCATTTGTTAGGGAAGGGTAATTAATTTCACGCCATTTAGAGGGGTTTATTATTTTTATTAGTTGGAGAAAGGTCTTAAGTCTCTAAATGATCCTAGGTTAAGGGGAAGTATTCCCAATAGGGAGGATCCTTAGTGGATTTTACACCTACTTAACCCCCTTTTCTTTTTTTTTCAAATTAAATATAGGTAAGTAATATTTTAACTATTTCTCATATTATAGTTAATTGCTGTATTAAAATGTAATAAGATGGAATAGGCATAAATATGGGCAGGAGAGTGGTATGATGAGAAATGAATTCGCAGTTGCCAGTCTGCTTTTGGGAATAATCAGCTTCGTACAGTTTCTAGGAATAGAAAAAGCGGCGCTGGCAATTATATTTGGTGTCTTGGCTTTAAATGAAATAAGAGGATCTGAAATGAGTGGGAAGTACCTGGCCATCCTGGGAATCATCCTGGGATTCATATACGTGGTACTGGTAATCACTATTTTACCCTACCTCTACCAGTACGCCACACAGATCATGGCTGGCTAGTTAACTAGGGGTGACATAGACTAATGGAAGGATAGGTGCCTTGTTTTTTTTCTCAGCCAAGAAGATGTGGAGATCTTACTGGCATGGAGAAAATCATGGATTATAGGAAAAAAATATAGAGTCTAGAACTAAGATTACTATATTGTAGGTGATTGTTGATGATGGAAAAAAAGCTAAAAGAAAAGAAAGAAGAAGCAGAAGAAAAGGCAGTGGAGATTAAAAAGGCCACCCTGGAAAAGAAAAAGAAGGCCGAAGAGAAGGGAGCAGAACTTATTGAAGCAGCAGCACAGATCAAAGAGGAAAAAGAAGAAGAAGCCCGGAGAAGTGGAAAACAAGCTGAGAAGGTAATTAACGATTTCCTAAGCAGTCTCCGCAGTAGACATGAAGACTTCAGCAAGGCCTGGTCAGATTATATTACCTCAGAGAAACCACTCGCCGATGTCATTGAAACCGAATCTGAGATCATCATAAAAACTGACCTTCCCGGTATAAAAAAAGGCGACGTGGATGTGACCATAACTGAAGACAGTGTGGAGATCATGGCCCACTTCAAGGAGGAATACAGTGAAGAGGAAGTGGACTACGTCCTGAGGGAGAGAAGTTACGGTGAAACCAAAAGGTTCATCAAATTACCAGGCAAAGTCAAGATCAAAGAGGCCACTGCTAAACTGGAAAACTCCATTTTAACCATCAAACTCCCTAAACTGGAAAAATCAAAATTCAAGGTGGACATAGACTAGAAAAATCTGTGACCAATGAGGCCTGGCCCCTGAATGGGGATAGGGAGGGTGAATGGAATCCACCCATTGATTCGGATTCTATTAGAATAAGGGAACCCAGGACGGGTTAGCCATCGGATAAGGGGAGACCAAGCAAAAATACATGTGGACTCTTAAGGTACAGGGTGTGGATGAAAAAAAATAATATCCTCGTGGCTAGAGGATTGAATCTTTAGATTTATCCATAAAAAAAAATATGCTGCCACGGACCTCTAGGTGGGGGCATGCCCTGAACCACGCCCTGATCAAGACCATCCAGGAAAAAATGTTCCAGCCAGACTGCACCTTTGATGAATCAGAAATGTAAATGGCAAGGACCATCTGGGAACTGGTTGGCAATCCCATGTACCCCTAGTTTCCACCTAGAAGGCAGCCCACCCTACTTTCCAGTATTCTATTTTGGTACTTCAACACTACCGGGGCGCAGACTACCCCGATTAGGGCGCCAATAATCACATCGTAGGGGTAATGAACCCCTACGTAGATCCTGGATAGCCCCACCAAAAAGGCGAAGACCATACAGGGATAGATCAGCAAACGGAGTCTTCCATCTGATTCCAAATAATACTTTAAACCAATGACTGTGGCCGCTGCAAATGAGGAGGCAGTGTGCCCTGAGGGGAAGGAGTTGCCCTCTGCATGCATCAGCAGATCCACGTTGGGCAGGGCTAAGAAGGGCCGGGGTTCTCCTACCACATATTTTAAAAGAAGCACTAGAATGTTGCTAAGGAATAGGGCAAACAATGCTAGTAAGGCTGTTCTTCTGCCGAGTCTAGCACCAAATAGGTAGATCACCAGGGAAAATATTATCCATCCATACAAGCTTCCCAAGGTAGAGATGATGGGCATTATAAAATCAAGTATGGGATTTTCTAAACCCCAGTTTATATGGTAGAACCACTCTACGTTCTCTTCTGATAGTTCAGATAATAAAATTCCTAACATACCCTTCCCCAAGTAAAGAATCCACCCTATTGTCACCTTACCCTGTGATACTTTATAACTCTCTAACTGGCATTAACTTTCCTGTCCCTTATTAGCTTCGGTTTAATAGTGGCCAAGAAGGATTAATGGAAGGGAGAGGATCTAGAACTAACACTTTTTCCCTGGTTTTATAAGGCCTACAGCAGGGTGGAGATATCTCCGTCCTCTGCCAGGATGATATGTACCTCTTTGTTTTCGAATTCACACCAACCATACGGACATTATCATCATTAGAACGGCACAAAACAATCTTTCAGCAAAAATGGCTACAGCAAATGAAATAAAGATCAGGAAATTATAATCTTTGTTTCAGTTCCTTTGATGATGATGCCCGGCTATTTCTCAATTACTTTTTAAGCCGTCAGGGTTGCAAACAATGGACAATAGAGCTGAACTAGTGTGCATTGGCCCTTGCACAGGCCGATCAGGAACAAGATCAGGTCATCAGAAGGGTGGAGCTAACTAAAAGTAAATTCACACAAAAAACATGGGCTTGACTCTTTAGGCTTTATAAGAAGTGCACTTTTTAAGGCCTTTATTATATCGTCTTATCCCCATTAAAATATCAGGTGCAAGTATGAAGTGCCGAAACAGGAAATTGCCCTTAATTAAGTCACGGCCGAAAAATTCTATATCCTTTTTTCTTTTCTTCTCTGAAAGGTTTATAGCATGGCCTTTCACACCTTTAATGCCATGTAAAATGCCCTCACCACCAAGAGCATAAATTTCAGTTTTACCATTCATC
This sequence comes from Methanobacteriota archaeon, assembly GCA_029556335.1. GTDB lineage: Archaea > Methanobacteriota > Methanobacteria > Methanobacteriales > Methanobacteriaceae > Methanobacterium. The sequence continues at coordinate 33,465 of JAKQFA010000031.1, forward strand.
CTAAACCCGGCTAATTTCATCATTAAACCCATTATGCCTGGCATGTGTTCTAGTTTCCCGAAGCTATTGATGTAGATCACAGGAACGCCAAAAGCATCAACATACAAATTACAAATATAATCGTTAATGGCAGTTTCCTCGGGACCTTTCTTGGGATTAGCTGGGCTACCATGAGGGAAAACAATCAAAGAAATTTCTTCGTCTTTGATATTCTCATAAAAATGTTTACGCCTGGCATCATAGCAAATGGCAACAGCTACATTTCCAAATGGTGTTTTAATAATACTATCAAACCAGCCTCTTTTAAAAACTGCTGCTTCTCCCTCGCTTTTTGTAACAATGCCATATACCTGCTTTCCATCAGCAATCATGTAGCGATTAAAATAATCCCCCTTTTCATAGTCAAGATATCCGACCCCTACAAAGGTATTGAACTTTGCTGCGATCTTCATTGCCCAGGCAGAGGTATCTATACTGTAACAATCGGCATATTTCCATACCCTCTGGTTTGGTATATAACTGCATATGGATAATTCCGGTAGCAATACCAAATCAGGAGAGGGTAGGATGGAAATCAATGATTCAATGTATTTTTTTCTTTCACCAATGCCCTTTATATCGTTATTTAATTCTAAGGCAAATATTCTCATAATAACCTGCTCCCAATATCTACAATTATTCATTATAATTCTAATCCAACTGTCCTTTTTTCTTTACTCCACAAGGAGAAGTAATTTCTGTTCTATCTGCCATGATAAGGTCAGAACCAGGCGTGGAAGTTCTATAATACCTGATGAAAAGATCAAAAAGGGGGGGTATCTCCACGTAGTGGATCCTTGATTGTTGGCATCCTAGGCCAAAAGAGATACAATCCACACGAACGGAGAGAAGGTGCAAAGGGGGTGCATGGAGATTTTCTTTATGCTTTTAATTTTCTTGTTCTGAAGCTTCGTGTCACTAGTTTGTTGTTTCGTGTTATTAGCTTAAACAGCAATTATGATAAACTCCAAAAGCCATGCTGGCTTATCTTGCCTACGTGCATGCCAGTCCCCAGGAAGATCAGATAGCTTGAAGGACAGGGAATTTCACCAACATTCTGGACTTGACTTCTATCTTTATTTCGAGAATATCTCCCAGTTAATACAATAATTGTGAAAACTGACTTTATGTTTTTTCATATACTACCTTCTCCTTCTTTTTTTTTGTATAGTCCATTTCATCCAATACTGCGGAATTATTCTTCATTGATTCCTTCGGGGTAACCTGTTCCAAACATTAGTCTATCTCCTGGATAGGAATTTCCTTTTAGCACTGGGCCTGAAATCGCTGGTTGCGGACTCCGTAGCAACCCCATCCCCCTAAAAAGAAAGTACCCAACTTGGGACCAGAGTCAAGAACTTGAGATCCGGCGGTCCAGGACAGCAACGGGCGGGGTCATCGGATCCGCCTCTAGACTTCGGGTTCATCTCAGCCCAGCCCTGGGACCAGTGGCTGCCATATCAGGATTCTTAATCACCAATATGGGGGGGTGCACTGTTCTCATCCTATTAGGAATAGGGGGAAGTGGATGGTGAAGTGGTGGGAGCACTCTCCTATTCCTGGGGCCCTGATCCTGGATGTGGGTTTTACTATGGCACAGGGAACTGTTCACCTGGACTTAAGATTTCTTGGATCCTGGGATGGGTCCTGGTAGTGGAGGGATTGGCCAGAATTCCACCCAATGCCGGGGTGAAGGCCTGCGGATTCAAAGACCTAATCCTGTACAATGATCCATCTGTTGGGAACGTTCATAACATCTAAGGACTGGATTTTTAGGTGGTACAAATTGGTTCATGGCTATTAGCCACAGGGATAAGTCTCCTTGGAAAGTGTGGGGAGTAGATAAAAATCATTTAGTTTATTATGGGGGGAGATAAAATACTTCTGTAACACCCCACCACCAAATAAACTATAGGGAGATGATTCATGAAAGCAATAGAGACTGTGAATTTAACCAAAAAATTCGGCACACTCACCGCCGTGGATCAGGTGAACCTCGAGGTGGATCAGGGGGAAATCTTCGGTTTACTAGGCCCCAATGGCGCTGGTAAAAGTACCTTCATCTCCATGTTGTGCACTATACTAAAACCCACATCTGGCACAGCTAAGGTGGAGGGATACGATGTCACCACTGAGCCCGGGGATGTGCGGCGCTCTATAGGGATTGTATTCCAGGATCCCAGTATCGATGATAAACTCACTGGCATGGAGAACATGGAGCTCCACGCTGATCTCTACGATGTGCCACGGGATGTGATGCACACCAGGATAGATGAGGTTCTGCAACTGGTCCAGTTAAAAAACCGTGCATCTAATTATGTTAACACCTACTCCGGTGGTATGAGGCGTAGACTGGAGATAGCCAGGAGTTTGATTCACTACCCCAAGGTACTGTTCCTGGATGAACCCACAGTTGGCCTGGACCCCCAAAGCCGTGACCATATCTGGAATTATATACGGGAACTGAAGAAGCAGGAGAGCATCACCATCATCCTCACCACACATTACATGGAGGAAGCAGATAAACTCTGTGACAGGATTGCAATTATTGACAAGAGCAGGATTATTGCAATGGACACTCCACAAAACCTTAAAAACGAGCTGGGTGGAGAAACAATTCTCATCCACTCCAGTGATAACGATCTTTTAAATAGGAAGATCACTGAAGCTGAACTCGCGGAAACCATCCTCCAAACTGAGAATGAACTTAACCTGTGCGTTAAGAATGCTCATAACAACGTGGCCCGTATAGTGGAGTTGGCAGTATCAGTAGGGGTGCACATAGACAGTATCACCATAAGAGAACCTGATTTAAACGATGTTTTTATGCACTTCACCGGCCGGGAAATTCGTGACGGAAGTGGTGGCAAAGCACTCCCGGGTATGGGTGCCCGAATTATGGGGGGGATAAAATAAGCGAAATCAGGGGTATAACTGCATTGTGGCGGCGTGAACTTAAACGTTTCATCCGGGACCATTCCCGACTAGTTAGTTCTGTGATCTCGCCGGTACTGTGGCTCGTAATTTTTGGTGGAGGTTTGGGATTTTCCATTGCAGATGCAACGGGCCTTAACTATACCCAGTTTCTCTTACCCGGCATTATCTCCCAGACCCTTCTTTTCACCGCCATGTTTCTGGGTATTTCAGTGATCTGGGATCGTCAATTCGGTTTTATGAAGGAAATCCTGGTGGCCCCCATTAACCGGATCTCCATCTTCACAGGGAAGATGCTGGGAGTGGGTTCTGCTGCCCTAATTCAGGGACTAATTGTTGTCGCCCTAGGATTTGTTATTGGCGTCCCCTTAACCTGGTACGCCATGAGCTTGGCAATACCCTTAATGATCATCATAACCATAGGTTTAACCTGCATTGGCTTAATTATTGCAAGTCTAATGAGCACCCTGGAAAGCTTCGGAACCATTGTAACCTTCGTCAACATGCCCATGTTCTTCCTAAGCGGGGCACTGTTCCCAGTCACAAACCTTCCCCAATGGATAAGGTGGGCTTTCTACATTAACCCACTGACCTATGGTGTGGATGCCCTGCGAGCCGTTATGATCCCAGGGTGGCATACCCTGCTACCCCTGCAACTCGAAGTACTAGTTATAGTTGTCTTTGATGTGCTTATGATCGTTATGGGGACCTACTTCTTCAGTAAAAGACAGTAGATCCCAAACTTGTGAATTGGATCTGGTCTGTACCAAAAAATGTTTAATGTCACAGAAGTGATCTAATTAACAAGGGGTGATACCATGGATTGCAAAGTAGAAGTTTCTAATGAAACCGGCCGAAATGTTTGTAAATTCGAAGATGATAAATTTGAAGTTACCATAGTTCTTAAAAAAGATTATTCTGATGTGGAAGTTAAACTTAGAACTTCAAAGATCCTCAAGGACATAGAAGAGGCATTAGAGGTTGTGACCCGCACTGATGAATTTAAGGATCTGGTGGATAGCTACGGGTACCTCAACATAGAGCGCATTGAGGGATAGTTCCGGCACCATATTCAGGCTGCCCCATCATCTATTCTAAAAAAGCACCTGTGTACAGGGTTGCTGGCCATGTAAGATCCCCATATAACCTATCATCTTAGACCAGAACACTGACACCTGGGATACACCTAGTTTCCAGTACTATCAGCCCAGAAAGGGTGTTCAAATCACCCCAGGGCATAGATAACTGGATACGCACCATAAAAAATGGGGGGGGACTGTTAAAACAAGCACATCCCCCTAGTTCATGGTGGCGTAGAATCCATCGGTATCAGCGTAGAGCACCCTGAAGCCCTGTTTTTCTGCATCTTCCATGGTTTTTTTCAAATAATCCCGCCCCCAGGCTGTGATGGCCTCCGAGGCCTCTGCACTGTACCAGCGGTAGGTGCTGTGGTTGAAGAGTCCATAGATAGTGCTGATAAATATTTTCAGCACCCTTTGCCTGAAGTCCAGGACCTGGCGTTTCCCGGGGTCGCTGGTTTCCTTCATCTTATCCTTGATCCTTATCCGCTCCTTCAGAACCTGGCTTGTGACCCGGGGAATGAACCCGGCTGGTTCTTTCCGGAATCGGTATCCATACTCTGGTGCCACATGGCACTCCTCCACATCACTTTCTGTTAGGGTGTCAGGGGAGATGTTCTTGGCTACGATGATACTGGGGTACAGGCTGCGGAAGTCGAAGTAGAAGATGTTCTCGTGCAAACCTGGAACTGGCTCTTCCACGTGGCCACCCACCACATCTTGGAAATAGGTTCCTGACTTGTTGGGCACCACGTACCCGTACTGGTAGGCTTTCCTCATTAAAAGGCACTCCACCTGGTAGCTACTGCCCCGCCTGGTCACCTCAAAGAGGGACTGGCCCACCAGCCGGGCAACTTCCATGACCAGGGGCAGCATTTTCTCCCCGATCTTATGGATGGCCTGGGTGTCCTCCAGGGAATAGTGTAGGAGTTTCTCATGACCATGGTAGGTGTGGAGCTGATCCAGGGAGATATCCATCTTCTCCTCCCTGTAAAGCTCCTGATACACGTTCCGGAGGGTGTGGTCAGTTAACTGAAGGTGGCGGCGTGCCACCCGGTAAAGATCAATGTGGACCCGTCCCTTTATGGCTGCCGATTTCTTGGGAAGGGTCCTGAATTTCACAGGGGACCCATCCACTCCCAGGTTAAGGTTCACACCTAGGAGGTCCGCCCGGCCCTGGAGGTAGGGGAAGTCGTATTTGTCGCTGTTGTAGCCGGTGATTATATCTGGATTCAGGGATCTGATGGTTTCTGCAAATTTCTCTAGTAACTCTTTCTCGGTGGGGAGGCTCTCCACCAGACTAGATGAGGACTTCGTGGTGGAGAGTACTTTCTGGTAGCCCTGGTTACTGGATAGGCCAATATGGAGGATGGGATCAGTTCTTAACCGGGGGTGGATATGGGTTTCGATCTTGAAGCTTAGGATCTTAAGTCCTGGTAAACCAGATTCAACTGGCCGGGGATTTTTTTGTATTTCCATTAGGCAGGTGGCACCGGAATTCTTCAACACCCTCCCCTGCACCTCTACCTCTTGGAGGGGATATAATCCCCTGTCAATGAGGTATCTCTGGGGGAGGGGTATATCATATTCCCGGACTGATTCTACCGATTTCAAATTCTCCATCTGCCTCTTTAAAGGGAGCAGATCCCGGGGATGTCTGAGGGTTAATTTTAGGAATTCCTTCACTACACCATCCTTATCTATCCTGCGCAGCCTCTCTATCCTGGGAACTTCAAAGGGGACCAGCTCCTCCCTGCAGGCTTCCAGGTCATAGGGGAGTAGGTAGAGGTAGGGGTGGAAGTTAGGGTCATGGGCGATGATGGACCTGTTATCTACGGGTATCTTCCCGAATAAGCGTATAACTGGCTGGCCATAACGGGTTACGTAGTCAATATCCAGCAGTACGAATTTCTCAGTATCCATAAACCATCCCTTATGGGTTTTTTTTCTCTTTAAGGGCCCGTGTGAATTCCTGGTTGGCCTCCTCCACCATCTCCAATTGGTGTCTGTATCTCAGCTCCGGGTTAATCACAGGGACCTGCAGGTCAACCCGGTGCATGTCACTGGTGTAGGAGGATCTTGGCCTTTTGTACTTCTCATCCAGGGTGGACAGGTACTGATAGGAAGGATCAGGCTCATGCTCCTTATCAAAGAGGGCCTCCCACTCCTCGGCTATGTTGTTTACCACACCCAGTGCCAGGTTCAAATCGGTAAGGCTAACTGGTTTTCCTTTTCCCCTCTCATGGAAGTCCAGCTGGTATAAACCATCCAGGAACTCCTTAAGATAACCATGCCACTTCTGGAAGTCCTGGCTGGGGAACACCAGTAAGTCCCTGCTTCTGGAGAACAACTGGGGCTTGTACAGGAGTATCCTCCTCTGGTCCATGATGCCGTAGCTGTAACGCATTATCTACCAAAACCCGCTTAGTACAAGAGGTGGGGAGTCTCCCTGGTGGGGATATGCTCCCTTCCAGTTACTGGTAGGATCTGGGAACTTTCCACTGGTTCATGGAGGTAGACGTCCAAGTAGGATTGTAATGCTTCTTTCCGGAGTATCAGATCCATATCCTGGTCTATCCTGTGCACACTCCGCATGATCCGTGGCCAGTACCCCATCAGCTTCCACTCCCTGCTCCGGTCCAGATGCAGATCCACCTTGACTATGCAGTCCAGCTGCCTCTCTATGGAGGTGTAAATCCGGCTGAACTCTGCTCTGCTAAACACAATAACTTCCTCCTCTTCCTGGAAGAGCTCCGGATGGTAAACCTTGACCACTCTCCCCCTAGGTACTCCTTCACTAACTCTCATCCACTCCCTCCATGCTGTGTATAACCTAGGCTAGGCTATAATCTGAGATTTGTCCAAGAGCATCTGAGAAGTAAAAAAAAATTCCAGGATCCATCAGGATAAAAAAAAGAGCCCAGGTACTCTGGAGTGGAGAAAACCTTCACTAGATCCTTATTTTTAACTCAGGCTTTAGTATGGCTTCTGAGACCTTGTCTTCCAACTTCATTACCTGTAACTTCTTGGGGGAGTTCTACTCAGGGAGCCCGCTGGTCATCCCCTGAGTTCAAGGGCCTTAGTATGGATGGGGAGTTTTTCCGGGTTGCACCCTTGACCTACCCCGGCATGGTAGAGGAAAGAGCCATCAACAAGATATCTAAGACTCCATCAGTGGATGGGTGATGAATATGTGGGGAGTGGCTTTCCCAGTCTGGTTTCATCTAGCTTCAGTTCTTAGAATTCCCATTTTTCCACCTAATTTTTAAGAAAGTTTATTTACTAGTTATTACAATTAAGATATTAGGGTGCGTTGGTTTAAGCGGATATAAAATCGATGTAGAGTTGTTGATATACTGCCCTCCAGAATTAGAAATAGAAAACAAAAAATAAAAAAAGAATATAAATAGAATCTTAAACCACTGCACCCCCACTCTTTTTAAGCCCACCAGTTGGACCTATTTCTACTATTTTTATTTGCAATACTACTCGTGGCGTGGAATTATTTCCTAGACAACTATATATATCATGATTAATAATGTTAGATTATCTATCATGTTTGATCATGATAATTTGTATAGGTGTGACAGATATATGTTGAGAATCAAAGGAATAGATGAACCGCCCCAGGAAGAAGACGGCTTCCGGATATTGATAGATGAATTCTGGCCCAAGAACTTATCAAAAAAGGAGGCTAAAGTGGATTTGTGGCTTAAAGAACTAACGATAACTAAAAATCTCCATGAATGGCCGGATCCCCCCAGCTACCTTACAAGGATCGAGAAGAGGTACCATGAACTTTGCAGGAAAAAAAGGATAATAAAAATCATCAGGGACAATGAAAAAGAAAGGGGAACAGTGACCTTCCTGTACTCTACCATCAGGAGCATAACGCACCTGCAACTTTAATGGGGATCCTTATGCCCACACCATGGTCTACCTGGATGTTTCACCTCCACTGGGCTCCAAAGAAATCTGCCAAGCCACCAGTCCCGGAGATATTATCCAAAAAATTCAACAGGGGATTTAAACTAAAAAAAAGGGATGATTCAGAGATGAAAAGGAGGTTCTACCTTGAATTGTGCTGTATGCCTAGAGAAAGAATGTGCCAGGGGAAAAGATTGTCTGGGAAATGGTGAAAAGATAAAGAAACTGTATCAAGAGGGGGAGGTATCTCTGATAAAAGCCGCAGCCCAAGTTGAAGCCCGGTATTATATGAAGAAAACGCGGCTGGAAGAAACCATCATCTTCGCCCAGAAGATGAACTACAAAAAAATCGGACTGGCCTTCTGCGTGGGCCTGTCAGATGAAGCCCAGGCAATTTACGAACTATTCCGGGAACACTTCCAGGTATACACGGTTTGCTGTAAAATCTGCGGCATTGACAAAGATGAATTCCAGCTGGAAAAGATCGATACAGGGGGTGGCGAGGCCATGTGCAACCCCCTGGGCCAGGCAGCATTTCTTAACCAGAAAAAAACCGACCTCAACGTAATCATCGGACTTTGTATAGGCCACGACATACTGTTTTCTGAACATTCAAATGCACCAGTAACCACTCTGGCTGTGAAAGACCGGGTACTGGCCCATAACCCCCTGGGTGCGATATATTCCCATTACTACCAGGATAAAAAGTAGAGCCATCATTAGATCTGGATGGTGTCCAGCACTGATATGAACTGATCAGCCTGGGTTTTGCTCTGGTGGTATGGCTCGTAGAGGTAGGTTTCGTAGATGAAGGCGGGTATTCCTGATTTAATTAAAGGGATGGTCACATATTCTGGGCTGGTAGGGTTAGGTGGGCTGTATATGGATAGCCACTTTATCTTTTTAACCACCTGGGAAGCCACCCTATCTGCAGTTGGTGACGGGGCTGGTAGGTAGATGAACCTCCTTAGCTGGTAGTTTCCCTGGTTGGAGTGCACATCAACCACCAGATCAAAATCCTGCTTCAGGATATCAGGCACCACATAATGCCTGGCCAAAACCTGGCCATGGTCCCTTCCTTTTTGATAATCCTCCACGTCACGGGTGACCTTAACCCTGTAAATATAGTAACAACCTTGAAGGGTGCTGTTATGCTCCTTTAAGGAGTCTATGAATGCCTGGTGGGCCTGGGCCTCCTGTGGATGCACACCAACAATGATTGCAATCTTATCTGCTGAGTCAGGATTTCCATAGGGACCCATCCTGGTCACTGTACCGTAATCTGCTGTTCCCAGTGTTACAATGCCGAAGGATCTTTCTCCACCAGGATGGTTATTAGGGTTCAGGATACTGGATAAATTGGGGCTAAGATCCTTGGTGCTATGGGGATTGTAGAGGTAGAAGGCCACCATGAAGCTAGCTGTGAAGATTAAAAAAAGGATGATGGATAGTTTAAGATTTCTCCCCATACATATCATCTCCTTTATGGTAGGGTGATGGAGTCCGGCAGTTGCCCTCTGCCCCGGTACTCGGTTAAGATTTTAGAATACAACTTCAGCATGTTGTAGGTGGAGATGTCCGGTTGCCCCGGGGTGTAGATACCACCATAGTTAGGTGCATCACCATGTTTATCCATCCACTGGTAGGTTCGCTGGGCCATATCCACGTAGTCACTTTTAGCTATGGTGGCCCTGGTAATGGTTCCACGGGGATTATCAGGATTACCATACTGATTTATGGGGATGTTACCTGTTTCTTTATTGTTTATCATTACAATGGCCCGGGCAGTGATATACAGGCACTGGTTTCGGTCTAAGACCACACCACCATAGTTGATGGTGGAAAAATCCACCCCATTCTGGGTTATGTATTGGGCTAAGCCAGGAACCTCGGATATGGGTATACCAGTACCTAAACTTATGGTGGGGGTGGTGTTGGCTGTGGAGGGCTGGTTGGATTTTAATAGAACCCCTAGACTTACCCCCAGGACCACTATTAAGATAACCAGTCCCACGACAAGAGCCTTGGCGGAAGTATTCCAACCCTCCTTTACTGGCTGCGGCCCCTGGCCACCAATCTCTGATAGGTTTGATCCGCACTCTTCACAATACACTGCGTCGTCATCATTTTCCTGGCCACACCTGGTACATTTCACCACCACAAACACCCCATTAATAATATTGTTTATCCCCGATCTTCAATTAAAGTACCGGTTCTAGCATCAACCTTTGCCCCGCCAACAACCCTGCCAGAATTCACTGTAATGACACTGCCCTTCTCATTTAAGGTGGGTCTAACCATTTATCCTACCAACGTGGGGGTTTTATTATTACTCACTCCCAGGAGCTGTCCACTGGGAATCTGAGTCTAGGGCATGGTTATGATGGGGGTGCTGACCTCTCCCTGCCTATTTTTATAAAACCCCTCCCACCTCTGGGCGTAGTACTGGAAGGTGGAGTCACCAGTGGTACTGTGTAACCACTTCAAAAGCTCCACATGGAGGCCCATATAGTATTTGTTGGCCTTCCAGGCTGGCTTGGCATCCACACCAGTCAGGGCATAGTAACTCCAGTCCCCACTATCCATCTGGGGCAGGCTGTTCTTCACACTAGTGGCGCCCTGGTTAAAAAGATCCAAAGCATCCTGGCTCCCTGTGACCTGGTAGTAGTGGTAGATTCCCTGCATGGTTATGATGTGTCCGTTAAGTATCAGATGCCGGGGTTTGAAGTTGTACTCCAAAAACCAGGGCCCATATGGGGTGGAGGTGATGAATCCACCTTCACTCAGGGGTATTTTGAAGGAGTTGAACAGGAGATGGGACTGGTCTAAATACTTCCCATCCTTGCTGTGGTTGTAGGCCTGGGCATAGAGCCCCGCGGCCTGGCCCTGGGAGTAAGAGGAAGCCCAGGGGATGCTGGAGTTGGTGTACTGGAAGTAGACCCTGAACACCCCATAATCCAGTCCACCATACTCTTCCACACTCATGTAGGGACTTAACTCATCCAGGAGGGCTATCCCATCCTTGTAGTTGCCCTGTTTAAAGTACTCGGAGGCCCAGAAGGTGGCGGTGACCGGATAAAGCTGCCAGCCCTGGCCCTGGTAGTAGACGAAGGGCAGTTTACTGGTGAATTTGCCGCTGGTGAAGGTGTTGGTGGTGGGGTAGGGAGACTGGGTGGAGAAGGCTCCGATAATACCATCACCATGTGGGGAGGTGTGATGGGTGTAGTAGGCATTGTTGGCCTTCAGGGTGGTAGCTAGGATCTTCACCTCCTCGGTGCTTAGTTTATTCTGGTGGGACAGATTAGAGAAAACCTGCACCGTGTACCCCGAGTCCAGATAGGACCGGTAGTACTCATAGTTATTGGTGGCCCTGTATTTACTGTATAACTCCCTTCTCACCAGGTTATGATCGTAGAAGGTCAGGGCCAGTTCCACCTGGCTATGAACCGGTGCCCGGGATAGGATGGTTCTCTCCTCATCCGTCATACTCTGGTACAGAAAGGCTATGGAAACCAGGAGTACCACTAGCAATATCAACCCCACAGGGAACCATTTATTCATACAGATACACCCCTACCAGGTCTTCAATTAAAACTCTACCTCCTCCTTATTTAACCCCATGGATCCAAAAAAAAGGCTAAGATAGGAAATACCCATTAACCTGGTAATGAGGACTGCTGTGATAAAGCCAGAAATCTATGGACTGCATAAAAAGAGGTGGAAGAATCCCTGGCTCTTGTTAACCATCCATGTGATTAGAAGACAACCCCCCCCCTAAAATCCTATGATGGTCCATCAGTATCAGGGGACCCACTACGTAAAATGGGCATGGATCTATAGTCATATGAACTCCAAGAAAAGATCAAAACACGGGGAAGGTCAGTAAAAAAATAACTGGAAAAAGCCCTTCTTTTTAAAGAAGAACCAAAGGTTAGAAAATTTCCATGAAATCTCCTGGAAATCTTTAGTGAAATGAGAGGGTCATCTGCACAATTCAGGATATTATTATGGGCTGACTTTTCAACTATAGAAACATTTATGATTATGAAATGGGATAATCACTACTATAAATTCTAAATATCCATTTAAAGGATTTTTAACATCATAAAAACCATTGAAAGTTGGCTGTTATGTTAGAAAGTGATCTTGAGTACATAGTAATTACCGGTGATCTGCGATCATCCAAGAAAATTGACAAGAGAAGTATCACCCAGGATAATCTGAAAGAAGCAATGAAATATCTTAACACCAATTTTAATGAGCACATAGTTTCTGAATTTCAAATTGTAGGTGGAGACGGATTTCAGGGAATGATATCCGCCTTTGATATCATCATGGATATCTACTTCGGCCTTTTTAGAAAGATCAGGCACCCTTTTTATCTGGGGGTGGGCCAGGGATCAATATCAACCAGTTTAAGTGAACACATCCAGGAGATCGATGGAAAGGCCTTTCATTTTTCAAAAGATGCATTGAACACTGCTAAAAAAAAGAACAGATGGATCGTACTCAACAGTAACTTACCGAACAACGATTTAACAGAATGTGTCTTCAACTATATATTCGATATAATGTGGAGTTGGACTCCCAGGCGCAGCGAGATCATATCATTTTATCGACTGCACGGTGAAAATCCCCAGGCCATTGAACTAGCTGCCCATAACTTTGAAACTGGGATCCGGAATATCTACAAAATTTTAGAAGTGGGTAAATATTCGTTGATAAAGTATGGAGAACTGGTTTTGGAAAAGGAATTCAAAAAAAAATGATCCTATACCAGATCAAACCTAGATATTGAACTATATAAAGTTCAAATTTGTAGTTGATCCAGTAGTGGTTCAAAAATATTGTGGGGTGGGTATGCTGTTTAAAATTCTTGTCCTGGCACTGGGATACCTATTGGTGGCAATTTTCGGAGTGTTCATTAGGATATTGCTAAGACCATACAGCTCCCAGATCGAGGATAGCGGTATCCAGGGAGCCGGATTCTTAATAGGAATATTTGAAAGAATACTTATCTTCACCTTCGTTTTGGCGGATCAGTATGCAGCGATATCCATTATATTCGCTGCTAAATCAATTGCCAGATTCAATGAATTAAATGAGAGGAACTTTGCAGAGTACTACCTGTTAGGTACATTCATCAGCATCACCCTGGCCATAGTAACTGGAGTAATATTTAAATTAGTTTTTGGAACTTTATTGATCTAATTTCATTAACTAGGGGGGTGGAACTCTTTAATTCTACGTAGATCCACTGTGGCTTTTACACGACTGGCCATAGATGTTTCAGGTTCAACTCTTAAGTTCAGATTTTTACAACCCACCTTTGACCTTGATTACTCGGTGAAAACAGGCCCCAATAAAAAACATACCGTGACCTGGAAGTGGTGGGGATCATAGTCTATGGCTAGGATAACCAGTCACCCCCTGATGGACGCCATCTTATACCCGTACACCTACCTCCACCGCCTTTTCAGTGGGAATAACCCCTAGATAAGGCTGAATTAGCACCCCGATGTGGAGGTGGACAAAGTGAAGATTCTTAAGAGTCCCAACCATACCCGTCACATGACGTACCCTTTAGGAGTATCTGTAGCTTAGGTTTATCTGCCCTGATACCAGTCCATTATTATAGTATGCGGGGAGTTCTGTTAATGAGAGAAGCAGGATTTAACGTATCCGGTGATGTACTGTTCTTTCGAGATATGAGCCATGGACTAGTATTCATCATATGATTCGTCTTTGTGTTCTCAGCAGCCTATTTGATACCCAGAAAGATATTATTAGATCGTCTAGTTCCGTCATGTAAAAAGAACTGGCCAATTAATGCCTGAATGGAGTCCTGAAAACTCAACTCTTAGGGATGTTAATAAAAAAAAAGAATAAGAAATTGGATTTAGTAGTAGTCAAGGACTTCTACTTTCCAGTTTTTCAGATTGGCCGCTATGATAGTAAGGTAGTACTTTCCGGGGCTAGCGTTTACTATGAACTCATCAGTTTGGGATTTCTTACTGAAAGAGTCAATACCACCGTTGCCTACATACATCTTTGTCTCACCTTCTGGGTAGGCAAAGAATGAAATTAGTGCATACTCCATGCTATCAGTGTTGGCAGTAATCTTCACCTTAAACTTCTGTCCTTTGGTGGTAAATGAATCGGTGTCTTTATTACCGGTGCCAGTAAAGTTAGCCACACTGTGCCAGGTAGCTTCAGTCTGAGCAGGAGTAGTAGGGGCAGTGGTAGGGGTGGTGCTGGTGTTGGTATTACTATCTGGAAGTAGCAATCCACCAATTCCAGCGACGATGATCAGACCTACACAACAAATACCAATTACACTTAACGCCTTAACCAGGCTGGACTGTTCACTCCACCAACCAGTTGGTCCACCTTTAGATGGTTTGGCTGCTGGTTTTGGAGTTGCAGAAACACCCTTTAAATCAGCTCCACAATTCTTGCAGAAAGAGGAATTATCTGGATTTTCATTTCCACATTCAGGACACTTTTTAGTCATTGTACTATACCTCCCTTTGAATAATTCTTTTTTGGACGATTAAAAAATTGAATTAAGAAATATAAACAATTTAAATGCCTTTATTAAAATTGCGAGTCCAACACCCCCTAAAAGTCCGGTGAATAACCTTAAAATGTTATTACTCTCTCTTAAATTGAAAAACTGGGTTATTCCATCAATAAATGAAGGAATAAGTAGTAAGAATGAAGATATTATGGTCATCAAATTGTAATCAACATAATAAAAGTAAACATATATAAAATAGCTAAATGCCCCGATGTAGAACCCGGTACATCGTGAACAGACTGGGAAGTAGGTTCCATTAATTTTAAACGTCCTTTCAGGCATACGGTGACAGAAAAACCTTGATAGTTGTCCTTGGTTTTTTAAGTGTTGAGTTATATCCCTCTTTTCAGACATAATTTCTCCATTCATTACTGAGAACAATAATCTTCCATGAAGACAATGATACTAGTAGTTTCCATAGATATAAACTTTTACCTAATTTGTTAGTGTTTAGTATTTACAAATAATTGGTACATATTGCCAATGTAAAGAAAATATATTAACGAATTAAAGAAAAAAACACTATGGAATCTTTTCACAGAAGATAGAACATGGAAGAAATGGTTAAGCAATGATCCAGGTACTTATCTATCCTTTTCAAATCCCAATTTCTACGTTCTGATCCAGTCATAATATTCCTAGATGCGAACAATTAAATATTATATTTTCTATATATGATCGTGTTTACCCCATCATGTTTATGGTATAGGTATAATAGTCGGGGATTTGGAATGTACTGTAAAAAGTGTGAATATAAAAATAAGGACGAAGCTAAGTACTGTAAAAAGTGTGGGGCGGCTTTAAAAGAATCTCAAGGTTTTATTCAAAAAATTAATCAATCCATTAATATTCTATCTGTCTTAATAGGGTTATTTACATCAGTCTTGGTTTTAATAGGTGGATCACTTCTTTTTGGCTCTTTAATGGCCACGGGAAATCTGGATATTAGATTCTATATCGTGGTAGTCTTCTACAGCATGGTGATTGTTGGATCATTGTTCACGGGCATATTAAGCGGATACACCCCATGGGAAGGAGCAATAAATGGAGGGGTAATGACATTATTAATGGTAATAAACTTAGGATTCCTATTAGGGGTAATATGGTTTATAACTGTAGGTGTTACAGCTGCTATAGCCAGTGCCTTCAGTTCCATCCCCATGAGCACCCTTCCAGCAACCCCTCCAACCAGTACGGGAATAGATATGGGTTCTGCAGTAAACATAATTTTAGATATTTTAGCCTTTTTAGGTCTCTTTGCAGCTGGTATTATAGGAGGAGCTGCTGGATCATACATCAAAAACGCGGTGAAGTTATGACTTAGGAAGGTATTGAAATGGTTAACTGTCTAAATTGTGGAAATCGAAACGATTCAGATGCTAAGTATTGTGAAAAATGTGGTGCCAATCTAAAAAGGTACCCGGGAATATCGAAAACCTACCATAGACCACCTGTGAAGGAAGGTATGGCTACATCTACCAAGGTTTTAATTATTGCTTGTATTGTTCTGGTAGCGGGTTTAGGATTAGCAATCGGCCTTCTGTGGCAAACAAATTCCGGTACTCCTGTATCAGTTAGCCAAACTGGAGAACAAGTCACCTATAAAGCGAGTTGGCATGAAGTAACCAGTTTTACTGGGACTTATAATGATTACAGATCTTTCCAGACCAAGGGGAAGCGCTTTAAAGTGGTGATGTCCGCCACCCCCATCTTAAATTACGACACCAACTCCATGAGCGTGGATATAAGCAACAGTAACAGCATTCTCTCGTCAGGTAGTTTAGACTGGGGAGCCACTGATGCTTTAACAACTAAGGAAAAAACCATCGAACTCACCGGACCACCTGGAACTTACTGGATTAATATCTACGCTATGGAACTGGAAAGCTGGACTGTGAAGATTTATGACTATTATTAGTAGGTGATTGAATTGTTTTGTAAGAATTGTGGCCACAAAAATGACACTGATGCAGAGTTTTGTGTTAATTGTGGTCTATCTCTTCTTAAGAATAAAATGGGCGTTAACAACCTAAACAAAGTTTTGTTCCTATCTTGTGTAGTGTTAATTGGTAGTTTAGCAGTTGTTGCTGGAGTACTACTATCTAATCCAGATAAAACAATCAACTCCATAGAAAATAATACTACCTCTACACTTGTTTCAACCAAAACACCTACTCAAGTCAATAAAATCAAGAACACAACTTCAGAAAAAAAATCAACATCCAATGGAATTAGAGGCGTGGGAAACAATGGGATAAAGTACTGGATACCAGCAAATCACCAGACTTGCCCTAGTTGTGGAGGTCCATTAGGATATTACTATATAGATAAAGTTGATTTATCAACTGGTGAAGAGTATACGGGAGAATACTTCGGATGTTTGAAGGGTAATGGGATAATCTGAAAGAATATTTATCAATGGGGATATTATATGGAAATATCTGATAATAAACGAGATCTTATAGAAACAATCAGGGAATACAGAAAATCTAAGGAATATGAAGAGTTAATAAGTGAAGAGAATAAGATGTTAAAAGATGATAATCAAGAACTTAAAAATATAATAGAAGACTTAAGCAGTGAAATAATCGAATATCATAATCTTCTAGACGAGGTAAATGAATTAAAAGATAGAACTAGGCTTTTAGGACTAGAAAACGAGAAATTAAAAAATCAGTGTGGAGTGATAGTTACTACTCCACGTTCTACCAGTTCAGTGATTGCTGAAATTAGGGATAATTTATCCAAGGCCAAAAAAGAGGTTTTAGTATGTTCACCCTGGATCACTTACCTATTAGAAGAGTTTAATCAGTTCAAAAGAGGCGTGACCCTCAAAGTAGTTATTAATTTTAGAAAAGAAGACATTGAATCAGGGATCACTGACCTAGACAAAATTAGAGTCCTGAGAAGGTTAGGGGCGCAGATCAGGTACAACAACGACCTCCACGCCAAGATGATCTTCATCGACGGAACTACCGCCATTATCTCCTCAGCCAATCTAACTAAGAGGGGGCTTTCTGTTAACTATGAAGCGGGAGTTATCTTAAAAAACAATGAACATGTCCAGAATGCCCTGAAATTCTTTAAAGGTGTGTGGGAGGAGAGTGAACCTTTAAATGAGGATATGATCAGGGAGATGAGCAGATAATGAGTGATTTTCCCACTGACCATCAGCAATTGGTCCATGATATAAATAATTTCATTGAAGCTAAAATGGAACCATCCACCCTAATCGATGGTAAAATAATCCAAGTGTATATGGATAAAAAGAAGGTAAAAATAGCGTTAGATGAAAATTTTAATTTCTATATGGGTTCCATTGTTTTAGTGAATCATGAAAGGGGTGTTGTGTCTAAACATTGGGGTAAATCTATTGAAGTAGATTTTAATGATGTTTCTCATTTTAAAGAAGGAATAAATGTTACCATTGATACTAGTCTGATGAACATCATCTTAGAACGCCTTGAGTCTGCTGTGAATCTTATACAATCTGATTCCCTATCTAATGAAAATAAGAAAGTTCTAGATATAATCCTGGGCAAGGACCGGCCAGTTAATAGATGCAGTGCAGTAGATTTTGTTTCTAAAAATCTTAATGAGAGCCAAAAAGATGCAATATCCCGTTCTATGGGTGTTGATGATTTTTATTTGATAATAGGCCCCCCAGGGACTGGAAAGACCTATGTTATACAAGAATTAATTCAGCACTTAGTTAATGGCGGACAGAAGGTGCTGATCACAGCATGGACAAACGTAGCAGTGGATAACATATTGCAACGAATCATTGGTGTGGATGAAAGTGAAATCATAAAAGTGGGATCCTTAGATGGAACGAGTCCCCTAGTGAAACGTTTTACTCTAAGTGAAAAAAGAAAAAAGCACCCCTACTACAATGATGTGCGAGTAATTGAAGAAGTTATAAAGAGGAGTAAAAAGAATATAACTGAATTATCATCAGAGATAAACTATTTAAACCAGAAAATCACTGAACTAAGCAAAAAAAGGGAACAGATAAATGAATCATATCAAGAAATTATCAAAAAACAGGATAAATATAATAAATTATTAAGTGAACTTGAGCCTGGTTTAATGGTTGCTGATCTTAGAAAGATAGAAAATCAGAAATTGGACTTGGAACAGAAGTCCTCTATTTATTTTGAATTAGCAATGAAGATTGAAAAATTTAGTGAACTTGATGATGATCTGCCCGACCCAGATGAATTCTACAACTTAGGTGCTGAGATAAAAAAGATGAAACTAGGCAGACTTTTAAGACGTGCCACATCTCCTCTAAATCAGAAAGGATACCAAAAGTTCACCAAAAAACTGGATGATAAAATCCTGGCTCAAAACAAACTAACCAACCTTTACAATGAATACTGGAATTTAAAGGATGAGATAGAATCAGAATATTACCAGATATACTCCACAGATGATCATATCCCTATTGACGATGCACTTGATAAGGAGTTCCAGCTTTTAAAGATCTTCGAGGAATACCTATCCTTGAAGAAATTAGAAATCCATTGTGAACTTGAGAATAACCGAATTGATCTAGTTTCAGGGGCCTACCAATCCTACCTCCAAGCATTAAATCAAGAAGCAGAAAGAAAAAAGACCGAAGTGAAGTCCATAAAGACCCAGATGTATATTGAGATAAATAAACGGGATACATTGAAAAAAGAGATTAAAAATATCCGAAATACCCTGGATTTAAGGACTGAAGAAAAAAGGAAACTAATTAAAGAAATTGATAACGAAATGCTCAGGAAGTCATCGGTTGTGGCGGCCACCATAATCTCTGCTGCCCATCCAGTACTAGACCACTACCAATTTGACACTACACTGATGGATGAAGCCAGCCAGGTAGCAAGTTACATCTCCCTATTACCCCTTCTCAAATCCAAAAAATTCATACTAGTCGGAGATGACAATCAATTACAGCCTATAGAAGAATCAAAACTAACCCCCGAGTTGAATCTGTCAATTTTTAATCGTCTTATCAGTGCATACCCCGAACATAATACATTCCTAGATACCCAGTACAGGATGAACAAAAAGATAGCGGATATATCCAGTGAAATGTTCTACGACGGACGGCTAAAAACCCATCCCACTGTTGCGGACCAGGATATTGAATGTGAAGAAAAAATCCTGAATTTTAACAGCCCAGTCACCTTCCTAGATACGGGTACTTTAGCTTATGAAGATGGAGTTGGTAGTGGATGTCAAAATGGGAAAGAAGCACATCTAATCAATGATTTAACTTCTCTACTATTAAAAAATGAGATCGAACCCCAGGAGATCGGGGTGATCACTCCCTATAAGAAACATAAAGAGCACATCACCACACTCCTTGACAATCCTGAAATCGAAGTAGATACGGTGTACCGTTTCCAAGGGAGGGAGAAGAATGTTATTATATTCAGTTTCTGTAAAAGCCGAATCGGACCAGGCAATCCATATTTATTAAGATTTGTGGAAAAATCAAGCCAGCTTAACGTGGCTATTACACGGGCCCGGAAAAAATTAATAATTATTGGGAATTACAAAACCCTGAAAAGAAGCCCCAAGATAAGGAAGATAATTTCGCTAATGGGAGATGAAAATAGGTTGGAATGTGATGAATTGGGCGTGGAATTATAAACAGATCCCTGTTCGGTCAGGAACCACATCTCATATATCGTTGGTGTCGTTTCTAGGCATAACATAAAAAGTAACACACCACGGACAATGATATAGATGAGAAGGGAAAAGAAATTATCCAAACTGAAGACCCTTACGATGTGGAACAGGAAATATAAGCCACTGCATCGGATTATATTTAATATCCCAACTTACATTGGAACTTGGTGAAAAATGGCCAAGAGAATATCCATTCAGATGGAATTAGTATCATTTTAGATAACAGAAATACTTGATATAATTTGTGACCTTCTTTATTGCGGATATAACGAACGGTAATTATTATAAAATAATATTAGGAGAATCTTTTTGATTGAATGGATCCCTACAACACATGAAGATAAACTGATTGAACAATACTGGAAAAAGAAAGGAGGATTATTCTTCTTGGAAGTCAGTATTGGTTCTCAAGGTGGAAAGGGTAATTGGCCGAAAGGTTCTCATGTTAGGAGAATTGATGCCATTCGAGTCGAAGATAAGAACAATAAGATTATATCTTCAAAAGGGTATCGGTATGAAGATTTTTATAATATTACTGAAGGTAAATCAGTAGAATTGATTGAAGCAAAACAAAATCTTAACAGATTAGTCATTGGACAGATAATAGCAGGACATGATATGTTTGAGCGTGAATACAATACTAAAGATATCAAAGATGTTATTTTAGCTTTTAATGATGATCCAGCCCTACAATGGGTATGTAAAAATAGGAGGATTAGGGTAGAAATCTTTGATAGAGAATAAAATAAATTATTGTTAAGTTTTCACTGATCTTTTTCATTATCCACTCTTTCCCATTCCCTGATCATTATATCTATTTGAAATTTTTCTCTTGATACTTTTTCTTCTTTGAAAAAAGTTCTCATTCAATTCAATTCTTTACTCATTGTAATTGATTTTTTCACCTGGACCTTTATTTGCTGACTTGTAAAGCATGAGTTTATTTTTTTACCCTCATCCATCAAATACATGATTTAATGCCTATAACTCAGCAGGATCCATTTGTTCATTAAAAATTTTATTAAATATTATAGTGTCATCTTGATTATTTATTATATTTACTATAATCATTAATAGTTTATAAATTATTATTCATTTAATACGATATACTACAATAAAATACTTAATTTTATATAGTAGATATTGAATATTATACTTTACACATGAAAGATCATGTGTTTCCTATAAAAAGATTATGGGGGTTTTATTTCAGATGGAAGAAACAAGCGAAATTAAAAAAGTGGAACCCACTTCCAGAACAGTGGAATTAGTCCTAGGAATATTAGGTGGAATTTTCGGCCTACTCGGAGGAATATTTGCAGTAATGTTTGGTATTTTTGCCTCCGAAATAACTGGTCTAGGAATAAGCGCCATATTAGCCTCAATAGTAGGGATAGCAGGTGCGGTATATGTCTTAAAAAATCCTAAATGGGGAGGTATTATCCTAGTTATAAGTGCAATATGGTTGCTTATCAGCATATCCCTATTCGGAGTGCTAGGAGCAGTTTTACTCGGTATAGGTGGAATTTTAGCATTAGTGAGAAAATAATGGTCATCAGATCGATGAAAAAGATAGGAGGGTAAAGATGAAGAAAAAGATAAGCATAGTAACATTAGCTTTACTGGTCCTGGCGGTGGTGATGGTATCTGGTTGCACCTCCTCAGATACAGCAAGTAAAAGTGCAAACAGTACATCTGGTCAATCATCCAGTACAGCTAATTCTTTAACGGTTGAAAATTTGAAGATAGTTTCCCAAGGATATGGATCCTATGATATCAAAGCAGATATCACACCAAATAAAGATTACAGTTACCTGGAAATGGTGGCCATTGCCTATGACTCCAGCGGTGCGGTGATTGAGAAAAGCCCCCTAGTGTGGAATATAAACGATGCCCAAGCCGGACAGAAATATAAAGTCACTGGCATGATGTACATTTCAGGTAACGAAAAACCAGCAAAAGTGGATATATTAATATTTGACTCCGTATTTTCAAGTGGAGACAAAGAAGGATACCTATATAAGAAAACGGTTACCGTTTAATTCATTTATTTTTTTATTTTTTTTGTTATTGAATGTTCACTTTATTAGCGTTTTATTAAAAATAGTTGTAATAATTATGAAACATTTAAATATTTTGAAGGAAAGAATATTTGTTGTTTTCAAATTGTTATATTGTTATCAGAGCACATCAAATTTTATAATATCGAGATTAGTGGAATGAAAGAGAAAACATTATTATCAGGAAATAAACATTTCTACTGCCATCAGATACCAGATAGGACTCTAAAGCTATTTGGCCATTATTTACCTGTATGTTCGATGTGCACGGGCTTATATACGGGTTCTATTATTAGCTTTATTTTCTTATATGAAATGTATCTTTCTCAGATATCGTTTTATTTAGGGATAATACTTATTATTCCTACACTTATCGACGGGTATACACAGTATATTGGACTCAGGATGAGCAATAATACTTTAAGATTAATAACGGGTTTTACAGCAGGCGTAGGGCTGATATTGATATTAATATCATTTAAATCGTTCATAATAGATTTTAGTCTAAATTAGAGGGATTATAAATGGATTTAGAAGATTATATCGAAAAAAATCGGAGAATGACCCGGGACCGATTAGAACGCGATGGTCAACTTTTAAGCCAAGAAAATCATCGAAAGACCTGTTTGCATTGTAATGTAAATTATCCAATATCGGAATTCATGTTAGGTAGTACTGAATTAAAATATTGTAGCCAATGTCGTAAGAAAGTGCCATGTAAAGGATGTGGAGAAAGTATTCCTCTTCATAGGTATCCTAAAGGTTCATTTTACTGTATTAATTGTAATAAAAAAGAAAGTAAGGTTCAATCAAGGCCATCTATTCTGCCAACGAAAATTCATTTAGATGAAAACCCTATTCAGTCAGATCATGAATTTTTTGAGGATATAAAATGTTTGAATTGTGGAACAATCATTCCACCTCATGTTTTCTATGAATTAAATACTCAATTATGTGAAAGGTGTTATAAAAACGTCAAGAGAGAATATAAAACATTGAATTATATATCAGGTTTTGAAGAACAAGAATGGAGTTCAGGGGAAGTATATGAATATATTGAGCCAGAGAAAAATCTAGAACCCGGTGAAACTCAAATATATGAAGTAAATAAAGCTAACTCAAGGCATGGGGTTGAAAAGAAACCTGTTACTCCCAAAAGTGCTCCTATAAACTATGAAAATAGAACTACTCAAACTTCCCCTTCAGGTATAACATATCAAAAAAGAAAGAGTAGTTCAAATACTGCTGGATCATGTTGTTTAGGCATCATAGTTTTCATTATTTTGTTATTTATAATAATCATCATAATTTGAGGCTTTTATCCTAAATAAGTGGAGTTTAAAAATGAAATCCAAACTTTTCCATTAGGTATCTTTGAAATTTCAATATAATAAAAAATTAAAATAAGAGATCCTCATGCCTTATCTTGTTTGTGAAAATTGTGATATTTTCTATGAAGTCCCATCTAAAGATGAAAATATCGATTTAATTACCTGTGACTGTGGAAATAATCTGATCTACTATGATTCTTTAGAGGAATATTTCATTAAAAAAGGTAAAATTAAAAGGCCATTAAAAAATTTGTATAATAATCTGCTTGTTTCATACGAATCATCCATATCAAGAATAATAATTTTTTGCATTGAAGAGGCTCCTTCATTGGACATAGAAAATATTATAGATATACTTCAAGGAGCAGATTCAGATTTTTTATATGAAAATAGCCTTAAAACGCTCTTATCATATTCAGCTTTATCTAATTTTTCTAAAATCTATCTTAAAGAAACCATAAATAAACTAATTGATGAATCATTCCTACGAATTGAAAGAAACTCCCAAAATTCATTATCAGTCACCAAGGATGGATTAAATTATTTAAATAGCAATCAATTAATCTATTTAGATATTCTTAGCCAAAATATCAAGAATAAAACAATTTCTCCAACAAAATCATTAGATTTATCAGATGTATTACTTAACGATCCGTCTAAAACTAAACGTGCCCATGTAGCTTACCTTCTAGGGGAAACGAAAGATCCTAAATATATGGAAGTTTTATGCGAAGCTACAAAAGATAAAGATGGTAATGTAAGACGTTTATCAGCTTCTGCTTTGGGTAAAATTGGGGATAAAAAGGCAGTTCCTACTTTAATAAGACTTTTAAAAGATCCTAAACCTCAAGTCAGACAGTACGCTGTTCGTTCAATAGGTAAATTAGAATCAAATAAGGCAATAAACCAACTAAATGTGATGATAAATGACGATTCTCCATATGTAGTGAAAGAAGTAAAAAAGATTTTATCAAGAACTCAAAACAATTCTGAACATTCAATAGATAATTTAGAACCCTCAGAACTAATTCCGATCTTATTAAATGATGTTGATAATGGAAAACGCTCTCGAGCTGCTTATTTATTAGGTGAAACTAGAGATAATCTGTATGTAGACGCGCTCTGTGATGCAACTTCTGACCATAATGGAAATGTGCGAAGATTAGCTGCTTCTGCTTTGGGTAAAATTGGGGATAAAAAGGCAGTTCCTACTTTAATAAGACTTTTAAAAGATCCTAAACCTCAAGTCAGACAGTACGCTGTTAAAGCTTTAGGACGAATCGGAGTAAAAAGGGATGAATCTAAAACTTTGATAATCAAAGAACATAAAGAAGACGTCTCTGCACCTGTAAAGTCAACTCCAAAGGAAGATGATGGAAAAATGGAGGATATTGTTCATATTTTATTAAATGACCCTAAGGAGAATTATCGTGCACAAGCCGCCTATAGCTTAGGTGTAAGAAAGGATTCTAAGTATGTGGATGCTTTATGTAAATCAACCCAAGATGAAAGTGCAAACGTAAGGAGATTATCAATTGTTGCTATAGGCAAAATTGGAGATGAAAAGGCAGAAAACACCTTTATTAAACTATTATCTGATCCTGACCCTTATACTCGTCAATACGCAATCATTGGATTGGGTAAAATTAATTCTAAAAAGGCTGTGCCTCATATAAAAAAATTATTTAATGATCCGGTATTATATGTCCGCAACACGGCCTTTGAGACTGTTTCAAAGCTTTAAATACTGATTTTTATTTCATAATCCTGAAATAATGTCATCCATGTACTCATCATTTTCATCAATTATTCTGGTAATTAGATCTTCTGTAGAGCTACTTTCCTCATTTGCATCATCACTCAAATCATTAAGAACTGGCAATGATTTATCTTCATAGTAATCATAATCTAAATCAGAGTCTCTTTCATCAGGTAATAGGTTTTGTTTTTCTATTTTTCGGACAGCTTTTCTGGCCGCTTCTTGCACTTTTTTATCAGGATCTTTGAAAACATTTTTCAGATAACTCAAGGCACGAACATCCCCTATCATACCTAAAGATATTGCAACTTCTCGTCGTACAATACTATCAGAATCATTTAAGGCTTTAATTAAATTTCCTAAGATGTCAAATTCCTCAGATTCCTCCGATTCAGATCTTTCTAGACCTTTTCGATGATCTTTTAATTTTCCCCAGTTTAAATCAGTCTTTTCCCAAGCTACAATGTCTTTCTGATGTTTTATTTCTTCTTCAATCACTTTACATAATTTTGTTCTCAAACGATTCTGCTTTTGTTAGATCATTATAATGATTTTTTATTTGTTTATCAATGGTTTTTTCTTCTTGTGTTAACTCCTGGCTAATTACCTGAAATAATTCGATTAAAAGTTCATTTTCTCGACGAAACTCTCTATTGTGCTGTTCTATATAAGAATTATAATCTAGATCGTAGCAACTATCATCACTGGATATGTTTTCTTCGAAATTAGGATCTTCAAGTTCAGTAACATCTGGGTCAAAAGGACTACATATATCACCAAATTCTGGAATGTCTAATTCCGTAGTTGGTTCGGAATCGAAACTTTTTTGCAGTTCTTTGAATATGGTGCTATCAAAAAAATCAAAATCAGTCTCACCTTCTGCGGAGAAGGTTTCATTGTTAAAAAGATAATCTGGGTCACCGTAATATTCTATGTCGTAGTTAATTTCAAATTCAGTTCCCATACATTTTGGACAATAATATTCATCAGAATATAATTTTGTATCACATTCTAGACATACCATCGATTTATTGAACATTAGTTGGCCTCATTGAGTGTTTGATACTACTGCTTCTTTGAAATATTCTGGAAGGAAATGCACACATTTTCGCCATCTGTCTGCCATGACACTGTAGATATCGTCATCTAGTATGTAACTGTCACAATAATCCTTTTCATTTCTCATTCCCCTACCGTAGGCTTGAACTAAACTGGCAACGGTTTTGTAGGCATACCAATATCCGTCTCTTTTCATTCTGGCCTTAATTTGCTTATCTCCCAAATAAGGAAATGGTATTTTGTATATAACTTGGAATCGACATAGATCATCGGGAAAATCTACTCCTTCATCTACACTGGGTGCAACTAAAACTAATGGTTTTGATGAATTTTCAAACTGTTTTATAACCTGTTCTCTTTTAGGATAATTTGAAGTTCCATTAGGGCTATAAATGATTATTCTCGGATCATTTATCTTTTCACTAATATATGTGGCTAATTTGTGGCTATGAGTATGAATTAATCCTTTTTCTTTTTCATATTTTTGTAGAATAGTTTTAAGTACAGCAATGGATCTGGGTTTAGTTTCCTCAATATATTTATGAGACATTCTACCGCAGTTTTAAGGTATATGGGTCTGTTTTGCACTTTGAATGGGCTTTTTACGTTGATATATAATGTTTCATGCGGATCTATTCCATGCCACTCGCAAAAATGGTCTTTATCTAGGATAGTGGCGCTCATTAAGAGAGAATAGTCTGTATGGTCCAAAAGGTATTTGGGAACAAACCTGCTTACTTCGATGGGTTTAAATATAACCTTTTGTTCTTCTCTGTGTACTTCGATCACCCATTCTGTTGGATAATTTTGGAGTTCATCTCTGATCATATCCAAGCGGTTAACTGTTCTTAATGTGGATTTACGTTTCTTTTGGGGGATATCCTTTATCTGAAGAAGTAGTTTGTAGTTAGCTATATAATTTAACAAGTATTCACTCCAAAATTCGATATCATCAATGAAAGCATCGTCTGATATCTGGGGAATACCCCTTAGTTCTCCTTCTTCGGTGATTTGATCGATGTAATCCACAAAATCTTTGTGAAGGCTTTTATTAGATAGCGTATGACTAATCTGATTCATCACTTGACTTTCCATATTGTGCACTTCATCAAAAACAGCCAGAACTCTTTCTCCAAAATGGTCCATAAAATTCATTTCAGGGAAGAAAGAGGCATAATTCATAAGTGTAATTGGAGATTGCACAGACCTGCCCTTTTGGAACCAGTAATGGCAGGGATCATTACCTTTATAATACCATGGTTCGCCATAGGAATCATAGAAGCATAAAAATTCTCCCTTTCTACTAATTCCATGATCGCACAATAAATCCGCGGTTTGGCATAGACCATCGTCACAGGTGGCATCGTTAAAATCCATACCCTCTATACAGTCAAAGTTACTCCTTCCTTTGAGAACTTGGTATTTAAAGTCCTCATGGTACTGGTCCTGCAACTGTTTTGTAATGGTCACTATATATGCTGAGCAAAAATATCTGGCGAGGGTCACTGCTATGGCTGACTTACCGATCCCTGTGCCGGCATCAAGTAAAATGTGAGTGTAACCTTGATCAATTCCATCGGCAATCTTTTTTAGTATAGCTTTTTGTTGTGGTCTCGGAGTCATCCACTCAGGAAAATAGCTAATTAAGTCAGAATAAGAATTGAGGGTATTTTTTTCAAATAATCCTCTTGTTCCACAGTCAGGACATAGAATTATATTTTTTTCAAGGTATTTTTCACATTCTGGACACTTTAATGGCATTATATCCCAACAGTCTATTCATGATATCCATATTTATTTCGAAAAGTTTAACATCCCATTAGGCATTAATTTAAGTTTTCCACAGGTTATCTGCTCATTAATCACTCCATTGATTCTTCGGGCGGTGGCAGTGCGAGTGGATTTGAAACCGAATAATCGAGCCACTTGGATAACCAAATCGTCTTGAACTGTCGCGTATTGATTTTCTATAACCATTTGCACCGCTTTAGCGATTTCTTCATCACTGATTAGTTCGATGTTGGCTGGGGGGTTATCTATCCTTTTTCTTACATTTATTTCAGAGTTTTTATGATATAAAAAGTCGTCTTTTATGATTAAATCATTGTTCTGTTCTGCTAACATGACTGCATATGCAATTGCATCCTGAATACGTTTACCAGCCCTTTTAAGTCCCCAATGAACTCTTATTCTTTTAACTACTTCTTTAAAGTGTATCGGTCCTTCTACTTCTACTATCCTGTTAATTGCTAATGAGAGTTCTTGGGGGTGTTTTTCATGAATTTCGCCGTTATTATTTATCCCAATTGATTCACAGATTTGATATATTGGAATCGAATCTTCCAGACTAATAGTTTCCATTAAATCTGAATCTTCTGCTTTTTCTTCTTCGATTTCGACAATACCAAATAGATCTTCCTCTTCTTCTTTTATGGGGATTGATAAAGTTCTTGAATTTTTTATGGCATTCAACAGTCTTTCAACACTGTCTTCTCTTTTTTTATACCAATCAGTGGACCAAATCCTGTATATTTTCCATCCCAGACCTTCAAGGACTTGCTGTCGAAGACGGTCTCGATCCCGAGCTACCGGTGAGCTATGATACATGGCTCCATCGCACTCAATCCCTAATAAATATCTTCCAGGTGCTTCTGGGTCAACAACCGCTAGATCAATACGGTAACCTGCGCATCCTACTTGTTTATGGACCTCATAACCATGGCTTCTGAGATAATTGTAAACTGATTCTTCAAAGGGAGAATCAAAGTCTTCTAGAGGGGCTTCAATTTGTAGAAGTTCTTTGTTTTGCGCATAGGCTAAAAACATCTTCAAGGCCCTTAAACCAAAGGGCGAGTTTGGTTTAATCTCTAATTGGGAATGGGTGAAGTTAGAGAATATGACACACTTTTCCTTGGCCCGGGTGAATAACACATTAAGTCTGCGTTCTCCACCTTCCTTGTTGAGTGGTCCGAAGTTATAACTGAATTTTTGGGTTGATTCAAATCCAAATCCTACACTGACCAGTATAACGTCTCTTTCATCGCCCTGGATGGTTTCCAGGTTTTTAACAAAGAATTTCTCTTCTTGTTCCCCGTTAAAGTGTTTTTCCAGTTGATCTCTCTCATTTTTCGGAAGTATCCTTAGGGCCATTTCCAGTTCTTCCAGGATAGCCCTCTGTTGATTAGTGTTTAAGGTTCCAATTCCCAAGCTCTTCTTATCACCATATCTTCTGAAGTGTTCCATTGCCATATTCACCACGGCCTTTGCTTCACCGCGGTTTACGGAGCTGCGTCCACGATCGTAGTATGCCGTTTGCCAATCGAGGTTCACATACTTTAATCCTAAAGTTTCTGATTTGTGTTCAGGGGAAGGATAAATTAAGAGTTGGTTATCGTAAAATTCTTGATTAGATACTGCAATTAATGATTCATGCCGACTTCTGTAGTGCCAATTCAACATCCGAGTTGGATAACTGCTTTTACAAAAATGTAAAATGCTTTCCATGTCCATTAACGAGGATAATTCATAGTTATCAGACTCCTCTGCGGCTACTATGTTATCAAAAAAGGCCGTGGGTGGTAATTGTTTGGTATCTCCCATAACCACTAACTGTCTTCCTCTTAAAAAAGCCCCTAGAGCATCTTCGGGTTTAACTTGACTGGCCTCGTCAAAGATAACCACATCGAATAATAGATGTTCCACACTTTCCGGATCCAAGAATTGTGCTACAGAAAGGGGGCTCATCATGAAACACGGTTTAATGGTTTGGATCAATCCTCCGGCAGCGAATAATAGTTTTCTAATGGGCATATGCCCCCGTTTACGGCTGAATTCACTCCTAAGTATGCCTAATTCAGAATTTCTTGAGAGATTAAATGATAGATTAGGTTGTCCTTCCTTTATTAACTGTGCAATCCTTTTTTGGTTTAGTTTAAGCAATTGCTGGTCTAACTTGTTGAATTTTTCGATCTTATTTTTATGAAGATCGCCTACAAAGTTTCTTAGGGATGGATTTTCAGAGAAGAGTATTCTTAATATACTATCGGCCAGATTCCCTTTGAAGGCAGGGATTAAATCATCGGGCTCTAATAATCCATCATCTGCAGCTTTAACCACTCCTTGGGCAATAGAGGGTAGTTCCTTTTTTTCAGAATTATACTGTGACCAAGTAACCAGAGATGGTAGTTCCTGTAGATATTCGGAGAATAAATTTTCAAGATCCGTGAATTTGGTATGGTCTAGGTCAGGTTGGAAGATCTCATCACAATCTAGATGAACATAATTATCCAGAGCTATCAATTTCTTTAGAAATTCGTCTTTATTTTCAAAAACATTTTTTAGAGAGGTTTCAACAACTGGACGATTGGGATTACAAACAACTTCTATTGCATGTTGGTTTATTTTTCCTTCCCGGAGTAAGGTTCTAAATTCAACTAAAAAAAATCCTAAAGATAGAAGTTCCGGATAATTACTCTTTATACCGTTCCATTTCGAACCAAAAAGAGATCTTCCTTCTAATTCAGATCCTTCAATTTTTTTTACGATATCTTTACAACTGATTAGATCCCTTAACGCTTTAAATAGTTTTTCGTCACTTTCAGGAGCCTCTTTAACAAAATAGTCTTGTAGGATCTGCCTTAATTTAAAATATTCAAACACTTTTTTAAACAGAATAGTGTTTTCTCTTTGAAGCTCCACGAAGTTAATTCCTTGTTTAACACTTTCTCTGTCGAAATATTGTCCAAGTTTATAGTTAACATTGGAAATCTCGCCTATCAAAGTCATGATTTTGTTGATTTGATTGGTAATTATCTCCGAGTTAGAACCAGTGTTAATGATACGCATTGCATCTGGGGTAACTTTACCTTCACGGGTTAAGTTGCGGAGCTCGACCAACCATAGGCCTAAAGTTCTTAGTTCTTCAGAATCACTATTCTCAGCCTTCCATTTGGAACCAAATAAAGTTCGACCTGCTGCATCAGAAGTCCTCACAATGTCTCGAAGTTCTTTAATTTTGATGAGATGTTCAAGGTCTTCGATTAAGATTTCATTGTCCTGTGGGGCATCATCAATGTAGAATGAAATGGCCAGATTTCTGGATTTTTTATAATCACCGCTTAAAAATTTCAGCATTTTTCCAGATAATTCAACTAGTTTCTGGTGGGTATGTTTTAGGTCCTTATCCAAGACGTCTTCTTTAAATTTTTCAAGGAAAGATTTGTGTTGCTGGTAATTTTCAAGTTCCATCAATAGCTGTTGTGCTCGCTGGCTGTAGATATCCCATTCCGGATTTTGCATGACTTCCATATCGATCTGTGGAGATGATCCTACTTTGGATGCGTTATTTAGAGATTCATCAAGTTCCAGCCAATTATTTGCTATTTTAACTCCGCTAATTTGATTCAGGACTTGGATATTAGAATTTAAATCATCTAAGAATTTTTTACTACTCGTGAGTAATTCTTTTATTTCAGTTTCCTGTGAGGTAAATTCGGCACTTGGAATCTGGAACAAGCCTTCGGAGGCCTGCCTTAAATTTTCCAGGTGAATGCCAATATCTTCTTCCAGAGCTTCATTTTTGAATTGTGCCATCTTCTCTTGGAATTTCTTGATTTGTTCGATTAATTCTTGTGCAGTAGAATTATCCACATCCCATGCAGGATTTTTTAACACTGCCTCTTCAATAACATCACTATTTAGGAGAATATTGACATATTCACGTGTAGAATCTAATTCTTGGAAGTTAGATGCTTGAATAACTCCAGTAACCTCAGTTATATTATCTGTTTCAGTTTTTATAAGAGATAAGTTAGTTAATAATTTATCCAGAATATTCTTAATCTCTTGTCGATCAGCAGGTAAAATAAGCTCCGGCTGACAATTATGCCATGGATTCTGGTTCGATGATCCTATGGAGTTTAAAAGCTCGGTTATATTGCTTAACTTATTCAAAGAATCTTGCCATGCTTCTTGATTGTAATCTAAGGAATTTTCGATGGCTATGACTGGATATTCTCTTCCTATATTCTCAAAATGATTGAGTGAATTTTCTTTCAATCCTATAAGTTGAAAGGGGGTGAAGCCCATGGGGCCGTAGGGTGTATGGATTA
>JAKQFA010000042.1 GCA_029556335.1 Methanobacteriota archaeon
TAGGGTAGTGGAAAATTCAAATAATAAACGTTCTAGGAATCCTAAGAGAATTAAAGCGGTAATACTTTAATCATCATTTTTTTTCTGATTTAACTTAAAGTTAATACTTCAGTTAAAACCCAGTATGTATAATCAGTCAGTTGGCATCAAGTGGAATGGATGCATCCACCCTAACCACTCTAAATATAGACTGGTTCATAGAGGGATTAGACACTAACGCCGTAACCACTCAAAGTGGCTTGCTTGATATAGGGGCAACCAGGGAAAAGGTTAACCAAAGTAACAGTCCAGTGGTGGCCTGGAGGGCGGTTAGGCCGAAGATGATCCGAGACGGCCAGGGATCCTACTATACTACCTTCTCAACTCCGGAGGCTATTCACTCAATCTTGGATTACCTGGAAGCCGTACCACCACGGGACCAGACCGTGCCATTGTTCCGGCGGTACACCAGCAACCATAACAAGTTAAATGCCAGGAATGTTTTTGATTACTTCCGCCAACTCAACACCCGGTGTGGATGGGGAACCGTAGGTCGGCAGATTTATTTCAGGAGCCATAACCTCCGCAAATACTTTTCTAATAGGCTTATGAGCCGTGAAAGCACCATGAGTTTTGAGAACGTGGAATACCTCCTCAACCACCAGCACTGGAATAGTACACAACGGGCTTATTATAAACCTGATGTGGATGAGCTTCGACAGGAGTACTTGGAGAATATGCACCTACTAAGTATCACCGAGGATGTTCAGGTAAGGGTAGTAACCACGGAGGACCTAGAAGACTTGGAACGGATGAGGACCCGGATGGACCACCTGGAACGATACCTCAAGGATCTGGAAAGACACACCAAAAAATATTGACTAACCGGGGCTCGAAAAAATTGTCCACCACTTCTTTTAGTATATTAACCTTCTTTTATTACAAAATAGATTCCTTAGTATTTCCCAGGCGCTCTCTATCCACCTATTTATATCATGAAAATAAATAGTCCTAATTGTAACCAAGGCCCTTAATGGACTTCACAGAAGCACCACCTTCTCTGTCCAGTTAAGGACGTTGGGGCACATCTACGGGAGACGTACCAATGAAACCTATATTTGCACCACCGTATAAAGGTTTACAGACTGCTAAAGGAACCTTTAGCCTTAGCTTGGGCTATCCACTCCTTATTCTCCCCACACAGTTGGCCATTGTGTGGGGGTGTGGGGATGGATGAGCTTGTCAGGTTGGAAGTTGTTTTTGAAAGTAATTATCAACAATTATCCCAGTTGGATCCGGGGTGTGTTGAGTATCGCAGGTTAAAGGGTGAGAATCAACGTAACCTGGAGCGGCGAAGGGAACTATTAGGGTTATGATTGACCTGGCCAGTCCCCCCCAGTCCCGGCCCGGACATAAAAATGCAATAAAAGTAATTAAAGATATTAAAGGTAGTTATTTTTCTAAATATTTACGTACAGCTTCACGCAGGATAAATGAACGACTGCGTTCTTCTTTTTTAGCGATTACATCTATCTGGTTAAGGTCTTCCTCTTCTATATCGAAACAGGCTTTGACTTTCATGATCTCCATATTATCCCTCCTTTTATTTTATTATTTACTATTTGTGTCTCTCACCTTAGATATACTTTTCTATACTAAAATATTAGGATATAATAGAAAATATTATATACTATTACTTTCTTATATAAGTACAACAAGAAGGACCACTTCTTGCCATGAGGGACTTTTTTTTAAATGTCCCTCGTTTCCCACCATACGATGGGGGGAAACAGGAAAAAGGGAAACGAGGCACAATATGGCATTCAGTTATTATTCATTGGACGATGATGGGGATTTTATTTATTTCATTGTTTCAGAAGATGGTTTTGTTAAAATAGGGAAATCCAGAACAAACCCATATTATAGGTTAAGTTCACTTCAAACTGGGAACCCCCACAAATTAGAGTTAAAACTTGCAATTAAAGGGCATCCCATAATTGAGAAGTTAATGCACAAACTATTGCAAAAATACCATTATAGGGGGGAATGGTACCGATTTGAAGGAGTTTTAAAGCAGTTTATCACTTATCCTCATTCCATGTCGTTAGTCATTAAAGATTTGTATTTTGTTGAAACAAAACAGATGGAATGGGTTTTTTAGGAAAACAATGGGAGAGAGATGGTGAAAATGGAACTGGATGAAAGAATTGAAATGGAAAACGACCACAACCTAATGGTCGGCCCCGTTAAAGACAAACAAATCCAAGACCTTGAAAAACGAGTCCAAATATTAGAAGCACAGGTTAAAAAACAAGGCGAATGGATTGACATCATATTCAGGGGGGATATAGTATGAATATGAGTAATGCCTGCCTCACCTGCAAACACCGGGGAAGTGTGCCTAATAGTAGGCATAG
>JAKQFA010000019.1 GCA_029556335.1 Methanobacteriota archaeon
TAATAGGATTTCCAGACTATTGAGTCTATTTTAAAGCGTTCTTGTTTCTGGCATGAACATCAAAGAAAAAGAAAATTTCCAGACTATTGAGTCTATTTTAAAGCTTTATGAATCGGGTTCGCCATGGCGCGGTTATTTTAAATTTCCAGACTATTGAGTCTATTTTAAAGCCGCGACTATTATCATTTAAGAACTTAAAAGGAGATAGAATTTCCAGACTATTGAGTCTATTTTAAAGCTCATTGGTGGTCTTCTTGTTACTATTTTAGGTAGTTATTTCCAGACTATTGAGTCTATTTTAAAGCCATTAAGAACCATCCATTATTTGATGACGTGATACTCAATTTCCAGACTATTGAGTCTATTTTAAAGCCTTCTAGTTCTTCCTGAATAGGTGCAAATATTTCTTTATTTCCAGACTATTGAGTCTATTTTAAAGCACCAAACCGCCAACGTCAAGGATATGACTGGATACTATTTCCAGACTATTGAGTCTATTTTAAAGCATCTATTATTTCCTCTAGATCATCACGTTCTAGATAATTTCCAGACTATTGAGTCTATTTTAAAGCGTGGTAGTTATGCAAGTATGTATGTAGACAGTATGATTTCCAGACTATTGAGTCTATTTTAAAGCAAAAAAAAAATAGGAAGTGAGAATATGGAATACGATTATTTCCAGACTATTGAGTCTATTTTAAAGCCGAGCCGATTTTTGGCTTATTTCCCTAAATAACAGAGCAAAACTCTTCTACAGGGAACTTTGTTAGTCCACCTATAATAGTGTTAGGTACTTATAAAGGCGGACTAGATAATGAGTTCAATGGGATTTTTTTCAATTCCAATAACTTCCATTTGAAAATTTCTTTGATCCTTCAGATTGTAGATAAGAATTGAATCTTTTTCTTTATTGACTAAATCGTTAAGACCTGATTTTAATTTCTTAAATTGTGATATGGATACTTCACCTTCAAAAACAGAATTTTGTCTCCAATGGAGATACATTTTAAGAAACTTATGTACCTTATTGACTCTTTTCACATCAACATCATACACAATTAACAAATACACTACCACCACATCCGGAAACTTCTATAACGTTTATCCTCCAGGATGTGTTTAATTAATTTGTAACACTCTAACCTCATCAAGTATTTGTAGGAAACTTTTCTTTTTATCTCTGGGTGTTTGATGGTAGTTTCTAATTTAGCCTGAAATTCCTTTAAAAAAACACGTTTACCTTTATCATTAAGCATCACACCGACGTCATGTGTAAAATCCTTTTCTGTAATCATGTTGTTGTTAACTAACTTGAAAAGCACTCTTTCGACTATTACTGGTTTAAATATGTCTGCTATGTCTAACGCTAGAGAAAAACGTCTCTCGGCTGGTTCGTGTAAGAAGCTAACCGATGGGTGGAGGTATGTATGGTATATTTCAGAAAGGGCACTGACATAAAGTAGCGAATTGCCAAAGGAGATTAAGGCATTAATCTCGTTGGTTGGGGGTCGAATCTCTCTTTTTTCCATTACAAAATTTTTTAGGATCTTGTTAAAGCTCTGGTAATAGGAATGCCAAATTCTGCCCTCGTTACTCATTATTTGAGAAACATCCCCTGCTATAACCTCCTTTTCAATATTTTTAATGAATGGTTCAACATCTTTCCCCTTTTTTTGGTAATAACGCAAAGTTTTAAGAACATTGTTTTTTATTCCCTCAACCATCTCAGCCGCAATTATTGCCCGTTTATTAGGATCTGAATAGTTTTCAGACTGTTTAACTACTACTAAACCAGAATTAAGCTGTATTCGGGGGTACAAAGAACCTTCATAATAACCATACATGTTAAAAAAATTTACTGGTATTCCTTCCTTCATAAGCATAGAAGAAGCACCAGATTTAAGAGAAACTTTACCATAACAATTAATTTCATTTATCCTGTTTATAGGGAGGGCTTTTTTACCTTCTTTGTTAATGAAGTAGAGGGTATTAGCTTTTCGTTCTAATATTCCGTGAGAAGTTATATACAACGGATCTTTCATTGGGAACACCTATACAAAGCACAGTTCGTAATACGTGCATCTTTTACAGTATGGTTTACGTATAACCGGCGGAGGCAACAATTTAGATACAACCTTTTTAATATCGATAATAATTTTTTCTATTTCTTTCTCTTTGTCTGGAGTTAAAACAATTTTTTCCCGTTTTTTTTCTTCAGGATAAACTAACATCCCCTCCATCTCTTTTCCCATCTTTTTAGCATACCACAGATAATAGTAAAGCTGGAACCTAACAGGTTCTTCCAACTTACTAGACTTTTTTATTTCAAAAATAGTATTTTTTTCACCAGTTTTTGCAAAATCAAAGGCAATATCACCCAGATGGATGTTTTTCTTTTCCCGGGAGTAACTTTTTTCGTGGATATGCCTACCGATGATAATATCATCGTTGTCGTAGTTCATGTTTATTTGGTTAGCGAAAAACCAAAGCTCACGCTTACAGGCGACATAGTATTGGACCATTACTCCAGTGATTCTCATTAAAACCTCAAGATATTAAATTATAAAAACCTCTTCTTGGTTATATGGAATAAATCCTGTTTCTATATTATATTTTCGATCTAAATCAATATTAACGATGTATCCTAACCATTCATTTTCAATAAGAGTTTTACCTATCTTATTAGAATCAACGGAAATAATATAATTGTAAAAATCAGTTTTTATTTCTAAAAATAGATTTTTTCGTTCAAATCGATTTTTATTTTTCATTATTTCTTTATATCTTTCCCAAATCTCTTTAGCAGATTCATCTACTTCTACAAATACATCAATTTTTTCATAACTATTTTCTATAAGTTTAAATTCTTTTTTCAAATCATAAAATTTTAATTTGTTTATGTACGAAATAATATCGGTCGAATAATCTTGAGATCCCCGGACTTTAATATAATCATAATAATTTGGCACTGCAGAAAGATTAAAATCCTTTTCAGCTACAAGGCAATTGGAACCTATGACATCTAAAGTGGCGTTTATCAAAATAGAACTATAAACATATGTATAGAAATTTCTACCATTCTCATCTACTATGTTTACAACTGTAACTTGACCTTTATCTCTTCCATTATTCCTATTGCAACGGCCAGCAGTTTGTACAATACTATCCAAAGGCGCCATATCTCTGAAAATGTAGTCAACAGAAATGTCAACCCCTGCTTCAACTACTTGTGTAGTTATAATTATATTGCGCCTTCCTTCACTCTCTTTAATCTTTTTTATTCGTTTAAGACGATGATCAGGAATTATTAGAGAGGATAAATTAATTAATTGTAAATTGTCAGAATAAGCAATACCTTCACTACTAATCTCAAGATTTTCACCTAATTCTTCTTTGATATAATTATAAAAATTTTGAGAAGCATTAATAGTGTTCAATACAATCATGAAATCCTTTTTGGGCTGCGAGATTATCTCATTCAATACAGTAGATTTAAATTCATTAAAATTGACAGGAGTTAAGTTAAAATAATAGTTTATTCTATCAAATTTTTCGAAATACTTTTCCTTATTTGGAACTAAAGACTTTATTTCTATTTCCTTTTTGAATATTAAAGGTTCTGTGGCTGTCATTAATATGATCCAACAGTTAAATGCCTCACATAGATATTTAAGAGTATGATTAAGTAGCTGCCAGTAATGGTAGGGAATGGATTGTATTTCATCCAGTATGATAATTGAGTTGGTCATATTATGGAATTTCCTTGCAGCCCTGTTTTTATTAGTTATTAAGCTGTAAAAGAACTGGATAAAAGTAGTAATGACAACTTCCGAGTACCATCCTTCAGTTAACAGTTGTGATTGATGGGAACTAATGTCTAGTTCTTTTTCTGTTTTGTAACTCATATCGGATAAATGATGGTGTTTTAATAGCTCGTTTGAAAATGTATTAGACGATTTACTTTTCGTTTTTAGAACTGAAGTTAAAACATCAGCGTTTTGATCAATTATACTCAAAAAGGGCAGTGAATATATTATTTTAGGCAAAAACCCTAGTTTATTTTCTACAGCTTTTCTTAATTTTAACGCAAAAGAAAATGCAGATAATGTCTTACCACAACCAGTTGGTAAATTAATTGATAAAATTCTATCTTTTTGTAAGTCCAAGTCTTTCAAAGAATTTATAACCTCTTTATAAGATTTTTCTCTGATATTGTCGATATCTTTTTCTGGATTCCCAAATACAGCTTTTTTATAGTCATCTACGATAGTATCAGAAATTTCAGTTCTTGGAGGTAATGGAGTTTCCGATGCATCCATTTTGTCTGCATCTAGGAGTACGGAATAAAAAAATAAGGTTAAAAAATAATAATCAGATCCATTTTTCCTTGAAAGTTTCCTTATATCCTTTTTTATATGTTTGACCATCTTTTCGAAGTTTAAAAAGAAATTTAAAATATCAACATCAAAATTTCTATAAAACTCCTCTAATGCTGGAAAATTATTTTTCTTTATATCGTTTAACTGTCTTTTTACAACTTCCAGATCCTTTAATTTTTCATATTCCCCATCCATCCCTCGGAGATTGTTGATATTTCCATGATGTCTAAGTACAATTAACCAGGAGATTGGGGCTAAATACCAATACTCTTCAATTTCATTCTTCTCGATGTAACTTTTAATACAAAAGTAACTAAAAATTGATGATAATAGACCATGTCGAGCTTTTTCGGTTTTTTCATGGTCCATCAGATATTTCTGGAAATAGGTGGTTGATTTGGCAAAATCATGAGTTATGCCAATTAAAAAGGCCACATGGGACAATAACTCTTTGTCAACCACCTCTTTTTGAAGCACAGTTTCTTTGCAAAAATTTGCTACATTCAATAGATGGACTTCTAATGGTTTATTAGGATGGGATTTCAAGTTAAAAGAAGATGACATTTGAATCACCAACTGAATAACATTCTCCTTCCACTATTACAATATCTTGTCCATTTTCTTCATAGTAAAATTCTTGAAAACTTTGAACAACCCTTTCAGGAGTAATGAATGCTGGTGATTTAGTCATGCCATATTTTTTACCAGGTTCTATCTTGATTTTTGCTTTTTCTCTTGGAACAACACTGTTTATTCTAAAGTCTTTCCCCTTAACATAGTTTTTAATGGGCACGAAATAGGCTCCACCCACAAGATTTACGTTTGCTAAACATTCAGATATACCCAAATAAGGAGTGTAAATTGATTTATGCTCTGATAAAAGAGTGAAAAAATCATCTCTTACCACATTATCTTTCAGCCATAAATAAATCCTATATTTAACATCTTTTAGAAATTCAGCTGGTAATTGGGTTCTTTGCCCTTTATTATCAGACAATAGGAACCCTGTCTTTGTGTCAATTAAATTCAAGTTCATTCGCATTTTTTTTATGGGTTTCATTATTTCCAGAGCAAATGCGCTGTTTGATGGTTTGAAAATTTCGTAATAACTGTTCCTTTCATAACCAAGGATTCCTGATACAATGCCAGCCAACGTTGTTCTGCTTGGAAATGGATAGGATAAAGTGGAGGTGGTGGTGTATCCACGCCTAAAATATCCATAATCTCCCCATATATCAAAAACCACTATCTTATCGATCATAGAATTCCTCAATCATCAGATATCAAGTTGATTGGCAGGAAAATTATTTTTTATTAAATAGTCAATAAGATCTCCTTTTATTATCTTGTCACCGTCTTTAAATATAACTGAAGAATCTAGTTTAACATCTACAGAGTATATCTTACTTAAATTTAATTTTAAAACTGCTACAAGCTCTGTAATATCTATTTGTACTTCTTCAATACTTCTTAATTTTCTATCATCATCTAGTTCATGAACTATCTTAATTTTTTTGTCAAGATCTCCAATGAAATAGTTTTTTTCGCTATAGGTAACTTTGAACAAAATTCTTGGCATTTGCCCGAATTTAGATCGCGTTATTAAGTTTTTTGTACCATTCCAGATTCCATCAATGAGTAGCGACTCATCTTCACTTGTCATTAATGTTTTTTCAGCTGCATTCTCATTAATTACTCCATAAAATGATATTAAAGAGTATGGAAGGATATATTCTTCCCTAAATGTTTTTTGTTTTTTACCTTCAACAGATGCAAAGGCTCCCGTTCCTTTTATATGTTTCATCTCAACTTTATGTAAGGATCGTCCGAATCGGAATTGAACAGGGCCAGTTAAGGTTATGGAACTTTTTTGGTTGTTCTTTTTTTCAATTGGTATCGTTCCCCCAAATAGCCTTACATCGACACAACTGTTTAAAATGTTCTTATACATGTTTTCTTTCATTTCTTCCAATGAGAAATCATTTTTATTGGCTTTATTACCCTCTTCATCCAAGAGAAAATCTTCCGCCCTTAATTTTGCATTTTGAATTTTTCCTGGTTCATACTCGATTTCCTTTACGAAAATTTCCCTATTTTTATAATCATGCAGATAATCTCTAATGGTTCGCTTCAGACGTACATCTGTAACTATGTTAATTTCAGTTTCTTCATCAATCCTGGGTTTATTTTCGTCTAATGGATCCCCATTTGGGTTTGCATAGGATATATCATACAAAAAAACAAGTTCAGATCTGTTCATTTAATCACCTTCTTTTTTTGATTTAAAAATTCCGTTGAGAGTAAATCCTAATACAAAATAAAAGCTGGTTTCATCTCTTGAA
This sequence comes from Methanobacteriota archaeon, assembly GCA_029556335.1. Lineage (GTDB taxonomy): Archaea > Methanobacteriota > Methanobacteria > Methanobacteriales > Methanobacteriaceae > Methanobacterium. The sequence goes on from JAKQFA010000019.1 coordinate 6,722, forward strand.
AGTTTCCAGTTTCCATTTGATTTTAATATGTTGATAGAAATTAATTCCTCTAAATTTGGATAAGCAGCTTTATATTCTCTTAACTTATTAATTACCATTGGATACAACTTTTGAATCTTTTTTTGATCCAATGAAAGACCCCACAATTTAGTCATAAATGGAGCAGATCCCAAAGATTTATACTGTATATTAGTTAATTTCTTGGTTATTAAGCCCATCAAAAAGGCCGCTTTCTTATCGGGAGTGTCAATGAATTCACCATATACCTCAAAAAAATCTTTTTCATTGTCTTCTTCATTATGCGAACCAATTTTCATTTTATCAACACCTTTAAGTAAATTTAACTCATTTAAAAACATGTAAAGCATCAATGCTTCGGTGGTTAGTGATTTCATCTCATAATCATTTTCTAAATCGTTTCGATGAGCATTTCTTATTTTATTCATAAAATGTAAAATTAGAAAGTCTTTATTGATTTTTTTTCCACCTACAATAGAGCCAATGATGTCTAAGAAGTTTTTATTAGTTTTTGAAGAAAAGAAATCTCTTAAAAAACCGGCGTACCAGTTGTTTCTATTGATGTAATTCTTCTTAGTTTTGCTACGCCTTAATCCTATGAAGTCTCCATCTACTTTACTTCCAAAGTTCAGCTTTAGATTTTCTTCTTTGAACAGAATATCTTTTCTTACAATTTCTTGTGCCTCATAAATACTCTTCATCCACGAAGGGAGTATACTTTCAGTGTAATTCAAAATATCAAGAAATTTTCCACCACCTTTTAAATCATAAAAAAGGAATTTGAATTCTAGAATGTCGTCCATATTTTTTACAATAGAATAAAGAGTATAGTCATCTTCCTCATCTTCTTCTAGAAGTAGTCCATCTTCATATTTCTTTAATTTATCAATTTTTTCTTTATATGCATCCTCAACAACTCTATAAAACTTTTCAAATTCCTCTTGGTCACCTTTAAACAAAAAGTTGGGGATGACATAATATTTCAGTGCAAATAGATTAAAGGAAAGGTACTGCTGTACAAATTTTTTACCTGCCTCAAGGTAAACAGCACAGTTTTCACAAATAGGAACTTGTTTCCAGTGATCAGTCTGTATTAAATTGGGAACATTGCCTTTTTTATCTGCCGTAGAAAATGAAAAACCAAAAGCATTAGGAACAAATCCATAAACCACTGTTTCTTTATCACATAAATAACAGGTCCCTTCACCAGCTGATTCCCCAATAGACTCCAAGTAGTGGTAACGTTTCACAGATTCCTCTAAAAGGATTTCTTTAAATATGGGATAATCACCAACAAATTTATTTTCTAAACCTTCTTGGATTGAAATGGATAATAAAACATTATCTCTGTCTTTTTTATCGATAGAATTAAATTTTTCATCTAGATCCAAGATAATCTGTTCTTCATTTCCTTCTAGAGCCTTGGCAACTTTATCCAGGAATATTGGGTCTTTATGTTTTTTGAACCATTCTAAAATACGACGTTCAAAGGTCGATTGTACTTTTGTAATAAGCGATGATGGAGCGAAGTCGGTTCCTCTTGGAGGTCCGCCTTTGTATAAGAATTTTTTTGTATCGTGTTTACTTAATTGTTGTTCTACTACCGAATTGTATTTTAATTTTCCATCATTTTCTTCTAAATTGATGATAAGAATCCTTTTTGTTTTGCTAATTAATTTTGCAGTGTCCAAGAAAACATCAAGATCATCAAGATTTTCGTGACCCACAATAAATTTACCTAAACTAAAGAGAGCTCCTATCAAAAACTCACCCCACTACATTGATCATTCCAAATCCTAGAGAGTTCTTTTCCCCCAAACCACAATCCATTATGAACTTATAAAACTTTTTATCGTCCATGTTGAATTTCTCCAGATTCTTCCACAAGGTTCCAATAATCAGGAACATCTTATCTGCCTTTTTAACCCGTACCGCAACTTCTCGGTCGAATTCAAACCGATCAAAAATATTGCCATCAAAAAAATAATTTAAATCATGATAAGCGTTGTATTTCTTCAGAGCATTATCTTTTAGCCGCTCTAAGAAGAATGAAAAATCGTTAGTATTCTTTAAGGAGTAATATCTATTTTTACGACTCTCTTCATATAGTACGATGGGTGTACTGGTTATAAATCGTCTTTTTAGATGTGGCTTGAATATCTTTACTTGCTCCAGATTCATGCGCTGTTTTCCCAAGTAAAAATTATCCATATTTTTTAATGATTCTTTCAAAAGACGTATAAAACCCGTTTTAGGTGACGTGATTATTAGATTCTTAGTTTCATTCGTTTTAAAGTCGGATACAGGGAATATGTTAGAAAAAGAGAAATATTTGAAACCACCAGAATCGTGATAATTTGAATAGAGCGTGTTTTTGAGCAAAGAATAGATAAAACCCTGGATGGTGTGTTTATTCACAGAATCGTATTTAGAATATCCATCTGGAATGAACTTAATAATTAATCTCATATAGCCCTGATATCCTCCATTTTATAGAATGATGTTAGGGACAGTAGTATATAAATCTATGTTTTACATAGACAGAAGGATATGATTCATTCAAAGCCTCATCATTTCACCAGCATCACCGGTACCTTAACGGTTTTCAGGGCATTCTCGGCTACGCTTCCCAGGAGTAACTTTTCCACTCCGGTCCGTCCGTGGGTGCCGATTATCATCAGATCGGCCCCGGATTTGGTGGCGATCTTGGCCATGTCCTGGCGGGGGTTTCCGAATAGGATGATCTCATCCACCGGGACTTCTATCTCCTCGCCCCTCCTTCTAACTTCCTCCAGTATGTGCCGTCCCTCTTCTTCCAGTACCTCGAGGGGGAGGATCAGCTTCTCATCCAGGACGTGCAGGGCCACCACCCGGGTGCCCAGTTCCCTGGCCAGGCCTAGAGCCACCTCCACGGCGCGGTCTGCATACTCTGATCCATCGGTGGGTACCAGTATCTTTTCGAACACTTACAATCACCCCATTTATTTATATATCCAGCTTAAATGTTTTTTCACTCTCTTTAGTCCAATCTTTTACGATGATCCCCCACCACGAAGTCCTTCCCACCCAGGTGGAGGACAGGTTTGCTGCGCTCCACATGGAGCAATCCCTCCACTAGGATATCATCCCGGGTGTCTACCCGGACCACTTCCCCCACCACCAGTTGGTGATCACCACATTCCCTGTCAGAGACCACTTTACATTCTAACCGGGCCACGCATTCCTTAATACCAGGGGCATCAACGATCAACGAATCTTCATTGGTTAAGCCCGCCTTTTCCAATTCGTTCACACCCTCGGGGAAGCTTTCACCGGTGATCCATAGCTGCTCCAGGATCTCCTCTCCAGGGAGGTTCACCACGAATTCACCACTTTCCTGTAGGTTCTGGTAGGTGTGGTGGGTGGGAGCCGAGGCCACTGCCAGGAGGGGAGGGTTCACAGATACAGGCATGGTGAAGGAGAAGGGAGCCGCGTTTATCTCCCCCTTCTGGTTGATGGTGGTGATGATGATGGTGGTGCGGGGGGCTAGTACCCGGTAGAACTGTGATAACTCCAGTTCCATCTACACCGCCTCTTTTTCAAGGTACTTGGCATGGCACCTGTCAATGAACTCTTCACAGAGAGTCCGGGTGTCGCCCTGGTCCACCAAGCGGCCATCCTCCATCATAATGGCCCTGGTGGCCAGTTCCTGGATGAAGTCCACGTGGTGGCTGACCATGATGAAGGTGGTGTTGAATTCCTGGTTTATTCGTTTCAGGCTGTTGGAAACAGTCCGCAATGTCAAGGGATCCAGATCTCCGAATGGCTCGTCTAGGTAGAGTATTCTTGGTTGGGTGGCCAGTACCAGGGCTATGGTGGCCCGGACCTTCTGTCCCCCGGATAGTTCGTAGGAACGCCGGTCCAGTATTTCCAGGGGAAGGTCCAGTGCCTCGAAGATGGGCTTCGCATAGCGGCGCACTGCCTTCTCCGGGAAGCTGGGGAAGAGTTCATCTAAGACGTCAGGGGAGAGTCCGATCTTCTCCAGCCGGTACTTGGCCTCGTTTTCTGGTAGGTCAGTGAGTTGGTACAGTATGTCCAGGACCTGGTCGGATATCCCCAATTCCTCGGCTTTCTTCTTGGCAGCGCCTACTACCATCTCGTTTTTCACCCCCAAGCGGTGGGCGATCTGGTCCCTTATGGTGGCGTGGTGGGTTAAACTGAATTCCTGGTGCATGAATCCCATCTGCCGGCGTATGGTCATCCTTTCAATTCCCGGCTGGTGCATATCCACCCAGTTCCCATCCAGTTTGTAGGACACTTTTCCCCTGTCGGGCTGGTCTAATCCGGCCATCATACGCATTAACACGGTTTTACCAGCGCCGCTGGGGCCGATGAGGCTTAATATTTCGCCCTCCTTAACCTCAAAATCCACGTCCTCTAGGGATAGCACGTGCCCTCCCTTCAGCAGGTAGAACCTCCGGGCCAGGTTTTCCACCCTGATCAGGGTAGAACCCACATCCTGGCTGTCCCTACCAGATATTTCTTCATCCATACCCGAGAGGAATTTATTTATAACTTCATCAGTCTTTCCCTCATCTTTGACATGGCCGTTTTCCATTAGTATCAGTTTATGGGAGAGGTAACGGTGCACCTCAGGCAGGTGGGATACCAGGAGTACAGTGATGCCCAGCTCCTGGTTGATGTTTTTTATAGCATCCAGTATCTCCTGTTTGGTCTTGGGACAGGACATGGTGGCGGGTTCATCCAGGAGCAGTATTTCAGGCTTCTTCGCGAGTTGCCGGGCCATTATGAGTCTCTGTTTTTCCCCTCCACTCAGTACCGGGGCGAAGTGCTCCGCCTTATCACCCAGGCCCACCAGGTGCAAAAGCTCCATGGCCTCCTCCATGAACTCGTCATTGGCATGTTCAAAGTCTGTTAAGCCTTCATCACCATATTTAACGCCGTATAATTTACGCACCACGTTCTGTACCGTGGACTCTGGCCATAAGCCGAAGGATCGTTGCAGGTGGATGGCGGTGGCCTCCCGGAGTTTACGGGAGTAGTAGGCCGGGGAGTCGTGTTTTACTGTGAGGTCCCCTATGGTTATCTCCCCCTCATCGAAGCTTTCCACACCCCTGATTATGCGCAGTAAGGTGCTCTTACCAGAGCCACTGGTTCCAATTATCCCCACAATTTCACCCGGTACCACCTGGAAGCTAACATCAGTAAGGGCCGGGATCTGCACTCCATCCTCAGTTTGGAAGGTTTTTGATAAGTTCTTAACAGTTATCATTTTTTTAATCACCCTGAATATCATTTAGATTTAAATCAATGGTTGCTTTGGCCATCTTCTTTTCTTATAAAAATATTTAGTCCTGGAACCTAGTTGTTGATATTGATTTAAAAGATTTTTCTTTACCAGCTTTTAAATTCCACAGAGTCCTGGATCCCCATCTCATGTGTGGCAGGGACAGTTCCCTTTCCACTAGGATTACCAGCACCCAGGGTTGGGGTTCTGTAACCACCCATTATAAATATATAAAATCTAAAATATTTTTATGGATGAGATAGCTTGAGGGATACATGGTGAGAATCAAGAGGGGCTTACTGGTGGGCCGCATGCAACCCGTGCACCTGGGTCACATGCAGGTGATTAAAACCATACTGCAGGAGGTGGATGAGCTTATCATTGGCATTGGAAGCGCCCAGCTAAGTCACAGTATCAAGGACCCCTTCACCGCTGGAGAAAGGGTTATGATGCTTACCAAGTCCCTATCAGAAAATAACATTGTCGCATCACGGTACTACGTGCTGCCCATCCAGGACGTTGCCTGTAACAGTGTCTGGGTGTCTCACCTGGAGATGCTGACACCGCCTTTTAGCAAGGTCTACTCTGGCAATCCACTGGTTCAGAGACTCTTTGTAGAGGCTGGATATGAAGTTAAAATTCCACCACTTTTCAACAGGAAAAACTACTCGGGGACCGAGGTAAGGCGGAGGATGCTGGCTGATGAGGACTGGCAGTCCCTCTTACCCAGAACCGTAGTGGAGGTTATCCATGAAATTAGTGGAGTAGCCCGAATTAAACATCTCAACCGCAAGGAGGTGAGCGAAGTTTGACCATTAAACTCATAAGACCAGATGAAGACCGGATCACCATCTACCAGTTAATAGATGAAATGAAGAACATCCCCCAGATCAATGAATGTGGAGCTATATTCACCTTCGAAGGCCTGGTGCGTGGCGAAGAGAAGGAACTGAGCACCCACGCCCTGAACTTGACCACCACTGATTATGATAAAACCCAGGAGGAACTGGAAAACTTGGTGGAGGATGTTAAGGACAAACACCAGGTCAAGGAGGTGGCGGTGGTTCACTACCTGGGCCAGTTCCAACCCGGAGACCCCCTGTTTTTGGTGGCGGTAGCCGGGGCCCACCGGCAAGAAACCCGATCCGCCCTTAACGAAGTTATCGAGAGGGTTAAGTACGAACTGGATTTCCAGAAGGAAGAGGAAACCAATCAGGGTAACCGTATCATAATGTCCGGAGGGTAATATGAAGTCCATCAGGGACAGCGTCCATGGCGACCTGCAATTGGATGAGTTTGAATTAAAACTGGTTGACACCCCGGAGATCCAGAGACTGCGCCGTATAAAGCAGTTGGGATTCACTTACCTGGTCTATCCCGGTGCTAACCACACCCGTTTCGAGCACTCCATGGGCACCATGTACTTGGCTGGTAGGATGGCCCTGAATCTGGACCTGGACCCTGATAAGAAGACCCTGATCCGGGTCTGCGCCGCCCTGCACGACGCTGGGCACGGACCCTTCTCCCATGTCTCGGAGGGAGTGTTGGAAACATCCCATGAAAAGCTCACCACACATTTAATTAAAAAATCAGCCCTGGGAGACATCTTATCCGAGAGGTACAATTTGAAGGAAGTGGTGGACATCATCAGCGGACAGGGACCCCTGGGACAGATCGTATCCGGGGATCTGGACGTGGATCGTATGGACTACCTCCTCCGGGACTCCTACTACACCGGGGTGGCCTACGGGATCATCGATGTGGAGCGGCTCATCAACAACATGCACCTGGATGGAGAGAACCTCACCCTCCACCGTAAGGGTGTGCAGGCTGCGGAGGCCATGCTCCTGGCCCGGTACTTCATGTACCCCAGCGTGTACCAGCACCACACCACCCGTATCGTCAACGCCATGTTCAGGCGCTGCCTTAGCCATCTATTTAAAGGGGGTGTTATCCAGTCCCCTGAGATCTACCGCTACGATGATGCGGATATAGTCAGCGCCGCCCGGAATGAGAAGGGCTACATCCGGGACATCATCCATCGCCTGGATAATCGGCAACTCTTTAAACGGGTCTACGCCCTTAAGCTGAATAACTTGGAGGACCCCATGACTGTTTTTAGTATGGACGATGCCAGGAACCGCCAGTCCGAAGTGGAAATAGCAGAGGACCTGGGAGTGGAGGAGGACTACATCCTCATCGACCCCCCCGAGTATCCCACCTTCAACGAGAGCGCACCAGTATCGGTGTATGGCTCCACTAAGACTCTGGGAGAGGTTTCTAACCTGGTGGTTGCCCTGGAGCATGCCCGTTTCAACCATGCAGACTTGTCCATTTACATGCCCCAGGAGGCGGCATCCCGGGTGAAGGGATTTCCCTTCCGGGATTATCTGAACATACCCGACTAGAAATTACGAAGAACAACTATTTTAAAAATAAGAACAGGATGGTGATGAATTTTATATGATAGTGGTTGCCATTACCGGGGCCAGTGGTGTGGTCTACGGTGTTAGACTCCTGGAAGCCCTTAAAGAAGCCGGTAAGAAAACTGCTCTTCTGGTTACGGAGCCGGCCCGGATTATTATTGACTACGAACTGGAGATCAGTGCATCGGAGTTGGAGAGTTTAGCGTACCGTGTCTACGATTCTAAGGACCTTACCGCTGCTATTAACAGTGGCTCCTGCCGCTTTGAGTCCATGGTGATTGTGCCTGCCACCATGAAAACCGTGGCCGCCATCAGCCAGGGATATGCCAGTAACGCTGTGACCCGAACTGCAGATGTGGCCCTTAAGGAGCACCGGAAGCTGGTGATGGTGCCACGGGAAACTCCCCTGCGCCAGGTTCACCTGGAAAATATGTTGAAACTCTCCCGGGAGGGCGTTATCATACTGCCGGCCATGCCAGCCTTCTACCACCAGCCCGAGGATATGGGGGACTTGGTGGACTTCGTGGTGGGTAAGATCCTGGATGTGCTCTGTATCGACCACCACCTCTACCAGCGCTGGAGGGAGGGAGAGCCATGATCCCTGATGAGGACTTTTACAAGGTACCTGAAGTACCGGGGCCTAGTAAGGAGGAGGTCCGCTGCCTGGTAATGTGCCATTCAAGGGTGAAGGAGGGGGACGTGGTCCTGGAGGTGGGCTGCGGTACAGGAGGGCTTACAGTGGAGTTATCCAGACGGGCGGCCAAGGTCTACTCTGTGGACAAGAACCCCCAGGCCCTGGAGGTAACCCTGACCAACCTCAGGAAACTGAACCCCCAGGGGGAGGTGGAACTCATACTGGGAGATGCACTGGAGGCCATGGAGGATTTGCCCCCCTACGACCTCCTGGTGGTGGGGGGTAGTAGTGGTGAATTGGAGGAGATAATCAGGAAGGCTTACCAGCAACTCCAGGCTGGGGGCCGGGTTGTAGTCACCGCCATACTCCTAGAGACAAGACTGCGCAGCCTTAAAGTTATGGAGGACCTGGAGATGGAGCCCCGTATAGTGGAGGTCTTCGTGGCCCGGGGCAGAACCACCCAGATGGGCACCATGATGCAGGGACTGAACCCCGTGGCCATCATATCTGGTGTGAAAAAACTCTGAACCAGGAATGGAGCTTATCATATGAAGATAGGGGAAAACCTGAGTTGGAGAGTGAAACTGGGCATCATCTTAGTGTTCACATCAATAGTACTTTACATTGCACTGTACTGGACATTCCACGACCCCCATCAAGAACTTTTCCTCCTGGGCATTGACCTGGCCTTCGTACCCCTGGAGGTGTTGTTTGTGGTACTGGTCATTGAAACTGCCATTGGGGAGCGGGAGAAGAGGATTATGATGGAGAAGATGAACATGGTCATAGGCACCTTCTTCAGTGAGGTGGGTGCAGAGCTACTCACCAGGATCACCAACTATGACCCGGACACCGATAAGATACGCCACTCCCTCCTGGTTAACGCCAACTGGTCTGCTGCCGACTATAAAAGGGCCATTGGGGATATCGAAAAATTTGACTACACCCTGGAAATTACAGGCAGGGATGCCAACTCCCTGGAGTTTCTGGTGTCAACCAAGGAGTTCCTAGTGCAAAACAGGAAGTTTCTTCTGGGCCTCATGGAGAACCCCAACCTCCTGGAACACGAAACCTTCACTGATCTTTTGCGCTCCGTCTTCCACCTCACCGAGGAGCTGGAAGGCAGGGCAAATTTAACCAACCTCTCCAAGGCAGACTACGCACACCTTGCTGGTGATATTATACGGGTCTACAGCATCTTAATATATGAATGGATCTGTTATATGCAGCATTTAATGGAGAACTATCCTTACCTATTTTCCTTGGCTGTGCGGAAGAATCCCTTCGACCCCGAGGCCAGCGTGGAGATCGGGGGTTGAATTTTCTTGTGGATGTGTGGCTTGTAAATCATCCCAGAATTCCTCCTTTGTGAACTGATGCTCATGTTTCGTAACCTATTTAAAGGGTGGGACTAATATATTCCTAAAACAATAATGTGGTTGATGTAATGGAGAGCTTAACTCCTGAGCAATATCGACAGATGGTAAAAAAGGTAATAGATTTTAAACGTTTAAATGGAAAACTCCCAGAGTCCACAGTCATAGATGGCTGCCGTATTATCAAGAAAGACTACATCGACATGATCGAAATGGTGAACAAGTTTTACTTGGAGACGGGAAGAAACCCTGGTCTGGTGGAAATCGGATCAGGAGACCAGCACTGCAACAATAGAGAAAACCTCTTAATTCACTAGAAAAACATCGCAACTCTTCGGATGTTCCTTAAACTCCCTGGAATAAAAAATTGACGCTTATTTTACTTTAACTTGGGTACTCGCTCTTAATGAGTGAGGCACTTTTCTATGGTACACGAATGGCAGCTTTATTCGTGGATCCTACTATTTTAACTTCTTTTTTTCCAAGACCTCCACATCTTGGAGGCGGTTGAGGTTGAGGAAGGTATTACCCCCGGGATCCAGGGACTCTGCATCCAGGTACAGTACCTTCAACTGGTTAAAAATGGATTGAACATCCCGCCTTCCCTGCTGGATTATTTTTTCTATAACTGGTAGGACATCCTCTTTACTGTACACGGCGTGCAATGGCTCGGTCCGGCCGTCACTCCATCTGGGTACCAGGGCCTGGTAGTCCTCCAGGGGGTGTTCCAGCATTTCTTCCACGAAGTGGGGGCTGATGCAGGGCGAGTCACAGGGAATGATCAGGGCATGGTCCGACTTCAAAGCTTCCAGTCCACTTAGGATCCCAAGCAATGGTCCCTGGTCCCTTTCCCGGTCCAAGACTACCCTCAATTCTCCCTTGAAATCCCTCAGTATCTGCTGGTAGGCCTGTTCCTGTTTCTCATCCCTGAGTACCAGGATGATCTCATCCAGGGGTGGTAAGGAATTAAGTACCCGCTGGAGGAGGGTTTGGCCATGGAAAAATAGGGTGCCCTTGTCCTTTCCCATTCTCCTTCCCCGGCCTCCGCAGAGGATTATGCAGGACTTCATATCTACATCAGGCGGGTGGTGGGATAGTTGGGGCTTTCGTTGGTGATGAACATGTCGTGGGGGTGGCTCTCGGTAACTCCACTGGAGGTGATGCGTACCATGGTGGTGTTTTGTTGCATGGCCTGGATGTCCTGGGCGCCGCAGTATCCCATGGAGGCCTTTAACCCCCCAATGAGTTGGTAGAGCACCTCACTGACTGAGCCCTTGTAGGGAGTTACTCCCTCCACGCCCTCTGGTACCAGTTTGGCGTGCTTCATTGGCCCCTTCACATCCTGGAAGTAGCGGTCGGTTCCAGCGCCAATACCCCCGGTCATGGCCCCTAAACTACCCATACCCCGGTACTGTTTGAATTTACGTCCATTCATTATGACCACCTCACCGGGTGCCTCTTCTGTTCCAGCCAGTAGGTTGCCCAGCATTACACAATCCGCACCTACAGCTATGGCTTTGGCCACGTCCCCTGAGTAACGCAGACCACCATCCCCGATTACGGGGACATCATGGTCCTGGGCTGCGTCGGCGGCTTCGCTGATGGCAGTTAACTGGGGCACTCCCACCCCGGCGATTACGCGGGTGGTGCAGATGGAACCTCCCCCAATACCCACCTTGAGGCCGTCCACATCCTTAGCCAGCAGGTCTTCTGCGGCTTGGTAGGTGGCGATGTTCCCTACAATGAGATCCGCCTGGATGTTCTCCTTTATTTCACCGGCAAACTTCACCACGTTAAGGTTATGTGCATGGGCGCAGTCCACGGCTATGATATCAGCTCCGGCATCATCCAGGGCCATGGCCCGTTCCAGGTCATAGGGGCCGGTGGCTGCAGCTACCAGGAACCTTCCCTTCTTATCCCGGGAGGCGTTGGGATACTTTTTACGCTCAATAATGTCCCGGATGGTTACGATACCCACGATCTGATCGTGGTCCACCACTGGGAGACGTTCTACCTTGTTTTCATAGGCGATGTCCAGGGCTTCCTCAGGGGTGGTTGATTCACTGATGGTCACCACCTCCTCGGTCATCACCTCCCGGATCTGCAACTTCTCCAGGGAGTTTAGTAGGGGTGTTATGTCTCTACGGCTGATGATACCCACCACGGTACCATTATCCACCACTGGCAGTCCACTGACATCTTCTTCATCCATGATCTGGAGGCCTTCCTTCACCGAGGCCTCGGGTTCGATGGTGATGACATCCCGGATGGTCAGATCCGAGGAACGTTTAACCTTCTTAACCTCTTCCACCTGTTCCTTGATGGTCATATTCCGGTGGATTACTCCCATACCACCCTCCTGGGCCAGGATGATGGCCATCTCAGCCTCGGTAACGGTGTCCATGGCTGAGCTGATGATGGGAATCTTAAGTTCATGATTCCGGGAGACCCTGCTAGTGGTGACCACGTCTTTAGGCTCCACTGCCGAGGCAGCAGGTACCAGTAAAAAGTCGTCGAATGTAAAGCCTTCCTCAGAATTTTTCAGTTTCTTGGAGAACACAACAAAACACCTCATACTAACTGTAACTAAATAAATGGAGATAAATTCACAGGGACAAGTATCCCTTGGCCAGTTTATCTATGGTTTCAGAATTCGCTGACCAGGCTCTTAAGCCGGTTCACGGCGCCGTGGTGTACACTGCCCTGGTTACGGTCCCCTCCTGTGCAGGCTGCCCCGCGAATTCCCACCACGTCGCATCCCAGGTCATGGAGCATCCGAAGCTGGTCCTCTTTGATGGAACCAGCCAGGGCTGACTTCAATCCATACTCATGGGTCTGGCTGGTGAAGGTGCTGAGCATTTCAGGGTCCATGTAGTCCAGGAGGGTCTGACCATCCTTAACTGCGGTGTCCACCATGGCCAGGTCGGCACCGGCGTCAGCGGCTATTCTGGGTATTTCCATGGGATCCACGGCTCCCACCCTGTGGGCATCGGCATAGCCAGAGGCAACCACCATGGCATCCTCCCTGAGGTCCCGAACAGTCCGGACCACTCCATCCATTACTTCACGGGCCTCGTCATAGTTACGGGTGCCGTAGAGGCCCACCTTTATGTAGTCAGCTCCGGATAGTACTGCTCCAGCAGCGGCCAGTGCCACGGTGCCGGGTTTGTAGGGCACATCCCCCAGGGTGGCGCTTACCATTAAGTCCTTAGGGGTGATCTCCCGTATACTGCGTATAACCCAGGGGAAGTTGGCTCCCAGGGACCCCTCCTTGGGGTTTTTAACATCAATTATATCGGCTCCACCATCAATGGCTTCTTGAGCCTCTTGGGTATTAATGGGACTGATTAAGAGAAGCAAAGTTAATTCCTCCAATTGTAACAGGACTAAAATTTACGAGATACTTAGCTAAATAATCTTACCCTAATATTGGAATACTGCCATATAAAGATGTTCCTCCCCCATCCACAAACTCCCCACCAGGAAGGATCCACCTCCTGCCCTTTTCCTAGGAAGATATCAGCCCGGGAGCAGATTTATACCAGGCCCGGGTTTTAATAAAAATCATCCAGGCTACGCTGCTTTCGACCCAGACGGTCACTGTATATTTCCAGGGCCCTTTGGAGTTTTTGTTCCCCGTCCTTTATTTCCCGCCAGTTACTGCTCTTCAGGGCCTTGCTCACCCCCTGCTGGGTCATGTTCAGGTTCTCCGCTGCCAAGCTCTGCTTACCCGTCTTAACATATTCACTTATTATACGCCTTTTTTTAGCTGACAACCCCTTCTTAAGAAGTTGCACAGAGTTTATCAGACCAGATAGTGCTAGATCAGTTTCTTTCTTATCTACCTTCATCTCAAAGAGTAGACCGTTTCTTTCAAGCTTGGACATCATCTGGGTAGCCTTTTCCAGGGCAGGTCCATCCAGGTGGTTGATGTCCTTTTCCTTGAGTTCATCCAGGTAGTCGTACACCAGTACCAAGTGCATGGACTGGGGATACAGGCCCTTCAGTACAATGTCCAGAATATCGTAAACCCGGGAGATATTAAACAGCACCGCCCCCAGCTTCCAGGGATCCTGGAGTGGTGAGAGGGGGGTGTGCAGGTGTTTACCGTATCTGGAGTTCACCACCCGGCAAATAACCTCCAACCGGGACTGGTAATCATCCACCAACCCCCAGGGTGCAGTTTCACCCCACAGGAGGTAGAGTTTTTGTTTCATCAACTAGTAATAAGTAAATAATGATATACAACATTATGGGTTGTGAAACCCACACAACTTTATTGGTTGTTTTACTTTCACAACTGTGTAAGTTGTTAACGTGATTTTTTTTTAATGGATTAATCCAGTTAGGGCCATGGCAGTTGTGAAGTAGATGGCCAGGGTGGTGATGTCACTGACTATGGTGGCCAGGGGTCCGGTGGCCACTGCCGGGTCATATTTCAGTTTGTAGAAAATCAGGGGAGCCACCGTTGCAATGGCTACCGAGGAAATGATGCTGATAAACATGGAAAAACCCACAATAAGACTGAGAACTGGCTGGGTCCATCCCAGAAGGGAGGTGAATGCTGCCAGTACACCGGAAACCAGCCCTATCACCCCCGCCACCTTGAGCTCCCGGATGAAGTAGGATTTCATGGCCAGTTTAGGGTCCAGGGCTAGGCTGCGGATGATAAGGGCCTCGGATTGGGTTCCGGCTGCATCGCTCATGTACACCATCACCGGGATGAAGAAGGCCAGTACCAGGTACTCTGAGAGCAGGTTCTCAAAGTAGCCAATTAGGCCCGCGGCCATGGTCCCACCCAGCACCCCCACCACCAGCCAGGGCAGGCGGGAGCGGATCATCATCCTGGTGCTGGACTGGATGCTGGTGTACTCCTTCCCTACCTTGTGGAAGATTCCGCCAAATTTAAACACGTCACTCTGGACCTCGTGGTTGAAGATGCGCAGGATCTGGTCGTAGGGCACCACCCCCTGGAATAGGCCGTCCTCATCCACCACTGGCACGGCCTTAATACCATGGGACAGGGCCAGGTACACCACCCGTTCCTGGTGGGTGGAGGGAGAGGCCACCACCAGGTCCTGCTTCATTATCTCCCTGGCAGTCACCTCCGAGTCCAAAGAACAGAAAATCTCCTTGATGGACAGCACCCCATCTAGATGTCCCTGTCTATTTACAACGTAGATGTAGTCGATGTTACCCAGTTGACAGGCCTGGGTGGATAAGAGTTGCTTGATACTAGCCACCTTATCCTGGGGCTGTACCCGTGGTACAGTGCTGGTCATACTGTCCAGGGCTGTCCTGGTGTTTCTGTATCTATCCTCCATAACAGCAATTATAATCAGCATTGCTATTATAATGTTATTACCATGGATCCCCCCGGGGGAACAAGTCGCTGCACGGGATTCATAGGGGACACGGATCTTCGTCCCACCCTATCCAGGCGGGTTTGTAAGGCAATCCAACCAGTGACGATGATGATTAATATGGATAGGGGTTCTTGGGAAGGTTTTACAAAGGTTAATAAATAGTAGCAGATATAGTAACATTAAAATTCTGAGTATCCGGTATAGTGTGGTTTGATGGATAGAATAAGGATATTGATGCTGGAAGATGTTCCCTTCGATGCTGAACTGGCAGAAAAGGAACTGGAGAGAGGAGGGATCCCCTTCACCACCTGCAGGGTGGAGAACGAGGAGGAATTTCTTAGGGGAATCAGGGAATTCCAGCCCCACATCATCCTGGCTGACCATTCCCTGCCCTCCTTTGATGGTAAATCCGCCCTGAAGATCGCAAAGCAGCAGATCCCCCAGGTCCCCTTCATCTTCTTCAGTGGCAAAATTGGGGGAGAATTCGTGGTAGAAGTCCTGAAGGAAGGTGCTAAGGACTATGTTTTCAAGAACAACATCTCCAAGTTACCATACACCATAAGAAGGGCTTTGGATGAGGTGGAAGAAGCCCGTGAATTGGATAGAGCCGCCCGGTCCCTGGAAAACAGGGAAGCTCAGCTGCGCCTCATAACCAGGAACATACAGGACATGGTGATGCAGGTGGATGTCCACAGCCAGATACAGTACCTGAGCAGCTCCCTGCACACCATCCTGGGATACCATCACCAGGACTTTCTAGGCCAGCCCCTCAACAGGTTCCTAGAGTTGGTGCACCCCGATGATCAGGGTAAGCTGACCCGTGCCCTGGAAGGGGTTAAATCATCCTCCACCAGTGTCCAGGAAGAGTTCCGATGCAAAAATGCGGAGGGTGGTTACCACTGGCTGGAATCCTTGATCAACCCATTTCTGGATGAAAATCAGGAAGAAAATGGTTTATTACTGGTTATACGTGACGTGGACCATCGTAAAAAGGTGGAGCTCCAACTGGCCCGGCACCGGGAGAACCTGGAGAAGGTGGTAGAGGAGAGAACCCGGGAACTGGAGGAGGCCAACGTGAAACTGTCCCAGGAGATCATGGAAAGGGAGAAGCTGTACAAAAGTCTCTTGAACAATGAAAAAAGATTGGAGAGCATAATCAACGGCTCACCCATACCCACCTTTGCCATAGACACGGATCATGAGGTGGTTTTCTGGAACCAGGCCCTGGAAAACTTCACGGGCATTAAGAGGAGGGATGTCTTGGGCACCACCCACCACTGGCAGGTATTTTACCCGGAAGAGAGGCCATGCATGGCGGATCTTTTACTGGAGAATGACTGGGAAGGGATCTGCAAGTGGTACTCCACCCCACCTGTATCCATGGAAGTGGCAGAGATGGTCTACAGTGCCACTGGATTCTTCCCCCAGATCCGGGACGGCAAGTGGCTTCGCATGACTGCCTTTCCCCTGTTAGACTCGGAGGGGGAGGTGATTGGAGCAGTGGAGACCCTGGAAGACATCACCCCAGAAGTGGAGTACCAGGAGAAAATCAAGAGCTCCCTGGAGGAGAAGGAGATCCTCCTGAGAGAAGTGCACCACCGGGTAAAGAACAACCTCCAGATCATCTCCAGCCTCATCAGCCTCCAGTCCAACCGCCTTGATGACGAAGAAACCATCCACCTCTTCCGTAAGACCATTAACCGCATCCAATCCATGGCCCTGGTGCATGAAAAGCTGTACCAGTCCCATGATTTTGCCCGGATAAATCTGGCCGAGTACATTAAGGACCTTGTGCAGAACGTGCTGAACTCCTACGAGGGCAGCCAGGAGAGGATCATCCTGGAGATGGACTGTGAACCCGTCTGGATCAACATCAACACCGCCATTCCCTGCGCCCTCATCATCAACGAACTGGTTACCAACAGTGTTAAACACGCCTTCCCCCATGAAGGAACCGGTAAGATCATCATCCAGCTGCGCCAGGAGGGGGATCAGATCACAATCACCTGCACCGATACCGGGGTGGGTTTGCCCCATGACATCAACCTCCATGAAACATCTACCCTGGGGTTGAAGCTGGTCCAGGCCCTCACCCAACAGTTAAAGGGTGAGATAAAAATTTTAAAGGGAAAAGGAACATCCTTTAAGATACAAATTAACTCCAAGGCTCTGTAGACCATTTCAACATACTTCATAGCCTTGTTTATACGGGTAGATGTGGTGAGGTCTTATTTTTATTTTTAAAGAAAGTATAATATATCAGTTGCTACACATTCTTTTATGGTGAAATATATGCAAAAAACACTAGAAAACTTAAGCAAGGCTTTTATTGGAGAAAGTCAGGCTCGAAACCGTTACACCTTATACGCCGATGTCGCAAAAAAGGAAGGCTTCCACAAGGTAGCTGAAATATTCCTGGAAACTGCTGAACAGGAAAGGCAACATGCAAAATGGCTGTTTAGAATGATCCAGGATGTTAAAGAAAAGATGGGCCAAGACCCAGATTCCATCCACGTGGAGTCCGAGGCACCCCTTGTACTGGGTGACACCGCCGCCAACATCAAAGCCGCCATAGCAGGGGAACACTACGAAACCGCTGAGATGTACCCTGAATTTGCACTGGCCGCCAAGGAGGATGGATTGGATGATGTGGCCGCCCGTTTAAACGCCATTGGCCATGCCGAGCTTCACCATGAGGAACGTTACCTGGCCCTGCTGGAGCAGGTGGAAAAGGACACCTTCCAGAAGAAGGAGGAAGAAGTGGAGTGGGCCTGTCCCAAGTGCGGATACACTGCTAAGGGTAAAGAAGCACCCGAGAAATGCCCGGCCTGTGACCATCCACAGGAATACTTCTACATACGCTGCGAAGAGTACTAGGGGGACGTTAACGTGGCAGAAAAATGTGCCGTGTACCGCTGCCAGGTTTGTGACCATGTCATAGAGGTTCTCCATGCAGGTGAAGGAGAACTGGTCTGCTGCCAGGTCCCCATGACCCTGCTGGTGGAGAGAAACGATGACACCGGCCAGGAAAAGCATGTGCCAGTCCTGGAAAAAACTGACAGTGGCTTCCTGGTTAAGGTGGGGGAAGTGGCCCATCCCATGGAGGAGGAGCACTGCATAGACTGGATCGAAGTACAAGCCGATGGAAGGATCTACCGGCAACCCCTGGAAGCCGGGGACCAGCCCCAGGCCCACTTCGATTTGGACCTGGATCAGGTTGAGCAGATCACCCTGCGCAGCTTCTGCAACATCCATGGCCTGTGGAGAGCCTAGATAATCTCCATCCATACAAATTTTTTTTTCTTCTTACTTTTCTTTTGACAAAAAAAAAGATTTAAACATTTATTAACCCTTAAGATGAAACATCATGCATAAATCCTAGTAAATCTATTGAGCTCTGCGTGGATGGTGAACATGCGTAAACCGACCCTGATTCTGGCACTCCTCATTCTGGTTGCATTTTCCAGTGGCTGTATACACTCAGAAGTATCCCGGATGGACCAATTGGCCTCCAACATCAACGATCACTTGAAGGGGGGTGACTCCTACTACAACCAGGCCGTGGCCAGCACCAACAGGTTCCAATATGACCAGGCCCTAACCCAGACCAACAATGCCTTAAACGAGTTTGATCTGGGCCGCAGCACCACCCAGGAAGCTTTGATCTACGCCCGGAATAGTGGGAAGCAGGTTTACATAGACTACTTCCAGCTCACCCTGCAGGAACTGGACCTGCGATTAAATG
Organism: Methanobacteriota archaeon; assembly: GCA_029556335.1. Lineage (GTDB taxonomy): Archaea > Methanobacteriota > Methanobacteria > Methanobacteriales > Methanobacteriaceae > Methanobacterium. Next base: position 25,574 of record JAKQFA010000019.1, read on the forward strand.
CCACCAGTGAGTTGAAGATGGCCATACCCTACCTGCAGGGGAATGAAACCACCAGTGCCAACAAGCACCTGGACCTGGCCAATGACTACATGAAGAGCTCCGTGGACCTGGCCACCCAGAAGAGCCAGCTGGTGCAGGATAACATGGCCCTGTTCAAATAGTTACTAATTTTTTTGAGGATCATCATATGAAGAAGACGTGTTTAGAGTGTAAAGGTAAAGGACACCTGATTACCAGTTACCAGATCTGCGAGTCATGCCATGGAAGCGGTGTAAGCAGCCAGGTAGACCTGCAGGACCATGTTAAGGGACTGCCCAGGGGCGCCCGGGAGAGGTACCAGTTGGACGTGGATGAAGAGGTGCCCTGCCCAGAGTGTAAGGGCAAAGGAGAATTAGAGATAAAAAAGACCTGTCCCACCTGCCATGGACAGGGTGAGCTTAACCACTGCCAGAAGTGTGGGAAACAGATCGATAAGGGGGATTACTGTGAAGACTGCCGGAGTAAACAGATAGTCTACCAGCTGCATCCCTCCAGTGATCTGGGCGACTTGGAGGTGGGGGCAGTCTACAAGGGCAGAGTCACCAAGGTGGTGGACTACGGGGTGTTCGTGACCTTCACCAAGAAGGTCTATGGACTGATGCGCATGCGGGCCTCCAGCTACCAGGTGGGGGATGAGGTCTTCGCCCGGGTGTCGGAGATAAAATCCAAGCGGGGAGAGGTGGACCTGGAACCAGCCCGGGTAGAAGGGGCCTACCAGTTGGTGAAGCTTAAAAAAGAGATGCCCCGCACCCCCATTGGCCAGGTAAAGCCCCAGGACCGGGGTAAGAATGTGCGCCTGGTGGGGGAGGTGATCCAGATCCAGCAGACCACGGGACCCACCATCTTCACCATCTCCGATGAGACCGGCATCACCTGGGCCGCGGCCTTTGACCAACCCGGGGAGAGGGTGTACCCCCACATCATGACCAGCCACATGGTGGAGGTCCTGGGTGAGGTGTCCCTCCACGGAGGCAAGATCCAGATCGAAACCGAGTACATGGAACGTTTAACCGGGGCCGAGGCATCAGAGGCCCGGAAGGCCATTGACGAAGCCCTGGATAAAAGGGCCCAACCCGAGAATACCAGCCTCCTCCAGGAAAGCCCCACCCTGGAGAAGCTCCGGCCACTACTAGCCCAGGCTGCCCAGGCCATACGCCGGGCCATCCTGGATGGACGGAGCATCCTGGTACGCCACCACGCAGATGCCGATGGTATCTGCGCCGGGGTGGCTGTGGAGAAGGCTGTGATACCCCTCATCAAGGAGATCAACCCGGCCAACGACTCAGAGTGGCACTACTTCCGCCGCTCCCCCAGCAAGGCACCCTTCTATGAACTGGAGGATGTGGTGAAGGATCTGAGCTTCGCCCTGGAGGACCAGGAACGCCATGGACAGAAGCTGCCCCTGGTGGTTTTACTGGATAATGGCTCCACTGAGGAGGATATCCTGTCCCTGATGAAGGTCAAGGTCTACGACATGGAGATCGTGGTGGTGGACCACCACTTCCCCGGTGAGGTGGTGGATGGCCGGGTGGCAGTGGATGACTACGTGGACTTCCACGTCAACCCCTACCTGGTGGGTGGTGACAGCCAGATCACAGCCGGGGCACTGGCCGTGGAGATGGCTGGGATGATCAACCCCCAGGTCACCGACCGCATCCGGCACCTGCCAGGCATAGCCGCCGTGGGTGACCATGCCCGCTCATTGGAGGCGGAGCGCTACATCGAGATCGCCGCGGAGAAGGGATACGACTGGGAGGACCTGGAGAAGATCGCCACCACCATCGACTTTGAGGCCTTCTACCTGCGCTTCATGAATGGCCGGGGCATCATGGACACCATCCTGGGCTTGGGTAACCGGGACAAACACACCAAACTGGTGGACGCCCTGTACCAGGAGTCCCAGCGCCGGGTGAAGTGGCAGCTGGCTGCGGCCATGCCCAACCTCAAAACCCAGAACCTCCCCAACGGGATCATCTTCAACGTCCTGGACGTGGAGAAGTACGCCCACAAGTTCACCTACCCCGCCCCTGGTAAGACTTGTGGCTACGTCCACGACCAGGTGGTCCAGAAACACGGCGAGGAAACACCTATTCTTACTTTGGCTTATGGGCCGGACTTCGGGGTGATACGGGCCACGGATGCTGTGAATGAGAAGTTCGGCTTCAACCTGAACAAGATCATCATGGAACTGGCCGAGGAGATACCCGAGGCTGGCATAGATGGCGGGGGCCATGAGTGTGCTGGTTCATTGAAGTTCGTGGAGGGACTCTCCAAAAAGGTGCTCTCCAGCTTCGCAGGGAAAGTGGCTGGGATGAGGTAGTGCCAATATATTATACAAAAAATAACTTGTGCCTTTAAATATCCAGTTTAAGATCCCGTCCCAGCAACTCCTCCAGGGCCTCCCAGAACCCTAAGAAGTTATCTGGGTAGTTGTTCTCCCCGGATGAATCTAGTTCTTGTTCGTTGAAGATTATCTTAATTTTCCAGTGGGTGCCCTCCAGGCAGCAGAGCTGGTAGGTGGGGTTCCATTCCCACACCCCCAGTTCATCCATTTCCTGCCAGAACCGGTTCCATTCTGCTTCAGTGGGTGATAATTCCTCCTCATTACTTTTAGAGCCATCAGGAGAGTAAACTAGAACACCATCTTTCAGGGAGATTGTAAATCCCTCCATGGGGTAATGGAGGGGCCCGTATTCCACCCGGAATTTTTGGGGGGTATAATCAGTTCTCATATAAAGTAAAAAAGGGAAATTAAAAAAATAAATAGTTTCAGGTGTGTCCGTCTCCACCGCAACCCGGGCAGGTGATCTTACCATCCCCTCCACAGGCCGGACATTTGGACTGGGTACCGCCGGTTCCGCCACAGCTGGGACAGGTGGCCTCGTGACAGGCCAGGACTTGTAACATTTTAACGACGTTGGGTTGTTCGTTACAGTTTTCATCGTAGTAAACCTTTCCATCACCTCCACACTTGGCACATTTGCCTCCGATGACTCCGTCACCACCACATTTTCCACACTTCAGGTAACCCTTACCACCACACTTGGTACATACCTGTCCCTGGGCATTCACCGTGTTCTGGGTGCTTTTATCTTCTTCTAAATTCTGGGGGGCGGCTGGAGCAGAACTCTGTCCTGTTGGGCTGGTTTTCTCAGCCGGAGAGAAATATCCAAAGGCACTGACTCCGCCAATTACAACTATCAACACTGCTAAACCTACTAATGCCTTGGTATTCATATAGCATCACCATCATAATTTATTATGATAAATAGTATTTAATATTAATGCCAATATTGTTGGTTGTTATGAATATATATTTGGATCATGGATGGTGCAGGCTTAGAGAGTAAAAAAACATTGATAGGGAGAATGGCAGGGACTGTGTCCCTGCAACTAGCAGTATCCATCACAGTGGGCTTGGCATGGGACCAGTGCAGATCAACCATGATATGAGAAGCAGTGGTTGGCAGATCCAGGGGGTAATGGAATATTTAAGGATACTTGCAAAACAATAATCAACACTGTCCACTAGAATGATTATCCAGTCTAAAAGGGATGGGTGGGAGTGTAGATTGATGAATGTACACTCCAAAAGAAAAACCAATTAACTGGTTTTTTCCCAAATTACCCATTCGTTCCCCCCTTCAATTTCTTAGTAAGTGCTAACATATAAATTTTTTTAAGATCCAAATTCCCCCACCTAATGGATAGAGCCAAAAACCTGGCAAAAATATAGGATAGGGATAATTTTAAATGTCCCATTGTAAATCCAATGGCTGGGGAGTTCAGTGCTCCAAAGGCCAAGTATCCACTGAAGGATCTGCGTTTCTCTTTTAGACCATTTACTCCCAGGACTTTCCCCAGGTTTAAGGGTTACCTTCCAGGATATCCTGGTAGCATGCACAGATATCTGCCAGTGGACATATCTCGTGTCGGGGGTTCACTGGCCGGCATATGGTCTGGCCGAACTGCACCAGGAGGTCATTTAGTTCAATCCAGTACTCCCGGGGGACCAGTCTTTCCAGTTCAAGTTCAGTCTCTTCCGGGGTCCTGGTCTCCACCAGTCCCAGGCGGTTGCTGATCCGGTGCACATGCACATCCACGGGTATGGCAGGTTTCTGGAAGGCGTAGACCAGGACGCAGTTGGCGGTTTTACGGCCCACCCCCGGGAGGAGTAACAGTTCCTTCATCTTATCCGGCACCACCCCACCAAACTCCTCCTGGAGCATCTGGGAGACGGCGATGATCCTCCGGGACTTGACGTGGTAGAAGCCAGCAGGGCGTATTAGGGGCTCCAGTTCCTCGGGACTGGCGGAGGCCACATCATCCAGGGTGGGGTACTCGGCGAATAACTGGGCCGCGGCCCGGTCGGTGTTCTCATCCCGGGTCCTCTGGGAGAGTATGGTACGGATTAGAACCCGGTAGGGATCCTGGTTTTCGAAAACCCGGAGCTGGTACAGTTCCCGGAGACTGTGCATAACTTGGTCGATGGTGTTGATGGCTAGCTCCCCTGTTGCACCATGTTTAAAAGAAGATTCAGACCCTCCCATACGCCCTTACCCTGATGGGCAGTGGTGGGTATGACCTGGGCTTGGAAGCCGTTCAGGTCCAGTTCAGCACTGTTCAGGTCCTGTTTGTTGGCGAAGACCACGTAGGGCACCTTTCCCTGGTGGAGGGTTTGGATGATCTCCAGGTCAAGGCTGGTGACTCCCTGGCTGTTGTCCACCACCACGATGGCCCCATCCATCCCCCGGGACAGGACTTCCCTCATGAAACGGAAGCGTTCCTGGCCTGGAGAGGCGAATAGGTGCACCTTCTTACCCTTGACCTGGGTGTTACCATAATCCAGGGATATGGTGGTGCCGTTGTACTCCACCTTGGCCTTGTTATGGCAGATGTTCTCCAGGGTGGTGGTCTTTCCTGAGTTGTAAGATCCCAGGATCAATATCTTGGTTTCCTTCTCACGTAACTTGGGGTTTCTGTTACTGGTCATGGTATCCGCCTGCACCGGTTGGATTAATATATAAGCTCTTTATGATATGACTTTGTATTCAACAAATATATAAGGCCTTGCCATCTGTAACACCACTCCCCTAATCTTGGCCATGGCCTTCCCTGGAGTCATCCTAGCAGAACCTTAGTTTGGGGGGGCCTGGATCGTCCTAGAATCTATCTGATACCCAGGATTACAGGGCCTCCACCATCATGGAATAGGCCCCACAAGGTCGATATGAAAGAAGCAAACCGTGATCTAGGGCATAGAATAAAGAATTGGGGGTTCTTTTCCACCCATGGTACGTGCTCTTGTACTGGTAACCCACTTCAGTCAGGGGATAGTTGAATCACAGGAGGTCATGATTTTCTTTATATGGCATTGTCGGAGTCTGCATTGGCTGGTTTTATCATGCCACTGGTAGTGCTGGCAGTTACTCTGATCGCAGCTTTTTACATTCTGGCAGATCACTCTCTCCTGGTCAGACATCACGAAAACCTTAACTCTCTCCTGTTTATATAAGTTCCTCCATCCCCTAGGGAGTGGCTTTGATTTGGCAGCCCAACTTCTCCATTACCTCCCTGTAACGGGGGAAGGATATGCTGTGGACTTCGGCATTTTGCACCCGCATCCTGCCTAGTTTAAGCCCCACCAGGGAGAGGGCCATGGCCAGGCGGTGATCACCGTGGCTGTCCACCACCACCCCAGAGATGCTTTCCGGAATTTTTCCCCCTAGGATGAGTCCGTCTCGTTTTTCCTGCACCTGGAATCCCATCTTTTTAAGTTCCTGGGTGGTGGTGCTGATCCGGTCGGTTTCCTTAAAGCGGGCGTGCTCCACACCAGATATGGTGGTGGTGCCCTCTGCCAGGGCTCCTAGCACAGCTACGGTTGGCAGAAGGTCAGGGGTGTCTTCCAGGTTAACCTCCACCCCTGTGATCTCACCGTTGCCCTCTAACTTCACTTCGTCGCTGCTGTGCTTCACCCCCACCCCCATTCTCTCCACGATGTCCAGGATGACCTTATCTCCCTGCCGGGAATCCTGGAACAAATTACGGATGGTTAGCTCTGACTCCAGGATGGCAGCAGCAGCCACCAGATAGGATGCCGAGGAGTAATCCCCCTCCACGGTGTAGTCTTGGGCCTGGTAGGTCTGGGGCTCCACCTGGAAACTTTTATCATCAGCATGGTAGTCTACCTTCACCCTGAAGTGGGCCATTATGTCCAGGGTCATCTCCACGTAGGGTTGTGAGATGAAATCACCGGTGACCTCCAGTTCCACCCCTTCCTGGGAGTATGGTGCGGATAGGAGGATGGAGGAGATGTACTGGGAGCTCACATCACCGGGTATGGAGGTAGCACCACCCTGGAAACCGTTCGTGATGATGATGGGGGCGAGTCCACAACCCCGGGTGGACCATGCCTTCACTCCCAACTTCAGAAGTGCATCCAGGAGGGGCTGCATGGGCCTGGTGCGGAGTGACTCATCCCCAGTGAGTACGGTACACCCTGGAGCCAGGGAGGCCATGGTAGTTGCCAGGCGGAGGGTGGTGCCGGAGTTTTTAAGATCCAAGACATCCCCCGGGGTTTGAAGATCACCAGCAGTGCCCTCCACCAGAGACTGTCCATCACTAACCTGGAACTGGCTCCCAAATGCCTGGCAGGCTACTAGGGAGGCCAGTGTATCCTCAGAGTAGAGTGGAGATATAATGGTTGATTCTCCACTGGCCAGTGCTGACAGGAAGAAGGCACGGTGGGTGTAACTCTTGGAGGGCGGTGCCTGCACCACTCCCTGTATCTTTTCAGTTTTTTCCACCTGGAACTCCATTTAAAACACCTAATGAGCGGATTAATTCTTCACCATGTAGTTATTCTAAACTTATCCTAGACTTGGATCTCCAGAACCAGGCCCAGTTCCTCCACCTGGATGAGGTGTACCTTCTCACCGGTCCTGCCCACCACCTCTTTACGGGTCTGCAGGAAGTCGGGGGTGATGATTAATTCCTCCACTTCCAACTGGCCATCCCTTTCCAGGATCTCCCCTAAGTCCTGGGGGTCCTGGGACTCCAGGTAGGCCTGGATCCTGGTGGCATCCTTCTTATAGTGGGGTCCCACCCTGTCCATGCGGGGGGTGACCTCCACCACCACTTCCCGGACCTCTGGACGGCCCACCTTCACCCCCAACTCCCCTACCCGTATGGTGCCCTGAATATCCTGGTGGGATGCTTCCAGGTCATTCTTCACTGCTTCGTCTGTGGTGTAAATGGCCACACCCTGGAGGGGTGTGTTGAGGGGTAATCCCTGGCTGGATTTGAAGCGGCGCAGCTTTCCAATGATCTGGATCCCCATCTGGGCCTTTCTCTCGGCATCCAGGTCTATGAATTCCCCTAGGATGTCTGGCCAGCGCTCCAGGTGCACGCTGCCCTGGGATAGGTGCTGGTGGACCTCCTCGCTGAAGTGGGGTGTGAAGGGTGCTAGGAGCTTCAGGGAGGTGGTTATTACGGTGTGGAGGGTGTACAGGGCGGCTTCCCGGCTCTCTTTCTCATCACTGTAGAGCCTGTGCTTCACTGCCTCGATGTAGTCGTCGCAGAACTGGTGCCAGATGAATCCCTGGATACGGTTACGGGCCACAGCGAAGTTGTAGGTGTCCATGGCAGCGGTGACCTCCCCCACCAGGCGGTTGAGCTGGGAGAGTATCCACTGGTCCAGGATTCCCAGCTCCGGTAGGCTAGGGCGGGGTGTGTAGTCCTCCAGGTTGAGACTGGCGAATCGGAAGGCGTTCCAGAATTTCCGGAGGAACTTGTAGCTGTGCTGCACATCCTTCCAGGCGAAGGGAACATCACTGCCTGGTACGCTGTTGGCAGCCCAGAGGCGCAGGGCATCGGCTCCGTACTCCTGGATAACCTCCTCGGGGGCTATGACGTTTCCCCGGGATTTGCTCATCTTGTGGCCGTCGTCTCCGAAGACCATCCCATTGATCACTGCCTCCTGGAAGGGTGACTCCCCGGTTAATGCGTGGCAGCGCATGATGGTGTAGAAGGCCCAGGTACGGATGATGTCATGTCCCTGCTGGCGGATGCTGGAGGGATAGAGGTTCATGAAGCCGGGATCAGGCCAGCCAGCTATGACCAGGGGGGTGATGCTGCTGTCCATCCAGCTGTCCAGAACATCCTCCTCGGCCCGGAACCTGGTGGAGCCGCACTGGCAGGCTTCCCCGGGCTGCTTCTGGGTGGGGTCCACTGGCAGGTCCACCTCCCGGGGTAGCTTCACCTCACCGCACTGGCTGCAGTACCACACCGGGATGGGGGTGGCGAAGATCCTCTGCCTGCTGATGCACCAGTCCCAGTCCATACTCCCGGTCCAGTTCAAAAGCCGGATCTTCATGTGCTCCGGGGTCCAGTCGATCTCCCCTGCCGATTGGGTGATCTCCCTGGACAGTTGCTTGGCAGCCACGAACCACTGCTTCTTAACCAGGATCTCGATGGGGGTTTTGCAGCGCCAGCACTGGCCCACGTTCTGTTCCACCTCCTCCTGGCGGGTGAGATGCCCGCCTGCCTGGAGGTCCTCCAGGATCCTGGCCTTGCATTGTTCGACGTCCAGGCCGGCGTAGTCTCCGCAGGCACTGGTCATGTAGCCCTTCTCATCCAGGGCCTCTATAACGTCCAGTCCGTAGCGGTTCACCCAGGAGACATCGGTTTTATCCCCGAAGGTACAGATCATAACTGCCCCGGTACCGAACTCCGGGTCCACATCCTCATCCTGGATGACCTTAACCTCCCGGTTGAAGAGGGGTATGGTGACGGTTTCTCCAGCCAGGTCCTGGTAGCGTTCATCCTCTGGGTGCACCACCACCGCTACACAGGCTGCCAGTAACTCAGGACGGGTGGTGGCGATCTCCACTCCACCCCTGCCATCAGAATCAGGGAATAGTAGGTAGTTGAGGTGGGTCTGGTTTTCATGGTACTCCACCTCGGCGAAGGCTATGGCTGTTTCGCAGCGGGGGCACCAGTTCACAGGGTGCACCGCCCGGTAGATGAGGCCCTGCTGGTACATCTCTAGAAAGGAGAGCTGGGTTTTGGCCTGGTACTCCGGGGTCATGGTAACGTACTCCCGTGTCCAGTCCTGGCTGAAGCCCAGGCGCATCATCTGGGCCTTCATACCAGTGATGTTCTCCCTGGTCAGGTCTATGCACATCTCCCGGAACTTGTCCCGGGGTACATCGTTCTTCTTGATGTGGTGGATCTCCTCCACCTTAACCTCGGTGGGCAGGCCATGACAATCCCAGCCCTGTGGGAACAGCACTTCACAGCCCTTCATACGCTGATAACGAGCTATCAAATCCATGTACAGCCAGTTCAGTACGTGGCCCATGTGGATGGATCCGGTGGGGTAGGGTGGTGGGGTGTCGATGATGTAGCGGGGCCGGGACTCCTCTGGTTTGAACTGGTAGAGGCGGTTCTGCTGCCACTTTTCCTGCCACTGGGTTTCTTTTTGATGATCGTAATCTTTGGGGACTTGGCCATTACTCATTACTTTAACTCTCCTATTTTTTACTTACATTATAAAGAAGAAGCCCTTTAGTAAAACATATATGCTTTTTATCAATAGTTGATATAAGTTAGTTGTAGTTAGTATATCTATAAATTTACGGTGGATAAAGAGATGGATTTATTATGGTTCTACGTGGCCCTGGCCCTGGCCCTGAGTGACGAGTTACACAGCAAACTATTCTGGAGCCTGTTCTTTGACTTCTACGTGGTCCTGGCCGGGCTGATCCAGAGAATAGTCGGGGGCAGCATCCGCATGTGGATAGTGCATGAAGTTTTGGAGAGCATCTTCAACTTCCTGGTGCTGTCCCTGCTTTTTTTATCCCTGTACATCGGATTTTTGGCGGCAGTGGTTCACCTATCCGTGGACCTCTTCCACGAGGCCCTGAACCTGAATCTACCCCCACTGGAACACCGTGCACTGCACTTTGTAGTGGAAGCATCCTTCTTCATCCTGGTGTTCTCCCTGTAGACACCCAGATGGAGTGGCTATGAATGATCGTTTGAGTTGATAATAATGCCAGTTATAACATTCACCTACCAGAACCTGGAGGAACTCCTAGGAACCGCCCTGGACAGGGAGGAACTCCTGGAACTACTGCCCATGATGGGCAGCGACGTGGAGGACTACGATGATGAGATGGTTAAGGTGGAATTTTTCCCCAACCGTCCCGACTTTTTATCAGTGGAGGGAGTAGCACGGGTCCTGCGCGGATTCCTGGGACTGGAAACCGGACTACCCCATTACCAGGCTGATAAGTCAGGGATGTCCATATCCGCGGATCCCAGACTGGAGGAGATCAGGCCCTACGTGGCCTGCTGCGTGGTGGAGGGGATAAGCCTTGACGAGGAGAAGCTGAAACAGTTGATGGACTTCCAGGAGGACCTGCACTGGGTGCTAGGTCGGGATCGGCGTAAGGTGGCCATCGGGATCCACAACCTGGACGTAGTGGAAGCTCCCTTCTATTACCGGGCTGGTGAACCTGATGAGGACTCCTTCGTGCCACTGGAGTGCGAGGAGGAGTTAACCCTCCGGGAGATACTGCAGCTACATAAGAAGGGCCGTGACTACGCCCACCTCCTGGAGAACTACGAATACTACCCCCTCATAGTTGACGCCCATGATAAGGTCCTGTCCATGCCCCCCATCATCAACGGGGAGCTGACCAAGCTGACCTTGGACACCCGGAACATCTTAATTGACGTAACCGGAACCGACCAGCAGGCAGTGACCCAGACATTAACCATCCTGGCCACCAGCTTCGCCGAGGCCGGGGGGCAGATCAAGACCATGGATGTGAACTATCCTGATCTGACCCTGGTGCTTCCTGATCTAAACCCCCAGGAGATGAGGGTGGGGGTGGAAGATTCAAAGCGGATCATCGGCCTCAACCTGGATGCCCAGGAGGTGGCCCGGGCACTGGAGAGGGTTCGCATGGGCGCCGAGGCAGTGGACGGGGACACAGTTAAGGTGCTGGTTCCCCCCTTCCGGGTGGACATCCTGCACCCAGTGGATCTGGTGGAGAACGTGGCCATAGGCTACTCCTTCCCAGATATAAAGCCGGAGCTACCCCAGGTGGCCACTGTAGCCCGGGAGGACCCCCGGAGGGAGTTTGAAATCCTGATACGGGAGATCATGGTGGGCCTGGGCCTGGTGGAGGTTATGAGCCTCATGCTAACCAACGAGGAACACCACTACCATAAGATGGGACTACCTGAGGTGGATAGGGTGGAGGTGGCCCAGCCCATCAGCCAGGACCGGACCATGATCCGGCAGAGCCTCCTTAATGGTTTACTGGAATTTCTGGACCATAACCGTCACGAGGACCTTCCCCAGGGTCTATTTGAGGTGGGCGAGGTGGTCTACCTGGATGGTGAAGCAGAGACCCGTAGCAGGGGGGTGCGGAAGCTGGCTGCCTGCCTCACCCACAGCCACGCCAACTTCACCGAGATCAAATCACTCACCGCCGCGGTTTTAAGTAACCTGGGACTGAAGATGGAGGTAGAGATAACCGAGCACCCCTCCTTTTTAAGGGGAAGATGCTCCAGGGTAACGGGACGAAGAAATGGCAAACCAATCCTGGATGGCATCTTCGGGGAGATGGACCCGGCTGTGGTTACCAGCTTCGGATTGGAGTACCCAGTTGTGGCCCTGGAAGTGAAGTTCCAGTAAGAACCATTAAAAAAAAATGGGGACCCATTTTAGGTGCCTATTGGCAACCTGTTTCGAATATTTTTTTTATAAAAAAAAATTATTTAATGGGGGGGTGTTAGAAGGCTCCACCCCCACCTCCTCCAAAGCCGCCGCCTACGTCCCCGACACCTCCGAAGTCACCGCCATCGGATCCGTCAGCTGCACTGGCAGTGGTCATTCCAGTGTCCAGGGAGTCAGCCAGGAGCACGTAGCCACCGTAGTGGTGGAACATGTAAATCTCGCTATCCTCCAACTCCTCGTGGGGTAGTGATAGTTCCATGGCCTTGCGCACTGCATCGGCAACGCCCAGTGCCGTGGCATAAACAAGGTACTTATTCCATATGGCCACAGATTCGGGTGGGTACTCCTTTATCAGGCTGAAATCCTTGATGTACTTCTTGAAGTTTTGCCACTTAGCATCGTATTCCTCTCCATAAGTGGTCCACTGGCCTGCTATCTTCTGGGGCATTATTAGGGACACTATACCCACCACTCCCAGTACCACGGATGATATCCACGCCACCCATGCCGCTGGGATGGGATTATTGAGGGTGAAGTAGAATACCACTGCAGAAAGTACCAGGGCTGCTCCTCCAAATATCTTGAGGTAGTTGTCTCCCTTCTTGATGAAGATCTTCTGAAGCACGTCATCATGGAGGTGCTGTTCTTTAATATCATCCCTCCAAGTGAGGTAGGTGTCCCGGAAGGACTTTGCATTCTCCCGTTTTTTTAGTTCCTCAGAGATGTAATCCAGGGATATTACGCCATTTTCCTCGTATCCCCTTAAAAAGTGGATTATCTCCTTTTCATAGTTTTTAAGTTTGCTGGTGTCCTCTTGGGGGTTGAACTTGAAGGTCATTTCATCAGATGGGCTGGTGTCCTCTGGGCCGCCTTTCTCGAAAAGCAGATACTTCCTGTTGAGCAAATCCATTATGGTGGCTTTAAATCCATCCATATCAGGCTCCCCTATTCTTTTGGAAAATCCAGGGCCACAGATGGCGTTAACAATGGCCGGCGGATCATCGGTTGGGAGATCCCGTTCATAATCTGCCTGGTAATCAATTTTAGGTTCCCTACCAAATCTGTAGTAGATGAGGATGGGTATGAAACATGCCAAGAGCAATAGGACTGTTAAAAACGAGTACAGATTGGTTTTGAAATTTATATCATCCTGGTACTTGTTCTGGATGGATTCTATTTCCTCCAATGCATTTTGATTAATGATTATTCCATTTTTTGGATCAGCATCGAATTGGCCCTTGGGTATAAGCATCCTTAGCTCATAAAAATCAGAGGAGGGGATTTTTGTACTGGTCAATTGGAGGGTGTTACCCTGCCAGGCGGAACTTTCATTGTAGTAGGGGGGGTTCAGCCAGTACTTCACTCCATCCTTGGACTTAAGATGGATCTTGGCATTTACCTGGCCTATATCCACTTCCCAGTACTCTCCCACCAGTTTGTACTGTAACTCTGCAACGTCGTTGTAGAATTTAACCATAGGGGCAAAGTCGTATTCAATGGTTACATCCACATCCTTATCAGTGATGGGGGTGGTCCTCTTAGGATCTGAATATAGGTAGACCTTTACTTGGCGTTTGCCACTGCTATTTGTCTCGGTGAATCTGGAATACGCACCCTGGGTGGATACGTTAACATTCTCTATTTTCTGGGTTCCCTTTAAGGGTATGTCCCGGTAGACTCCCTTATAAGTCCCTTTGAAGGAGTAATGTATTGTTTCCTTCACATGGAGTGATCCATCCTCCTGTGGATACAGGTCCATGTCCATTAAGGGGATGGAGTAACTCCGATCCCCAGGAAGGATCACTCCTAAACCAGCAGATATTCCAGCCACAAATAAGAGCAAAATGATAACAACAAGTTGAATGTTCTTGATAATTCGAATGTCCCTTCTCATGGTAGTTCACCCGGATATCCGTGCTCCTTGAAATTTAGAATTTAACTTCTGGAACTTCCCTTTCAGTATCAACTACTTCAAAGAACTCTTCCTCCAGGAAGTTGAACTGGCTGGCCACCAAGTTACTGGGGAACATCTGTATTTTGTTGTTGTACATCAACACCGTGTCGTTGTAGAACTGCCGGGAGTAGGCTATTTTGTCTTCGGTCTCGGATAGTTGTCTTTGCATGTCCTGAAAATTCTGGCTGGCCTTTAAATCAGGATAGTTCTCCGCCACCGCAAACAATGACTTTAAAGCCCCGGACAACACGTTGTTGGCCTCAGCGTTCTCCTGGGGGGTCTGTGCATTCATCAGATTGGCCCGGGCTCTGGTCACATTTTCGAGGACACCTTTTTCATGGGCAGCGTAGCCTTTAACCGTCTCCATCAGGTTAGGTATCAGGTCAGTTCTTCTTTTAAGCTGCACATCGATCTGGGACCAGGCATTTTTAACCCGGTTGCGAAGTTTTACCAAGCTGTTGTAGATGGAAACAAAGTAGACCAGAATTCCAATTATTATTAATAGTACAATTATACCTATGATCATCGTTACTGACATTTACATATCACCCCATGTGAAGTGTTGGCTGTAAAATCCTATTTTGTCCTCTAAGCTAATATACGTTGGTGTGCTTAGACTATTTTTTCAGGGAGTAGCTTTAAAAAAAAAGTGCTGGGCCTACTTCCATATGGCGGGTTTTCCACCAACCCCATCCACTCCCCCCCAGCTGGAGATGTATGGGTACAGGTACCTCTTACACCAGTTTTTCCCTATAGTAAGGTTTCCAGATAAAAGGGAAGAAAAAAAGGAGCTGCACCTATCCTTAACCGTATAGAACCCCGTGATATCCTGGATGGGCTTCTAAACTTCACTGCCCCGTGACTGTCACTGTAAGGGTCCGGTGGCGTGGTCCGTCCAGTTCCACGAAGAATATGCTCTGCCAGGTCCCCAGCATCAACCGCCCCTCCTGGAAGGGCACGGTCTGGGATCCTCCCACCAGGAAGCCCCGGATGTGGGAGTCGGCGTTGTGGTCTATGCGGTCGTGGAGGTATCCTGCCCCGGTAGGTACCAATTTATCCAGGGCCACCAGGAAGTCTTCCTTCAGTCCGGATTCATTTTCGTTGATAACCACAGCAGAGGTGGAGTGGCGGCTGTAAATATTCACCAGGCCCTCCTTTAAGTTGCTACTCTCCACGGCCTCCTCCACTAGTCGGGTGATGTCCACCATTTCCAGGCGCTTACTGGTGTGCACATCCACCATCTGCCTAAACATCTGCATCCATTAAAACCCCCTCTATTTTCTCATTCCCCAAAACTAGGGATTGGTTAATCAGGTGAAGATAAAGGACCCTAAGATCCCCCTACAATGGGCCGAACTGTTCCTCGATCTCGGATTGGTCCATGGCCCTTTCACAGTAGTAGCAACGCACCACCAGGGGTTCCTGGCTGGTGACGTAGAACAGGGAGTCCACGGGTTCCCCGGTGTTGGTGATGCAGTTAGGGTTGCCGCAGTTTATGATTCCACTGATCTTCTCCAGGAGATTAACTTTGCCCTTGGTGACAATTTCATAGTCCCTGATGATGTTGATGGTAGCGTGGGGTGCGATGAGGGCTATCTTATCCACCTCTCCTGATCTCAGTTCCCGGCCTTCGATCTTAACCAGGTCCTTGGCACCCATCTGGGTGGACTTGACGTTCATACCAATGGTCACTGACGTGTCCTGGCTGGGCAGGTTCAGGATCTTCAGGACGTGCAGGGCCTTGTTGGCGGTGATGTGGTCGATGACCGTGCCGTTGCGTATAGGTGTGACCTTCAGTTCCTTGGGAGTCTTCATAGCTACTCATCCCCTCCTATCCTAAGGATGTGTATGGGGGGGTTAAGTTAATATAACTTTGTCCAGAAGAGAAACAATGGGGAAGAGTAATACGTTATCCCCATCCCCAACGAATCAGAGCATAAAAAAAAATTGCTAGTTGTAAACAGCAGAAACCGGATTGATCAGATTGGACACCAGCACCGCACTTATCTTATCAGTTTTCATCTCTGTAGTGGGTGCCGCCCTCTACGAAATGGCCAGGTCCTACTACCAAAGAAGAGAGAAAAAGTAGACAGGCGTGCTGTTCACTTCCTTTTACGCTTCTTAGTTCTAGAACCTTTTTTACCCTTCCTGGTGCTTTGGGTTGTCTTTTTCTTGGTAGAAGCTGTGCTTATCTTTTTATCAATCACCAGGAGTTCCAGGAACTTGACGTAAACCGGCCGGGTGATGAAGATACCAATGAGCACCCCGATGATGGTGGTGAAGGCGAAGCCAGATAGGGTTCCAATACCACTGTAACCCCTGCTGAAGCCCACGTAGGCCAATGGCAGCATGGCTGCTATGAGGGTTCCGGCGGCGGCGAAGATCACGAAGAAGGCACCCTTGATCCTGGCCTGGAATCCTGTTCTCCGGGAGGTGGTCTTCTTATCTCCCCTGAGCAACTCGTCGGTGATGATGATCTGGTCATCAACCCCGGTACCAATGGCCGCCAGTATACCTGCAATACCAGCCAGGTCCATGTTCCAGTTGATGACACTGGCGGTTCCCAGGATCAAGGTCAGCTCCGCCAGGCTGGTGAGGATGATGGGTATCACCAGGATGGGGGTGCGGTAGCGGATGAAGATGATGATGCTGATGACCAAGAGGGCCAGTAAACCTGCCAGGAAGGCCCCATCCAAAAACTGACTGCCCAGCTCCGCGGAGACACTGCTCACCCCTTCGATGTTGACCTTCACCGGCAGGGCACCGGACTGTAACACGGTCTGGATGGTCTTAGCCTGGTTTTGCGCCTCTTCAGGTGTCTTTTCTGTTCCACTTACTTCCACATCGGTGGAGGCTGTGCCTGTGGCCAGGCCCGGGTCCAGGGTGGGTGAGGAGATGAGCTGGTCATCCAGGTACATGTCCACCGGGGCGTTGGCCTGGCCCCTGGCCACCTCTGCGAACTTCTTAGCCCCCTCGGTGGAGATGGTGAAGGGCACGTGCCACTGGGTTCCGGTGATCTGGTAGGGCGATACCTTGGTTATATCCGAACCAACCAGGGCGGTCTGGTTGTTTATTTTAACCTCAAATTTACCAGGGGTGCCCACTACTTCAGCCACCTGATCGGGTGAAACCCCGGCGATCTCCACCAAGACGGCCTGATCACCGCTGGCCCGGACCTTAACATCTTTAACTCCGAAGATGTTCATTCTACGGTCCAGAACCGCTGTGACGGTGTTCATGGTCTCTGCATCCACTGGATGTTCCAGGCCGATCAGGATGATGGATCCTCCCTTAAGATCCAGTCCCTGATCTATCCCATTGATGGAGATGGAGGCAAAGCTCCCCACCAGGAGAACGATGAGGAGAATAACCCTCCAGTCCTTGATAAACTCTTTGAAATTCATTTTAGCGTGCCTCCATGTACCATCGGAGTATTCCCAGGTTCATGACCCAGGTGGTCATAATGTCCGCCACCAGTCCAATGATGAGTACCGCGGCGATATCGGCCAGGGTGGAAGCCGCAGGTATGAAGAGGGCCACCACCAGGTACAGGGCTACCATGGCACCTATGGCTGCTATGGTCATGGTTAAACCTGTTCCCATGGCCTTCATAGCCCTTTCTGTGACGGTTCCCTTTTTATCCTTCAAGACCCGGGTGGTTAATAGGATGTCGGTGTCCACACTGTAACCAATGAGCATCAGCAGTCCACCCACCGAGGCCATGGATAGGGGGATGCCCAAGAGGCTCATCCCACCTATGGCGATTATGATATCCGAGGCAGCTGCAATTATAACTGCCAGGGATGGTACCATGCTACGGAAGATGATGAATACGGTGATACTCATAAAGAGGAAGGCGAAGGCCAGGGCGTAGTACACCTGGGTCAGGGCCTCTTGACTTAAAAGAGCACCCACGGATCGGTAACTTTCTATGGTGGCTGTTCCCTCCAGTACGTCACTGAGTTTCGTCACATCCACGTTCCCTGATATCTCCACCTGGGCCTGGGTGCCGGTGATGGACACTACATCCACCACTGGGTTTCCCATTCCAGTGGATATGATGTTTTCCAGTTCACTCTGACTCACCGGCTTTTCCAGATTTAAAACAGTGGTTGTTCCACCATCCAAGTCTATACTTCCTGGAAGTCCGTTAACTGCCACCAGCACCAGGCTTAGAATGGTTACAATAAGGGGGATGATGATGATTGGCTTGTAAGATGATTGTAGTAGTTTCTCTTTCATGGCATTCACCAAGTTCTAAAATCCGTAGATGGGAAGGTCCAGTTCCTGGACCGCGTTTTTAACTTCCTCTTCAATTTCCAATTCAGATAGGCCACCAGTACCTATGATGAAGGAGTTCACCAGGCGTCCGCCCCGGGCTTCGATTTTCTCCCGCATACGATTTATAACCTGGCGGGCGGCCCGGTTACCCATGGTGGCGAAGGTGGCTTGGCCAGCAGTGTTACGCCCCACTGTGGTGAAGGGTATCACATCCTTGCCCTGGAGCTTGCACTGGTCTATGAGGGTGATGATGGCGGGGGCGGGCTTGGAAGCCCAGGTGGGGCCTCCGATGTATATCAAACCATAAGGGGATAGATCGATCTTTTCAGGTTTTATATTGGTTTTATTCTCTCTAACAGCATCTAGGGCTGATTTAAAATAATTCAAGGGACCCGTACGGTCGGTGAGGTCAGTAACCTCCACTAGGTCAGCTCCAACTTCCTTGGCCAGTGTTTTAGCTACCATCGCAGTTTTCCGGGTCCGGGAGTAAAACAAAATCACAGTCTTCATCATAATGCCTCGCAACTATCCCCCAGGTAGAAAACCAGAACAACCGCCATTACCCGGGACTTAGAGGTTCTACACTGGCTCATAATTTTTATACTCTACCATATAAGGTTTAGGCTTAAAGCTGGATCTGCATCTAAAACCCCAGCTATACCATTAAAGGTAAGACATCCAGTTCTAGGGGTGTAAGCCTATGCTCTCCAGGGATAAGGTCTCAGGGAAGCCGCACATCAGGTTCATGTTCTGCACCGCCACTCCAGATGCTCCCTTGACCAGGTTGTCAATGGCTGACACCACCACCAGGCGTCCGTTTTCATCGGACTGGAATGCCCCGACGTGGCAGTAGTTAGACCCCCGCACCGAACTGAGGCGGGGTACTTCACCATCTGCCAGTACCCTGATGAAGGGTTCTTCCTGGTAGAACTTCTGGTAGAGATCCACCATTGAATCAGTGTCCACCTCCTCCCGGGGGTAGCAGTGCAGGGTGCTTAGTATGCCCCTGATAACCGGCACCAGGTGGGGGGTGAATCCCACCTTCACTGGTGAGTACTCAGATAGCTTCTCCTGTATCTCAGGCATGTGCCTGTGGCTGGCCAGGTTGTAGGCCACCACGTTATCAGCACAGTTGGGGTAGTGGGTGGTTATGGTGGGTTTGATCCCGGCGCCACTGACTCCGCTCTTGGAGTCCACAATTATGAAGTCCACCATTTCCTCGTTCACCAGGGGCAGGGCGGCTAGGATGGCCCCGGTGGGGTAGCAGCCAGGGTTGGCCACCAGCTGGGCCTTCTTTATGGACTCCCGGTAGATCTCAGGCATCCCATACACAGCATCCAGGGGGTGGGTGTGCTTTAAACCATACCACTTCTGGTAGGTTTCCAGGTCCTTGAAGCGGTAGTCTCCACTTAGATCCACCACCTTCATGCCCTTCTCCACCAGTGGGGGTACGATGTTCATGGAGGCCCCGTGGGGGGTGGCTGTGAAGACCAGATCAGCATCCAAATCTCCGGGTGAGATATCCTGGAATTTCAAATCCATATCCTGGAGATGGGGATGTACCTTGCTGATGTACTGTCCTGCGTGCTGCCGGGATGTGGCCGCCACCACCTCCACCTGGGGATGGTTGTGCATAAATCTTAAGAGTTCTCCACCAGTGTAGCCACTGGCCCCTATTATAGCTACTTGTAACATGATGCTCACCAAATTGATCCTTAGGGATTAACTTCACTATGATTATATCACCTAGTAGGGGATAAGGGTTGCCCTTACCGATTCCCTTAACAGACTGGTTTATGGGCTGACCATGGAATTAGGGGGGATTTCCCTGGCATAGCACCCCTCTACTAGGAGGGATGGTGAAATAGGTGTAAGCACATGCTGGTGGAGAATTATTAACAACCTCCCACTAGTTCTTAACAAATTATAAATCCAGTTATAGGTCCAATAGGGCATAGATATTTCCTGTAAAGACCCGGTATCCTTAAAAGACCATACCCTGGTAGGTGTATGATTAGTGGAGCAGGGAGTATCTTAAGAACCATTTCCAGAGTGCTGGTTCGGGTAGTTAGAGATTAACTGAATTCCTTTTGATAAAACCATCATTAAATGGTAGGATACGGAGTTGATAGGACTTTAAAAGCAGTTCATCCTAAGCTGTCATATAAAAACCCTTAAAATACTCGGTAAACGTCGAAAAGGGCATAGAACACCCGGAAATACGGGGATTAAATGAAAAGATTTATATGTCATGGCTGGATGATCATCATTTGTCCAATGATAGGCTCTCCAATCCCTGTTTGGAGGCCTGGACACGGAGGCGGTGTTTTCGTCGGTGAGTGCACAATATTGTTATTGTTAACGGTTTTTGTGCCTCACCATCTACGCCATGCTTACTTTTTCTACCAGTACCCCCTGATGGCCTGGTCATCAGTCCAGTTTAAAAATGTTCTAACACCCATTCAAGGTGCTACTGGGGGGTTAATCATCTTCAAGGGCATCCTGGAAGGCCTCTTTGTGTAAGTTGGCGGCTATCTCCTTTTTACACTCGTCATCAGAAAATAGTCGCATCCTGGGGGCGCGGCAGGGGTAGTGCTGGATCTTGAGCCCGGCCTTGATGGGGAGGTTAATGGTGCTTTCCCCCTTCAACTCCTGGGCTAGGTAGTGGGTGGAGCCACAGGGTGAGCATCGCAGCACCTGGATATCCACCACCCGATCACCCTGACAGTTGATCCTGACCACCGGGCGTCCGAATCTTGCCACGAACTCGTCATAGGTGGGGTTTCCGTTTTCTATGAGGTCACACATGTTCTCTGGGCAGGTGACATTGCCGTAGCTGGTTAACTGCTTTTTAAATCCCTCACCCCTCCATGCACCCACTATGATCCAGTCCACCTTTTGGTGGATGAGGTTCACCAGGTCCAGGGAGAGATCCGGGTGCAGGATGTAGGTGATGACCAGGTCTGCCCCCTCTATCCTGGCCAGTTCCTCCCCTGGGATATCCACCTCATCAGCGAAGGCATCCATGGGGGGTTCCAGTACTATAAATTCGGTTTCAAATTCTTCTTTAATGGTGGCGTAGGCCCGTTCTCCATAGGGGCCGTCACTTACTATGGCTACTTTCATAGGTATCACTTCTTTTTAGGTGGGGGTGATGGCTTAAACTGCTCCTTGACCCAGTTCTGGATCTGGTCCCGGATGACTCTGAACTGTTGCAACTTTTCCTCCAGGGTCTGGTCCCCCTCTACAGGGATGTCCCGGGGATCCGGGAATACCTTCTGTATAAACACAGCAGCACTTAAGGATACGGGGCACTCATCCCCTTCCCCAGCACATAATAAGACCACCCAGTCAAATTCCTGGTCCATGAATTTTTCAAGGCCCTCTGACTCCAGGGTAACTGTATCAACCCCAAGCTCCTCCAGGACTTCTAGGGTCAGGGGGTTGATGGGCCGGGGATCCAGGCCAGCACTCCAGACTTGGTAGTGGTCACCGTAGAGGTGCCGAAGAAGGCCCTCCGCCAGTTGGGACCGGCCGGAGTTATTACGGCAGATGAAGAGCACCTTTTCTTTTTCTTTACTCATTTATTATCACCTTTGGATCTAGATACGCATGGCTAAGGTTTTCTTGTGGATCTTCACAGCCAGGACAAAGAACATCAGGGTGAATAGGATGATGGCTAAGAAGTCCAGCCATATGGGATAGTAACTAACGTTTTGCAGGGAGTAACGGGTAATATCCGTGAAGTAGGTTAGGGGGGATAGGGAAGCTATGATCTTACCCCAAAAGGGCATGCTCTCCAGGGGGATGAAGATGCCGCTGATGAATACCAGGGGGAACTTGATGAGGGAGCTGATCATCATGACGTTGGAGGGAGCGTTGGTGGGTGGAGTGGCCAGTAAGAGGCCCAGTGATGAGAAGCACAGGGAAGCCAGGCCGATCCCCATAACGAGAACCAGGGTATGGATGGGGATGACATCCAATGCCAGTCCAATAAGTACTGGTACCAGGGAGATGAAAAACCCGAATAGAACCGAGGCCAACATGTCACCCATGATTAGGGTGTGAATTGATATGGGACAGGCCATCAGCCGCTCCAGGGTCTTCATCTGCGACTCCCAGGGAATTATAACCGGGGACACCGAGGTGGCGGTGAAGAGCATGGTCATTCCGATGAGGCCCGAGATGAGGAAATCAGTGGACAAATTCTTACTACCAGTTAAGAAGGCCAGAAACAGGAACAATGGTATCAGTACCCCAAATATGATTACTGGCCCCTTCAGGTAGTAGATCAGGATGTCCTTTTTCATGATGGACAGGGAACGTTTGAACTGGTCCAGGTAGAGGCTGTGCACCTTAAGGTCCTCCAACAAATTCCATGAACACATCTTCCAGGCTGGGTGCCAGGGTGTTGAGGGACTGGATCTGGATACCCCTGGAATGGGCATAATCAGTGAGAAAACTCAGGGCTTGGTTAACGTTTTCAGTGTTCATGACGATTTTTTCCCCTGTATCCTTCACCTCCAGGACTCCTGGTGCCCGGGATAACTCAGCCAAGTCCACCCCTGTGCTGAAGGTTACCTCGATGGTGTTCAACTTCCTGGTCATCTTCTTGAGGTTATGGGGACTGTCTATTACGGCAATTTTTCCATGGTTGATGATGGCTATCCTGTCGCAGAGCTGGTTGGCTTCCTCCAGGTTATGGGTGGTGAGGAAGATGGTTTTACCCTTCCCACGGAGTTGCATGAGCATCTGCCTAATGAGGATGCTGCTCTGGACATCCAGTCCACTGGTGGGTTCGTCTAGAAACAGGAGCTCCGGGTCGTTTATTAGGGCCATGGCCAGGATCAGCCTCTGCTTCATACCCTTGGAGAAGCCCTTAACCTTATCATCCCTACGGGGGTAGAGGCCGAATTCAGTTAAAAGATCCTGGGCCCGTTCATGGGAGACATCAGAGGGGACTCCGTAGAGCCCGGCCATTAGCATCAGGTTCTGCCAGGCCGAAAGATCCACGTAGGCATTGGAGGTTTCCGGCACCACCCCCAGATGTTCCTTGGCTTCCAGGGGCTCCCTTTGGATGTCGTGTCCCATGATACGGATGGATCCATCCTGGGGTTTGATGATTCCCGTTAACATCCTAACGGTGGTGGTCTTACCCGCCCCGTTGGGGCCCAGGAATCCGAATATCTCTCCCTTCCTGACTTGGAAATCCACCCCATCCACGGCCCGGATCTGGTCATAGGTTTTGGTCAGACCCTGAACTTCTATCACGCTTTCCATCATGGTTCTCCCGGTTCCTCAACTCCTCGAGGGACTCCTTGATTTTCATTTTAATGCACTCCACGCACCTTTCACCCATCTCATCCAGGCGGGATACATCGGTGGCTTCCAGGCCCTCCTGGTTCAACTCCTCCTGGACTTTGATGGTCATAACTGGCTTCACACCCCTCTGGGCCAGGATCCTGTTGACACACTCCCCCTGGCAGCCGTTGACTGCGATGATGGGGTGCTTCTTGATGAGCCCCCGGAACCCCTCCCGGTCCGCGCTGGTGGCTCCCATGCAGATGGATACCACCCTCTCGGTTTCCACCCGGACATCCTCACAGGCAACCCGGCTCACCAGCCCCCCAGGGCTCATGCCACTGCATGCAGCCAGGGCTACACTCCTCCTTGTCATCTACACATCCTCCACACATCCCATTAAGAGGGGGATTAGAATGGCCACTTCATCTGGCCTTGGTTAAATCCTCCATGCATTCCAGTATCCGGGGGTTGGTCAGCTGGTAACGTGTCCAGATACCTTCCTTCCTCCCCTCCACCAATCCCGTGTTTTTAAGCAGGTTCAGGTGGTGTGATACCGTGGACTGGGGCTTGTCCAGGGCGTGCATGATCTCACAGACACAGAGCTCTCCCTCCCTGAGGAGGTGGACGATCTTCAACCGGGTGATATCGGAAAGTGCCTTCAAGAGTTCCACATCCTGGTAGAGGCCCTCATCAGATGGTAGGCCAGCTACCAGGTGGTTTATCCTGAGCAACTCTTCAGGGGGGCATTTATCATCGTTACACTTCATATACATCCCATCCTATAGGCTGCAAGTGGTTCCTGGGCAGGCCCCGCAGCCCTTGAGTGCCTTAACCCCCACGCATTTGATCTTAGCAGTCCACCTTGGATCCAGGTGGGGTTCCTGATAGTCAGCCTCAGTAAGGATCTCCACCATCTCAAATCCTGCTAAGAAGATGGTGTTAAGGTACTCCTGTTCCTGGAGGGCTCCGTCAAGGCACTCCAGCCCGGCTGTGATGTCTAGCTCTCCCTCGGTAACCAGGTCCAGGGCCATTAGTCTGCCCCTGGGTTTAAGTATCCTTGAAATCTCCTCTAAGGCTTTCTGTTTCTGGGTGGCCTGGTTGATGGCGCAGTTGCTGATCACAACGTCCACACCATCATCATCCAGGGGAATGTTTTCCACAGCACCCCTGATGAATTCCAGGTTATGGTAGCCACCCTCCTGGGCCATTTTTACCAGTTGCTGGTCACTGTCCAGGCTGATTACCCGGCCAGTGCCCCCCACCAGGTGGGAGGCTAGGAAAACATCCAAACCAGCTCCTATGGCCAGTACCACTTCCCCCTCCCTTAACTCTGCCAGGACAGTGGAATCCACGCATCCCAGTTCCAGCACCGCTTCTTCTGGTAATTTTTTTAATTCCAGGGAGGTGTAGTTCATCTTTTCATCATCACAGCAGGTGCAGTTGCCCTGGTTGAAGGCGATCCCCCTGCGACGTTCCTTCAGATCTGTTTTCGTTTTCTTTTCATCCATACCAATTACACCCATATATCCAGATATATGGATGAATGGGTGGGGATGGTATATAAAATCAGGGGTCTATTTTGTGAAAAAAAAGTTGGAACCTTCCTGGTGTAGTACCATCCCCCACACCAACTCAGAGGGTGATCATGGTCCCGATACCCTTCTTGGTGAATATCTCAAGGAGTATAGAGTGTTGCAGCCGGCCATCAATGATGTGGGCTGATTTAACGCCCTTCTCAAGGGCGTTGACACAGGTTGCCACCTTAGGCAGCATCCCATCCTTAACTATGCCCTGGTCAATGAGGTCCTGGACCTCCCTGATACTCGCCTTCCTGATGAGACTACCAGGATCAGTGGGGTCGGTGAGGATGCCGGGCACATCTGTGAGGATGATGAGCTTCTCCGCCCCCACCTGGGCAGCCACCTCCCCGGCCACGGTATCGGCGTTGAGGTTCAAAGTCTTGGCATGCTCATCCACCCCGATGGGGCTGATGACCGGGATGTAATCGTTCTCGGTTAAGACGTCCAGGAGTTCGGGGTTTATGGATTCTATCTCCCCCACCAATCCCAGGTCCACCAGGATTTCGTCCCCGGTTTCCTGGTCCACCACAATCTGGGGTGAGCGTTTCCTGGCCTTCAAGAGCAGGTTATCCTTGCCAGAGATTCCCACGCCCTTGCCGCCGTGGAGGCCTATGTGGGCCACGATTTCGGTGTTGATCTTGCCCACCAGGACCATGGTCACTATGTCCATGGTCTCCTGGTCCGTGACCCGCAGGCCACCTATGAACCGGGGCTCCTTACCGATCTTGCTCATGGAGCGGGATATCTCCGGCCCGCCACCATGCACTACCATGGGCTGCATACCCACGTACTTCAAGAGCACCGTGTCCCGGGCGGTGCTGCTCTTGGCTGCGTTGTCGATCATGGCGTGGCCTCCGTACTTGATCATGATCTTCTGCTTATGGAACTTTTTGATGTAAGGCAGGGCCTCGATTAGGATGTTAACGGTTTCCATGGTGCGCACCATCTTTTCAGGTTATATTAACGAATCTAGGGCTAAAATATCGGTTGCGGGTAATAAATTCATACTTCTAGTTGCTTTTTTCCCCTAATACCTATATTAATTGCTGCTAATAAAAATAATGGTATTGATTCTTATAAAAAAAAATCTGTACAAGAATGGGGGGGGTTAACTTTTGTACGAAGCAGAGCAAACAGAGGTAGAAATCTTAAAGGATCTGAGGGAGCACTACCCCGGGGTCCTGGAGGTGGTATACGAATCTGAATCCACCTACTGCGTCTACGCCGATGATGACACCCTGTGGAGGATGTACGATGAACTGGCCAACTTCTTCCAGACCGTGGAGTTCAACGCCGGGGACCAGGAACGCCGCTACCTGCGGATCGTTTTAAAGGGGGACCTGGACAACATCTAAAAACGTAGTGCACCATGGGGGTGACCTTATTTTAACAAGTCCAGGTAATCCTTCAGGGCCTCCTTGTAACTCCGGAGGGGTGGGAATCCCTGCAACCGCCAGTGGTAGTTGTCCAGGACCGAGTACTTGGGCCGGGGTGCTGGGCTGCCGAACTCCTCGGTGGTGACCGGCTGCAACTCCACCTCCACTCCCTTCATCTGATGGATGAGCTGGGCATACTCGTACCAGGAACAGTGGTCACTGTTGGTGACGTGGTAGACACCGTAGGCCGGTGTCTTTATGAGATGGTTGATGGCCTCTGCCAGGTCCACTGTGTAGGTGGGTGATCCGATCTGGTCTGCCACCACCTTGATCTGATCCATCTTCTCAGCCAGGCCGAGCATGGTGGCCACGAAGTTGGGGCCGTGGAGGCCGTAGAGCCAGCTGGTGCGTAGGATGTAGAACCTGTCCAGGAGATCCCGTACCTGAACCTCGCCCAGGTACTTGGTCTTCCCGTAGGTCCCCAGGGGATTGACGGGGTCATACTCCTGGTAGGAGCTGCCCTTGGCACCGTCGAAGACGTAGTCGGTGGAGATGTACACCAGGGCACTACTGGTATTCTGACAGGCCACCGCCACGTTCCTGGTTCCCAGGACATTCACCTGGTAGGCCAGATCAGCCCGTTCCTCACTGCCATCCACGTCGGTGTAGGCAGCGGCAAGAACCACCACCTGGGGGTTAATCTCCCCTACAGTCCTGACTGTCTTATCCAGGTCGGTGATGTCCATGGTGTGGATGGTGGTGGTGCTGACTTCATGTTCTCTCTTCAAAACCGCCTCCAGGTCGTGTCCCAACATTCCCTCGGCGCCAATAATCAATACTTTCATGTTAACAACCCTCTCTTACTTTTATATCTAAGTACTGTACTCGGAGTTTATGCGTACGTAGTCCTGGGAGAGGTCGCAGCCAAAGGCCGTGGCCTTGTATTCACCCTGATCCAGGTTTATCCCCACCAGGACCTCCTCCTCTTCCATGATACTCTCGGCCAACTCCAACTCCCCGGCGCCCTGGTGGGCCAGTACTTCTCCCTGGCGGACGATGTCCACCCGGCGCTGACCAGAAGCCAGGGAAACACTGATCCTATCCGGGTCCATG
>JAKQFA010000025.1 GCA_029556335.1 Methanobacteriota archaeon
GGCCTATGCGATTTCCACCAGAGATTGTAAGATGTCCTGGCCAGTGTTATATGGAAGGGCCGCCTTTCCAGGAATGTCCCCGTGATCGAATTCATTCCAGACTAGTTGATAAAGAAAAAGAGGCCCTGGAAGAAAGAGAAAGTTGGATTCAATTGTCTTCGTCGGTGGCTGTTAATGTGACCAGTGAACAGGGAGGGGCAGGCCATGCAGCACCTATAGAAGAGGCTGAGGAAATATCAAAGCTGGCCAAAGAATATGGAAAGGGTGTGGAGGCCATCATGTTTGTGGGAGATGGTTATGAAGACCTCATCACTGGTTTCAAAAAGGCTCTGGAATTAGGTGCAGACATTTTTGTCCTGGAGGCAGGTCCCTTCAACCAGTCCCAGGATAGGTTGGATGCCTTTGCTAAGGCCGTGGCCATGGCTCGAATACTGGTTCCAGGGAAGATCGTGGCCACCAACGGTGCCTATGAAGATGAATGTCGGATAGGCCTTAGAGCAGGCCTTAACGCTATTATTACAGGGTTTCCCAAGAATCATCATGGATATATGTGCGGTTATTCTCCAGGGACGGCCAGGAAAGGAAATTTCGGTCTTCCTCGTGTTTTAAAGATTATCAAGGAAGAAGTGGCCAATGGCCTGGTCAGCGTTCCCATTCAACGAGGTGAACTGGAAGCCTTGGCACGCTCTATTAAAGTAGTGGGCCCTGAGAATGTTTATCCGTATAAAATTGGTTGGAATTATGTGGGGGATGCCCACTGGGCAGTTCTACCCCACACTCCCTTATATAACAATGTAGACGTGTTGAGGACCAGGGAAGATATACTTGAAATGATGACTGGATCCAGTGCTGCTCTACTTGGAGGGAGGTTTGTATCCTGGAGTTTAGCTGAAGCGTTGAGTCAGGATCTTGATGAGTTAATCATTAGTGATGCAGATCCATGGGTGGAGAAGGTCACGGTAGAGACTTTGAACCAGGAACTCAATATAAACGTCATGGGGGCAGGATCTGATGACAAAAAAGCAGCTCAAAATTCTGATAATATCATCCTTACCTCCACTATACCAGAACTAGTGAGGAAGATCACCAACAGAGTAGAGGGAACCATTAGTCTGATCTAGGTACTTCAAAAATAATTTTATTATAAAAAAAATTGTAAAAGGAGACCTTTAAAGCAGTACATAAAAAAATGGAATAATTACGGGCCTATCCGGTCACCCTTGAAGTACACGCCCACGGCACCTAAAATGGCA
>JAKQFA010000045.1 GCA_029556335.1 Methanobacteriota archaeon
GGCCGTAGAAATCCGATACCTGGACTAACACCATGACAACCAATACTAACAGGACCAGGGGGTGAACACGTATCAACCTACAAACCACCATGAAACACGGAGTAATCCTAAAAATCACAGAGAAACGACCAGATGAAATCAAAATACTAATCCCCCAGGATGGTCACCACACCATCCACGACACAATCACCCTTGACAAACCCCTCCAAAAAGTATCAAGCAATAGTCCCTGGAGCACCACCCTCAAAGCCAAAATAACCAGAGCCTACCAACACATCGGAGAAAGCGAAGCCAGTGCCAAACTAATCCTGAAAGAAGGCTACTTCGATGCATTAATGGAACTACAAAACCAACACAGGCAACAAATAGAAAACGCCAAGGAACAGGAGTTAAGCCTATTTGAAGAGGCCAAACTTAAACGGGAAACCCGGATCCGAAGTGAAAGCAGGGAATTCATACAATACCTCCAGGGACATAATGCTACGGTGATGGACTTCCTCGAATTCATCAGCACCTGGCTACTCAGCGGTGAAAGTAAGAATATTATGACTGTATTCTTCGCCCACTTCAGCACCATCACAGGCCTAAGACCAATCTGGACCATCTTCCTAGGAGGACCAGGTGAAGGAAAAAGTGCCATAGAACAAGCCAGCTTCAGCCTAATACCACAACGCTGTAAATATGGGGGTAGGAGTAGTTATGCTGCGACACTTAACCAGGCCCGTGATTATGGGAACGACTTCCTGGACCGGAAGATCATCAGCCTCGGCGACCTGGGAGGAAAAAATAGTTACATCAAATGGGAGGAAACCCTGGATGTCTATAAGGAGTTGACCACGGAGGGGGTCTATGATTATAAGAAGATGGAGGACAGTGTCAACCCAGAGACTAAGCAAAAGGAAGTAATTAGTATAAGGGTGGAAGGGTATCCCAGTGTCTCCTTTGCTAGTACTCATAGTGATGGATTAACGGGGCAGTACCTTAGCCGTGGTATCACTATCACTCCGGTTGGTACTGATGAGGATATACTCAGTTACCGCCGATATGTCCGACCAGCCACCCGGGCTAAGGCTTTCCGGGATGACCTCACTGGCCGGGTGATGGGTTTATTCCACAGTTACATCGAGAACCTACTACTGCATATTGAGACGGTGGAGGTCATCAATCCTTACTATCTTTGTTTGGAGGATTGGTTCCGTGG
>JAKQFA010000005.1 GCA_029556335.1 Methanobacteriota archaeon
GGGATGGCTATTAGATCCTTCAACTTGTGAGGCCGGGGGAGCACACCGGTGGCTTCATGTTCAGCTTGGTAGGTTTGCCCCCCCAAAAAAAACAGAAGGAATACAAAACAGCCCATGCTCATATCCCTATTGTATTAAACCTTGGCGGGGGCGCATGGCCCCCCGAACATGAGGGCGGGATAGATTAAAAGTTACCCTATTCTTAAGTTGATATAATGAAGGCGACATCAGGGGGAGGTCTTAGCGGTGGTGGAATGGTTTATCTGTCAGTATCAGGGGGCGGTGAAAAAAATCAGGGGGTGGCTGGCCTGTCTTAAGGGGGTGGCTTCACATGACCTGTTTTGGCCT
Source organism: Methanobacteriota archaeon (assembly GCA_029556335.1). Lineage (GTDB taxonomy): Archaea > Methanobacteriota > Methanobacteria > Methanobacteriales > Methanobacteriaceae > Methanobacterium. The sequence goes on from JAKQFA010000005.1 coordinate 349, forward strand.
GTCCTGGCTTAAACTGTCACAAACCCTACAAACCCGACACTGTAAAAGGGCGGAAAAGTGTTAAATATTCTGAATAGAAAAAGGGGTCAAATGTGTTTTTTAAACCCTGACAACCAGGGAGTAAAAAAATTAATTTTTTTGATTGGATTTGTTTTACATCTACCTTGCAGATAGCTAAAAGAAAAGGCCAGGGGTGCAACCATGGCCTTCTTAAAACTTTAGTTTCAAAATAAGAATGGCCATAAAAGTAGTGGGCCTGGATGAATTGAGGGAAAAAATTTCACTCACAGGTCAATATCAAGTTGCCGCCTCAGATCTTATCCGGGAGGGTTGTCACCTGGTCATCGGCACCAGGAAACCGACAGCCACAAAACCCAAAAATTTTCTGTTAGAGCATCCAGGGAATGGGGAAAAGGATAGGTACATATCCAATCTATACCCTGTTCCAAAAGCCCCTGGAAGCCCCCAGGGGGCCCTGTGGTTCGATTTAGACTATCAGGGGAGGTATTACACCTTGGAAATAAACCAGGCGACCAGAGAGGCTGAAATCAAGGAAAAACAGAGAAAAAACAGAGGAAAAGCCATGGCGGGAGGGTGGCAGGCTGCCTAATGCTTATGAATATCAATTAGCATTAGTGCGCTTTAACCGCACACCATGAAAAGTTTCGGGATAGACAAAATACACCTGACAACCAGGGATTTTGAGGTAAAAAACTGTCATTCGGGGGATTTTACTATTGAGAGCGGGGTGAAACAAGGGGGCATGGAAGCACCCTGGATGCTGAAGGATTTAGCCGGACATGATGTGTATGCTTGGAAAATGTACCACAACAGTCCAAAGGGATTAGGGCACTATAATTTTTCTCCCAATGGGTTATTGGTAACCTTTAATCCTTCTAAAATTCATCATCCCTATAATTTGGTTTCAATCCAGGATGAAGGGTATAAGGAGGCCATAAGCGCAGTTAAAAAGGAGATGAAGGATATTGGCGTCGATGCTGATTTTGATAAGATGAAAATAGTTAGGGGGGATATAGCGGGCCAGGATGAAATGAGTAGGCCGGTTCATCAATACAATGCAGCTTTTAATTTTTGTAAAATGAAGCGGGCCAGGAATCAGCGACAGTATGAAGGTGGGTATCTTTTTGGGAATAGTCAAAAGCAATCAATCTTTTATGATAAGGGGTTGGAGTTGGAAAATCAGGGGGTTGGTTTGATGTATGGCGAGAAGCATTTAATGAGGGGAGAGATTAGGTTATTAAAACCAAAGTCTTTTGCATCATTGTTTAAACTTGACACACTTGATCAGTTTAACCTTTTGTCACCGGGCGAGATCGAGAACTATTATAAAACCTTTTTAAACAGGAACCTTTTTATAAATCAATATCAGGGTGAACAGCTTTGCCTGGATTTAGATAATGAGGCACAGCGGTTAGAATGGTATCGGTCTAAATATGGCAGGGGTGGCTTAATGAGATACCTTGCAGAAGTTAGTATGGAGTTGTTTTTATTAAAGTTTGGGAGTGTTGACACATTTATTAATGAAGTGGTTAGGCGGGCCGGTTACAGCAGGCGACAGCCTTTTCAGATTAGGCGAATGATAACCGAAATGATAAATGATAAGGCGGCACATGATAGTCACCGGGGAGAGGTTTCGGTATCTGTTTTATTGGCTGAAGTACAGGCGAAATTTGCAGCATAACTAAAACACAATGATAACAGAACAGAAAGGCCGGAAGGCGGGGCCGGAGGGCCGAAGGAAAACCAGTATTACAGCGACCAGGATACCACAAGAGTGGTTAGATCGGTGGCACAAAAAGTGTCGGGATGACCGGAAAACCAAGAGTGAGGTTTTGAGGTCAGCAGTCCAAAGGTTTATCTTTGATGACATCAAGTGAATGATAACCGGTTGCCTACAAAGCCAAGGGGGCACCGGCGAACAATAACTTTGATATAGGAGCATGAGGCCGGGGAAACCTGGCCTTTGTCTTTTTAGGGGGATGGCTATTAGATCCTTCAACTTGTTGGAAGGGAGGAGCACCGGGGTAGGCTCATATTTGGCTTGGCGATAATTGTGGTTTGATTTTTAGTGGGATGGCTATTAGATCCTTCAACT
>JAKQFA010000032.1 GCA_029556335.1 Methanobacteriota archaeon
AACTTCATTATAGAGTAGAATAAAGAACTAAAAAAACCAGCATACTGGGAGGCGGATAATATAGAAATAACCATAAAATGTGAATGGTGCAAACAACCACTCATGACACGGGACCTAAGACGCAAATACCACAAAGTCAACAAAGACGGAGTCTTCTGCAGCCTGGAGGCATCAAGGGAACGTGCCAGGATAAGACAACGAGAATTCACTAAAAAAAACAAACACCAAAACATCACAGAAACCAATAAGACAATACAAGCCATAACAGTTAGATAAATATATATAGGGGGCCAACTAATAAATAAATAGGGGATTCCATGTCACAAGTAACATATTACGATGATTACCTAACATATAAAGAAGATTACGATATAATAGAGTTCTGCCCAGAGTGCCTTACCTTAGACATACGCTATGACCCTGTACGTGATGAAATAACCTGCCATCAATGCGGATTAGTATTGAAGTCATCAGACAATCATGGAATCCTCGGCCCAACAGTCCAGGTAATAGAAGATCTGATCAACTGGAAAGACCAAACAGTCAGTATAAAAGGAGTAATCGGAACCGCCAGGGGGAGCCACTACAACCCCCGCATGGAGAACCCATCATACCAAGCATGGAGAATCAAAGTCCTCAGACGTGATGGGTTCATGTGCACTTATCCAGGCTGCAGGGAAACCAGTTACCTCCACGCCCACCATATACAGAATTATAGTAATCATAAAGAGTTAAGGCATGAAGTGGAGAATGGCCTATCTCTTTGCAGGTATCATCACCTAGCCTTCCATAATATGTACGGGTATCATGGGAATACTGTCTGGGAGATAGTTGACTTTTTTAATAAAGGTTTGTAACCGTCAATATTGCTTATAGTAATGTTTAAATAATCCTAACGCCTTTCATAAATGACTAGTACACCTATACCCTTATTATATAAATAGGGGCGTACAAGATACAAGAACTACGAGTCTGCCAGTGGCAGGGGTGCACCACTACCCTCACCAGTCGTGGGAACCATAAATATTGCAATGAACATAAGTTGGAAGCCAAGCGTGAAAAAAGAAGATTAAGAGACAGACGCTACTACCAAAAACACAAACTCACAAAGAAGTTAAAGAATCTTGGCAGCACCAACTCCGATTATCATCTCAAACTACAAATAGGCCCCACGTACCTCGGATCCTATATACCCTTCCATCAATTCTATCATGAATATCTTAATGTCACTAAATTAAGGAATGTTACTTTTTCTAAAAGCGTCGGAACGAAGGGTGAGATAAAAGGATTAAACGGCACCCACCAATACGTCACCACCGATGATTACCATAGTTTCAATGTGTCCTATACGATGAGGGCATACACCAGGTGCATCAACCCGGAGTGCCCGACTAATATTAATATTGATTATAACGGGGCCAAAGGCCCCATACTACTCACCCGTGACTTGAAACACTGCGAAACCGTATGCAACACCTGCGGAACCGTCCTCAACCACCCCGGCATGAATGACAATGGCGGGGGACGTATGGCCTTCACAAATGTTGATATTTATAAGAGCGGCTTAGAGGATCAGCCCGTCCAAGTAATAGCCTGGAATAGTTACTGGCAGCATACAGATGAACTCCTGGAAAGGATGAAATAAATGACACCTAAACGCGTGATCGGACGTAAGGGCCGCAGATGCCTCTACCACCAAACACCCCTTTATTATAACCAGTTAACTAAGGCGTGGTACTGCCCCCACTGTGAAGAAGAGGAACTCGTGGAGCAGGTACAGCAAAGTGGTTATACTGATTAGATTAATTCTCATCAAAAAAAATACCTTCATCTTAGGAGTAATGGAGGGATTTGGTGAAGACATACACTATTTTTATCACTTACTCCTTGGGAAAAAGGTGTGAAACAACGCAGGAAAACAGTTGACCAGTCAAGGCAGGCGCAGTTCCGGGCGGATTCTGGCGGGAAACCTGATGGCTAAGACTCACCTTTAATACCTAAATATTTTATTATTTTGATGCGCTAAGGGGCCACCCTATGCCCATAGTATTCACCCCCATCTTTGTAGATACTCGGTAATTCACTTGGCCCCTTACATCATACACCCCCACACTTTATAATCATTTTATAATGGAGATATTAAAAATGGACAATGGACAAATAAGCACAGC
>JAKQFA010000037.1 GCA_029556335.1 Methanobacteriota archaeon
GTATCCAAAATTAGTCTTTAAAGAAGCTATATAAATAGCCATTATCCTGTTTAATTTGAATTTAATTATCTTGTCAACTTCTACCCATTTTTCAGAATTTTTTCTTTCTATTATTCTATCCACACCTAATAGAACAATAACTATGAAAATGGCATCAGTCCCTAAATTGATCATTATGCTTTCAAAATTTGGATACATAAACACGGTTGTAATAAAAAAAATGACAAATATAGTTAAAATTATCTCATATAAGCAACGCATATCAACCACTCCACAATATGATTCTCTTAATTTAGATGTATGAATTTATTTTAAAAGTCTATAATGGTGACATGTTCAGTTTAATTTTATTAATCCTAATCACTGAACAATGGGATAAAACTTTCTTAATTAATATTTTTCAACCAAGATCAGAATAATGGTGCCTGTTATTTGTTGGTTTCAATATTTCTTTAAGATGTGACAATACTATCCAAATTGCTTTCGGGAAGATTCCATTTTTTACTGAAAAATCATGGGTTTGATTTAACAGTAGTAATTCCGCTTATTGCTGGAGATATAGGCAAATTGTTGACTCTGTAATCACATTTTTAAGAAAATTTTATATATTGGGTGCATTATAATATTTTCACAAGGTGAGGTTCGATTATTTTATGATCGAATACCTACCCAGATGTGGTTTTTTGTAAACCGCACGGAGGAAATATTTAAGTATGGTGAGGTTTTTAAAATTATTTAGTTAAAGTAACATTCTGGGGCATCCCATTAAAGGATATGACCGGGAAAATGATAAAAAAGGCAGGTGGTTTAAGATGGTGGAGTTAACTAATCTATACAACTTGGATGTGTACACCACCCGCGGTAATTACGTGGGACGGATTCAGGACGTTGTGTTGAACATTAAAAAAGGTAGAGTTTCAACCTTGAAGGCAGTTGCCATAAATCATGACAAGAAAAGTGTGGGTATCAAAGACGTGATAACTAAAAGTATCCGCATAGTACCTGAATCTGATGAAATCCGGCCTCTGAAAGAAGAGGGTAGCATAGATATTCCTTACGAAAGAGTGCAAGCCGTAGGAGATATACTTCTAATCAGTCCCGAGATAAAAGAACCTGCAGTGCCTCCACAATAGGAAGATAGCACATGAAGGTTGGAATTCTTGGATGCGGCGCCATAGCTAACATAATAACTAATTTTTCCCAAGACAACAAGCTCGGCGTCGAAATTGCATTTTTTTACGATCGGGATATGGAAAGGGCTGAGAATTTAGCGTCCCAAGTGGATGGAAGGGTTGTTCTGAACTTTGAGGATATGCTGGATGAAGTGGATCTGGTTATTGAGGCTGCTTCCTCCCAGGCCGTAGAACAGATGGTTCCCCTTATTTTAGAGAAGGGCAAAGATGTGCTGATCATGAGCGTGGGGGGACTTTTGAATCCCCAAACTAGGAAAGCTCTTGAATCAATAGCTAAGAAGAACAACGCCAAGATCCACATTCCCTCTGGAGCTATTGTTGGTATAGATGGTATTAAAGCAGCATCAATTGGTAAAATCCAAAAGGCAGTCCTTATAACCCGTAAACCTCCCCATTCACTCGGAATTGAAACCCATAAAGAAACCATACTTTACCATGGAACGGCCAGTGCTGCGGTGGAGAAGTTTCCCCTGAACATTAACGTGGCTGCTACGTTGAGTCTAGCTGCTGGTATGGAAATTGAGGTGCAAATAATCGCTGACCCCCAAGTTGATCGTAACATGCACGAGGTCCGGGTTGTAGGTGACTTCGGTGAATTCCGAACTGTAACCAAAAACGTTCGCTGCTCAATTAACCCTAAAACCAGTGTTATGGCCGCATATTCTGCCATTAAACTCTTAAATAGTCTTAACGAAAATCTACAGGTAGGTACTTGAAATCCTAATTTTTCCCACATCACAATCCTCGATGTTTCCAGATAGATGTACCAGTGGATGTTCAAGATGAAAGAATGTGAAATTTATGCCAATTTGAGAGTTCCCTGCAGTTCTAAGGTGGTGGTAAGAGCAGACGGGAGAAACTTTCAAAGACTGACCCGGGAACTGGAATTAGAAAAACCTTACGATGAAGTCTTTGCCAAGTTAATGGCTAGTGTGGGAACTGATATTTTCCATGAATTCAGCCCAGTTATGGTGTACATCTTCTCTGATGAGATCAACATTCTCCTGGGAGAGATCCCCTTCTCGGGACGGGTGGAGAAGATTGATTCCGTTTTTGCTGGTTTTATAAGTAGTAGTTTTACCCAGAAACTCTTGAAAAACCAGGACCCTCCTCAGTTATCCCGGCCCCCATCCTTTGATTCCCGCATCATACCCCTTTCTCCAGAGGGGGTTGTAAAGTACTTCCAGGAACGGCAAAATGAAGCCTGGAGAAACTGTCTTAATGGCTATGCTTACTGGACACTGAGAAAGGAGTACTCCTACCAAAAGGTGATTGAAATCCTCAGAAGACTAAGAAGCAAGGACCTACACGATTTACTTTTCAGTAGGGGGATTAACATAAATGAAACACCATTCTGGCAACGTCGCGGCCTGGGTATTTACCGTAGGGACGTGGAAGTAGAGGGATATAACCCACTGGAAGAAAGAAGAGTTGTTTCAATTCGTAAAAGGGCATTTGTAGATTGGGAACTGCCCCTATTTGATGCTGAGTTTTTTTTTAGGCTTAAAAATTTTTAAGTGATTCTCCCATGGCAGATCGAAGACCCACCGAGGATAACCCTGGCATCTTAGACAAGTTAATTGGATATCTACTGGGGAATGAGAAACGAAATTTTCGGGAAGTACACATAGATGCCAGTATAGTTGAAGAAATAATATGTATCGCTAGGGAGTCCCATCCCAAGGAATTCGCAGCCCTACTGGAGGGGAAAATAACTGATGAGATATTAACGATTCAGGGACTTATTTTTCTTCCAGGGAAATCCTCCAGCCAGGGAGCAGTTATGCAGACTTTCATGAAGCCCCTCATCACCGGAACCGTGGGCTCCGTGCACAGCCACCCCACCTACAATCCCCACCCCTCCAATGCAGACCTTTACGTTTTCTCTAAAAACGGAATCGTCCATCTAATAATTGCCAAACCATATGATGAGTACAGTTTAAGGGCTTATGATAATAGAGGGATTGAAATTAGCTACAAAATTATTTAGAAAGCCATACTGCCGTCTTATTTTTACATGAACATGGTGAAAATCATGTAAAAAATTAAGACCAGGACGAAAAATCCCACGATCTGTATTGTTTGTTGTCTATCCATGTTTTTTCCCTCCTTATCTTGCAGATCCACTCATCTCTTGCTTGTAGAAAAATAAGTTCATGACCCTTTTCATTATAGGTTGACAGCCACAGCATCGTAAACGTGTTCCATTTTTTTCAGCTCGACTATCACTTGTTGAGGAACGTTCTGATCTACTTTCAGGACCATAACTGCTTCTCCACCAGGTTCCTGTCTACCCACCTGCATCTTGGCGATGTTTATGCCGTGTTCCCCTAATTTGGTACCAATGAATCCAATTATTCCTGGTATGTCCTTGTATTTAGCTATGAGCATGGTGCCTTTAGTTTCAACATCAACAGGGTAGTCATTTATCATTACGATTTTGGGCTCCTGGATGAAAATTCCCTCCACACTCACCTCGTTATGGTCAGCCTTCATATCAACCTTTATCAGATTTTTATATCCCCCTGCTTCGCTGCGTTTTCCTTCGGTGATGATTATGCCCCTATTTTGGGCAACAGTGGCGGCGTTTACCAGGTTCACTGGTTCGGTGAGTATGGGATTTAAAACCTCCTGGAGCAGTATTCTGGTTATTATATCATGATTTGGTATCCTTGACAGTTCTCCACAGTAGGTAATCTCCAGTTCGTTAATATTTCCTTCAGCAGTCTGTATTAAAAATTTTCCCATTTTTTCTGCCAGGTTGAGGTATGGTTTGATCTGTTGGAAGGTTTTGGGATCAATAACTGGCATGTTGAGAACGTTTTTAGGTGACCCTCCTTTTAAAACTTCTTTAACATCTTTAGCCACGATTATTGCTGCATCGCGCTGTGCTTCACGGGTAGATGCCCCGATGTGGGGGGTGAAAATCGCAGTATTTAGGTTTAGAAGGGGATTGTCCTTGGGTGGTTCCTGTTCAAATACATCTAAAGCGGCTCCACCAATTTTTCCATCTAGTAGGGCCTGATAAAGGTCATCTTCATTTATGATACCCCCCCTGGCACAGTTGATTATAAATGCCGTGTCCTTCATGATCTCCATTTCTTCTTTAGCTATGAAGTGCTTGGTCTCGGGAGTTAGGGGCACATGGATAGTTATAACATCAGCTGCTCTCAGGAGACCATCCAAATCCACTACTTCTACCCCTATTTCGGCAGCAGCCTCTGGTGTGATGTATGGGTCGTAAACCAGGATATCCATACCAAAGGCCTTGCAACGACTGGCCACCTGACTTCCAATACGACCCATCCCCACTATTCCCAGGGTTTTGCCGTTTAATTCCATGCCCATAAATGCACTTTTATCCCATTTGCCTTCCTTAACTGATTTATCAGCCAGGGCTATTCTACGGGCAAGGGAAAGCATGAGCCCCATTGTATGTTCGGCCACAGTTATGGAAGTGGATTCCGGGGCATTAACCACCATCACCCCCCTTTCTGTAGCAGCCTCCACATCTACGTTATCCACCCCTACACCGGCACGAGCGATTATTCGGAGTTTAGGGGCGGCTTCAATGACTTCCCGGGTGACTTTGGTTCTGCTCCTCACCACTATGGCTTCAAAATCGTTAATATCATTAACAAGCTCTTCAGGAGTGATTGTGGTGCGGACTACTACTTCAGCCACCTCTTTCAGTTCCTCTATCCCTTTTTCATTGATTTGATCAGCGATAAGTACCTTCATGTTATCCATCTTATTCACCAGTTTTCTGTGGTTTCATCTCATAGTTATTGGAGTGGGAATGTTTAAATCTTTGCTGACCATTGAGGGTTAGGGGGTCTGAAAAAGTAGAACAATTCAAGAGAAAATAAACAATCCACACTACATATTGGCTTTAATAACTGCTCATACTCATTTTAAAGTAAGTTAAGGTAGATAAATCCTTATTGGGGATGAGATATTATTTATAAAGTTAAATGATTGGACAATATATATATGGTGAATTACGGATAAAGTACTGGAGATTTGTGAGGTGTTCAGATGGTTTCAGTAGAAGAATTTGTAATTGTGAGTTCCAACTACGTGCCTGGATACGAAATCCTTGAAACTAAGGGTTTTGTTTATGGTCTTACCGTACGGAGTCGGGGTATGGGTGGACAGATAGGAGCAGGAATTCGTTCCATGTTTGGAGGAGAGATCAAAGAGTACGTGCACATGATGGAAGAAACCCGGGAGGAAGCTCTAAACAGAGCCATTCAACATGCCCAGGATATGGGGGCCAATGCCATCATCAGCGCCCGATATGATTCCAATGATATATCAGATATAATGCAGGAAATACTGGTTTACGGAACTGCCGTTGTGGTTCAGAAAGAATAAGTGAGAATCAAATGTTTGAGGGCTGTCTAAAACTTAACAACGTTACATTACCCCGTACTCTGCTGGGAACATCACCCTTCATTGGAGCAGAACAGTTTGGACATCGAGCACGTCTGTATCAGCTCGATCTTTATAACCATCCCAAAAAAATGCTCCAGATCATTAGAACCAGTTACGATGAGGGTGTGAGGGGGATGCAGCTTTTACCCTACCCCCCAGTGATTCAGGCCTTGGAAATGGCCCGGGAAGATGGCATGGAAATTGATGTAATCGGAACAGTACGTCCAGATCAGGAAAAGGAGGACATTAAACTCCTGGCAGATTTAAATGCCAAGGCCATGCTACTCCACGCCATTACTACAGACCAGGGTGATTGGGATTTCATTGCCGATAACTTGAACCACATCAGGGAGACAGAAGCTATTCCCGGGTTGGTGACCCATCGCCCCTTCCACACCACCAGCAAGCTCCTAAAATCTCCTGTTAAAGATCTTTTTGAACTGTACATGATACCAGTCAACCGGCTGGGTTACCTGATGGACTGTGAACAGAACCTGGAAGAGGAGCGAAAACTACTCAGGGAAATGGTTCTGAAGCTGGACAAAACCATAATCGGGAAAAAATTACTGGCCGCTGGGATAATGACTCCCCATGACGCTTTTGAATACCTGAAACTGCTGGACTACGTGGACATTGTGGCAGTGGGTATTGCCTCGGCAAAGGAGGCCCATGAAACATTCGGGGTTCTTTCTAAAAAATAATATGTATACAAGGGACCCTTTAGTATGCGATGCTAGCTATCCCTTCTTTCTTTTAAGAGTTTCATGAAGTCCTGGGAACTTTTAAGTTCTTCCATCTCCCAGTTATGCACCACCGGCACTCCCTCTATGGACTTCAAGTTCTGCCGGTTGGCCAGTATAAATGCGGCTTCAGTGTCGGTGATGGATGAGATGTCCCTCAAATTCATGGCCATCTTGGCCAGTAACTTCTGATTCCTCTGCTTATCCAGGTTAGCTATTATAGGCTGAGCATCCTTAGATTTACTCTGATTAGGTCTTGCTAAAGCATCGAATGGGGTTCGATTAGTCTTTATAACCCCAAAGCCCAATTCTTCCAGTTCCCTGTGCTTGGATTCTTTAATTTTTGCATCCTGCGTGGTTACAGGGACTTGGAAAAGATTCACCGACACGGTGATCTTCATGTTCAGTATTCGCTCCAGAATCATTGCTGTTTCAGGATGGGCCCGGACCCTACCAGTTTCATATTTATAAATCGTCTCCCGTGAGACATGGACCAGATCAGCCAGTTCCTTTAAGGACAAATCCTGTTTTTCCCGGAGTTCCTTAATGATCTGGCCATCAATTTGTACATAATACCCCCCTCGGCCAGCGAATACTTCAGGATAGAGATTGTCAATAATCAGGTTGCGAAAGGTTTCCATTCCAATAACAGGGATGCCATGACGCTCATAGACCACATCTTCTTCCAGGTACTCGTTTTTAGATTTTGCCCCCACCACCAGTGGTGATGCCAGGAGGGTGTTGGCCACCATCTTTATTTCCCGGGCTTGTTCCATGCTAAAACCATCCACATTTACCAAAACCTTCATTAAAAGAAGTATTAATTCTCGTCGGGCAACCAGGTCAAAGCAACTCCTATCATATATATTAGAAGTTTCAAAACCATGGTTGGTCAATGTCTTAGTGATGTCTAACAGTAGTTCTTCCCGGTGCACTGGGAGGTTCGCATGTGGCAGATGATCACCCCGGTGATGCAATGTACAACAATATATTACATGTGGGTTTTGATGACACAGATTCCAGCAGTGGAATGTGTACCACTTATGTATGTGCTGTGGTTCTGGAGAGACTTAAAGCTTGTGGTATGACCATAAGAGGAGAAGCTCGCCTGATACGTCTCAACCCATTTGCACCCTATAAAACCAGAGGAAATGGTGCGGTATCCTTCAGTGTAGTTTTGGATGGTGCTGGGGTGGTTGAAAGAGTTAAAAAGATAGTTTTAGCTACGGTGGAAGAGTATTCACAGATGGACGACCCCTCCACCAACCCGGGAGTGGTGTTTTACCATGGCCCCATCACCGAAGATCTGCAGGAATATTCGTTACGGACTGTGCAGTCTATGGTTACCCTGGAAGAGGCAGAGAAACTCGCCCAAAAGATTGAAGCAGAAGTGTTTAAATATAAAAATGGTAGGGGAGTGATTGGGGCTTTAGCTGCCATTGGATGTCCATTAATAGATAAAACCTATGAATTAATTGCATACCGGGAAGTTCATAACTACGGTAAAGTCCGTAGAGTAAATGAGGATTCAGTGCGTTTGATGGATCGTGCCACTTATCCTTCTACCTTTGATAACTTGTATGAGGACCATATAACCATCACACCCCACACACCATGTCCTGTGCTTTATGGGATTAGAGGAGAGAGTAAAGAGGCTGTGTATAGGGCTCATAACCTGGTAAAATCTGAGGAACCAATTGAACGGTTTATGGTGTTTTTAAGCAACCAACACACTGACATGCACCTCCAAAATACTGATGGCATTGCTGGAATGGAACAGTATCAATGTTACCGGGTAGCAGGTGAAGTTAACAGCACCCCCTACGTAATCGAAGGGGGACACGTTATTTTTAACTTGAAAGACAAATCCGGAGAGATAGAATGTGCAGCCTACGAACCCACTAAGGGATTCCGGGATACAGTACGTGGACTTGCTCCTGGTGATGATCTTATTGTTTATGGAGGAATTGGAGATAAAGGAACTTTAAATGTGGAGAAAATTCAAATTCTTCATTTGGAGCCACAGTACCGGTACCTTAATCCCCGTTGCAAGTGTGGTAAGCGCATGAAGTCGGCTGGGAAAGATAAAGGATATAAATGTCCCCGTTGCAGTGATAGGATAACTGATGTCCCAAAAGAAAAGATGGAAGTACAGAGAAACCTGGAAAAAGGATACTATGAAGTTCCGCCATCTGCAAGAAGACACTTAAGCAAGCCCCTGATCCGAATCCAGAGACATAAATGACACTACCCTGTGCTTGTCTGAGTAACCAGCCCACACCCATCTTCTACTAATTTTTAGAGGAATTCTGTTTTCAACTGCAGTTTATGGGCCTCATCGTGTCTACCTGACTTGAAGTGGCCCAATTCAAAATCTAATCTGAATTTCTAGTTACCTTGATATCAAAAAGTTTATCATCATCGTTGCTATCCCTAGGATAATATAATATGATCACTGAGAAACTGGCCCATTTCATTCATTATACTGGGTATAGAGACTTTCCCTCAGAAGTTGTAAAACAAGCAAAACTGTGTTTTCTAGATTTTTTAGGGGTTTCCATTGCTGGCTCAAGGACCCGCAGTGGTCAGGTGATGCGAAGTACCATCAGTTCCAGGGGCTCGTCCACGGTTATTGGCGGCCCAAAAACCAGCGCCCTGGAGGCCTGTCTAATTAATGGCGTGTCTGCCCATAGCCTAGATCTAGATGATGGACATCGCCTGGCCCAATTGCACCCCGGTGCCTGTGTGATACCGGCTGCCCTATCACTGGCTGAATCCGTTGGGGTAAGTGGAATTGAGCTTCTAGAAGCCCTGATCCTGGGATACCAGGTAGCAATATCACTGGGCATGATGGTTAATCCCAGCCACAGAAACAGGGGATTTCACAGTACCGGGACTTGTGGAACATTTGGGGCAGCGGCAGCAGCCAGTAAAGTGTTAAATCTGTCGGAAGAAGAAATTATAAATTGTTTAGGTCTGGCCGGCACCCAGGCAGCAGGTTTACTGGAGTCCAACCATTCCGGCAGCATGGCAAAACATTTGCATCCTGGCCGGGCAGCTCATTCCGGAGTATTTTCAGCACTACTAGCACAGAAAGGATTCACAGGAGCACCCAGCATATTGGAGGGACGGGAAGGTTTTTTGAAAGCCATGTGCCAGGTTGATACCCAGCAAAGCGAATGGGGAACAATACTTGATTCCCATTACCATATAATGGGAGTTTACTTCAAGAATTATCCAGTGTGCAGACATTTACACTCGGCTTTAGACGCTACGTTCTATCTACTTAGGAAATATAAAATAAATCCCCATGATGTTGTTGAATTGGAAGTTAAAACTTACCAAGTAGCAGCAGAACACCAGGACTACATTCCACAGAGTTCAGAGGCCATCAGACAGAGTTTACCAGTCGCGCTGGCCCTGGCCCTTTCACAGGGACATCTAGATCCTCATGGGCTTTACACTAACAGTGAAGTATTGAGTTTAGCATCCAAGGTGTCTGTGAAGTGTAATTCAGAATTTGAAGCACTTTATCCGGGGAAAAGACCATCCAGAGTGATTATAAATACAAATAAAGGTTCATTTAAACATACAGTTTATTTACCTCGAGGAGAACCGGAAAAGCCCTTCAGTTGGGATGATCTTCTATCTAAATTTCAGAGGTTGAATCCAAAATTTGATGAGGATACCCTGGGTATAATTAAAAAGATGGATTCATATCGTGCTAGAGATCTAATGAATATACTGCTGAATTAGGGTAAAGAAGATTTAAAGGTGGTTTAATGAACACAGTGGATTATTTGAAGGATATTGGTATAAATATTGATGATAATAGCTCATCAGATTCTTCTAAGCTCTTTGAGGATGGTGGCCAGTACCGTTTTGAAGTGCCGGGAATCCAAAAACCAGTGGCACTGGCAAGTTTGATTGATGCTCTAGACCACTACGAGGTTCAAATTCATCGTGTGACTCAGACTAAAGGTATAATGTTACTTACTGACCAGGAAATACTGGAAATGACTGATTTAGCCCTAGATGCTGGTTTAGAACTGTTTTTAAGTGTTGGACCCCGGGCTACATATGATACCAGTGCTTCAGCCCAGACCCAAGAGGGGGCCAGGATTGGGTACCGTCTGCGGGGTTACCAGAATTTGTTGTACGCCATAGAGGATGTTAAGCGGGCGGTGCATCTGGGAGTTAGGGGGATCGTCCTGTACGATGAGGGCCTGCTGTGGGTGCTATCAAAGATGCGTAGCGATGGAATACTTCCCTCCAATGTTCATTTCAAGATTTCTGCCCACACTGGCCATGGAAATCCTGCATCTGCTCTTTTAATGCAGAATATAGGGGCAAATTCCTTTAATCCGGTGCGAGACTTATCATTGAACATGATGAATGAGATCCGGCAAGTCATTGACATCTCCCTTGATATACACACCGAAAACCCCAAATCCTCTGGAGGATTTATAAGGCATTATGAGGTTCCAGATATTATAAAAAGCGCGTCTCCAGTATATTTGAAGACAGGTGGAGCAGTTGCTTCCCATCATGGTTGGGATACCACCCCCAGCCAGGCTGGCGAACGTGTCCGGCAGGTGCGCCTGGTTCAGGACATGATCAACCGTTATTATCCAGATGCGATAAAATCTAAAGTGGGAAGTAGATATCTGGCCATTCCTGAACGAATAAAAGATTAACTATAATAACTACCATCGAGGACGATTTTATGGAGATCAATGTGGTGGAGTTGGTTAAAAACGCCGTTATAGAGGCTAGTACCAGTTTTCGGGATGATCAACTGAGTGCCTACCAGAATGCATTGGAAAGGGAAGAAAACCCCCGGGCCCAATGGGTCTTGGAGATCATGCTAGAAAATGCTCTGGTGGCAAAGAAAAATAAAGTACCCCTCTGTGATGACACCGGTGTGCCACACGTTCTAGTTGAGATAGGGCATGATACACCTATTCCACCAAATTTCCTTATCCAAATTAAGGAAGGGATAAGTGAAGGTCTTTTAAAACTCCCAGGTAGACCCATGGCTGTGCAAGGAGATGCTGTTGAAAGAATAGAGCAGACCCAGGGCCTGAGTATTGACTCCAGAAAACTGGTTCCTCCAGGATTCTTAGTTGACAGTGTAAATACTGAAGGTGTCAAAATCAATATATTGATGCTGGGTGGTGGATCAGAGATAAGGGCCCTTACTCGAAGCGTCTTTCACAAGAGGGATCATAGAAATCTTTTTAAGGAAGTGGTAACATGGATGAGATCAGAGATACCTAAGCTGGGGTGCACCCCCATCATCCCGGCAGTTGGCATTGGTAGAACTCATTATGAAGCTTCATCTTTAATGCTCAAGGCAATGGCAAACCGGAGGCTTGACCAGCCATCAGAGTTAGAAATAGGTATAACTGAATCCCTCAACCAGTCCGGAATTGGCTCCCTGGGATTGGGTGGAACCATAACTGCCTTGGGAAGCCTGGTACTTGTTGGTCCGCAACGGGCCAGTGGGGTTCGAATAGTATGTATGCGGCCCTGCTGTTCTGTGGAGCCCCGCAGGTCATGGGTGTATTTACCACCGGATCTATTGGAGTGAATATAATGGCAATTGGAAGAGAATCTGTGGAAAATCTTATTAAAATCGCTAAGCCGAAGTGGAAGACTTCCATTTCCCAGGTGTCACCCAATCAAATCACGACCCGGGGATTTCTCCAGGAAGATCTCATAGAAAATATGTCCTTCTCTGAGATGGTTTATCTGCTTTTGAAGGGTGAAATGCCAAAGAAAAATCAGTCCAAAATGTTGCAGTCCGTTCTGGTTTCTTTATGTGATCATGGAGTCACTCCCCCCAGCACCCAGGTAGCCCGATTGATGGCTTCTACTGGATCTTCCATGAGCTCCTGTGTGGCAGGTGGGCTTTTATCCTTCGGCAAACATCATGCTGGGGCTTTAAAACTTTCCATGAAAATTTTACAGGATGCTTTGAAGGGTGTGGAGATAGATGGGACTGATTTAGAAAGTGATGACCAGGTGCAAAGGGCAGCCCACCTGGTAGTGGAACAACACCAGAGTAAGGGTGAAAAAATCCCAGGATTTGGACACCGATTCCACCAACAAGATCCCAGACCACCAAAACTCATTGATATGGCCATTAAGTACAACTGTTTTGGAATTCACACTGAGTTAGCCCTAAAAATTCAGGAAATACTCTTCGAAACCAAGGGCATTCGTATAAATATTGATGGAGCCAATGCCGGAATACTTTCAGATTTAGGTTTTGGATGGGAGTTAGGAACTGGTATATTCATGATTGGAAGAATTCCAGCACTGGTTGCCCATGTTAATGAGGAAAAAGTCAGAGAAACTCCTTTTAGAAAGCTATTTGAGATTGAAGAGATTTATTATGATGGTCCGGAAAGCAAAAAATCAGATGACATTTTAATGAATGATTAAAAGTATTTTTTGTGCTAGAAAATTCCTGTTTTTTCCCGGAAAAATAAATAGCAAATCATAAATATAACTCAAAATAGAATTCCGTTTATCATAGTCATAATAGGGTGATTTAAATGACAACAATATCTGAAGCTATCACTACCATTAAAAAGGCCGAAAATGCCTCTGATAAACTCATAGAAGATGCTAAAGTTAAATCGTCAGAGATTATCGAAGAATCCAAATCAAAGACCATTGAAACTATTGAAGCAGCCCGAGAACAGGCAAACAGTGAAGCAGAGAAAATTTTGTTTGAAGCCGAAACCAGCGCCAAAAAGGAAGCGTACCACATAAACCGTGAAACTGGTGAAAAAGTAGAGCAGACTAAAAATAAAGCTACCGGTATGGTTGACGAAGCTGCAGAAGTCATTGTTAAAAGTATATTGTAACGTGAGTACCATGTTCAAGCCGGCAAGGATGAAAAAGCTCAAGATAATCACCTTAGACAAGTACGCTGATTCTGCAGTGGATTCACTTCACGAAGCGGGCTTGGTCCAAATAGAGGACATATCTGAGCGAATACAACAGGATGCAGAGTGGAGGCAAATTCTCAAACCTTCGGGAGCCTCTCCTTTCACAGGGAAAATATCTTCACTTCTGATGAAGACCACCGGAGCCTTGGATTTCCTGAAATCCATGGAAAGAAAGGAAAAAGGGATTTTACCCATGGTTAAAGGTTTTGTTAATCCACCACCCATCGAGAAGATGAATGTAGAGATCTTGGGGGTTCAGGATCTCATTGACGATACCGAAAACATCCTGGAGGATGTGGGTTCCAAGACCAGACCCCTCGAGGAAAAGTTAAACCAACTTGACATCAGAAAGTCAGAAGTGGAAAATGCACTAAAAGTTTCCCAAAACCTTATAAATTTTGATATCGATCTCTCACTTCTGGGAGAATCTGATTATGTGTCTTATTTTGCCGGGAAAATATCTTCAGAATCCTATGATACCTTTAAAGGAAAAGATCTGCCCGATGAAATAATGGTTTTTGACCAGGATACTGAACTGAAAAACTACAAAATTTTAGTTGTCCTGACCTTGAAGGAACATGCCGACGAAGTTTTAAGTCAACTGCGTAAGCTGGAGTTTGAAAGATTAGAAGTTTCAGGCTTATCAGGTAAACCCAGTGATATTATAGAACAATCAAAAAATGAGATAGAATCCATAAAACAGGAAAAAGAATCTGTTTTAGACGATCTGGCAATGATAAGTGGGGAATGGGTTGGTAAACTTCAATGTCTCAAGGAACAATTAGAAATACAGAAACAGAGAAGTGAAATCTTCTCATCCTTTGGTGAAACCAAAAATACTGTCATGTTTGAAGGTTGGGTGACTGAGAAAAAATTAAATGATACCCTATCAACTATCGAAACTTCAACTGAAGGTCATTCCATTGTTGATGTTTCTGATCCGGATGTAAACACTGATAAAGTTCCAGTACATCTTGATAACCCCCGTTTTGCCAAACCCTATGAGATGTTTGTGCACATGTATTCTCCTCCAGATTACCGGGAGATTGACCCCACCATCCTCATGGCCATTGTGTTCCCCTTTTTCTTCGGTTTCTGTTTAACTGAAACTGGTTACGGGATAGTGGATGCCCTTATAGGTTATATTATCTACCGTGGCATGGGGAGAAACAGCAAAACTTGGGCTAATCTGGGCCTGATTATGGTGGCTTGTGGTGTGTGGGCCATTATCCTGGGACTTGTAACCAACAGTTTAATTGGAGACTTCATACCCCGGTGGATATTTGGTGATCCAAGTGCCATGCTTCCCACCACCATCCAATCCATAAACTCCTTCGTACACCCGGAGAACATCCTCATAATCGCGTTGATTGTGGGTGTGATCCACATTAACATGGGCTTGGTATTTGGTGCCTACAACAACATAATCCGAGGCGAAGTTCGGGAAGCACTAGGAGCTCAGATTGTGTGGTTCGTCCTTGAACTCGGCGTGGTGTTACTGGCCATAGGATACCTCTTCGGAATGGGATTATTACTTTATTCTGGAGTAGGAATCCTGGTTTTAAGCATACTCATGCTGATTTATTTCAACGGTCTTTTTGGACTGATGGATATGTCAGGTTTCCTGGGAAACGTCCTTTCATATGCCAGGCTCCTGGCATTATGTCTTTCCACGGGAGGTATAGCCACCACCGTTAACATTCTAACCGGAATTGTGGCGGATATGATTCCCGTTATTGGAATAGTACTGGCACCAATTGTATTTATTGGAGGGCAAATTGCAAACGGTGCCTTCCAGACGCTAGGTGCATTTATAAATTCACTACGTTTGCACTACGTTGAGTTTTTCGCTCAATTTTATATGGGAGGAAGTCAGAAGTTTAGGGCCTTCAGAGCCAAAAGAAAGTATACTGATTTAGGAGGTAAATAAAATGGTAGAAATAGCTTTAGGAACAGCATTAGCAGCAATCGGTGCAGGTATGGCCGTAGGATTCGCTGGATTAGGATCAGGTTTAGGGCAGGGAATAGCAGCAGCAGGAAGTGTAGGTGCTGTGGCAGAAGATGAAGATATGTTCGCCAGAGGTATTATCTTCACAGCATTGCCCGAAACCCAGGCTATTTATGGTTTTCTAATTGCCATATTGATTATGGTTTTCACGATTATGGCTGGAAAGGTACTGCCTGCATCTTTAGGGCTGGTAGCAATAGGAGCTGGTGCAGCAATAGGATTTGCTGGTCTTGGCTCTGGAATGGGTCAAGGTATCACCGCATCATCCGCTGTAGGGGCGGTAGTCGAAAATGAAGACATGTTTGCCAGGGGTATCATATTTACCGCTCTATCAGAGACCCAGGCTATCTACGGGTTCTTGATTGCCATATTGCTCATGGTATTCGGCGGAATTCTGGGATGATGGACATGAGTGGGGCAGATAAGATAGTCTCAAGTATAATGTCTGATGCTCAGATTAAAGCCGAATCAATAATAGAAGAAGCTGAAAATAAAAGCATATCCATTCTCAAAGAAGGCGAAGGTCAAGCAGTTTTAGAGAAGGAAAGAATCTTAGAAAACGCTGAAAAACAGTCCCAAATGAGGTACCAGCAGATTATCTCAGAAGCTAAGATGAACTCCCGGAGAATGGAACTTGAGGCTAGAGAAAAAATAATTGAAGAAGCTTTCCAGAAGGCTGAAGAAAAGTTGAAAAGGATCGCTTCCTCAGATGCACCTGAATACAAGGCATCTCTTGAAAAAGTTATAACCGAAGCTGGTGTAGAAATAGGTGGAGGTAATTTAGTAGTTCTGGTTAAAAAGGAAGATGAAACTAAAATATCCAGTTCTATACCTGCCATTGAGAAATCCATCAGCGAAGAGTCAGGTGCAGCTACCAAGTTAGAGATGGGAGAGAACATTCTCAACATGGGTGGGGCCATTGTTAAAACCAAAAATGGTGAGATAGAGGTTAACAACACCATCGAAGCTAGGATGCTCCGGTTTAAAAAGTCATTGAGATCTGAAGTTGCTGGTATACTGTTCCAATCGTAGGGGAGATCACACATGGCAGAAGACATTACTACACTAGTAACTGGTCTGGGATTCCCCTCTATGGAAGCTTTTCTAGCAGTCATGTTTCTGATACTGGCTATATTTGGTTTGATAGTGGTTGTATCTACCATCAAACCCGTTCTGAGTATGTTCCCCTACACCTATCCCAACGCCAGGGTTAGAGCCAGAATGGGGCGGATATTCAGCGAAAAACAGTTTTCAGAGATCATTGAATCCGGGAACCTGGAAGAGGTAAAAAACTACCTACGCGGATATCCTGATTACGCAAAATATATCGACCAGTACCCCTTAGAAAAGGCTTTAGACATCCAACTTGCCGAAAATTATGACTTAGTAGCCAGGATATCTCCAGAAAACAGCAGAGACTCTTTTAAGTTTTTACTAAAAAAATGGGATATCCGGAATTTAAAAAGCATAATAATCGCCAAAGAAGCAGGTTTAAGTGCAGAAGAAACCATGGACTTGGTGGTTCCATTTGGTGAACTTACCGACAAGCTGGATGCCTTAATTGATGCGGATAACATCAACGAAGTGATAAACACACTGGAAGGAACAGAATATCCCCAGATTATGGAAGACGCCATTCCAATCTACCAGGAAACCGGGATGCTGTTACCATTAGAATCCTCACTGGATAAGTATCTCCTGGAGAACCTTCTAAGGACGGTGGCTACACCAGAAGATGATAACACTTCCTACTTAAAAAATTACGTCGGAGATTTGGTGGACAGTACTAACCTAAAAATCATCCTAAGGGCCAAGGTTGATGGATTGAAGTATGAGGATATTGAACCCTACATGATCAGTGATGGTTACCAGATTAGGGAGTGGAAACTTAAGGACCTTATGGAAGCAGAAGATGTATCTGGAGTGGTTAGTGGCCTGGAAGGAACTGATTATTCCACCCTACTATCAGATGCTATGGCTGATTACAACGATAGTGGTTCCATATCCGCCTTTGAAACCGCCCTTGACAACCACGTGGATGATACTGCCCAAAAAATATCTTTGAAGAATCAGTTTGGAATCGGGCCCATGATCGGTTTTCTAAGTAGAAAAGAAAGGGAAATAAAAAACCTGAAGATCATCGCCCGTGGAAAAAGGGAAGAAGGATTTTCTCCTGCCCAGATTAAGGAGATGTTACTATGAAATCAACAATTGCAGTTATGGCAGATCCGGACACGGTTACCGGTTTCATGCTGGGAGGAATTAAAGATGGGTTTCCTGTAGATAACATGGAAGAAGCAGGAGAAAAGCTGGAGGAACTCAGAAAAGAGTATTCCATAATAATAACCACCGAGAAAATTGGAGACTATCATAGAGCTACGATAGATAAGATGAGCAGTGAAGATGCACTGCCCATGATAATTGAAATACCAGATAAAACCGGCTCGATAGATAGGGAATCTGATCCTATCCGAGAGCTTATTAAACGAGTAATTGGGGTTGAGATGGTAGAATGACTGCCGAAGGAAAGATAATAAAGATTGCGGGGCCTGTGATTACCGCCGATGGTATGAGAGGTACTCAGATGTACGAGATGGTGAAGGTTGGTGAAGATAAGCTCATTGGTGAGATAATCGAACTTGAAGGTGACACCGCCACCATCCAGGTTTACGAAGAAACAGCCGGAATGAAGCCCGGAGAAGTAGTAGAGCCTACTGGAGGACCTCTATCAGTTGAATTGGGGCCCGGAATTATTGGTTCCATATTTGACGGTATCCAGAGACCACTGGAAACCATCAAGATCAAAACTGGTGACTACATTGAGAGGGGAGTGGATGTTCCATCCATACCCAAGGACAAGAAATGGACCTTCAAACCATTAGTCACCTCTGGTGCCGAAGTTAAAGGTGGGGACATAATAGGGGAAGTGCAGGAAACCTCTGCTGTGACCCAGAAGATAATGATCCCCCCGAATATATCCGGTGTCCTGAAAAACATAGCTTCTGAAGGCAATTACACTGTAGAAGAGGATATTGCCGAAGTTGATACCAATAAAGGGCCTGTTAAAATTCAGATGATGCAGAAATGGGCCGTTAGGGTGGGAAGGCCCTACAAGGACAAGTTAGATCCTGACATACCACTCATAACCGGGCAGAGAGCCCAGGACACCTTCTTCCCAGTGGCTAAAGGTGGAACCGCCGCTATACCCGGACCATTTGGGTCTGGTAAAACTGTAACCCAGCAACAGTTGGCTAAATGGGCTGATGCTGATATCATCGTCTATGTGGGTTGTGGTGAAAGGGGTAACGAGATGACTGAGGTTCTGAAGGAATTTCCGGAGCTTGAAGACCCGAAAACTGGTAAACCACTCATGGATCGTACCGTACTTATAGCTAACACTTCTAACATGCCAGTGGCAGCCAGGGAAGCATGTGTGTACACCGGGATCACCATCGCCGAATACTTCCGTGATATGGGATACGACGTGGCCCTAATGGCCGACTCCACCTCCCGCTGGGCCGAGGCCATGAGGGAGATCTCAGGAAGATTGGAAGAGATGCCTGGGGAAGAAGGATACCCTGCCTATCTGGCATCTCGTCTTGCCCAGTTCTATGAACGAGCCGGCCGGGTTACCACGGTAGGTACTGAAGATAAAACCGCTTCGGTCAGTGTTGTGGGAGCTGTATCCCCGCCAGGTGGTGACCTGTCTGAACCAGTGACTCAGAACACCCTCCGTATCTGTAAGGTATTCTGGGCATTGGACGCATCACTGGCAGACAAAAGGCACTTTCCATCCATCGACTGGTTGCAAAGCTACTCCCTTTACGTGGACAGTGTAGAAGGATGGTGGGATGGTTCCGTAGGTGAAGACTGGAGAAAAACCAGGGATGAAGCCATGGTTCTTCTGCAGAAGGAATCTGAACTCCAGGAAATCGTACAACTGGTAGGGCCTGATGCTCTCCCTGACCGGGAAAGGATTACCCTGGAAAGTACCCGTATGATCCGGGAGGACTTCCTGCAACAGAACGCCTACCACGAAGTAGATACCTACTGTTCCCCATCAAAACAGTACCAGATGCTCAAAACCATTATCATGTTCCAGGAACATGCCACTGCAGCTCTGGAAAGGGGGGCAGCATCGGCTGATCTTACCGCATTATCCGTTAAGGAGGATGTTGGAAGGATGAAATTTATCCCTGAAGCTGAATTTGACGAAAGAGTTAAAGAAATCCAGGATAAGATAGTTAAACAGACAAGTGAGGTATGAAGATGAAGGCCAATATCAAAACCAGGGAATATACAACTGTTTCCGAGGTAGCCGGGCCACTGATGATTGTGGAAGGTGTGGAAGGCGTTGCTTACAGTGAAATAGTGGATATTGAAACACCCAATGGTGAAATGAGAAGGGGACAGGTCCTGGAAGTTAAGGGTGATATAGCTGTGGTTCAGGTCTTCGAGGGAACCAGTGACCTTAACACCGCCACCACCAAGGTACGGTTCACAGGTGAAACTGCCCGTATCGGGGTTTCACTGGACATGCTGGGACGTGTTTTCAGTGGAACGGGTAACCCCATAGACGGCGGTCCTGAAATCATACCCGAAAAGGAACTGGACATTAACGGAAGCCCCATGAACCCATCTGCCCGGGAATTTCCTGCAGAGTTCATCCAGACCGGTATATCAACCATTGACGGGATGAATACCCTGGTAAGGGGGCAGAAGTTGCCCATTTTCTCGGGGTCTGGTTTGCCACACAACGACCTGGCTGCCCAGATAGCCAGGCAGGCCAAGGTACTGGCAGAAGAATCCGAGTTTTCAGTTATATTCGCAGCCATGGGTATTACCCACGAGGAAGCCAACTACTTCATGCGGGATTTCGAGCGCACCGGAGCCCTGGAGAGGGTTACCGTGTTCATGAACCTGGCAGACGACCCTGCCATCGAAAGGATCATCACCCCCCGTATGGCCCTCACCACTGCTGAGTACTTTGCATTCGAACATAACATGCACGTCCTTGTTATCCTCACTGACATGACCAACTACGCTGAAGCACTGCGGGAGATCTCTGCAGCCCGGGATGAAGTGCCGGGAAGAAGAGGATACCCGGGTTACATGTACACTGATTTGTCTAGTATCTACGAGCGGGCAGGCCGGATAGTGGGTAAGGAAGGTTCCATCACCCAGATGCCGATTCTGGTTATGCCCCAGGACGACATCACGCACCCCATCCCTGACCTTACCGGTTACATTACCGAGGGCCAGATCGTGCTCTCCAGGGACTTGCACCGTAAAGGTATCTACCCACCAGTAGATGTGTTACCATCACTCTCCAGACTGATGAGTGGTGGAATTGGTGAAGGACAAACCAGAGAAGATCACAGTGGTGTTTCAGACCAACTGTACTCAGCATATGCTGAAGGACGTGACCTAAGAGATTTAATGGCCGTGGTGGGTGAAGAAGCCCTGACCGAACGGGATCGAAAGTTCCTGGCCTTCGCCGATGATTTTGAAGGTAAGTTCATTACCCAGAGCAAGGACGAAGACCGTTCCATCCAGGAGACATTAAACCTTGGTTGGGAGTTGATGAGCCTGCTACCCGAAACCGAACTTAAACGGGTACGTGCTGAGCACATTCCCAAGTACCACCCTGACCATAAATAACCCAATCTACCTTTTTATAGAGGGATAAAATGGCACAAGAAATGATAGAAGGAGTCAATCCCACACGGATGGAGCTTCTGAAATTAAAACAGCGTGAAAAACTCGCAGTGAAGGGATACAGTCTCCTTAAAGAGAAAAGGAATGCCCTGATAATGGAGTTTTTCAACATCCTGGAGAGGGTTAAGGGATCCCGAGATAATGTGTCCCAGAAGTTGCAGGAAGCCTATCAGGATCTCACTGCTGCCCAGATTATAATGGGTGATTTAGCTGTAAAAAAGGCCGCCATGTCTGTTACTGAGTCAGTAGATGTGGATATTGACTCTCGAAGTGTGATGGGGGTTGTGGTGCCACTGATCGAATCAGAAACTGCCCAGCGCACCATTGTGGAGCGTGGCTATGGGTTTATGGACACATCAGTTAAACTGGATGAAGCTGCCAAGAAGTTCGAAGAATCCATCCAACTCATAATTGAATTGGGAGAGATCGAAAAAACCATCCTACTCTTGGCAGGTGAAATAGAGTCAACTAAAAGAAGGGTTAATGCCCTGGAGCATATCATTATTCCCCGACTGGAAAACACTGTTAAGTACATTGAGATGCGCCTGGAAGAGATGGAGCGGGAGAACTTTGTACGTCTTAAGATGATCAAAAAAACCATGGAAGAAACGGAGGTAGCCAATGGTTAGAATAATAACTCGCCTGGATCAGGTTAAAAGGGAGATGCACGATCACGAGAAACCACCTATTG
Source organism: Methanobacteriota archaeon (assembly GCA_029556335.1). GTDB lineage: Archaea > Methanobacteriota > Methanobacteria > Methanobacteriales > Methanobacteriaceae > Methanobacterium. The sequence goes on from JAKQFA010000037.1 coordinate 21,750, forward strand.
ATTTTCAGATAGGCACCATATCCGGGAAAGTTCGTGCAATTATTGCCGATGAAGACCGGGAATTCAAGGCCGGTCAGATAAAGTCGGTGAAGATCAAGAAGATCTCCATCAACGCCAAACATATATCCCTTATCAGCGCCTATGCCGCCAATAAATATGGACATGCCATGGCTGTTGGTGAAGAAACATATCTACCCATATCCATGGATCGAACCGCTGATCATGCCCAGTTCGCAGCAGCTCTTGATTGCAAAATTGAAAAAGACGACCTATTGGGTATTTTAATACTTCTTCCAGTAAAACTAACCGGCCGCTGGAAGGAATAAAATTTACTGCCCAATATTTTTTTTATTTTATGGTTTTGGTAAAGTTAATTCTTTTGTGGTGAAATCAATTGGACATAAGTTTTTTATGGAAATCTGACTGGGAAGAAATAAAAAAAGACCCGGATAAGATGGCCAAAGTCTTCATGCTGATCTCAGGGGCCCTGATCCTGACTACCATTTTAATAGTAATTGGAACCATAATATTTATTTTAAGGGTGCTGGGTTTGGTGTGAGGATAGCTTGTCCCAAATAGGCCATATATTTAATGGTAAATTTATTTTTTAAAAAAAGGCTTTCTGTGTTGGAAAAAAATAGAATAAGTAAAACTTGATCTTAAGCTACTCAGCAGGGTTTCGGTTTAAAATCTGTATCAGGATATTTACCAGTACGAAACCGCCTAATATAACCCCTAAAATGTACCATGAATAATCCATTGATATACTCACCTCTTACCGATAATAGATAGTTAACCCTTATTATAGAAATGCTTTTTCAATTTACTTTGATTTTTCACAACCCCATTTTGTCTATTACAAAGTCCTGGAGTGGTTTTTTTGCTTCATCCATTTCACAGAGAAGTTGTTCAGCCATGTCACACACCTGATAATAGGGACCTATAACTTCCTGCTTTTCCTTTTCTAATTTCTTCAAAACCGCCACCCGGGACTCTTTTTTCTTTGCAAAACGTTTCTTTGGAAGGTCATCCACCTGGTTAAATGCCTGGTTAAGTTCCCTTTTTCGTTTAATATAAATGGCTTCCACATACCGGATGTCTCTTTTTAGTTCCAGATGCAGATCTTTTAGTTGGACTTCCCTTTCTTCAAGTTCTTCCAGTATCATACGAGATTCGGCGATGGTCTTGGCCTCCACATCCAAGTCCGCCAGTTCCATTATTCTTTTATAATAATCGTTAGCTTCCATCATAATCTCCCCTTTGGGATTGGCTCATTTGCTCACACCAAGATCATGAAAAGCTTGTCAAGTTTTAAGATCTATGGTTACCTTCAGCATCTTATCTTCAACTTCACAGCGTGTGCTTAGATCATCATGGTCCCGTTCCATTTCCTTCAGACGGAATAATACGTTGGTGAGGGAGATGGTGTTGAACACACCTGTCTGGTTCTCAGGTTTAGATGATATAAGAAGTATTATAAAACGATTATCTTCTACAACGACGTTGTAATTGATGGCGTTTATGTAAATAGCATCAGATAGCCTTAAAAGTAGCTTAATATGTTTGATAGATAGTCCACTGTTTGAAATGATCTCTTTTATCTTGTCGTTTTCACGGCACTGTTCAATGTCGATGTCCATTTAACCACCCATCTTACCATTCGCTAGAAGATATTATACTCCACCATTTTAAATAAATTGTTTGTATGAGACTGGACCAGGATCGATCGGATCGGCTGTTGAAAAAACAGATCCTTAATCTTAATCGGCATATTCCCCGGCAGAGAAAAGCAGTATCTGAACTTATTGCGGAAGATAAACCCCACGTGATGGGCGTGGATGGTTCACGTCATCGTTTTAAGAGGAAAGAGCTGGAATTTGTTGTTTCAATGTTAAGTGATTCTGAACTGGACATTTTGAAGCTACCAATCTACATCGAAATGGACACCATGGCTTCTGGGGCCCGTGTGTCCGGCAAACTGGAAACCAGGATTTTGTGTAAGATCTTGGAAAGAGAAGAATGTCCAGCGGATGAAATTTTCATCTACCGACCCGAAATGAGGATAATACGCCAAAAATTACCTACTGTAACTCAGTACATGTTCCTAGTGAGGTAGATTGTCCCCCACCACGGTTCAAGGACTAATAATTGGTTTATTATAGGGGGATAAATTTTCATAAACACTGGTCACACCCAAATTGGCCTTATGTATGGCATTTTCCATGACGCTATCACTGCTAAGGATGGTGGCTGCTGGTTCTCCGGCTTCTATTATTACACCCTCCAGGGGGAGATCATGGACGTCCCTGAAATTGATCCTTCCAGCTTTTGATCTTTCCTGGGCATGGACTACCATCTTAACCGCGAATTTCTGGGGTGTGGGAATTGGTACTATTCTTCCCTTACAAGCCTCTATATGGGCTTTTGCCATGTTGATTCCCAATGATTTTTCCACACACTCAAATGTGCCCTGAATTCGGGGGTTCACCTCCACTACGTAAACTTCCCCCTTTTTTGCTATGAAATCCACTCCGTTCGATCCCACCAAGCCCAGGCGGTTTATTACTATTTCAGCAAGTTCCACTATATTTGCTTGGCCACAGTAGGGGGTGATGTTGCCCGTGTATCCGAAGGGTTCTTTCTGTCCTAGTTCACCCGCCCCTATAATTTGCTGACTGGTGATGATGGTTCTGGACTCTTCTGCAGTGCTGAGGACTGATGCACTTATGTTATCACCGATTATGTGTTCCTGCAGTAGCCAGTCCACCGGCCAATTTTCAGGATCATCCCACACCCTAATTCCATATCCCCCGGCACCACTTTTTGGTTTGATTATGAATTTTTTATCCGGGTACTGTTGTATGATCTCCCTAGCTTCCGCAATGCTCCCCGGCATATAAGTTAAGGGCAGCAGAAAGTCATCCTTTAAAGCATGGTACAGGAGGCCCTTATCATCCCAGGGCGAAGGATTCCCATAGATCTTTGCAGGGGGAAAATCGGAAGGGGAACAACCAGACAGGCAAATCACCTTGTCCACCCAATCCATTAAGGATAGAGCATTTTTCTTTAAATCCCCTGGGTTAAAATCTTTTTTAAAATAGCCACACGATTCTCCTGCCCTTTGTTTCACAATTGAACGCGAAAGATAGGTGCAGTTCTCCAGATCAGTGACTCCGAAGTAATCTGCAGAATAAACTTTGTAACCCAGTTTCTTAAGGGAACAAGCCACAGCCCGGGTGTTAACACCTACCACAAGTATGGTTTCCATGAAAAATCCCCTTTAAAAGAAATAGTCCCGAGCGGAGTCGAACCGCCGTCGCCGGGTCCAAAGCCCAGCAGGATTACCACTACCCCACGGGACTAATTTATAAAAAAGGCTGTGGTAATACAGCACTCCCTTTTTAGTTGAACGTCATATTTAAAGGTATCGGAGCTTGCAGTTAGGATTCAACCCGACGGTCACATTTAGTGTTGAATCGGCACTTGCGGCATTTATTGGGATTTTTGGTGGGTATGAACTCCCTATTAAACAGCAGCGCCTGATGAATCTGGTCAACGATATTTTTTATCTGATTTTCAGCTTCTTCGTCAAAGTATTGCTGCCAAAAAATATCTCCAGTGTCGCTCTGACGAAGGGATGCTACTATTCTACGCCCATCCCAAAATCTATCCTTAAAGGCTAGGCAGTAACCAAAAACCTGGTTTATTAGGGAAGGATATGCTATATCCCCCGGTTTATCATCGATAATTATGAACTCATCCGGAGTCATCCATATCTCATCAATAAGTCCTCGAATTCCGTAGTGGACCGATTCCACGTATAACTCTCTGGAAAATATTTCGGTAGTTTTGGATGTTTCCATCATTTCTTCCATGGTTGTGGGGATCGCGCCCCTCTTAAACTCCTCTTCCAAGACATGGTGGATCTTACTTCCACTTTTCATGGCCCGGGTAGGTGCCGTTCTGATTCCCTTAACATTTTCCAGGTAGATGCTGTACTCACAGTAGCCCTGAACGTTTAGCCAGGATATGGGAAAGTTATTCTGACCCTCAATAATCATTACCTTAGCTATATCGGGATGATAAGTTGGATGTGAATCCTTCATGGTTTTTCACTTGCTCCTTAATCCTGTTCATTATTAACATTAGTGGTATGAAAAATATTATAAAGGTTGGGTGGGTGCAGATGAAAAGTAATGAACAATAATCATGGCAAAAAAATACTGTGGATTTTAGTCAGGGCGGAATAACAAGTTTTAGTAGGACACCAGTTTTCTTTAAGGATTTTTTTCTTCCCTACTGGCTAATTTACTTTTTATAGCGGTCCAAAAGTCACCTTTATGCTTGGATAGCTCTTCTTCAAGGAGTTGGGTTTTTTTCACTTCTAGTTGATACTTTTCCTCCAGTGCTTGATGGTTCTCCCTTTCTACTTCCAAATCACTTTCCAGTTCCTGATTTTTAAGACGAAGATTTTCCAATTCAGCAGTTAGTCGACGTATTTCTTGATTATTTTTGGTATTTTTAGCCACTAAGTCCTTGTAAGAACGGGATAATTCACCATGTTTCCATTCCAGTTCATCTAACTCCTTCTGATATGCATCAACGTGGCGCTGCAGTTCTTTTTTATCCCCAACCAGCTGTCCTTCTTCATCAAGCATCTTCTCCAGTTCATTTTCAGGAACCACGAAAACATCCTGGCTACACTCCAGTTGATCAGATCTTTTTAGGGGCACCAGGTACTGGTTGTACTCGTAGGTTTTCCTCTTACCACCCACGGTCTTTTTAGTCTTTTTCCGGTAACACTTGACTGTGGATTTAATCAGCTTAACCATAAGACTTACATCCCCCTATCAACAAAATTCTATTGTCAAAGTATACTTTTATAGTTGCTGCACCTAAGACCATATTCTAAATGAGTCATTTAATATCATTTTTTACACTTATAGAAGCTTTACAAACTGATAAACTATTTTTTAGATACACACAGAACCTTTCAAACTTCAGGAATAGTTGTGGTTTTATCTCCGACTATCACTATCATCTAATGTTAGTATTGTAGTGTAAGGAGTTTTGAATAGACTGTGAAAAAGGAGTGTCCATTGATAGAAGATACTAATTGAGGATAGATTATATGAAAGAAAGGATGAAAAAGACTGCATGAATGGTACCACCCTCCCCATGTTCTTTCCTGTAATTGGAAGTGTTAAGTGCACTCAATACGGTTACATCACCCAATTTTATGAAAATCTTGAACTAGCAGTGACGATGAAAAAAGATTGAGCTCTAGGAAATTTGCTTAAACTACCATTGAGTTGTGCAAGTAGTTATCATTCGTCACATGCCATAGGAAGGGTTTTCCTTCCCCCAAAAATCGAAAGGTATTTATCATATAAAAAAGACCTATTAATTGCCTATTGGTTAATAGGTACCCAACTTCTGGGACTCCTGTCATAATTCCTCCATTCAATACATTATACTAATTTCTAAAAAGAGGAAAAAGTCCCAGAAGTCCCCCCCCTAATTGCTATTAATTTTCATGATATCACCACCTGGAAGTGGAGTAGCAAAATCTTAAAATAAGGTATGTATAATATCCATGTGTCCCCTAGAGAGAGGTTCATCACATGAAAACTGACATTTATGATCGTTCCTTAGATGGAGAAATAAACCGTGAAGACGCTTTAATGCTGGTTAAATCAAATCCCTTTGAATTATTCAACACCGCTGACCAGCTCCGTCAAGAGATCGTGGGTGACAAGGTCACCTTCGTGGCCAATCGAAACATCGACATCACCGATCGTTGCATCATAGAATGCGGGTTCTGTTCATTCCGGAACCACATCGGGTACGAAATGACCATTGATGAAATTTTGAGTAGTGTTCAGGAAGCAAAAGACGTGGGAGCTGTTGAAATATGCATATTTGGGGGCGTATTACCCCATATGACCGTGGAATACTATCTAGATATTCTTAAATCCATAAAATCGAATTATGATATTAAAATTCATGGATTATCACCGGTAGAGGTATATCATGCTGCTAAATCATCAGAAATAAGTACTAAAGAGGCTTTGAGTGCTTTTAAGAAGGCTGGCTTGGACACGCTGACTGGTGCAGCCGCAGAAATTCTGGTAGACTCAGTAAGGGAGCAAATATGTCCCAACAAAGTTTCCACTGCCCAGTGGGTGGAGATAATTACTGAGGCTCATCAATTAGGAATCCCCACCACCTCCACCATAATGTACGGTACAGTGGAAAACTGGGAGGATCGAATAGACCATTTGCTCATTTTAAGAGATATACAACGACAGACCGGTGGATTTACCGAATTCGTACCCTTGACTTTCCTCAATGAAAACAATCTTCTGGGTAATGCCTCTAAAGGTGCCAATGGTATGGATGATCTGAAACTCCATGCCCTGGCCCGGGTTGTATTCGGCAGAGATCTGCCCAATATTCAGGCTTCCTGGATAAAGATGGGTACAAAAATGGCACAAGTGGTGCTTTGTTGTGGAGCCAATGATCTGGGAGGCACTATGATGGAGGATAAAATTTCGGTAGCCGCTGGTGCATCCCATGGCGAGTATTTATCTCGAGAAGAGATGGCCCAAATTATTAAGGAAATTGGCAGACTACCAGCTGAAAGAGATACTCTTTACAACTTAATAGAGTGACATGCTTTTATCTGGTTTTAAAGGGCATATCCTGCTATAAATCTGTCTTCAACTCGTCCACACCAAGTTTTACTGGTCAAAATTCCTATTTCCTAGGGCATTGTTTATTTTCACCGATATTTCAACATCTATATCCATACACAAGACTCCTACTTTAAATTAAAATGTAATCCAGATATTTTTTTTCCTTTCCCTACCCCGTTTGTTTATTAACAAATGTTCTTCTACTTACATCTTAAGCACTGGTTTTTTTCTGAAAAACTCCTATAGAATGGTATTTTTTTATTATTTTAGATATTTTGAAATCTATTCCCACCTCCTACTTTAGGGAAATCATTTGGGGGGAAATGGTGTGAAAGGTTTATTGGAAATCTAATATAAAAAAAAGTGTGGTGTAGACTTATGAGATCCATGTGGTCAGGGGCTTTGAAGTTTGGAACTATTTTTATACCCATACGTCTATATGCAGCCAGTGAAAATCTCCACATAGAATTCCATCTGGTGCATAAAACAGATTGTGGACGGGTTCGTTACAAAAAAGTATGTGCTAAAGACGGGGAAGAACTTAAACCCCAGGATATTGTTAGGGCCATCCATATCGCCGGGGAATGCATACAGTTTAGCGAGGAGGAGATCAAGAATCTACATCCATTCACCACCCGTACCATGGAAATCCTGGGATTCTGTGAATCCTACGAGATACCCCTAGTTTCCCTCAGCAAACCATTCTATATAGGAACTGAATCTCCTAAAAAAGGAGGAGTGGCAGAGGGCTTCCATATGCTGAAAAAAGCCATGGAACGAAGTAAAAAAGTGGCGGTAGTGCGCTGGGTGGCCAGGTCCAACGAATATCTGGGGATGTTGACCTCCTACGAGGAGGGTTTCCTCCTGAAACAAATACTCTACCATGAACAGATCCGATCCCTAGGAGAAGTGGAGATCATGGAAGCCAAGGTGGACCCGGAGGTGCTGGAAAAGGGTTTGAAGGTGGTGGAGAAGATGACCTTTAACTTTGACTGGACCCAGTACTCAGAAAAATACAGCAAGGAATTACGGAAACTTATCGAAAAGAAGGCTCTGGGAGAAGAAATAATACCCGAAATAAAAGCTCCTGAAACTCGTTCTCTGGAAGCAGAGTTAGATAAGATGCTGGCTATGGTGGATGAAAATGAAGATAGAGCCCATGCTGGCTAAACTGGAAAGTTTAGATGTGAATTTAGAGGGCGTATGGATAAGTGAACCCAAATATGATGGGGAAAGAATTTTAGCCGAGGCAAAGGACAAAAAAATTGGACTGTGGACCCGTAGACATGTGCAAGTATCCAGGAAGTTTCCGGAAGTGGTGACTGCACTCCTGAAAGTTGAAGGTGATGACTGGGTCCTGGACGGGGAATTAACCGTGACTGGAGGCTTCCGTCAGCTTTTAAAGCGTAACGTGGAAGATAAAACTAAGATAAAAATCTTGTCCCAGAAGATACCATCCACCTACCATGTTTTCGACGTACTCCGATGGGAGGGAGTGGATATCACCACCCAACCCCTTAAAGAAAGAAAAAAAGTACTTTTAGCCCATATTAAGCCATCAAATCGGATAAAAGTTATGCCTTTCCGTTTAGTGACTAATATAGATGTTGAAAAACATTTTAGGGAGTACTTGAACCAGGGTTATGAAGGAACCATCCTTAAAAATGTGTTTTCACCCTACGAAGCCGGTAAAAGAACTGGTCAATGGATTAAAATCAAAAGAGATGAAACAGTTGATGTTAACATCATCGGTGCCACCCGTAGCACCGGCAGCATACCCTTCGGAGCACTCCTGATGGAGAAGGATGGAAAATACTTTGGAAAAGTAGGCACCGGATACAGTTCAGCTGAACAAAAGTTCATAATGAAGATCCTCCAAGAAAATCCAAGCCCCCCTACTATCCCCTTACCACGAGATGTGGCCTCCGAGGTCCTGATAACATCCCTACCTATACCCGCTGAGATAAGAGTAAATGAAATATACAAGGGTTCACCCCGGGCTCCCGTATGGGTGAGATTTCGGTGGGGGTAAGTAGAAGTAAGGAATGAAGGATGATTCTTGGGTATAATCTTCCCTTTACAATTTAATGCCCACTCCAGGGATGAATGACATTAAAATAGCCACTATGATCAAGATCAGGACTATTAATGCCAGGATCACTTGGATTTTCAATTCTGAATGGCTATTCTCTGGTTTTCTGGACTTTTTTTCCAGTCGAGGAAAGATTGTTAGTTTGGTACCGCACCTCGAGCAAAATTGGGCCCCTTCTGGGTTTTTTGTTCCACATTTATGACAATCAGGCATCAGGCATCCTCCATTGTTAGGATCAATTACCATTGGTTATATCGTATTTCGAGTTTCTGTTATATCATCATATATCCTTTGAATTCGCTTTATAATTTGATGGATATAATACTTATCAGCCGCCATGATCATCATCTGCACAGAATTCCATTATTAATAGCAACTTCAAGAAAATTATTCAAAGGATTCCAGTAAATATTAACATGAAATAATCTTTTATTGTCATTGTTATTGGAATATAGTGGATTAAAGGCTATGGAAATGTTTCTTAGTATGTGTATAACCCTTGTTGATCAAGTTAAGCATTTACTGGATATACCCCTCGCCAAAAAGCTGCAGATGAACACGTCTCCAGTAACTGTGCTATCAGCGGTCTTTTCACTTCCCTTATGCTTATCTCTACTCTGATCTTTAGGTGGCTGCACTGGAAGAAGGATAAACCAGCCCTAAATACACACATTTTCTTGCAGGAATAGTGCTTCACTTCTTTTTATCTCTTGGTCCGGGGGATATTAATTATTCCACTTAATATTTTTCTTAAATATAATTACCGGAATTATTTAACCGAAAAATAAGCTACATTAACTCCTGTTCTCTCCGACTGAAGATGAAAGCTGATGTGAGGACCATGAGAATTGTAAACAGACTCACAATTGCCACGCTTAGATAGAGGGGTAAAACCGATGTTTTCAGGATTATGGCTCGGAGGGCATCCACCCCATAGGTTAAAGGATCCAGGTACACCGCTATCTGAAGCCAGGATGGCAGGTTGGTAACCGGGAACAGGGCTCCGCTTAGTAAAAATATGGGGAGTACAATGAAGCTGAGGATGAGGTTAAATCCTTCCATACTATCGGTGAAAGAGGCTATTAGCAGTCCTAATCCAGCTAAACCCAGGGAGATCAGTAGAATGACCACTGCACTCTGGAGAAATATTTCAATTGTCATCTGGATACCTACCACGAAGGATAGTAACAGTAGTATCAGGCCCTGTATCAGGGCCGTGGTACTTATTCCCAGTGCTTTACCGAAAACAATTGCCGGCCTGGAAATAGGTGCCACCAATATCTCTTTAAGGAATCCGTATTGGCGGTCGATAATCACTGAAACCCCCGAAAATACAGCGGTGAAAAGAATGGTCTGACCTATGATTCCCGGGTATATGAAGGTCTTATATCCCCCCACAACACCTCCAAAACGGACGGCTGAACCCAGACCCGTGCCGAAGATAAGCAACCATAAAAGGGGTGTGACCACCGAGGTCAAGATCCTTGATCGGTACCTTACGAACCTTTTATTTTCACGGAGCCAGATTGTGTAGATTCCCTCGAGTTCCGTCATTTTTATCTGCCTCCTTCACCTATGGTTCTTCCAGTGTATTTGAGGAAAACGTCTTCCAGGTTAGGATGTTCCAGTTCAATGGAGTTCACGAAGATATTATGTTGATTAGCGAAGTTAACTATTTCAGGCACCAGATAGTCCCCCCGTTCCACCATAATCTTTATTTCCGAGTCGGCCTCGAAGATGTCCTTTACGAATGCCAGGGACTTGGCCCTTTCTAAAAATTCTTCTGCTTTATCCACCCTGATGGTGATGGTGTCGGCTTTTAACTCCCGTTTAAGGTTGCTGGGTGAGTCTGCGGTGATGATGTTTCCCTGGTTGATGATGGCAACCTCATCGCATAGCTTGTCTGCCTCTTCCATGTAGTGGGTGGTCATGAGGACCGTGACTTCCTCTTCCTGGTTCAATCTTTGGATGTACTCCCAGATACTTTCCCTGGTCTGCGGATCAAGGCCAAGCGTAGGTTCATCCAGAAACAAGACTTTTGGATGGTGTATTAATCCCCTTCCAATTTCCAACCTCCGCTTCATACCACCGGAGTAGGTTTTCACGAATTCGTCCACCTTGGATCCCAGGGCTATCAGATCCAGCACCTCCTCCAGACGCTTTTCCCGTAAATCCTTGGGGACACCGTAGAGGGCAGCGTGCATTTCCAAGTGTTCCCTGCCCGTTAAAATATCATCCAGTGCCCGGGATTGGAATACAATCCCAATGGAGGCCCTTACCTCCTTAGGATTCTTAACGATATCATATCCATTCACCGTGGCCGATCCATGGGTGGGGCGTAGTATGGTGCACAACATGGAAATCAGAGTTGTCTTACCCGCCCCATTTGGTCCTAAAACTCCATAAACACTGTTTGTAGGAATTTTAAGGTTTACAGAATCCACTGCAGTGAAATCATCGAATTTTTTGGTGATGTCCTTTGTTTCGATAATGTATTCCATGAGAACCTCCCCTAATCTCTGGATAAAAATAATGTGTACCGGGGTGATTTAATTATTTAGTTTCCATCGATAAAATTAAATCAAATCCTGATTAAATTATAATCAACCTAGAAATTCTAGTAATCATATAGGTGGTTAAAACTTGATTTTTCGTATGATAAAATCAGAGGGGCTAGCCCATCACTCTTACTTTCTAGCCGATGGTGGAAAAGCAGCTGTAATTGATCCTCGACGTGATGTGGAGGTCTACTTGGATCTGGCCCGGGAAAATGATCTTCAAATAAGCTACATCTTCGAGACCCATCGCAATGAGGATTACGTTATTGGTTCTCTGGAGCTTCAGAAGGCCAGTGGCGGTGAAATATTCCATGGCGAACACTTTGATTTTGCCTATGGAACTCCAGTTAAGGAGAAAGACAAATTTCGATTGGGAACCATGGAATTAGAGATTCTGGAAACTCCTGGGCACACCAAAGAGAGCATATCTCTGGTTCTTAGGGATTTAAGTGTCGGCAGTGATGTTCAGATGGTTTTTACAGGAGACGTGATCTTCACAGGAGAAACAGGAAGAGTTGACTTTTACGGAATTAAATCCCGGCCTAATATGGCCGAGTTACTCTACGATAGCTTGTTCGCCAAAATATTTCCACTGGGTGAACACGTGATCCTGTGCCCAGCCCATGGTGCAGGGTCAGTTTGTGGCGCTGATATAAGGGAACAAGAATATACCACTACTGGCTATGAAATAAAAACCAATCCTCAGCTTCAATTAAGTAAAGAAGAATTTATACGCCAAAAATCTGAAGAAGAATTGTATTACCCACCTTACTTCAGGAAGATGGAGGAGTTGAATCAGTATGGAGCTCCCATTGTGGGCCGAGTCCCTACTCTAAGACCCTTATCTCCGTCAGAACTGGAACAACAAATGAATGACTTCCAGATTTTAGACATCCGGAAACCAACCAGCTTCGGCGGTGGTCATATAAAGGGTAGCCTGAACATGTGGTGGGGGTCTGTGCCTGTCTTTGCCGGGTGGTTTCTTAACTACCAGGATCCAATCATAATCGTTGACGACCACCACTGTGCCAGGGATGCTGTGCAACGCTCACTACTTCGCATAGGATTTGATAACTTATATGGGTATCTTTCCGGAGGATTTTCATCCTGGTATACTCAAGCACACGAAACAGAAGCTTTAAAACTTCAAACTGTACAGGAACTAAGGAAACGGCAGTTTGATGGTGATTTTTACCTATTAGATGTCCGTAAGTTGGTTGATCGTGAAAAAGGTTTCATTGAAGGTTCAAATCATATATATGCAGGGTTAGTTCCACAGCAATTGAATGATATCCCCAAAAATCAGGAAATTGTTATATACTGTGATTCAGGGAACAAATCCACCATGGTGGCCAGTTATCTTCTTCGAAAAGGTTTTCAAAATGTGGGTAGTGTGCTGGGGAGTATGGAGGCTTGGATGGAAGCTTCATATCCCGTGGTGGTAGATCATCAGGGGCTGTAATGTACTGTGCAGCTAAAATATGACAATACTGATGCATAGAATACCTATCAGATGAAAGTATTCCCTACATCAATAAAAATGGATTCAGGGCATCTTTGTGAAGGTTGGTTGAAAAAATTTCAGCAATAAAAACGCGTGAAATAGACAGATGTAGAGAATAAAAACCTTTAAGAATGAAACAGTGTTATTTAATGTTTGTAGGGTGAAAACAAGGTATTATAACCTTTTTCAAGTGTTGGTAGTAGTATATGGTGAGTTAAATTAATCTATAACCCCTGATCCCAATCACCATTTACAGCCCTTTTGATGATTCCAACTAAAAAAAGTGAATGTAGAAGGATATGAAATCTAAAATCATAAAAACAACTCCCTTTGGGCCAGTGGCAATTCTGTGGTCCATAGTCGATGATCATCCCCAGATCAACCGGGTTCTCATTTCCAAACCAGGTTATTCTACTATAGAACAGGTAAACAACATCAACCCCAAGGCTAAACCATCATCCTGTAAGGAAATTGATGCTGTTGCCGCAAAAATCAGTGCGTATCTTCAAGGAGAAGATGTGAAGTTTTCCCTGGATATGGTAAATTTAGATACGTGTCCACCCTTCCAGAAGAGAGTGCTGGTTGCTGATTACCTGATTCCGAGGGGATGTGTCAGTACCTATAAATTCATTGCAGCACATGTGGGCCACAAACAAGCCGCCCGAGCCGTTGGAAATGCCCTGGCAACTAATCCCTTTCCCATTATAATACCCTGTCATCGAATAATTCGCTCAGATAAACATCTGGGTGGTTTTCAAGGCGGAACCATAATGAAAAGGACTTTACTAGAAAATGAGGGTGTTGTCATTGACCACACTGGTAGGGTGGTTTCTCCCTGCATCCATTATCAGAAGTGATTAAAATAGAATAAAAAAAAATAAAAAAAGATTGAATGTTTTTTTTGGGTCCTCTGTTGATCAGAGGGTGGTGTCTTCGCTGATGAGATACTGGTAGAGAAGTGCAGCAACCACAGCACCTACAATGGGCCCAACAACGTAGATGGGGAAATAATTCCACAAGTTACTTCCACCCAGTAACATGTCTCCCAGGTATGGGCCGAAGGTCCTGGCGGGGTTGAGTGAAGCCCCTGTTATGTTACCCACGGTGGTGATAACACCAGCCACAGTTAAACCAATGGCCAGTCCTGCAAATCCGGGTGTGGCTCTGCGATCTACTGCAACTCCCATAATGGTCAACACTAGAATGAAGGTTCCAATGGCCTCCACCACAATGGCCTGCCAATAACCTACACCAGGGAATGGGGCTGTGGCCCCTAAACCACCAATGGTAACTGCATCCATACCCAAAGCCATCACAAGGGTTAAACTGGCCAGGGACGCCCCTATCAACTGTGCTATGATGTAGGGCAGTACATCCTGACTGGGAAACTTTTTAACCGCCCATAAACCAATGGTAACCGCCGGGTTGATGTGACAGCCAGAAATGGAGCCCAATGCATAAATTGAGGCCATGATGGCAAATCCGAAGGCTAGACCAATGGCCAGCCAATCACCAAGACCCCCCAACACACCTATCCCAATGTTAAAGGTGGTGGCGGGTTCCTGACCAGCACTGATCATCAGGGTGATGATCGCTGCTCCGGTACCAAAAAAAACCAGTAGGAAGGTACCTACCAGTTCAGCAATGGCCCGTTTAGCCAGAGATGCCATCTATTAGTCCCCCTTCAGAGCTTTATAGCAGTATGGGCAGAGTATACGGGGAAGAGTCGCCTTAATCTTCTCAGATGGGAATGGGTATCCACCTTCCCATAGCTCTATTTCCTGGTGAATGATGTGTTCCTGGCAGAGGCCCATACCACAGACGATGCAGATCGCCAGGGCATCGGAATCCTTTCCCTCCTGGGCGCATATGTAACATTTCATATTTTCAGCATCCATAGGGGTTCATTCTTAAACTGCTTCCTTCCATTCGCAATGGCTGTGGCGGAAATCAACCAGACAGGCAGATGCACATTTTTTACAAGTACGAGCTGGTGATGCTGGGTTCTTCTTGTTTAAGGCTATGATGTTAGTCATCAGAGTAGCAGTAACTGGTTCACTGGTTAACAAGCAGGGGTAGTCCGCCAGGCGCATTAATGCTGAAAAACGGACTGTTATAGCACAGGCAGGGTAGGTGTAGCGTTGTGGGTTCATGATAACTTCGTTCTGGTGTACGGGTTCCAGATCCACGGCGAAGTTTCCTATTCGTGGTATGAGTTTTCCGGGTGAGCCGTTTTGGTCTCGTCGAGCCGCATCCAAGTGGTTCCATCCCCGGTATATCATGTCCATGAAGTCACAGTTGTGCAATTCAGCTGCCGCACCCCTGGTTGGGTAGAGTTGAACGAAGTTGTGGAACTTTTTAGTGAGCAGATCCACCACCATTGGTGCGTTAAACCCATCCAGTTCCAGTATATATTCCACGGCACAGGCTGATGACCCTGTGGCCAGTGATAATATTTCTACCACGCTTTGGAAGTTGGGTAGTGCGGCTTGGAGGGTGGATTCCATAACTGCAGTGGTGGCCTCAATAACTCCCATTACCACATCGTCTTTGCACATGTTGTAGGTGGATTGGGCTATGTGGTGAGAAATGTCCCCTACACAGTAGGCTGGTACGGTGAGGATGTTTCCATAGTGCACCTCGTCATCTACAGCAGCCATGATGGTTTTTTTCATTTTGTCTTTGTATCCAGCCATGTATTTCCGGACATCGAAAGATTCGTGTCCTAAGGAATCCATGAGTTGGGCTTGGGCCTCCACAGGATTCTTGTATATCTCCTGGATCATGGCCACTTCCTTGTCAATGGCATCAGACAGGGTTGCCCCTGCTTCTAATTCCTGGGCAAACACTTCTCCCACACCATAAGATGTGTTCATTCCCCAGGATTTGGCAGATAAAATGGCTTGTTTATGTTCCAGTGGCGCATCAACGGTCTTCAGTATCTGATTTACTAGGTTACTGGTACTGCCCGGTATCAGGGCAAAATCCACCACACAGGTGGGGCCGTAGAATCCACCATAGCGACGGACCACTTCCCGGCCTACCAGGGCTTCAGATTTTGATACTGCTTCGATGAATTTATCAACGCTGGCCTGGAATTTTGGGTCTTCTTCGCCCAGGATCTCCAGGATGGCCGGGGTTTGATAATGCTCTACAAATGGGTCATCTTCAGGGCGGATGGTATCGGTAAGGCTGTTTAAAAGTTCGAAGTGGGTTTTCACTGAGTCCACGTGGAGGTTGATAACTGATTCACTTTGTTCACCCACGGCCTCCATCTTTTCCACTGCATCCAGGTAGACCTTGGTATCCTTAATCTTAAATTCAGTTCCCCTATTTTTCTTAATAGTTTCAACATCTGCTTTCTGAGCCGTTAAGGCCTCTTTCACCATTTTTTCATATAATTCCTGCATTCTATCACCTCAAATATCTTCATATTTTTTGTGATCCTATCACAGGAGTAGTGGCATGGAAAAAATAAATTGGTAAAATCCCTACCCCCACAGCAGTTCAAGGAGTCAAAAAAAATCAAAGGATTTTTTTTCTCCTGTTGGTTTTCTTTAAATCCAGCGACTGCCATTATCTTTTTATGTGTACATTCATATTATGATGGAAGTAGTAAATAAATATTTCCGGATAATGATTCCTTTGATGAAGGAATTTCACCCAGTAGAGATTTAATTATTCAAAAGATGGCAAAGAAAAGGGAGTTCAATCTATCTAACCCCTAAAAATGTTCATAGAAAGTTCCCAAAAATTAGGTGATGAGTCCACAACATCCCCTAGAAGCCCTCAGTGAATTGTAGTACTAGACCCACTTTTCCGGGATCGAATGGACAGTAGTGGATTCCACCACGAGTGTGGCTTTCACCATCCACAAACCTTTCTTCTCCAATATTGGAAATGATCTTATTTTCAAGTAATTCAGGTTTTAAATCGATTTAGATGGGAAATTGTTGTGAGAAAACTTCTTTTATATCTTCCGGGTTCTTTATTATAAATGTATTGTGCATTTTAGCCAGTTTTTGCACATGTTCCACATCCTCTTTTCGTATGGTGATCTTTAAATCCTTACCATTGGGCAGTTTGGTGATGGTGACACCTTCTTCATAATCTGATGGGAGAATATAAAGTGGAACATCAGCTTTTTGGCCCATTATGGCCGCGTTTGCAAGTAGGGTGTCGCCCATTCTCATGGATAGTTTGGCCACGGTGTTGGAGGTGGCAGGTGCAATTAACATGAATTTATATTTACCTAACTGAATATTACCTGCTAAAAAAGGCGCGTTGGCATTGATTTCAACCCAGATCCTATCGAAGTTTTCTTCGATCTGGTTGGATATCCCGTAGTACTTCACTACTTGATCACCAGATTTGGAGATGTACACCTCAATATCCACATCATCTTCGTATGCAGTTTTTATGTTCTTCATCACTTCCAGTGTTTCCAGGATCTTATCACCGGCGCCGGTAATCCCCCAAGCCACCTTTTTTTTCCTTTTTTCCATATTTTTTCCCCTGATAGCCTTTATTGGTAAAAAATTTTCCCTCCGACAAATTTTATTTATTTAATCCGGTTCCATTGTCTGGCAGTTGTTGCTATTTTTTTAAAACCCTATTTTTAGATAGAACTGGGTTCTATATAAGTTTTGTTTCGATAATTTTTTATTTGATGTAAATAAACTATCTATTCATGGAGAATTTGTTAAAGCGACATGAAATAAAAACCACTCCCCAACGTAGGGA
This sequence comes from Methanobacteriota archaeon, assembly GCA_029556335.1. Classification (GTDB taxonomy): domain Archaea; phylum Methanobacteriota; class Methanobacteria; order Methanobacteriales; family Methanobacteriaceae; genus Methanobacterium. Next base: position 39,345 of record JAKQFA010000037.1, read on the forward strand.
GTTGATTCGAATACTAGAAGAGCTGGGAAACACCCATCCCTCCTTTAATGAAATTTATCGAGCTGTTAAAGCTGTCCACCCTAATATAAGCCGCTCGACAGTCTACGAGAATCTTAAACTTCTGGTTGAACTGGAGGCCATTAAAAGCTTCCATTACCAGGGAGAAATTCGATACGAAATGGATCCTGAACCCCATGTAAACCTGGCAGGGCCTGGTGGACTTATACGAGATATAAAAAATCCTGAAATTTTGCAGCACCTAGAGGATATAATGAAGATACTGAAAAAAGAGCAAGGAATAAATCTTAAATCATTGCTGGTCATTGCTAGCGAATAGATAAGTTAGAAGTTCTCGTTTAAGTTTTCCTTTCATGTCAAGAAATGATCCAAATGGAATTAAAAATTATTTTAATCCATGACCCAAGTTCCCCCCCCATCAACCCCAATTAATATTATTCAAATTATAATACCTAATTCAAGGTGATACAAATGGATCTATTTGAAGAACTAATGGATGAACTGGAAAATTTGAGTGAAGAAGATCATTCAAGCAGGATCAAAGAATTGGAGGGTGACTGTGTTTGTCCCATCTGCCCCACTTATGAGGACTGTGGCAAGGGAGAGAACATTTTCTGCATCACCCAGAAAAGTAGCTGTATAGATATGGAACTGGGTTGTCTGTGTCCCACCTGTCCCCTGGCACAGAAATATAAAATAGGGGTGCTTCACAACTTCTACTGTCACCGTGGGACTGAAAAAGAGCAAAGAAAAGGTTAATTAATAGATATGAGTTTTAGTACGGTAATAGCAGTTTTTACAGCTAGTGTGCTGGAGTTATGGCTGGCTATCCCACTGGGCTTGGCTTTGGGGTTAAATCCAGTGGTTACAGCATTGACAACTATGGCAGGTTCCATTGTTGCGGTTCTAGTGGTGATCCTGGCTGGTGATAATCTGAGGACCCATTTTATTAGATGGAAGTATGGGGACAAAAAACAGATCCACAGCAGTGGTTTGAACCAGATATGGAGCAGTTATGGTGTAGTGGGGTTGGGGTTATTCTCTCCCCTTCTTTTTGGTGCACCTCTAGGTTCTGTGGTGGGGATAGCGTTAGGTGCAGAAAAGAAGCCTTTGATGTTCTGGATGAGTTTAGGGATCGTGATCTGGAGTTTGGGCCTCACCTGGGCCGGGTTCATTGGAATGTTAAATCTGCAAAGTTAATGAGTTAAGGTACACCATTTTTTTTGATGGGATCCATAAGGTTTGCAAGGATAAAAAAAGACCGATAAAGTGTTTTTCTAAGTTTTATAAGATTACATGGCCAGTTGATCGAAACATTTAATAGTAAATCTAGGCTAAGGTTACCCTAAGAGAAATTAAACGGCTTATTAGTTAGAATGGTGATATTGATTTTAAATAACGAATCCTAGGCACCATTTTTTAAGATGGTATGTGGAGAAGGTGTTAGATTTGGATAAGATAAGGATCGCGATTATTGGCTTAGGCAATTGTGCAAGCTCACTCATACAAGGAATATACTACTACCAAGATAAAAAAGCAGAAGATGCTATCGGACTCATGCACTGGGATATTGGAGGATATCTGCCTTCTGACTTGGAAGTGGTGGCAGCCTTCGATATAGACCAGCGCAAGGTTGGTAAAGATGTGAACGAAGCCATATTCGCTCCACCAAATTGTACCCATGTTTTTTGCCCTGACCTAGCACCATCCGGGGTTAAAGTTGAAATGGGACAAGTATTAGATGGAGTAGCTACCCACATGGCTGAATTTGATGATAATCACACCTTTATAGTTTCAAAAGAGGCAGAAAAAAGTAAAAAAGAGATCGTTGAGATTTTAAAGAGCAGAAATGTGGAAATACTGGTGAACTACCTGCCGGTGGGATCCGAAGAAGCTGTCCGTTTCTATGCAGAATGTGCCCTGGAGGCTGGAGTAGCTTTCATCAACTCCATGCCGGTATTTATTGTAAGTGATCCAGTATGGGCTGCCCGATTTGAAGAAAAGGGGATACCTATTGTAGGGGATGATATAAAGGCACAGATAGGTGCTACCATTACTCATCGAATCTTGGCCAACCTTTTCCGGGAGAGGGGCGTCAAGTTGGAACGTACCTATCAACTTAACACCGGTGGGAACACGGATTTTTTAAACATGCTTAACCGCAACCGTCTGGACTCAAAAAAGGAGTCTAAAACCGAAGCAGTTCAATCAGTGCTGGGAAAGAGACTGGATTCTGAAAATATACACATCGGTCCCAGTGACTACGTGCCTTGGCAGAAGGATAACAAGCTCTGTTTCCTTCGTATGGAGGGTAAAACCTTCGGAGACGTCCCCATGAACATTGAATTACGACTTTCAGTGGAGGATTCACCCAACTCTGCTGGTTGTGTCATTGACGCAATTCGCTGCTGCAAACTTGCCCTGGAACGTGGAATTGGTGGACAATTAACTTCAATATCGGCTTTTACCATGAAACACCCACCGAAACAGTACACCGATGATCTGGCCCGGGAAATGGTGGATGAGTTCATTGTCGGTACCAGGGAAAGATAGTTTTTTAATTTTTAGATAGAAAAAATTCGAATAAAGTGAAATACTCATCTATTCACTTTATTCTTGAAAAATTACTCTTATAAACCGAATTGTTCTGTGTCCACCCACTCATTCTTTATCAATGTCCACCAATCAGTGGCCAATCCTTTGGTAACATATTCGTAGGGTAACCAACCATATCCCTCTTCTCCCCAGGCTGTACCCCATGAGTTACGTATTAATATAGCTCCAGTCGTTTTATTTTTGCAGGAAGAGTTTGTTATTACCATGTTATCATCGTAGCCCACAGCCATCACGGCATGTCCTCCCAGGACTTGCTCTTTTTTACAGGGGTAGGGGATCATACCAGTGTCCCCAGAATCATGGATAGAATTGTAAACTGTGAAACCAAATATAGATGGCAGTCCAGCGGTTAAATTGGTTCTGATCCTTTCTAGAAGGATCTTTCTATCAGCTTGCAGAGGATCAAGACGTAGGTACTTTAAAGCCTGATAATTCTGGGCAAATGAGTAGGTGAAGGCTGGTGGTTCAAGGTCAAAGTCCTCCACCCGGTAGGGATAGTACTCCTCGGGAGGCACTCCAAAAAGTACCAGAGCTTGCATGGTAGTCCGTAAATAGGCCCCCGTGTCCCCGGTAACCTTCATGAGATTTCTGGTGGCCTTGTATAAAAACAGCCGCGAGGCATCCAGATGCTTAGCAAATGCTCTTTTTTCAAAATATTCCACCATACCAACTCCGGCATTGGCAGTGCAGGAGCCGAGCTGCCCCTGATCTTCCACTGGAGAACACCACTCCCTGAGATCTATACTTTTAGGAGCTGTTTTTAACGGATCAACTATTCCCATCCTTTCAATCAGCGGTTTTAAACTCTTTTTTCCCATACTGTAGTCCCTGAAGTCAGGGTAATCTTTTAACCATCCCATACCACTTCTATTATCCACATTCATCACCTCCAAGTATTGATGATCTTCACCCATCATCACCTAGTAATAATTTATCATGAAAAACCAAGTTGGTGAATTATAATTACTGCTTCATAAGGCAATATCGCGCCGTTGGGTTTTTAAAAAACTTTGTTCTACTATTTAATATTATAAAACTAATCTTTATTAATTTTTTTGGCTTCTTAATTGAAAATCTTGATTTTATCCAATAATAAAGTCATAAATTTATATAATAAAAACTGGGTTGATTCTTTGATTCGAAGTGGAAATCTTTTTATCCACTTCCACCCCCAATATCAACACTGGGTTTCTAGATTTTTTTATCTTCATTAAATTCCAGGAGGAAATGATGGAACTTATAAATTACAGAAAATACTCCCTGGCTGTCCCGGCACTGGTTGCTCTGCTACTGGCCCTGATCCCCACCCTGAATTATCAGTGGCCCCTCAGTTGGGACATCATCTACCACGTTCAATACGCCAAGGTCTACTCCCAGTACGGTTTCACCTTGACCACCCCCCTCTTAAACGCCCCTGTAGGTCAAAAAATAGGTTATCCCCCTCTATTCCACTTCTTGTTGGTGGGTCTGGGTGGTATGTTTCAGGCCAACTACTTCCAAGTCGCCCGTTGGTTACAACCAGTTTTAGCTACTTTGTTAGTATTTTCCACTTCCTATGTGGCTTTCAAATTCTATGGAAGATTGGCTGGGGTGTCGACAGGGTTCATCCTCGTATCAAGCTATCTGTTCAAGAGGATGATCCTACCGGTTCCAGAAAACTTGGCTCTGATCTTCATCCCCCTGGCAGTTTATCTTTACTACCTTTCCATAAGAGATGGAAAACTTAAAATAGCAGCTTTATCAGGTTTAATACTTATATTGATACTAGGAATCCATTTAGCAGCTGCATTAACCCTGTTATTAACTGTAACTGGAATCAGCATTGTTGAATTCGTTTATTACCGGGATCTCACTGTATTTAGAAACTATGGAGCTTTCATCTTAGCTTTAATAGTATTTATTAGCACTGCACTCCTGGGTATGTTTTTCCTGTACCCAGGAGTATTTGAATCGATTTTAGCCCAGGGAATAACATCAGCCACAGGCTTTGCAACTTCCCTGGTATCAAGCCGTCCCCTTAGCATCCCAGGATATCTTGGGAATTTAGGTCCCTTTGCAAGTGTTTTTGGATTTTTAGGGTTAATATGGGCATTGCAGCGGCGCAGAAAAAAAGATCTATTTGTAATTACCTGGATCGTGGGCATGCTTCTTCTAAGCGTTTCATATATTATTGGTGTCAACGTGATATCCTACCGGGTAATGATCTACCTTCTCATTCCCCTATCCATACTGGCTGGAGTGGGCCTCCAACAATTTTATCATTACCTTAAAAATTATCGTCGTTTATCATCGGAAAAATTCAGATGCACCTTCCTGGTGTTGTTGTTACTACTTGCAACTTTAAGTGGCTTTTTAACGGTGATCAATCCGGACATTGCCATTTTTTCAGTTAAGAGTGACTATGGTGATGTGCAAATTGCACCACCCTCTGATGCTGAGTTGGACCTCAACCAATGGATCCAGGAGAATGGTAACCACAGCCGTTCCATCCTTATATCCAATCAGTTCACAGGGATGTTACTGGCCACCGAGTCCGGGATGCCCATGCACTACGGTTTTGAGTATTATGGCCTTAAAAGTCTACCTACCGCTACTTTGGATGCCATGAGGAATGAAAGCATTGGTTACATCATTTACGACAAAAAATTGGTCCTTTCACCGCCAGATGAAAACGGACTCTATATCAAAAGTGTTTATTATGAATTTTTCCCCCTTTTCTACTTCAGTCAGGATATTGAAAAAAACATAGACCGTATCAAGCCAGAGTATACCCAGGTAGTCTACGAAAACCAGGAATTCATCGTTTGCCAGGTACTTTATACTTAATATTTTTTCTAAGGCTTTTTATCAATGAACTCTTGGTAAATCCAAGCCACCAGTCGTCCAACTATCCACGGCAGGATTATAATGATTAAAACCCCTGTTATCAGTAGTGAAAAGCCGCCAATTAATCCTGGCAGTGAATTCATGGCGTAACTACTTATATTTGTACTGAAAAAGTTTAAAACTGTGGTTATTGCTCCCAGGATGATGCTGAAGATGAATCCCGCCAGCCAATACCTTCCGTAATTTTCTTTAATACTCACTGGATTTCACTAAGTTATCTATATTAACATCTGCAGGGTTATTCTTTGGGGTCAGGCTGCTATCTGCACTAAACCAGCACCCTGTTTAGCTCATTATTTGAGAAATATATATGCCAGTTCTGACTATCTATATAAGATTAGTAATTTTCAACAACTTCGAGGGTCATCATGACTAAGATTAGGATCATTGAAACTGCTTACCGGGATGCCCATCAATCACTACTGGCCACCCGTATGAGGACCAGGGATATGTTGCCTATTGCCGAGGAAATGGACAAAGTGGGATATTTCTCACTGGAGTCCTGGGGAGGAGCAACTTTCGACTCCTGCATCCGTTACCTCAACGAGGATCCATGGGAAAGGCTGAGAGAACTTAAAGAACATGTGACCAAGACTCCACTGCAGATGCTACTCCGGGGTCAGAACCTGGTGGGATACAAGCACTACCCAGATGATATTGTACGCCGGTTCGTGGAGAAATCATACGAGAATGGCGTGGATGTTTTCAGAATATTTGATGCCTTAAACGACATCCGTAATATGGAACAATCCATTAAGGTAGCTAAAGAACAGGGAGCCCATGTGCAAGTCACCATCAGCTACACCACCAGCCCCTATCACACCCTGGATAAGTATGTAGAATTTGCCAAAGAATTAGAAGCAAGAAACTGTGATTCACTGGCCATAAAGGATATGGCCGGACTGATCTCCCCCCATGATACATATGAACTTATTAAAACTCTTAAGGAAGAGACGGATCTACTTATCAACCTCCACTGCCACTGCACCAGTGGTATGACTCCCATGAGTTACTATGCTGCCTGTGAAGCTGGGGTTGATCTTTTGGACACTGCTATTTCGCCACTGGCCTGGGGAGCATCTCAACCCCCAACAGAGAGTATCGTAGCCGCCCTTAAAGAGACTCCCTACGATACAGGACTGGATTTGAAGCTTTTAAATAGAATTAAGAAGTACTTTGAAGAGATAAGGAAAAAGTACAGTGGCATACTGGATCCCATAACTGAGAGGGTTGATACTGACGTCCTATTATATCAAATACCTGGAGGAATGCTGTCTAACCTGGTTTCACAGCTCAAGGAACAGAATGCCATGGACCGTTACCAGGATGTGCTGGATGAAATGCCCAGAGTCCGGAAAGAAATGGGTTATCCCCCACTGGTAACTCCCACCAGCCAAATAGTAGGTATCCAGGCGGTGATGAACGTCCTGGGTGGAGAACGGTATAAGAACGTTACCCAAGAGGTTAAAGAGTACATGAAAGGCTTCTACGGCCGGCCCCCAGCCCCCATTGACCCCGAAGTTTCCAGGAAAATAATCGGGGATGAAGAGGTCATTACCTGCCGTCCAGCTGACCTCCTAGAGCCGGGACTCGAGAAGTGTCGTGCTGAAGCCGAAAAGTTAGGTATAGTAAAAAAAGAAGAGGATGTACTGACCTTCGCCCTTTATCCTGCTGTGGCCCCCAAGTTCCTTAGAGGGGAATTGGAAGAAGAGCCGTTGACACCTCCTTCAGATGAAAATCCATCCAATGATGTGGGCGCGGTCCCCACTGATTTCCAGGTGGATGTGGATGGAGAGGTGTTCCAGGTGAAGGTGGTTCCCACCGGTTACATGGAAATTGAGTCAACAAGTCAGATTCCCACTGGACCAGTAGAGGGAGGGGTAACTTCCACCATGCAGGGCATGATACTCAAGTTGAAGGTTGCTGAAGGGGATAAAGTTAATGAGGGAGACGTGGTAGCGGTGCTAGAGGCCATGAAAATGGAAAACAACATACACGCCCCTGAATCCGGGGTGGTTGAGGAGGTTTTCGTGGAGGAGGGTGACACCGTCAACGCCGGAGACCCCCTGATGGTTATTAAATGAATGAATTATTGAACTTTGAAACTGTTTAAGATCATTTCAAAGTTCGTTTTTTCTTTATTAAAGTCTTTATCCTTAGCTGAGAATGTTATTAAATAAGTTTTTCCATTTTTAACAAAATAAATGTATTCAAACCTCATTAGCTCCGCGGTATCGTTGTAGATCACCACGTCCTTAAAGGCATTTTCCCCATTGACCACCCATTTTTCGCTTGAAATTTTATTTCCGAGGGCAGATATTTGATTCTTGACCTGATCAATTGCTTCCTGATCCGATATGCCATTATTGGACGTTATATGCACCTCAAATTGGGGATTATCAATTGAAAAAGCACTGTAACCAGCTTTAACTGGACCAAATGAATTAGATGTTGAATCATTAAATTCGTCAATCTGAGAAGCCATAATCGTAATGTTTCCGTTTACATTGTCAGTAGCCACCACCCAATTATCCGGACACCTAAAACTAACCCCATCCACAGAATAAGAGTTATTACCAGTTTTATTGACTACCGTGAAATTATTTGAACCTTCATCGTTGCTTATACATCCTGAACTAAAAACAATTAAAAATAAGAAAGCTATCACTCCAATCTGTTTGCTGAATATCGGCACGTTGTGTAAGTGTTTGGTTCCTTTCATGTCCAGATCACCGGATTAGTTATGCTGTAGATTGTTTATCTAAGCGTATTCTTAGTTTTTTAGCGATGAATCCTCCAAGAAGTCCGAAGATTGGGAATACTAAAAACAAAATTAATAGGGAATAAATTGTTAATCCTGTTTTAAAGATAAAAATAAGTCCCAGTAAGGAACCTATTGCATATTGTTATAATAACCTATTCTGGCTTTATTAGTTCTGGAAAGGTAAGTAGCAGCGAACCCACCCAAAAATAGTATAAATATTGTTAAAATATCTTCAAACAAAAAGATTTTGTTCTAAAAAAACAAATTTCATCTGTAAACTCAAGAAGTAGCAGATATACTGCTTAGATTTAAAAGAATAGCGAATAAAAAAAGATATTAGTTTATACCAAATTTAAAATAAACTCCCCACAAGACCTCATAAAGAGATGCACCTTGCTAAATCACGCTTAATCCCCATAAAGAGTCCGATCTACAACACCAGAATTATAAAAAGCCCTCTTCCGCCTCATACATGATTCACAAACCCCACAATGCCCCTCCCCACCCATGTAACACGAGTAACTCAAATGTAAAGGAGCATCAACCCTATCTCCTAATTTTACTATCTCGGTTTTGTTCAGATTTATAAGTGGGGCCTTTATCTCTATCTCATCCAGGGACCCTACTTCCAGGACTTGGTTGAAGGCTTCCAGGAACTCTAGGGAGTTATCTGGGAAGGTAACTGCTTCCTCCTGGTCCCAACCCACAATGATGGCACTAGCTCCTTCTGCCTCGGCAAATGAAGTGGCAATAGCCGTAAATACAATGTTACGTCCGGGCACCCACACTTTACGGGCGGTCTGGTCACACAGTTCTTTATCATCCAATTGATCCATCCCCAGCCGGGGGACCTCTTCCTGGCTGGTGAGGGCCGAGTTTCCCAGTGTAGCTAACCAGGGAAGGTCAATCACCGTGTGCTCGATGCCCATAACATCACATATGGCCTGGGAGGACTTTATCTCCATTTCAGCACTTCTCTGACCATAATTGAAGGTCAGAGCATGTATCTGGTATTGATCCTTAAAGTAAAAGGTGGCTACTGTGGAATCCAAACCTCCAGAGAGTACGGATGTGGCTTTGGGTTTTGAATTCATATTGTTAACTCCAAATTAATATATTTACTCAGTTTTCTCAAAAAATTAACCTACGGTAATATCTCCCAGGGAGATCTGATGCCAGAATGCCTCATCCGCCATCCGCATCACCTCTTTAATGGGGATTTGCATCTTATCTGCTATTTGACGTGCGTCCTCATATTCGGGGGCGGTGTTAATTATTTCATTACCAATTTTCCCCACTTTTATGCGAATTTTCGCCGGGGTTCCAGATATTTCTATTTCGATGGGGATGATCTCCCTTTCCAGGATGTTCCTATGGACAAAGGGCATGACCCGGACACCTAATGTACCAGTTTCCCTTATGATTACTTCTGAGATGGTGTCGCAGTCTTGTTGACGTGCAATAACCCTCAAGAGATGGCCAGGACGGTTTTTTTTCATTAACACCGGTATCAAGGTGACATCCAACGCCCCTTCAGCCATTAACCTATTGAAGAGGTTGCCCAGTATCTCCCCAGAGACATTGTCCATGTTAGTCTCCAATAGTACCACCTTGTCGCTGGGAATCGCTGAGTCACCCTTGATTATCCTCAGGACATTGGGAAAATCCAGATCCATTTTACCCGCCCCATAGCCTGTGAACTTGTGGGTTAACAGGGGCTGGAACTGGCAGTATTCATCCACCATATTGACGTAAAGGGCTGCACCAGTGGGGGTGCTGAGCTCCTCAGTTACTGGCCCCCCCAGGGTTGGTGTGTTTTTTAAGATCTCCAGTGTAGCTGGGGCGGGTATGCTTAAGAGGCCGTGTTTGGTTTCTTTAACACCTCCACCCAGGGCCACTGGCAATCCATAAACCGTGTGGGTGTGTAATTCCAAGTCGTGAAAGGCGTAGACCGAACCCATTACATCGGCCACTGCATCAGCCGCACCTACCTCATGGAAATGGACATCTTTTAAATCCACACCATGTATTCGGGCTTCAGCACGGGCCAGGGTTTCAAATACCTTCATGGCAAGATCAAATGCCTCTATTGACATTCCCCCCCGCCCCATATCTTTTAAAATTTTCACCAGTTCATTGTAACAAATTGAATCCCTGTCAAAGGCGTTAACATCAGCCAGGGTAGCACACAACCCGTTTTTATTTATTTTCCCCAGTTCTACTTTGACATGTCCAAAGGGATTAGTGAAATGTTCCATGACACCTTTTGTGCCTTCAATATCAGCCCCTAAGTCGATTAATGCCCCTAAAACCATGTTTCCAGCTATTCCTGCAGTTTGGGGGTCGATGATCACTACCATAAACATCACTTCTAGTACTATTATAAAATTTAGATAGATTTTTTGGATCATTTCTATGATTCTGTAAATGAAAAAATATAAAAAAATAAAGGTTTCAATACCGCCAGTTCTAATCACGCTGTGCAGGAGTCTCTACCATGTGGAATTTATAATAACGGGTGAATCCACAATCCCTGCAGGATATTTTAAGGGTATAAGTGTCCACTTCAACATCATGGATTGTTGCATCTCCACATTTAAAACAATTGGCAGATTTTTTGAGATTCCACTTTTCAATGCTCATCGTCCCACCCCTTTTCTGAACCTTTAATTACGTAGTGGCGAGTTGTTCCGCAGTTAGTACACCATATTTTAGCCCGGTTAGTATCTATTTTAATCTTTTGTATGGCTTTTTCACCACAATAGAAGCACTGAACATCTTTTTCCAGTAACCAAGTTTCTGTCCTTTCTGCTTTTTCCTGATCTCCATAGTTGACGATGATGCGGCGGATGGGAACTTCCAGTATGGTATATTTTTCTCCTTTTAAACTTTCAGTTAAGGCATCCACAATTCCATCAACCTTCTTTTCTTCCACCACACTACACACCAGGACTGCATCAGTGGCCATGTCCCGTATGAGACTAATGGCTGACTTGGGGTCTTCTTTTATGGAAAAACCCTTCCAATCCTGTGGCGACAATCCTTTATACTCCAAAACATAAAATCCCGTTATACCCGCATCAGTCAATGCGTTAATGGCCTTTCCCAGGTTTTCAACCTCCACAAAGACCCTTAAATGTGCTTTCATAAGACCACCTATATTAATTATATCCTTCATATCTATTATAGGCTATTGTGAAAGGTGGTTTGATGGAAGTAACGATAGGTGTCCATGATTTTGATCTGTTTATGGACCAAAATAGTATAATTCTGGAGGGAAAAGACGAATTTATTCTATTCGGATGTTCGAAAGGATATAGTGGCTGTGGAAAGTTCAAATCTGTTTCTAATCATACCCTAAAACCAGATGTAGGGCGTGTGGTGGAGGATGAGAACAGGTACATTGAAGATCTGATTTTAGAAAAAAAAATGGCCACTCCTGCAGCGGTTGTCTTAACCCCATTTGCCAGTATTGTAAATGAAATTGTAACAATTGGCCCAGTTTCGGCCATTATCAGCATGCCTAAGGAAGCAACCACACCTCCCATCTACGGGAATATATTTATTTCCACCCTGGTAGTTGTAGACCAAGCCCTGGATCAGGGCATTCTACTAAAACTGCTAATGGAGATACAAGAAACTTTGGCAAATGTTTTATGGGATTTTGGTCTTAGAAAGGGAATTTCTACTAAAAACAGCCCCCATCCTATTCTAATCGTATGTAAAAGATTGGGTGGAGGGGAAAATCCAGATAAAACCCCTGAATTGGAAGATTTAATTCGAAAATGTGTAGAAAAAGCTAGCTCATCCCTCCTGGGAGATCTAGGGTACCCCCTGTCCATAACCCAGATTTTAAGTGCATCGGGAGTGGAAATTGATGACCTGACTGCTGCCGGGGCAGAATTGTTGGTAGGGGTAGATGACAGCCCAGAGATTAGATCCAGGATCAAAACAGAGTTAGAAAAAGCGTTAGGGGATGTAAATGTGGTTTCCATGGTTCTGGCTGGTATCAGGGTAGATGAGGATTACCAGCATCATCGGGTGAGGGGCGTGGATGTGGATGATGATCCAGCCTACTTATATGCTGATGAAGTGCTTGGAATGGCCATTGCTAATCAAATAGCCGGTACCAAAGCTATATTTAATTTTAAAAGATATGATGAAAAAAAGCCAGGCATAATTAGCAAACTAGGCCCCATGCTGGATGATGTGTGCGCGGGATTGGTGGCTGGCTGCATGTCCAAAATATTTGAGGAATAAAATGTCAAGTAAAGCCAGATTAGACGCACCCGTCAGAAAGGGTGAAATGATCAGCAAAGGTAACAGGACCCCGGTTTGGAGGGGGTTCCTAGGACTTGTCTCCTTCTCCACCATACTCCCCCTAAATATTCATACCAGCATCCTGGAAATGGCAAGGTTCACCTGGATGTGGCCGTTAATTGGGGGTTTCATTGGAATAATGGTGGGTGCTGTGGCCTGGGTAGTGACAGGTGCACTTCACCTACCCCAACTCTTATCTGCATCCCTGATATACGCATTCAGCATTATTATCACCGGGCTACATCACCTAGATGGCCTTATAGACTTTGGAGACGGGATTATGGGTCATGGTGATACCGAAAGAAGGATAGAAATCATGAAAGACCAGCGGATTGGAACTGGAGGACTTTCCTCCCTTTTAATAACATCCCTCATAACGTTAACTGCACTATCCGTCTTTCCAATAGCTTTATTAATACCCATAGTCATTGTAGCTGAAATTGCAGCTAAATTAGGGCTTGTAACTTGTGCCACCTTTTCCAGGCCCTCAGGTAAGGGTACTGGTACCTATTTCGTTGAGAATATGACTCCTGGATTGCTGGGCATTTCCCTGACCATATGCATCCTCCTGGGATACTCTGCAATGCAGTATGCCGGAGTGGCCGGAATAGCAGGCGGAGTTATTATGGGAATTTTCATGGCCTTTCTAGCCCGTTGGAAGTTCAAATACACAACTGGCGATGTGCTGGGGGCAACCAATGAATTATCCCGAATGTCAGCCCTTCTAGCTATGGTTTTAATCCTGACCATGTGGTGATAAAAGTGGATGTAAAGGTTTTAAGACTGAACCACCGGCGAATTCGCGACGCCAGAATTACCACCCATGTCTGTTTAACAGCCCGGGCTTTTGGAGCGTCTGGACTATTCCTGGACGGAGATCATGACCAAAAACTCATAAAAAATGTGCAGGACGTTGTGAAACGCTGGGGTGGTTCTTTCCAGATGGATTACGAAAAAAACTGGTCTAATTTGCTGGATGAATGGAAAAAGAGTGGTGGCGAGATCGTGCATCTTACCATGTACGGGGAACCCGTACAGAAGGTAACTTCCACCATCAAAAAATCTAAAAAGAACAAACTGGTGGTGGTAGGTGGATCCCGGGTCCCCACCAAGGTTTACGAAGAGGCCGACTGGAACGTGGCCGTGACTGGTCAACCCCATTCAGAAGTATCAGCCCTGGCCATATTTCTGCACCTGCTATTTGAGGGTAAAGAACTTGACCTCGAATTTGAGGGAGGAGAAATCAAGGTTTTACCATTAGCCAAGGGTAAAAAAGTGATTATTGACCAGGGTTAAAAAGTAGCCTTAAATTAACTTACCATTACCCGTATGATCCTGTCATCTCCAGATTTGGGAATCCCCCGCCCATCTCGATTGGAAGTGGAGATGTAAAGGTACCCATTATACTCCACCACATCCCTAATCCGGCCCAGATCCTGGAACAGGACCTCTTCTCCCACCACTGATCGTCCGTCTGGCGATAATTTTATCTGTCTAAGCTGGTTGCCCCTTAAACCCGCGGAGTATAGACTTCCCTGGTAGTAGGCCAGTCCAGAAGGAGCCAGTGTGAATTCTGTGAAAGCACGCAAAGGTGAAACCATACCCGGGGCAGTTTGTTTACCCTCAACAACCGGCCAGCCATAGTTGGAACCACTGGTGATGAGGTTTATCTCATCGTTGCTACTTTGACCATGCTCAGAAGCGTACATAATACCCCCACTACCCCAAGCTATTCCCTGGGGGTTGCGGTGTCCGTAGCTATAAACGTAGTTACCAAAGGGGTTATCTAACGGTACACTGCCGTTGGGATTCATGCGAAGTATTTTACCGGCTAATGAATTGGTATCTTGGGCCAGTTCTCGTTGCGAGGCATCACCAGTGCTGATGTATAGTTTACCATCAGGACCGAACTTCAATCGCCCTCCGTCATGGATCTGGGCAGCTGGTATCTTATCTATCAAGACAGTCTCGTTTTCTAATTTTTCACCTAATTCAAAACGTGAAACCCTATTATAATTGTTGGAGGTGTAGTACAGATAGATGTAATGATTTTCGTTGAATTCAGGATCCACGGCCACACCTAAAAGGCCGGATTCACTGCTGGCTGTGGCGTTAATGTTGGCCACTAATTTAACCTGTTTTCCATCGAGAATACTGACTCTGCCGGGTCTTTCGGTGAATATCATCCTTCCATCAGGTAAAAAGGCCATAGCCCAGGGCACTTCCAGGTTTTCTGCCACCACCTCGGCATGATTACTGGTTTCCGGGATGTGACTTGGTATGAACAGATAAACTCCCAAAACGAGTACTATGATGATTAAAATAATTCCCAATATTAGCAGATTTCTCCTGATTTTCATCTTCTCCCCCTGGAGGTTATAATATTTTACTATTCTAACATTTATCATTTTCAAAACAAAATAAATGGTTAACAACCACGATTCACTAGTAACAACCAGGCGTATTAGTTAGGATGAATGGGTTCACGATAAAGGGGAATGGTACATGATCATAGAAGTTAAGCATCTACTGGTTCAGGAGAAGTTGAGCAGGATTAGAAGACGCGATGTTGGACGTGTTGAATTCAGAGCAGGAGTGAGGGAAATTGGGCGCTTAATCAGCTACCAATTTGCTAACAGCCTGGAAGTAGAAGATTTTCCGGTGAAGACTCCTATGGGAACAGCCAATGGAGTTAGGATTAAGGATTGGGACGATTTAATTGTGGTCAGTGTACTGCGAGCAGCCATTCCCATGGTGGAAGGAATTATGCGGGTATTTCAGGAGGCCCAATCCGGAGTGGCAGGTGCTTGGAGGAATGATGAACCGCCCTTTCCAGTGAATGTTGGTTATTTGAAACTTCCTGAAGTAGATGGTAAGATAGTGATCGTGGCCGATCCTATGCTGGCCACTGGAAACACCATGGTAGCCATACTAGACCGTGTGAAAGAGTTGGGAACACCCAAACGCTTGGTGATGTTTAACATCATATCCGCCCAGGAGGGTATTGAAAAGGTACTGCGCCAACACCCTGATCTGGAACTTTACACCGCCTCCATTGATGAAGAACTCACCCATGATGGTTACATAGTGCCAGGCCTGGGTGATGCAGGGGATTTAGCATTTGGGAAGCCCTGTGAATAAAAAAAAGAAGTTGCCGATAATTTAGGCCCATTATTAGTACAGAGATTGACCATGGGCTGCGGCCACAATCCCGGGTATCCCCTTCACATCCAGTTTATGGATAGCCTCCATACCCTCCTCTGGGAAGGCAACCATCTTAGAGGAAAATACTTTACTGGCCAGTAAGGCCGCCGCAGGCGGGGTGACCACGAAAATAGAATTATACCTGTCCAAGGCATCTATGGTTTCCCGGGATAAGGCCCCTTTACCAAGGTGTACACGTACTCCCGCCCGGGATAAAGGTGCGATGCTTTCTTCAATTTCCACTTTGTTACTGGTGGTGGGAGCTATACCAGCCTTGCTAACTGCTGTGTGCATGATCACCGCCCCCTCTAATTCAAAAGGACTATCTTCTTTTTTAATCAGTTTAACTAGGCGGGGTAAGGCTGCGTCACGGCCAGTGTAGATAGTACCAGAGATGTTGATGAAGTCACCAGTCCTCAGTTGTTGGACCATGTCCTTACCAATAGGGGTGCGGAGAATTTTATCCTTCTTAATGTAAATTCCTCTTCTAATTTATTGATTTAAGATCAGCCAGAAAAGTCTCCAAGTGATTTTTTCTAATGTGGGGCATGATGATTATGCGAATTGCCGGGGGGTGTGCTGAAATAGAAGGTAACCATCCCTTATCCATCATTCCCCGGGATATTTCTTCCAGTGTCAGCTGAGATGAACGGAACGCCACGATATTAAGTTCTGGTTCAGTTACGAGTATGAAATCAGCTTTTTCTAGACTTTCCGCCAGGTAATGAGTTAAATCCATGCACCGGGTAGCAATTTTTCGGTACCCCCTCCTTCCCAGGTGCTTTAAAAGGGCCCAGGTTGCAGCGGTACTGGCTCCGGTTCGAGTACCCACAATGGTGGATTGTCTGTCCTCAGTCAGGTAGGGTGTTTCTATACTCATGGACTCCAGATATTCCCTATGACGAAATAGGATTCCCCCAGTAGGTATGGGAGCTAAACCCATCTTATGAGGGTCAATAGTCATGGATGAAACCCCTGGAATCTTAAAATCAAATTCTGGTAAATTATATCCAGCATCCTGAAGGAAGGGTATGGAAAATCCTCCAAAGGCAGCGTCCACATGGAGATAAATATCGTTATCCAGGCAGATCTCAGATAACCCGGCTATGGGATCTATTTTTCCCAGTTCGGTGGTTCCAGCTATCCCCACTACCGCCACCGTCTTGTCAGAGATCAGATTTTCTACTGAATTGAGGTCTATACGGTAATTTTCATCCAGTTCAGCTTCTTTCAGGTTAAGACACAACATCTCCGCTGCTTTTTTAAAGGAGAAGTGGGCGGATTTTGGTACTATGATCTCTCCATCCTTAACATCACTCAGGTTACGGGCAGCCCGCATGGCCATTATATTAGCTTCAGTCCCCCCCGTGATGATATGGCCATGTACATCTGATTTACCCAGCATATCCCCTAAGATAGTAATCACTTCATCTTCCAAGTCTTTAGTCCCAGGGAAAAGTCCAGGATCCCCCAGGTTAGACTCTAAAAACATGGCGTAGGCTTCCAAAGCCACTGGATGGGGGCAGGTACACATGGATCCTAATATTCTGCCGGATTGGTAGGTTAGATCCCTATTTTTGTAGTCCCGGAGAGTTTTTATGACTTTTTCACGGGAGATTCCCTTGTCTTGCATGTGATCTGAAATATTAGAATTTTTCTGGGCTCTGGAAATTAAATTAAAAAATAAGGAATATGGTGGAGTTTTCTACTCCTACTATTGCATCATCTTCCGGGCAGCCCGGAGTAGAAGTTTCTTCTCCACCCTAGCCACAGTTTCCCTGACATTGGCCACAGCATCGGTGTTAGCGGATACTGAAGTTATTCCCAGTTCAACCAGTTTTTCCACAATGGAAGGAATGCTCCCTGCCTGTCCACAAATACTGGTCTTTACCCCTGCCTTGTTACACTCTATGATCACCCTTTCAATCAACTTAAGCACTGCTGGATGGCCTTCAGTGTACAAACCAGCCACTTTCTCGTTATTTCTGTCGATGGCCAGGGTGTACTGGGTGAGGTCGTTGGTTCCGAAACTCACAAAGTCCAGCCCCTCAGCAATGAAGTCCTCGATTATCATAGCTGCTCCCGGTGTTTCCACCATGACCCCGAATTCTATTGTTTTCTGGGGTTTGAGACCTACTTCACGGGCTATCTTCTTTGCTTCCTTCAGTTCGTCGGGGTGTTGCACCAAAGGCAGCATGATACCGATGTTGGTGTATCCCTGTTCATGGAGCTTTTTGATAGCCTTGAACTCTGCACGGAGAATATCCGGCTCGTCCAACTCTCTCCTGATACCTCTCCAGCCCAACATGGGGTTATGTTCATGTGGTTCGCCTTCCCCTCCTTCCAGGGACTGGAATTCATCAGTGGGTGCGTCCAGAGTTCGGTACCATACTGGTTTGGGGTAGAAGGCGTCTGCTACTTTCAGTATATTCTCCACCAGCACCCTGATGAGTTCATCCTCATTCCCCTCCGAGATGTACTTTTTTGGATGCACTCCAGTCGTGAGCATCATGTGTTCTGTTCTAAGCAATCCCACACCATCAGCTCCTGTGGCAGCGGCCTTTTTGGCGGCTTCGGACATGCTGACATTGACTTTTACTTCAGTTACTGTTAAGAGGGGTGGTGCAACCATTAATGGCTGCTGTTCAGTGGTTTCTTCTTTTTTTATGGTGTCCACCAGTTTGCCCTCCCATACCAACCCTTTACTACCATCCAGGGTCACTACACTGTTTTCAGGGAGTATTTGGGTGGCATCTCCAGTTCCCACTACACAGGGGATTCCCAGTTCACGGGATACAATGGCCGCATGGCATGTGACCCCGCCCTCATCGGTTATGATACCGTTGGCCCTTTTCATGGCTGGCACCATATCCGGGGTGGTCATCACCGTCACCAGTATGTCTCCGTCTTGGACTTTGTCCAGTTCATCAGTACTGCTGATGATCTTAACAGTTCCAGCCGCCATTCCTGGACTAGCCCCTAGCCCCTTGGCGATTATGGTTCTACGTATTTCTTCACCTTCTTCCACTCCAGATACATCCTGAAGGGTAGTTACGGGCCGGGATTGCAGCATGAAAATGCGATCCCCTTTGATAGCCCATTCGGTGTCCTGGGGGAACTGATAATGGTTGTGTATATTCCGACCCAGTTCCGTCAGGCGAGATATTTCGTCACCATTGAGAACCTGCCTCTTTTTAAGTTCATCTGGCACCGGTAATTTCACCGTGTTTCCCTTCTCAGGGTCACGGACGAACATGATGTTCTTCTCACTTACTTGTTGTTCCATGATCTTACCGGTTTCTTTGTCCACCCAGTAGGTGTCGGGGGTGACTGTTCCAGATACCACTGCTTCGCCCAGACCCCAAGCCGCCTCAATCAGGATTTTTTCCTCGCCGGTGGAGGGGTGGACCGTGAACATCACTCCTGCCTTTTCAGCGTCCACCATTTCCTGTACCACCACAGCGATGTACACCTTGTCGTGTTGGAAGTTGTTTTCTTCCCGGTAGAATATGGCTCGTGCTCCAAACAACGATGCCCAACACTTCTGGACATATTTCAGAACGTCTTCCTCACCCTTTATATTTAAATAAGTATCTTGCTGGCCAGCGAATGATGCTTCCGGAAGATCTTCAGCGGTAGCAGATGATCTGATAGCTACAAAAACATCATCCGCACCAATACGAATACATAATGCATTGTATGCTTCTATGATGATCCTTCGGATTTCATCGGGTATGGGGGTGTTATTGATGATTTTCTTTATTCTTCGGGCGGCATCCTGAAGTTCTTGATTCTGGTTGACGTCAACGGCATTGAGAATGCCCATAATGGTGTCGAAGATTCCAGTCTCCTCCACAAATTTCCGGTAAGTTGCAGAAGTAATTACAAAGCCGGGGGGTACTGGAATGCCAGCCTGGGTGAGTTCCCCCAGGTTAGCTCCCTTTCCACCAGCCACATCAACATCGTCTTTTCCCAGTTCCTCGAAAAATTTGACAAACTCCATGCTAACCCTCTTTCATTCGTTTTCTTTTTAACCAGCAACGGTGCAAAAAATTTAATTCTACTTAACCAGTTCTGCCCCTTCATCGATCAAAATCTTACAGGGGACTGGAAATTTCATGGCAGCCCTTCTAAGTGCTTCTTTAGCGTCCTTAAAGTTCCTCTTGTTGGTTTTAATGGTTAAAACACGCTGGTCAGCTTTAACTATTGCCACTGAACTTACTGGCTTTCCATATGCCTTCCTCATCCCGTCCTGCACACGGTCTGCACCAGCCCCAGTAGCCATTGGATTTTCACGCACAATGTGGTGAGGATAAACTCTTATTTTCAAGTGATACCCCATCCTACCAGCTCTTCTCTGCATGTATCTGTTGGAAGCTATCCTGGATGCTTCCAGAGAATTATGAGAGAGATGGGCCTCTTTTTTAAGTGCCAAGCTTACGGTAAGGGGAAACTCACCTGCTAAGTTACCCATATCATATTGAACAATCTTGGAGCCAGGAATTTTACGAATGTACTCTTTTCTAGTGTATGCTCTTGCCATCTATTCTTCCTCCTTGTCAAAGTTTAAATCTATAATTTAATAAGTTTTAGGCTTCCACCAATATGGTTAAAATATTATTACTAGGAATAAAACCAGGTTGAAATCAATAGTAGACTTAGTTTGTAAATTTATAATATATAAAATGATCAATCCATGATTTTTTCATATTATGAAAGAAATGATCTCAATACACTTAGTATGGGGTTAAAGCATTAGAATTTCTTCTTAATCGCGCCAAAAATCAAATTCTAATTTCTTGTTATTCTGTTATAGGATTGAATTAAAAAAAAATATTAGGGGATTAAGAGTTTGCACTCTAAATCCAAACATTTATGCACTTTTTTAGCTACTACTCTTAATTACTTGACCATTGACGTAGTTGGATGTGCACCAGTAACGCATTGCGTACCCGTTACCTTTGTAGTCGTAGTTAACCCATTTGCCGTTACTGTAGTATTGTACTGATCTGTGTCGGGATGACATACTGGTGGGATATTGAATTATTCTTACTTGGTAATTTTTGCTCAGTAATTGATTGTAGAGTATTTCACTGTTGGTCCAGCAGTCACCAGTTCCTTTACCACCGGTACTCCTGTAAGTGGTAGTTGTTCGGTAAGTGTAAGTGGCTCTTACGTATCTGTATTTGCCATTTTTGTAAACTTTTTTGTAGTAATACTTCTTTTTGTATGTTGTTTTGTAAGATTTTTTCTGGTAAGTCTTTTTATACGTTGCCTTAGCTTTGTAAGTCTTCTTAGCTTTGTAAGTCTTCTTAGCCTTGTAAGTCTTCTTAGTAACTGCATTGACTTCTGGTTTAGCTACTGAAGCTGAGTTCACTGAGTCAATGTTCTTCACTTGGGTAATGCTTGAGCTTTGGCTTGTACTTATGTTATCAACAACCCCTGAGAGGGGCAAAGTGCATACTGCTATCGCTAACGCTAATAGCAACACATAATTCAATTGTCGCTTAATTATACCGCCTCCGTGACTCATCATTCAAGTATGATGAGGCCCTTTTTGGTATAACATTGCATTTTTGAAACATGACTTATAAAGGTTCTGGTTTTAATCTCGTAAATTCCAATCCATACCGCTTTTTTTTAAATTTAAGGAGACTTTAGAAGTTATTCATTTGGCCATAAATAGATGAGCTCAATTCGTTGTTATTTTTCCTTTACATGCGTTCTAAAAAGTTTATTTTCCCAATTGAAGCCAAGTTAATCTGTATCTTTAAAAAAGTATGCCTCCTAAATGGACCTAATCCTGTTTTTTGTCCCAATAAACAAAAAAAGGGTGAATAAAAATGTTTCATCTATTTATAGAGATGTGAATGAGGATTTATATTAAATCAGCTTGAAATTTATGTTTTTAATGAAAATAGGAGGCCTTGTCTTTTTACCCATCCCCGCCCCGGGCCAAAGTGTTAGGTGATACTGGTATAATGATCATAATTCCAAGAACATTCCCGAAAACTTTTCCAAACTGTTCAGTTACACCATCCAAGGTTTTAAATCCATTTAAAGATCGGGGTAAATTGTCCCAGAATAATACTAAAAACGAATTAAAATTTACATGATGCATCGTAACCATCCCCTCCAGTATCATTTTAATAAATTTTTCATACTCGTTAAGTATTAAACCCCAACCACCATAGTAGGTTTATTGATCAACCTCCCTATGTAGGGTTTAGTTAGATTTTTAGGTGGAAACTATGAAGATCGCCATAACTGGAAAAGGAGGAGTGGGAAAAACCACAGTATCCAGCACCCTGGCTACTATACTGTCCCGGAAATACAAAGTCATTGCCATTGATGCTGATCCAGACATGAATCTGGCTGGGAGTTTGGGAATACATAGCCCCATAACCCCCATATCTAAAATGAAGGACTTGATCAAAGATCGGACCGGTGCTGAGCCAGGATCATCCTTTGGAGAGGTGTTCAAGATGAATCCTAAGATATCAGATCTTCCAGAATCTCTTTCCATAAATTACGATGAAGAAGGTCGTTTGAAACTCCTAGTGATGGGTACAGTGGATAAAGGAGGTGATGGATGTGTCTGCCCTGCTTCAGTACTTCTTAAAGCACTTTTAAGACACCTTATACTGAAAAAAGATGAAATAATCCTTTTGGACATGGAAGCAGGTATTGAACATCTGGGGAGGCGTACCGCAGAAGCCGTGGATCTGATGATCATCGTGGTGGAACCAGGACTCAAATCCTTGGAAACCGCCACCCGTATCAGGAAGCTGGCTAAAGAAATTGGAGTGGATGAAGTAGTTGCCGTTATAAATAAAGTTTCCAATGAGGATGAAGAAGCATTTGTAACCAGCAAACTCAATGAAATTGGTTTAAATGTATTAGGAAGTATCCCCCATGATTATAACGTTGTGCGAGCCGATATGGAAGGTCAGCCCCTGGTGAATTATCCTGATTCTTCAGCTCTAAAAGCAGTGGAGGATATCTCGGAAAATATTTTAAGCAATCTACCCCAATTATCATAGTATGCAGATCACTGCTAGGCTAGTCTTCCATTATCAGGAGGAAGAACAGGCCCTAATTGCTTACCAATCATTAGAACCCGATAACAGGAACTATCTGGAGTCAAAAGTTGTAGATAATGACCTTGTATGCAAAATTCGTGGCGAATCTGTACCAAGGATATTGGCAACCCTTGATGACCTTATTTTTTCAGAAATCCTGGTAGAAAAAGTGTTAGAAATAGATGGTGATGAGATATGAAGTTTACACTAAAGGGCCAGATCACCTTCAGCAAAGATGCTGAAGAGGCCCGTGCTGATATCAAACAATTCCTAGATGATGCTAACCAAAACCTTTTCCTCAAAGGAGTGCCCCTAGAACAGAAGGAAGATGCCGCTCGTGTGGTGGAATGGACTCTAGATAGCAGCACCCTGTATCTTAAGCTGGTCTCCGGTAGAAGAGGAAGAGCCCACGATGCCCTTTTAAGGATAAAAAAACCATTAACCCAACTTTTAGGATCCAAGTACCGACTAGGAATCCGTAGAATTTCTGTGGATTTCTATGAAATACGCATACCCACCCCGGAAATGGTGGATGTAGGTGAAATGCCCTACGTTCAGGATTCCAGCTTCAAAGAGGGTGTCATGATAATTAAATTCCAAAAATTGGACGAAGCAGATATCCGCCGCCATGTAGTTGATCGAGTGGTGAAACAAGTCCAGAGCCAGGCCAGGGCCTCGGTGGAAGGATCAGAAACCGATATTCTGACTAGGCAGGTAACCAAAGTTGAACCAG
This sequence comes from Methanobacteriota archaeon, assembly GCA_029556335.1. Classification (GTDB taxonomy): domain Archaea; phylum Methanobacteriota; class Methanobacteria; order Methanobacteriales; family Methanobacteriaceae; genus Methanobacterium. The sequence goes on from JAKQFA010000037.1 coordinate 62,968, forward strand.
GAACCATAGTTTTCCAGGGAAAAAAACAGGAAATCTATTTTGATGGTGATCCCACTGAAGAGTTAGCCCGGCGGGGATGGGTTAAAAAGTTTCCGGGCAAAGGGCAGTGGTTCTATGGACCCCCACTCATCGCACTGCAGAGGGCAGTGGAAGAGATATTCCTGGAGAAACTGGTATACAAACTGGGCTTTGAGGAGTGTATGTGGCCCAAACTCATACCCTTACCAGTGTTGAACAAAATGCGTTACCTGGAAGGCCTACCAGAAGGTATGTACTACTGTTCTGCCCCTCGTCGTGACCCAGAACTTTTTGAGAAATTTAAAAATGAGTTAACCATCACAAAAGAAGTGCCCATCAATCGTCTGAAGGACGGGTTGAAGGACCCCTCCTACGTTCTGGCACCAGCCCAGTGCGAACCTTTTTACGAATTTTTCTCACATGAAGTGGTAGATGAGGAGGATCTTCCCATCTCCCTCTTTGACCGTAGTGGCTGGACCTACCGCTGGGAGGCCGGCGGTGCCAAGGGATTGGACCGGGTTCATGAGTTCCAGAGGGTGGAGCTGGTGTGGTTGGGCACCCCGGAACAGGTGGAGAAAATACGTGACACCACTCTGGAAATTTCACAGAACCTAGCTGATCTGATGGAACTGGAATGGTACACCGAAGTGGGTGATGATCCCTTCTACTTGGAGGGTAGGAAATCAGAAGAGAGAGGGATTGAGTTCCCGGATGTACCCAAATATGAGATGCGCCTTGTGGTTCCTGGTGCTGATAAGGGAGTGGCTGCAGTTTCAGCCAACGTACACGGCACCCACTTTACGGAAGGTTTTTCCATCAAAGAAGCCCATCAAAAAACCCTGTGGACCGGATGTACTGGTATCGGCATCACCCGCTGGTTGTTCGGATTCCTGGCTCAGAAGGGATTTGATAAGGATAACTGGCCAGTTGGAGTAAAAGAAAGGATGAGAAAGGTTCAGGTTCCCAGGATGCTTACTTGGCCTGGGTAGTACACCAAATAATCTTAGAAAAAATTTAGGCTTCCACCATCAAAGATGGTAAATAGGTAGGGGGTAGAAATAGGTTTCTACGTCCCATTTCATTTATTGGTCTTCTCTTTCTTCAGGAAGTTTTTCCTCCACAACTTCTTCTTCTGGTAATTTTTCAGGAACTTCCTCTTCTTCAGTGGCTTCTTCCTTCTTCTCGAAAACATCTACAAATTCCACTTTGGAAACATTATCCATATTATCGTAGATATCCCTGGCGATACGGAATCTTGCCATGGTGATATCCATGTAAGACTTTTGTTGGTCGAATTTAGCCATTTCATCCATATAAATGACTGCTTTACCATCTTCCACCCGGATCGTGTGTTTTTCAGGGTCCAAGTTGGGGTTGGGGTAGTGTAACTCGATCATGGCTTTGACCTTTTCAGTGTCATCTTCGATGATCTCCTCCACCTTAACTTGGTACTCCAAGTTCTTTCCGGCCAGTTCGTGGTTGAAGTCCACTGTGACCCGGCCTCCACTGACGGTCCGGATGATACCAGTGTGGCCCTCGGATGTGATGGCCATTCCCACTTGAGGCTTGATCCCCTGTTTTTTGAACTCGCGCATGGGAACCATCTGGAAGAGGTTGGGGTCCCGCTTGCCGAATCCATTTTCAGGGCTTATTTCAACAGTTTTTTCTTCTTCAGCTTCCATACCCTCCACAGCATCATCTAATGCGGGTAATATATGTCCAACACCCACAACTATGGGGATTGCTCCATAAACTTTACCTTCAGTAATAATTTCTTCTTTTTCAGCTATTTCTTGGTTAGTGGTGTCAAAGACCTCGTTGGTTTCCTGGATTCTCCCAGTGTAGTCCAGTCTTATAAAATCTCCTTTTTTCACTGGCATATCTCTAGCCTCCTTTGTGATATTCTCATTTTAAATTCTCTTAGGACTTCTTTATTTTTATAGTTTAATATACGTATGACCGTGGGATAATGATCGATGTATCTGCTTATGGTATCTCGATCAACTCTGGCTTCCAGTGCGGATAGAACTCTTTCAGGATGGTGACGGCTGAATCCACGAGCAATACACGATCTAAGCCTGTCTATAGAATTAAATGGTCGTTTTTTCAGTATATTCTCCCTGGTGCGGTGATCCATCAAGGTCAGGGACTTCAGGTCATAGGGAGTGGCATGGTTGGCGGTGTACAGAATTCCCTCCACATCCCTGGTTGTGTGCAGAGGTGCTCTTCCCTCTTTCATCTCCTCTCTCAGAACTTCAATGGTAGGGGGAGGTAACATTTGCTGTGCAGAATCCAGGTTTCCAGAGACAATTGCTTCTCTTATAATAGTGCCACTAACACCTTCTATACGGGGTATGAATATGAATTTATCCTGAAATTCGAATCCGACCTTGGTTAATGATTTTGATAGGGATATTATGACATAATTATCCTCAATGAGTCTTCCCTTTAGTAGAACCTTCCCACTTTCCATGTCTACCATACGGTAAGGTTTAGGGGATACCCCCACTCCTTTACTGATGGTTTCTAAAAGGGGTGTGAATTCAGGGCTGGGTTTGTAGCCGCGGGGAATGTAATCTGCTTTCAATGCCTGAAACATACGTGCCAGGCACAGGGAGTACTGTCCAGAGCCCATTATACCCATGGGGGGGCCTTCCACCACTACATCTGCACCCACCTTCACTGCTGCTCTAGCCCTGGCTTGACGAGTTAGTATGTAGGGTAATCCCCTTCCACTACGTTCAAAAAGGCCTGGAACAACTGCCACGAATATTCCCTCTGGAACTGCCTTTTTTGCTTCCAGAAGGCAGTGCAAATGGCCCTTGTGGAGGGGGTTGTACTCGGTGAAGTCCGCAAGAAGGGGAATATCTGATTCAACTTCTTTTGGTTCCGGTCGCTTATCCACATCTTTCAGGAAAGTTTTCCGGTCCCGGGCCAGAATATCCTTTACAAGGTTCACTGTGCAGTCCATGTTTATGTATTGGATTTCATCAAGGTTATATGATTATTTCTATATAAGTGGTATATAGTAAACAGAGAAATTGGAAATATACAAAAAATAGGAATCTTAAGACCTTATTTCTAAAATTATGGTGATTTATAGTGCTGGATCTGTGTCTAATCAACTGTAAACTCGAACTTGGCATTGGAAAGGTCTGTTTGGGAATAAAAAAGGGTAAAATAGTCTCCATTAAAAGGTCACCAGCGTCAGCCCATGAAACCCTGGATTTGAGGGGTAAATTAGTTCTTCCAGGCCTTATTGATTCCCATGTGCACTTCCGAGACCCAGGTTTGACCTATAAGGAGGATTTTAGAAGTGGTTCGACTGCAGCAGCTGCCGGTGGATTCACCACTGTACTGGACATGCCCAACAACATACCACCTACCAGCACCCCCCAGGCTTTTTTGAAAAAACGCAAGATTGCTGAAAAAAAGAGTCTGGTGGACTTTGGACTACATGCCGGGGTTGTGGATCCCCATGATATAGGGCTACTTGCAGAATTAAGGCCAGTATCCTTCAAAATATTCATGGATCTGGTGGATACCACCTTTTTACAGGAGGCTTCTGTGAACTTAAGTGGGTGTGATCTGGAACTGCCTCTGTCCCTGCACCCCGAGGATCCTACCACGGTGCACCACTACACCAGAACCATGAAAAAGGAAGGTGACCAAACCAGCCTCTACGCCCAGGCACGGCCCCCAGAGGCAGAAGATATTGCCGTGGCCCAAGCTATTGCCATTTCCAAGAAGATGAAGCAGAAGATACATCTCTGCCACCTGAGCACCATAAAATCATACCAGATGACAAAGAATGCTCAAAATAATGGATTGCCAGTGAGTTTTGAAGTAACTCCTCACCACCTGTTCCTGGATGCCTCTTATCTGGAGCGCTGGGGAAACCTGGCCAAGACCAACCCTCCCCTCAGGGATCATGAACATAAACTGGGAATCACTGAGTTGGCGGGAATAGATATCGTTGCCACTGACCACGCCCCTCACACCCTAGAGGAGAAAAATCAGGATGTGTGGAATGCACCACCAGGTGTACCTGGCCTGGAAACGGCACTTCCACTACTTTTAACCCTTGTAAACCAGGGAAAACTTTCATTAAATCATTTAAAGAGGATTTTATGTGAAAACCCAGCCAGGATATTTAATATTCCCCATAAAGGCTTCCTTAAAGAGGGTATGGATGCTGATCTAGTGGTGGTGGACCTGGCCCAGGAAGGTGTAATCAACTCGGATAAATTCCACTCCAAAGCCAAATATTCCCCATTTGAAGGTTTTAAGGTGCAGGGGATGCCAGTGATGACCCTGGTAAGGGGTAATGTAGTTATGGAGGAAGGGAACGTTCTAGAAAATAAAGGAAAGTTCATTTATTCTCAGATAAATCGTGAAAAATAGGTTTTGGGAAAAAAATAATCCCGTTTTTGAATTTTTTTTCCTCCAGTCATCAAGAGGACCATCACAGTTTATATGAGTAATAGAATCCCTGTTTTACCATTCATTATCTCACACCCCCCATATTTGCATCTTTCTCCAAAAATACATAAGATTTAAACTTGACGATTTAACTTGGAGGCTGTTATAAAGAATTTTTGGGAAAATTAATGGACGTAAATGCTGCGAAAAAATATTTAAAAAATCTATAAATTAATATAATATTCCAAGACAGATGCTATTGTTATGTGTGAATCAAGCGTTTACAGTACTATTGGAAAAAAAATAATGGAAGACGTTATATCCATCAAAATTGATGGTGAAGATATTAAATTACTGGATATATTAAACCAGCCCCTTTCCATTAAAGGCAGGATAGTGGAGATTGATCTGGACAAGCACAGAATTTATGTGGAAGTCTCTGGTGAATCCACAGTTTGATCTAAGAAATCTTTGAGTTCCAGTGATGAGGTCTTAGAAAAAATAATGGGTATTGAGATTTTTTTTAAAATTACAGCCTATTAGTCTCCTTTTAAATTAAGGTGAAGTAACTGCATCCCTCTCTTCCTCCCCGGTAATTGTCATGGAATGCTGTTTCTCATACTATAACTATTCCTATGGCTTTGGTGAACATCTTATGCCTGGTTTCAAATCTACTTTGCCAGTCATGACAGTGGATGAACCGGGGTTCCTTTTTTTGTACAGGCCATCGGTTACCTTCTAAGCTGTTCATTCATTAATCGCTGCCCCAAAATACTAGTCGTGGCAAGATATCGGGATAGACCTATTTGATTTTCCACGTGTATATCGATCTGATCCTGTTCGCCTTACATGTGGTTTCGGTGCTTCCAGCGTAGCCATCAGCATGCTCTGTGGTGTTGCCTTCTATCCCCGGGATTATCTTATTTTTAACTTTTCTGTGTAGCGTGGTAAGGGGATTCGTAACAGGGGCAGAGTAGCCTGGCACTTGGAATGTTCTACCTTAATATCCAGAAATTTTTTTTCCATAAAAACCGGCCCTTTATTGCTGGTGGTAACCTGGCTATACGCACCTGAGATAGAAAAAGGACTTGTAGGTCTAGAAAAAGTCACTTAATTGGATGGGGATTGAAAAAAAGGTGGTTTTAGGTGGGTTGCACCACCTAAAGATTGGTCTTGTTTTTTACTTGAGAGAAAGGGCTTCGTGTGGACAGGCTGGTATGCACTGGTCACAGAGTATACAGAATCCCTTTAGTGGGACTTTCTCGTCGGTGAGTTTCAGCATATTGTAGGGACATACTTCCACACAGTCGCCGCACTGGGTACACTTTTCTGGGCTGTACTGGATACGGTTGCGTTTAACTATTTGCCCGTCAATGACTTTGTCCATTTCAACCAGGGTTAATGCCTCGTTGGGACAGGCCATGGTACAGGCCCCGCACCGGGTGCACATGGCAAAGGAAGGCTCGCCGCCAACTTCCACGTCTCCAGGCACCTCGAATCCAGTCTTGGTTACGACCCTGATGGCGTCGTTAGGACATATACGAGCGCAGGCCCCTATGTATTCGCATTTGGATTCATCCCAAACCAGACCCTCTTCTGAGGCAGGTTTTGCTGGTCCCAATTCCACATCTAGATCGATTGCTTCTACTGGACATAGTTTTTCACACAATCCACAAGCTGCACATATTTCAGGGAGTTCCACGGTGAGTGTTGCTGGTTTAGCCTTGATGAAGTCTCCGGGACAGGATTCTACGCAGAGATTGCAGCCAATGCATGTTTCTTCGTCCAGTTCAAATTTGAGTATATCTTTGGAACGTTTTTCAGGTTTTTTACCGGATATGAATACTGCATTCCAAGGACAGGTCTGGGAACATACGCCACACTTGATACAAGTGTCCTCGTCTATTACTATTTTTTCACCGATTTCTGGAAGGGTGATGGCATTCACGGGACATTCATCCACGCACATTCCACAACCCACACAATCCGCGATAAATATGGGCCCAGTTATAACAAGATCGGTCTTTTTGGGTTCAATAACCCCTTCTACACCAATTACATCAACTGGACACACATCAACACATTGTTGGCACATGACACAGTATCCATGCAGGGGTATTTTCTGGATGGTGCCCTCATCTAATTTAAGAATTTGGGGAGGACACACCTCCACACAGTCCCCACACTCGTTGCACAAGTCGGGGTTGAAGACGATACGAGTCTGGGTGGTGCCAGCATCATCTACTGCCAGTTCATCGGTTTTAAGAGCCCCAGTGGGACAGATGTCCACACATTTAGGCTCTCCTCCGCAAACGTCACAGTAAATGACATCTGCAGGGGATACAGCTATGGCAGTAGTAGGACAAGCGCCTTCACAGGCTCCGCATCGAATACAGTCGTCCTTATTTACTACTATCATGTTTTTTCTCCATCAATTCAGATTTTTTTCACGAGGTGTCCTTCAGAGTCATAGACTTCAAGGGTAGCTAGTCTCATTTGACTGTCGATTTGGTGGGTTGCACAGGATAAACACGGATCGTAGGCCCTTATAACCATTTCCATCAAGTTGAATATCTTGTCGTCCACTTCAACACCAGGCTTTATATAATCTTTGGCTACTTTCTGAATACCCATCTCCATAGCAGGGTTGTTCTGTACCGTTGACACGACAATGTTGGCTTTGGTAACTTGACCATTTTCATCGCAGGAGTAGTGGTGAGTTAATGTACCCCTTGACGCCTCAACTATACCCACACCTTCACCAGCAGTTCTTTCCAGAGCTTCAGGGAATTTTTGTCCTGATAAGTCTCCTTCCAGAGCGTCTGCTGCACATTCTGCAGATGCTAAGATTTCTATGAGCCGGGCCCAGTGGTACAAGAGTGGTTCATGGGCGTATCCAAACGCTTTCCTGAACTCCTCCAATTCTGCTTGTGCTAATGGAGCAGCGGCAGGCATCTTGTCTGCTACGTTAATTCGAGATAAGGGACATACTCTATATACTCCATCTGGATATCCTAATTCTTTAATGTATGGGAATTTCAACCAGGAGTATGGTTTGACATGTTCGGCCATGTAATCCAAGTATTCAGTATTTTTGAATTCAGCGTACAATTTACCTTCTTTATCTTTCATACGCACTTTTCCATCGTACATATCCCACACGCCGTCTTTAACCAGGCCACAATGGTAGCTCTCAATGTAACCTAGAGTCTTGACCAGGTCCAAGTTTTCTTCGAAGATAGGTTTTGCCAAGTCTAAAGTAGCAACAGCCAGTTCAACATTCCTCTGAGCCTTTTTCAGGAGATCCTTCTGGGTTTCATCGTCCAGGCTGGTGGATATTCCACCCGGTGTGGATGAGGTGGGGTGTATAGGTCGTCCCCCTATAGCCTTTATTATGCTCAAAGCATTTTTTCGTAGTTCAATAGCTTGTAATGCCACATCCGGTGCGTCCTTTATGATCTGGAATACGTTCCTGGTTTTCCTGTCTTTACCGGCTATGAAGTCTGGTGCAGCCAGGAAGTAGAAATGCAGGGCGTGGGAGTGCATGGTGGAACCCCAGTTCATGATTTCCCTCATCCGATAGGCGGTGGGAAGAATTTCTTCAGATGAAAATCCAAATATCTCATCCACAGCCTTTGCAGCTGCCAGGTGGTGTTGCACGTCACAGATACCGCATATACGGGGTACAATTCTTGGTACTTCTTCAATATTTCGTCCTTGCAGGAATTTTTCGAATCCCCGGAATTCCATAACATGGAGCTTGGTGTCCTGGACGTTTCCGGCGTCGTCCAGATCCACAGTGATTTTTGCGTGTCCTTCAATACGGGTCACGGGTTCCATAGTTAATTTAACCATTATTTACCCTCCTTTTTCACTTTAGCGGGTACAAGAGCCGCAGGAAGTGTGTAAGTATAGAATGTGCCGACTACATCATCTAATTGGTCGGCGACCTCTTCAGGGTCTACTGTTTTATCCCTTTCTACTCCGAAGTCGGAACCAATGGCACTGATCATTTTGGCTCCCTGGTCTGTTACTTTAGGAGTGGGACCATAACATCCTCTGCACTGGATGCCTATGCTTGGACATTCAGCTCCGCAGAGGGAGATAGTAGCTGGACCGAGACATACCAATCCCTGGGGAACTAGACACATTTCTTCTTCTGGTTCTCCCAGTTCAAACTGGCGAAGGATCTTGTCCATGGCCATGCCTTCTGGTGGTTTTTCACGTGGGCAAACCTCACAGAGGTTGGTGCTGGGCAGTTCTATTGGTTCACCAGTTAACAGAGCCACTAATACTTGGGCTACTATATCTGATTTTGGTGGACAACCTGGTAAGGCTAGATCCACATCGATCACTTCCCCCAGTGGTCTTACCCTACTCTCTAGGTGAGGAATTTCCTCACTGGGTATGACATTATCCGGGTTGGGGGTGCTGGGTGAATTCAGGTAAGCTTCCTGTATAAGATCCTCGGGTGCGTGTAGGTTTCCCAGACCGGGAATTCCACCGTAAGCTGCACAAGTTCCGTAGGCAATTACGATTTTAGCCTTTTTACGAAGCATCTCAGCCAATTCTCGGTTTTCGTCGTTTCGGATTCCGCCTTCAATAATAATTGCATCCAGATCATCTGGAACTTCATCGTACTTGACGTCCATGAGAACCGGGGTGAATTCTATGTCCGCCAGGCCCATCACATCTATGATGGCCTCGTGGATGTCAGCGAAGGCCAGGTGGCAACCGGAGCAACCACTGAGCCACATTGTTGCTATTTTTGCTTTTTCCGTCATTTTATGCCTCCACTTCTTCTGCTTCTAACTGAGCTTTTAGTGGGGATGGACCCAAGCCTTGTATTCGGTCAACCATCATTTTAACAGTATCTGCGAATTTTTCGCCTTCAGATGCAGAGATCCAGTCGTGGTGAATCCTTTCCCTTCCGATTCCTAGATCATCTGCTAGTTTGTATATAATTCTCATTCTGCGGTCTAGTTTGTAGTTTCCTGCATCGTAGTGGCAGTCTCCGTGGTGGCAGCCTGCGACGATAACTCCGTCAGCTCCTTCCCTGAATGCCTTAAGAACGAACTGAGGTTCGATTCTTCCAGAACACATTACCCTTATAACCCTTACATTTGGAGGATACTGCATCCTTGCGGTTCCAGCGGTATCAGCTCCACCGTAGGAGCACCAGTTACAACAAAACATCACAATCTTCACATCATCCTCAGCCATATGGCTTCCTCCTTGATTTATTGTGTACCTATTGTACGTATATGAGTTAAGATATAGTTATTATAAAGCTTACTTAGAAAATCAATTCGAAAAATATATATGTACGAATACGTAGGAGTTTTTTATTATTACCACCCGGGGTGTGAGATATATTACTTACTTCTTATATCTTAACATGTGACTAGTTGACTATTTATGGTTTTTTGTCTTAAGCACCAATTATTCCCATAAGCCAGAAATACAGTCAGAAATATGTTTAACAGTTTTGTTGAAGTTTAAATATGATTTAGAAGCCTATAAAAAGGAACTGTCAGTGTTTATTTATTTTTAATCTTATATTCTATATTAATATGATTAACAAACAGTTTATATTCAAAAAATGGCCCTTATTTTTGATAAACACCTTTATTCTTGATTTTCTCCTTTTTAGTTATTTATTTATGCCAATACCTCAATAAAACCTAGTACTGATTGGGCGTTGCTGAACCCCTGATCGGTCCATAAAAAATGACCAGAGAGGTGGTTAAACTTGTTACTTCAAATAACCGACCTGGCAGTAGAAGTAAATAATAAAGAAATTCTTAGTGATGTAGACCTTTATATTGGCAAAGGAGAGACTCACGTTCTTTTAGGTCCTAACGGGTCTGGTAAAAGTACCCTTTTTATGACTCTTCTTGGATTCCCCAAGTACAAAATTACCCGGGGAGAAATAATCTTCAAAGGAGAGGATGTGACCCACCTATCAACTACTCATCGAGTTAAAATGGGGATGGGAGTGAGTTTCCAAAACCCGCCTGCAATACGGGGAGTTAAACTAGGTGATTTACTTAAAATCGAACATGGTAGTGGTGAAGATGCGGATTTAAACCCTGAAATAATGGAAATGGTCAATACACTCAAATTTAATGAACATTTTCTGGAAAGAGATGTTAACTTAGGCTTTTCCGGTGGAGAGGTGAAAAGATCCGAGATACTGCAATTACTTGCCCAGGAGCCTGACTTCATAATGTTCGATGAACCTGACTCTGGGGTAGACATCGAAAACGTGGAACTCCTGGCCGAGAAGATTAACATCCTCCTGGATAAGGACAAAAAACCCGGCCTCCGGGAAAAATCAGGCCTCTTAATCACCCACTTGGGTTATATTCTCAACTTCGTAAGTGCAGATACTGCACACGTCCTGTTAGATGGTCGAATAGCTTGTTCAGGAAATCCAAACGAGATAATTGAAGACATTCGAAAAGAAGGATTCAAGGGGTGCGTAGAATGCTGCGGGATGCATTAAAGAAAGCAGGGAAAGCCAAAGAGAAAAAAGCAGCCCTGGGAGAAGACATCAACATAGAAGAATTTGAAAAAGAAGAATCCGATGAACACGAAACAGTTGAATCACTGGATCAGTTACCTGGGAAGTACCAGGAAAAGATGTTGAAAGTGGGTGTAGATCCAGTATCAGAAGATCGTGGAGGTTCATTTATGATGATGGACCAAAGCGGAATTTTAGCAGAATCTCGTTCAGAATCCATAGAACTTTTAAACATCAAAGATGCCCTCGAGAAATACAGTTGGTTATCTGACTACATGTGGAAAGCTATTGATGTTGACACCGACAAATATACAGCTGAAACTGCCCTAGGAGAACTGGGAGGATTTTTCATTCGAGCACTTCCTGGAGCTAGGACTGTTTTTCCCATCCAGGCCTGTATGTTTATTGGAGATGAAAGACTCGCCCAAACCGTCCACAATATAGTGATTGCAGAAGAAGGATCAGAAATACACATGATCACTGGATGTGCCACCGGCGAAGATGTCTCTTCTGCCCTACACATTGGAGTATCAGAGTTTTACATTAAAAAAGATGCCAAAATAAGTTACACCATGGTTCATAATTGGGGCGAACAGGTTGAAGTTCGGCCGCGCACTTCAGTTGTGTTGGATGACAATGCTACCTATATCAACAACTACATTCTCACCAGCCCTGTTAAAACTATACAATCCTATCCTACCGCTTATTGTAAGGGCCAAAATTCAAAAGTTGTATTCCAATCCATATTAGGTGGACAAAAAGACTCAGTTCTTGATTTAGGTTCCAGAGTGATCCTGGAAGGGCGTGGTTCCAGTGCAGAGATGATTTCAAGAGCAGTGTCCAAGGACCGGTCCCAGATATATTCTCGTGGTCATCTGGCCGGTAGAGTCCGAAACTCTAAGGGACATTTAGAATGCCATGGACTGGTTTTATCAGATGATTCTATGATTTACGCGGTTCCTGAACTGGAGGGCAGTGCAGTGGACTTAGAATTATCCCACGAAGCAGCTGTAGGTAAAATCGCAGAAGAAGAAGTGCTTTATCTTACTTCCAGGGGTTTGACAGAGGAAGAGGCAGCCAGTATGATAGTTCGTGGTTTCCTTAGTATGGATATCACTGGATTACCACCAGAACTGGCTTCTGAAACCAAGCGCATGATTGATATGAGTCTGAAAGGAATGTGATGGCCTTCCTTTCTCTCTCATTTCTTTCACCATTTTTTTCATATACTACGAAACTTGTTTTTACCAATATTTTTTGAAAAATTATTATAGGAGTCCTACTAAAACATACATTAGGTGATTTGAACATGTACCTTGCTGGAGAAGCACTTGTAGGAGATGGAGCAGAAGTGTCCCATATCGACCTTCTGATTGGAGATAAAGAGGGGCCAGTCGGCCAAGCCTTTGCCAATGCCCTTGCAAATCAGGTGGAAAAGCACACCCCCCTTTTTGCTGTAGTTACTCCCAATCTGGTGGCTAAGCCCATAACCATGCTATTGCCCAAGGTGAGTATCAGAGACTTAGACGATGCCACTAAAATATTCGGACCCGCCCAGAAAGCCGTGGCCATGGCAGTGGTGGACTCAGTAGAGGAGGGAATAATACCTAAAGAGATGGTTGAAGATATTTGTATACTCTGTGGTGTCTTCATTCATCCTCAAGCCCAAGATGCGGATAAAATCTATGAATACAACTATCAAGCCACAAGAATCTCCATTAAAAGGGCATTCGCAAGTGAACCAGATATCAATGAGATTATTGAGAAAAAGAACTTAGAGGGACACCCTTTTTATAAGTAAGTCCCTTATTAATTTTTTTTTAAGACTAGAAAAATAGTTAATATTTTTGTGGGACCATTATTCAGAGATTATGATAAATTCTCCCACCTTTTCCACCTTGCCGAATGGTACTAAGAGGTTGTCACCCTTCTTTTTAGCCCCTTTAACCTGTACATTTCGCCCTTTATCAACTTTAATTACCACGTCGGTTATTTTACCGGTACGATCATTTACTATGAGCTCTTCCAGCTCACCTAAGATACGGGCATTATTGGTAGCTACTTGATAACCCTTAATCTCGCTCCATACCTTTTCTTCCCCTTTTATGAGTTTCCGTTCTGGTTCAACCATAAACATCACCTGCATGAGTTCATCCACAGTCTTTCTAGGGATATTATGTCCTCGGGGGTATTAATATTTAAGGCTACTTCTAATTTGCCGAGGACCAGAAGCTCCTCATCTTGTTCTGTATTTTTTCCCCTTAATATATTTAATCCAGATGGTACCAGATTTTCCCAGACCATACTGGGCTGAAGACAGTGTTTATAGAAAATTTCCACCGGAACCATCACTGAGAGGGCCGATTTTTTGCATACATGATAATGATGGATGACCTCATCAACTACCTCCCCAGTGAGAAGGGGCAAGTCAGCTGCGACGGTGAGGATGATTTTATCTAGAAGTTCTGGCCTAGAAAGTATGAAAGCCATATCCTCCACATAGCCTCGGCCAGGAGTATCTATATTGGTTAATTTCTTGTTTTTTGCCCACTGTGCGGTTTGGGGGCTGTGAACACTGGTGGCCACCAGGATTGTTTCAACTTTTTTAGAAGATAAAAGAGCATTTACCACACTCTCAATTAGTGGTTGACCCCTTACTTTAAGAAGGGGTTTCTCCTGGTTTGACCGTAATCTGGTGCCCTTTCCACCAGCCATTATCACTGCAACAACCATGGATTCCCTCTTAGATTCTTGATTGAAGCTAGGCCTGAATGGTTATAGAATTTTTGGATCATATTCCATTAATGCAGGTGCTTCAGATACCCTTCTGCTGTAGTCTTCGGCGTTGTCCGAGAATACATGGGCCGCCTTGTCTACCACCCAGGGGTATCTTGGTGGTTCCCATGGAATTCATGCAACGAGCCATTACTGCGGCCCCTAAAGCCAGGGCATCAGATACAAACAACACGTCTTTGAAATAGGGTTTAGCATATTCCATGACGAATTCTGGTTTCCGGCCAGTGATACCAGCACGGCCAGTAATGCCTAAAACAGAACCCTCTTCTATGACATTCTCTTCTACTGCCTCTTTAATTAACCTCTTAACTACCAGGGCACTTACATGGTCCAGGGTGGCAAAAATGGTGTGAATTCCTGCTTCTCCATATATCCTATGACCGACTTTAGTCAATTCTGGAAGCTTATCACCGTTGACCCCCACATCACAGCCGATAAGTGTAGTTCCAGCACTGTAGGCCGCATCAGGATCTACAGGGACGGTTCCAAAACGATCCCTGTTTTTTGGTACCTTCCTGATATCCACGTGTTCATGTATCTCCTTTGCGTATTCCAGGGCTGCTTTCCAGTCTGCTTTTTTCAGTATGTCCCGGGAGTACAGATCCAGGGCTGCTCCTCCTCGTTTATCAACTTTCTCTGTTCCCCGGATAACTGCGTCTGAAATGGCTCCAGACAGTCCACAGAAGTTTCCTATGGTTCGGGCATATGGCTGATCATTATTGACTATACGGCCAGCTAAGGTTGTTCCGAAGTCCATAGATACACAGGGGTTTCTGAAATCTATTTCTGTCCACTTCGCTCCTGCTTTTATACCCGCAGTTACCAGTTCTCCCTCCATCTCGTTAGCCACTACTGAACGACCCGTGGGTGGTATAACGCTTACTACAGCCCCATCGAACATCACCTTATCCAGTAACGTGAATTCCCGTAGTTTTTTAGGTAAAGCCTCTTTTGATATGGCTGGAGACATCTTACGTGGTGGTATTCCAGCATCCAGACATCCATCTGCCAGGGCTATGATCAGCTCCCCCACTTCTTCTAGGGATGCGAAACCAGCAGTTACTCCAGTTGATCGGACCACAAAATCTAAATCCTTTTCTATATCAATGTTAGAACGTTTAATGGACTCCAATATGGTATCCCGTACCATTTCGGATACAGATTCTCTGGTGAGTTCTATATGCCAGACTGTCTCTCCAAATACCTTTTCACCCTTCTTGGGAGGCCTAATATCCCTGGTCATCTTCACTGTCTTGTCCAGGAGGTAGGTGCGACAGGTGTTAAGGTTGGTGGCAGTTAAGATGCACTTAGTGGTGGTGTTTCCAAGTTCCACCGAGGCAACGATGTAGTAGACATCCGGGCTCAGGGAGGTTCCGTAACCCTGGCCCACCGCTTTCTTGGTAAAGGTGGCCATCTTAGCGTCTTCTATGGTAATGTACTTACTTTTTGCCATAACTGGTTTGGGACCTATACCTAGAATTTTCTTAAAAAGTGACAAAATAATCCCCTCCTTATATGAAGTCTCCAGATTAGGATTTATTTAAAATAGTTATAAATCTTGTGAAAAAAAAGTTGCCCCTCTAAATTGAATATAAAATTAAAAAAGTGTTCTACAAAACATTTCATGTCGTTTTCACCAGTAAGATAGTGCAAGGAGTTGAGTGAACAACTTTTTCAGAAACACTTCCTAAAAGCCTCTTATCAACAATGTTTTTACCGGTTCCCAGTATTATTAGATCTACTCCTTCAAGCTCTGCAGTTTTAACAATTTCTTCGGCTGGATCTCCTTCGGCTAGGATTTTTTTAAACTTTATTTCTTGGCAACCTGGAGCTTCAAAGATTTTTTCCATCTTCTTTAGTATTTCCCGACCCTTAGCCCTCAATTCAGTGATCATCATTTCCTTAACTTTTTTTGGTGTTAAAAATGGTACCGAAGTTTCAACTACGTATATACCAATTACTTCTATTTTTCTGTTCTCCAGAAGGTCTAGGGTGTGTTCCATGATCTCGTCCATATATTCACCCATGGTTGCAACTAAAATCTTTTCGTACATATCTATCGCCCCTTTTTTTTAGCTATTCTATCAATTTATAAAAAGCAATCTAGTCACAATATATGCTATGTAAAAGGCAACCAGTATAATTCCTTTTATTCTAGTCAGCTTCATGCCCTGTTTTATAAGAACTAAAAGGAGAATGGTTATTAAAACCATAACCGGGGCGTTGAAATATATGGTTGAAGGATCTACCGGAATTTGAACTATTATTGAAGGAATTCCCAGACCAATTAGTATGTTGAAGATGTTGCTACCAAAAACTGTGCCTATGGCCAAGCTGTTTAATCCTTTACGAGCAGAGGTTAAAACTGTAAAGAACTCGGGGGTAGTGGTACCAAATGCCAACAATATTCCTGCCAATCCTGCAGATATATTCGCTATAGCTGATAACTCTACTGTACAGTACACAATGATCCGGCACCCCACCGCTAATCCAATCAGGCCAAGAACCGCCCAAAAAATCGATTTCTTGGACAGAATCCTTTTTTTATCCTTTAAATCTACATAAGTATCCTCTTTTTCTGGACTGGTATGATTTTTATGAGCCCTGATCAACACCCAGAAATATATGATGTACATGGCGATTAAAACAATACCCAGGACCCGAGAAATGTTTCCTAAGAAGTATATTGAAACAGCTAGAACCACCGCTGTTAAAAGTGTCATTAAGCCATCTCTATGCAATTCTTCTTTTTGAGCGGTTAATACTCCTGTTACTATGGTAGATATACCTAATATACCCCCAATATTCCAGATATTGGCCCCAACAGCTACACCTACACCAATGTCTGGGTTTCCAGTTAGAATGGCCATCATTGCTGAACCAAATTCTGGTAAAGAGGTACCAACTGCCGAAGCTGTAACTCCTAGAATTATTTCAGATATTCCCAGATTAGTCCCAATCTCCACTATGTTGTCCACAAAAATGTCGGCTGATTTGATGACCAGAGCCAGTGATGCTGCTAAACCACCTATGAACAGTAAAAGTTGTAACAAATTATCACTTGAAAATAGTTTTTTTTTAATTTTATGTGCTCAGTATATTTCCATATTTTAATAATTTGATATTATTTTATGTGATATAAAAACCTATCCACTTATTTTAAGTTTTTTAAATAGCTGAGAAATAATTTTCCAACAATAGAATTAGAATGACTTGTTTAAAACAAATAGAAAAAAATGAAAATTCTAAGGCGAATAATCCGCCTTAGAGGAGTTTGAAGAAGGGGTGTTCTTCGTCTGGCTCGGTTCCAATGTCTTTGGCAGCTTCTGCTATGAATATATCAGCCATACCACATGCTGGGAACGCCATCTGGGAGTTTTCGATGGGCCCGAATAGTACGAAGTCCCCTCCCACTGTTTGTTGGATTAGGTTGGATCCTACGTCACAAACTGGCCATGCTTCGGGATGATCTTTTTTGTATCCTCGTAGCCAGTCCCATGCAGATGGCACGTTGTGAATTCCACTCCCCACTGGTAATCCCCATTTGCTTTTAACAGCATAGGATGTTCGGAGAGCAGGACCTGCACCCTGACCCAATGGAGTTATAGCCACATCCATGAATGGTTTGGTTATTCCACAGCCTTCAGCCATTTCCATAAGTCCTTGATCCAAGACGCTTCCACCACTTTCCCAGATGTTGATTTTACCTTCTACTCCAGGTTCCATGGGGTTGAACCCCAGAACTATGGACGCGGAAATGTCGGTTTCTGCAACAGCAGCCAGTTCATCTGCTTCGGATGCCATGTTTATGGAGTTGTAGATAGCTCTTTCAGCAATACCTACTTCATCGGCGTACTTAGCACCATCAACTTTAGCCTGGGCTGCAGTTGAGTCAATCATGAATGGTGCGTCAGTTACTTCTCCCACAAATTCCAAGTATTTGACCATAGCTTCGGGTGTTGCACCGAAGGTCTGGACGATACATGGGTTTCCAGTGACATCCTGCATTTCTTCCATGGATTTTATCAGGGCTTCTGCTTTGTCTTTATCGAAGACTCCTGCTTTTTCATCTTCTATAATTTTGTGTCCACCATAAAATATGGTTCCGGCTAAAACGGTTGGATATTCACCTGGTTGTCCTCCTACTTTGACACCGGCTACATCCAAAACCACTTGTTCCTTATCAAACCTTATCATACGTAAACCTCCTTACTATTAGATTCCACCAAAGGCAGATAGGATCGCTCCTACCTTCACCACGTTGAAAGCAACAAACAGGATTATTAGTCCTATTACAATTCCATATAAAATACCAATATCCCTGCCTATTTGCTGACCCATTCTCTGAGATATTTCACCCCAGGTGAACTCAACCTTTTCATCCATCTCGTCTAATCGATCATTGGCCTTGTTGAACTCATCTGCGGGAACTATGGGACGTGCAATAACAGTTTTTTCTTCTTCAGCCATTTTATCAAGCCCCACTAACAGACATTAAAACCCATATGACTGGAATACCTACCAAGAGAAGTGCTAGGATGAATCCCAGAGCCATACCGTAAATTCGGGTGGCAATGAGACCAGAAAACAGTCTCTGATCTCTACCAATCAGTTGGGTTCGGTACTTTACATCTGCTGCTACTTTACGTATGCCTCTAATATTAGGTTTATTTGATATTAACATCTAAAAACCCCCTATTGTAAGAGCAGTATGGTTCCAAGAGTCAGGATGAAGATCATACCAATCATGATTCCCTGGACTTTACCAGAATACATACCTGCGGATATCCTCTGCAAACTACCAATGGATTTTACTTGGGTTTGGATACTACGCATTCTTGCATCTATTAAAGCAGTTTCAGGAGTTACTGGTGGTATTTCTTCACCTTCTTCCTCTTCTCCGCCACCCTCTTCGACTTCTATGACCATTGCTTCTTCTTCGAATGCACCGGGGTCTTTTTCGATACATTCTTTGATTTTGGATTGTATAGCTGCGGCGTCTTCCACGTCGATGATGCTGATTATTTCCATTTGTTGCTGGAATCTTTCGATTCCTTCGTCGGGAATGTTCTCGATGAAGGGAATTGCTCCGGTGGCATCGATTATTTTCCTTTTATCGGGGTCAACACCGTTGGCGTGGAGTGCTTCTATACTTTGTCCTGTGATGTGGCCTTGCACTTCAGATCCGCACAGTACCAGGAATCTGATGTTGGGGTTTGAAATTAGGTTGGCGAGCATTTTCTCGATCCCCAGGTTTTCAGTTTTACAGGGCCCGGCGATTGCAGCTCCGGCGTCTACTGGTATTTGTTCTATGTGCGAAGCCAGTGTAGTAGCTGCAACAGGGCTTTCTGGGTCACCTACTACGTAGTCCCCGTTTATTACAGGCCATCCTTCTGCTGGTGCTTTCTTATCAGCCAACTTTAACACCTCCTATAACAATAGGGCCAGCAGTAGTACTAACCCTAAGATGAATCCGTAAACCATGTTGGTTAGCTTACCAGCGGTAAGGTACACACCTTCCCTTCCAGGGTAAGAACCTTCAGACACTGTAGTTGGATCCAGGGCTGTGTATAAGTCTTCTACTGCAACCTCTAATACATCTAATTGTTCGTTTACTCCGTCCATAGATACGATAACGACATCACGGCCTAAGGCCGCCCCTATCATACCAGTGGTGGGGTCTAAAGTTAGGTTCATTTCAGGAACTACTTTGACTAATGGTAACATTTCCATTTCTATTCCTCCTAGTGTTCCTCCTCTTTAGGCCACATACCAGACCATTGGACAGATGCAGCTTCTTCATTTGATGCCTGTATAAATGCGTTCATGGATATGAACCAGGCGATGGCACCAAGAACAGCTATTACCCACCATGCTTTGGAGGATCCTATACCGAGTAAGCCAGTAACTGCCATTGCCATGAACCCAGTGGCTGAAGCCAGTTTAAGGGTTCTGACCCGGTTTTCCTGCGGTCCTAAGCAAGCGTTGAATGGGTGCTGTGTAGCCATGGTGTTCATGATGAATAGCACACCAATGATTCCAGTGGAAATTACGCTGGCCAGTATAGCTGGCATAAAGTAACTTCCGGCAATTGCGGCTGAAAATCCGAGTACAGATATGGCAGCTGCACCAGAGAGCTCCATGGTACATGTAACCAGTACAGGTATTTTCATTCCAATTACTTTAGTACCAAGCAGAGCCACCACTCCGCCCAATATGACGGCTATGATTACTCCCAGCAAAGGTGCTAATATAGCATAGGCCGTGCCTACAAAAATACCACCGGCTAAACCGGCTATCACGCCTATGACTCCTATAGCCAGGGACATGTATCCAATGGATGGTACTCCAGTACCTAAACCATAACTTGCCACTCTTGCAATGGCGTCTGCACCCCAAATAATGGCACAAACAGCTCCTAATGCGGCCAGAAGTGGTCCAATTACTGGGTCAATGGGGGTAGCATAAATACCAACTAGTCCACCCACTACTCCCAGGGCCATAACTTGCTTGGCGTCTACAGCGGACTCTCCGCCGCCACCTGCTGCAACTGACATTAGAAGACACCTCCTTTAAGTAGTAATACTCCGATTAATCCCGTGACCAGGGATGCAACTAAACATGCTAAAAGTCCTTTCGGGATTCTTTTGAATTTGGGATCGTGGAATCCTTCAATGGTACCTCCTATGTTATAGGAAGCAATAACTGCGTTAATAAAGAACACGCCTAATGCGAATATTCCTGCGACCATGGCTGCGGCAATTGAAGTACTTCCACCGATCAGTGGAATGTAAGCTGGTAAAGTGACCAACGATTCATAGACAGCCCAGTAAATCAGGCCTCCGCCGATTCCACCTAAAATTGCTCCGATGACTCCACTGACGAAACACACAGTTGGAATTCCGTGTCCTTCAGTACCAGGAGTTACGTATTTTTCTTGCGGTAATTTTGTTATGGGGTCAGTGTTTACTTTTGCAGATACTGGCACACAGCCCACACCATAAACATATACCCAGTTACCTACCAGCATGGTTACAGATATCATTAAAGCGGCACCACCTGCCCCAGCTGCTAATATAAGCCAGAGAGGTTGTCCAGTCATGGCTGCAGCGGTGATGAGTCCAGTCATACCACTACCGGCAGCCAGCATGGCTGTACCAGTTCCCACACCGGTTGCTGTAGCTATAGCTGCTGGAGCACCACCCACTGGTATGAAGTGCACTCCTCCACCAACAAGGGCCCCGCCTACAGTTACAGCAGCGATCATTAATAATGGGTCCATCATAAAACCTCCTTACTCCTTATATGGTCCGAATTTGTTTCTGGCAAATACTTCGATTCGGTTGTTGATGTAGATCAGTAGTAAGATTATCACGAAAGATGCGACTATTCCTCCAGCTGATCCAAATACAATGGTGACCCAGAAGCTTAGGAATACTATTAGTCCAAATGCGAAACCGGTTACTGGTCCTCCAAATTTAGCACAGAAGTATACAACATCCATCGAGTTTCTGGGACCTAGCTCCGATTGCCGGGTGATATCACCGTGAATAGCAACGGGGATACCCCCACCGAATGGATACTGCTGGTATTCTCTTTCAGCACCATAGTGAACATCTCCAGTTGATGAACCAATAGCTCCGATGGTTATTCCCCATAATACTGCGAGGAATGGCAGTGCGAATGGGTGAGCGAAACCGGGTATTTGTAAAGTCATCAGGTATGATAATCCTACTATACAGAACGTTGTGATGAATCCGTGACCAGCAATGGGTCCCAAATGCTGGACAACAACATCCAGGAACAGTGGTTGATTAAATTGAGATTGACTCACTATCCTTCCCAAGTGGGATGAAGTAGCGAAAGTGGCGTGAACCAAAGCTGCTATGGCTGCTCCTGATGCAATAGACATTATGACAGGTAAGCTGAGTGAATTCATTAGAACAAAAGCAACGCCACCAGCTATACCCGCCCATGTACCCATGGAGACGGGTTCGCCTGAGACAGCCTTGTTGAACATTCTGTGTAAGTTACCCATCTGGGGTGCCAGTTGTACCTGAGAGTTGGGGTTACTCTGTGAACCAACATCGGATTCCAGGTCTTCTGCAGCACCAGCGATGGTAGCAGCTGCACCCATAAGAGCAACAACACCTAATCCTGCTATCATAGCCTCCATATAATTCCTCCTCTAATTTTTTAAATAAATAAAAAAAATAGGTGTTTGCGTAACACCTATTTTGCTGGGCTAATTAAAGCTCTTTCACCGTCTGGTTCGAATTCTCGTAGAGCACCTTTGGCAAATTCAGCCCTCACTTCGGAGTAGTCGAAGGTCAGGTTGTCGTCGGCAAAGGCGATTTTAACCAGTGGGTTAAGTACAAAGGCGTCTCCACGGGCGGCGTGTGCAGCCTGAGTGATACCGGCGTATTCTCCTTGGTGACCCACGTTCATGGCGTAGTTGGGGTAGTTGGCTCCCCTCAGTTCCAGTGGCAATCCTTCGTCTCCACGGATGGAGAATACGTTGGAAGCACCACACTGGTCCTGCAGGTCGTATCCGTAGAATCCGAGCCTGGAGTGTTGTTCTTTGTGCAGGTACATAGACAGGTACCATCCACTCAGAGCAGTCTGGGCGTTTCCAGTGGCGTAACCAGTGGAACAACCGGATGCTGCAGCACAGATAGCAGCTCTCTGGGATCCACCGAACTGGTCCTCTAAGAGTGCGGGGTATTCTTCGTACTGTTCGAGACCGTAGAATGTTACTTCAGATGCTACGTCCAGCACGGTGTCCATGTTGTTAGGTGCCGATGCTATACCGAACTTGTCTTCGACGTATTCTTTACCGAAGTAACAGTAGTCGTCAAGGATGTTGTCGGTGTAAGCAGCGGTTGCGTATTGGGTGAATCCAACACCACCAGACATGTAAGATCCTAGCCAGATCTGGTCGTATAACATAGCTCCTGAAGCCACAACGTCCAGTGATACTCGAACTGGGTCTTCCCAATTAACTCGTGAGGACTGGCAGATATCTGCCAGGAATCCGAAGGCAATTCCTCCAGGTTCGTTTTCCCCTCGAGCTCTTCTTACTGGTAGGTAGGTA
>JAKQFA010000039.1 GCA_029556335.1 Methanobacteriota archaeon
AGGGGGGAGTGTGGTGTATACTCCTCACTATGGCAGGTGGGCTAATCTGGATTACAGTTCCACCTATTGTGGAGGGGTGAGAGGCACCCTGTCAGAAGGCCATGAGGCTGATGGTAATGAAATAGGTTACCTGAAGATCACTGAGCCCAGGGATGTGAAGAAGGTTGAACTTTATGGGAGCGGGTGTGAGGAGCCTGCAGTGATTACTGTGAATGGGGAAGAGCAAACATGGCAGTATTATCATGATGTGGGGACTCAGGGCCTCCAGAAGTTGACTTTTATCCTGGATCCGGTGACTACTGAGATCCTGATTACAGCTATACATGAGGGGGGTTGTGCGAATAAAGGGGCATGGCTTCACTGGATAAGGGTGTTTTATGTATGATATTGGTAAGTTTTCAGGACTACAATGGAGAGGACATAACTGAGTTAGATTTTGGGGAAGTTATGCAGGGAGCCCACTCTCCTGCTAGGACTCTGGTACTAAATAACACGGGGGATGAAGATGCCCCGCTGATCTTATCCAGTGCCCTGGAAGATGAGGATGAAGGCCGGGAAGTTGACACTGTTAAAAGCACCTTCATTAGTAAGAATGGTGACCGGTGGTATCAGACCCTGGGAGTTACAGTTCCTGCAGGGGAGGCCTTACCGGTTTATGTTAAATGGATGCCCCCTAGTGATGGAACCCTGGGAGAGTGTTTGTGGAGTTTAAATCAAGTTATAGGTATTGAGGAAGTCCCTGATTTAAGTATAGTATGTGAGGAGTGATAATAATGGCAGCACCTGCAGTAAGTTGTTATGAAGATAATGATACGGATCAGATAACGGTGGGGAACCCTATTAACCTGGGCAGTATTTCAGCCGGTCAGGAAGGGAGCCCGGTGGAGATCCACCTATGGAATAATAAAGGAGGCAGTAGTACCCTGCCTGATATGAAGGAAGTGAAGATCACCACGGTAACCGTGAACGGTTACTATTCAGGGGATACTGTTGCTAATGGGAAGGAAGTGGTGGAGAATACTGAGGTTGAGCTTAAACTTAAAGACTTCACTGACACCTATGCCCCTATAGGTGGGGTGACTATGAAGACCCTGGGACATGATATCTTAGGGAGCAAACTTGCAGCTCCCGGGCAGCCTACAGGGACACCCGGATCAGGGAGTGGGAGTGTCCCTGAGGGAACTTACTATTATAAAATAGCGGCCTTGGATGAGACAGGGGAGACATTACCAGGTACTGAGTCAGCCGCTGTAGTGGTAACTGCCCCTAATAATCAAGTGGCCTTATCATGGACAGCGGTAACCAACGCAGCTAGTTATAAGATCTTCAGAACTACCACCTCAGGGGTTTATACCACCCCGGCCCTGGTAGGGACTAGTGAGACTAATAGCTTCACTGACACCTTAGCTACTCCCGGGGCAGGAGCCCCCTTAGCTGTTGCTACTGTAACTTATGGGCATAACTTGGCTCTTCTTTTGAAAGGAGTTATCCCTACCAATGCTAGTAGTGGGGGTCAGAGTTGGAACCTGAGGGTGTTGTATAAGTATACTGATGCCTGAGGAGTTTAACCCGGGGGAGTTGATTTTATTTTATCTTTAAAGCAAGCTGTTAAGTGGGCTTATAGGGATTATGGGCCTAAGGGCATGGGCAGGGAGAGGGTTTATAGGGTGACCTTCTCTCATGTTTTGGATTGTGGTTTGTGTTTTATGGTTGACTACCTTCTGGAGGGTAGTGAGATCCGGTTTAGTGTTGGAGTTTGTGAGTAGAGAGTGGAGGGTCGGTTATGGCAGAAGTAGGTAAGTGGTTTTTACAGGCTAAAAAAAGATTCTATAAAAAAGAAGTAGACTGGGAAGGGGACACCATAAAAGTCATGCTATGTACTAGCAGTTACACCCCGGATCAAGTCAACCATGACTATAAAAATGATATAACTAATGAGATAACAGGAACAGGCTACACTAGCGGAGGGCAGACAATTGCTAACCGGGTGGTCACCATGGACACCGCTAACAAAAAAGCAATACTAGACGGTGATGATAACTCATGGGGGCCCAGTGCAACCATAACAGCCCGGTATGCAGTCCTATATAAGGACACTGGAGACGCTGCAACTAGCCCCCTGATTGGGTATGTGGATATGGGAGCTGATGTGGAGTGTAGTGAAGGAACCTTCCTGATACAATGGAACACCGCTGGTATACTTGATGACACTATAGCCTGAGGGGAGAAGATATGACTGATGCAACAGTTAGCCCCTCAGTAGGTACTAGCTCATCAACCGGGAAGAGGCCCTCAGTAGCAGGAGTGAATGGATCAGGAACTAGCGGATCCCCCTTCCTCCTGAATACTTTTGCTGACCTGGAAGTGATAGGCTATAACGCAACTTTTGGGTTAGATAAATACTATAAACTCGCCGCTCATATTGACGCTGCCTATACCTCAAACAGTGCATATAACAGTGGGCAGGGATGGAGCCCCCGGGGGGACACCACCACCCGCTTCACGGGAGGATTTGATGGAGACAGTTACAGGATATCTAACCTGTTTATCAACAGATCCACCACTAACAATATAGGCCTGTTTGGAGTTATCAACACTGCAAACATTAAAAACCTGGAATTAAAAGATGTGAACATTACAGGGCAGGACGCTGTAGGGGCCCTGATAGGCCTTGCTGATCAGGCTGCAAGTCACCTCACAAACATTACTATCAACGGAGGAACAGTTACCGGGAGGACTTATGTAGGTGGAGCAGTAGGCCATGGTACCTCAACTAGCACTAAAGCAACCTATGATAATGTTGACACCACCGGCGTAACGGTCACCGGCTCAGGGGACAGTGTAGGGGGTGTAGTTGGAAGGTACCTCAGGATAGATTATAAAAATGGAGCCCCTAATGTGAATGTTAGCGGGGCCGGGGGGAATATAGGGGGAATTATTGGAGCTATAGGTGATACCTCTACAGTTAAGGATTCAACTATTCAGGGGGCAGTTCATGGAACTGCTACAGTAGTTAAAACTTA
>JAKQFA010000043.1 GCA_029556335.1 Methanobacteriota archaeon
CCATAATCTGATAACTCCCCCTGAGCGGCTGATGCAGGGTAACATTGACATGGTCGCTAACCGGGTTGGGAAAACATCTCATCCTGTCTTCTTCTTCCAATTCTCTCATACCTGCCGTGAGGCCGTGTAGCCTCACCATGCAAAAGGAAGAAAAGCCATTATAGGAGTTAAAAACACCTTCGATAACTATTTTATCACCTTGCAATCCAAAGTTTTTCGTTCCCGGGTACTTAAAGTATGGCGCAGTACTGTCTGGACCGGGAAGGCCTGCTGATAATATCGTGTCAAGTAATCCGTTGGTATCAAATACAGCCAGGGAATTGTAAGGCCTTCCATTAATGGCCTGGTACGCTCCTCCAACTAACATCTTATCTCCTAAAGAAATGAAAGGGCCTGGGAATCCTATTGACTGATTATAATAAAACTGGTTAAGATAGAAAAAGGTTGAATCTAATGAACCATCACTGTTAAGCCGGGCAAATTTCACTGAACCCGAAATACCGGGGATGATCATCTCACCGGTAACAATAAATTTGTTGGTACCTGCTACCGTGTCTGCATAAAAGCATTCACCACCAATACTGCCGGTATTAAAGGTTGTGTCAAGTTCACCGTCCGGGTATATACGCCAAACTGATCTACGTGTCATCTGCATATCATACTTAGCACCTCCTATCAGGTACTTTCCATCCGGCAAGGGTAGGATGTGATTCATATACTTATCTACATAAGGACTATAAAACGTGGTGTCTATGCTTCCATCCTGATGCAGGCGCAGGATGCCATATCCTCCGGCAGGGCTTGTTAAGAACATCCCACATACCAATACTTTCCCATTGGCCAGCACATGGATATCGCCGATCTGCACAGCATGGCCAAAAAAGCTATTAATCGGGAAGCGAAAGCTGGTGTCGGCAGTGCCATCCGGGAAGATGCGACTTACACCGGGATTGAATATATGGCCAAGATAATACATCCCATTGTGGCGGGTGATGCGGGAAGCTCCTAATGTGCTCGAAGGGGGGTACCCATAGTTAAACTGGTTATCCAATTGGCCATCGCGATGCAGCTTAACGACAAATTGTGGATATTTATTTGGGTAGGGAAAATGCTGAAAACCACCTACCATGATGATGCTCCCATCATCTTCGATAAAAAAATCACCAACGTGAGGGTGGTAATTATGGCTTTGCCCATTCAGGTCAACGCGGAAGGTAGTATCCAGTTGAAAAGGAGATTGCGCCACAAGAAAAGAGCTGCCCAAAAGCAACAGGGTAATGACATATAAATTCCTGAATAGCTTCATGCTGTAGTATTTAAAGAAGGAAAGTCCTTGCCGGGCAAGGACTTTCCAAAGTGATGTAATTAATGGCGAATAATAAACTTA
>JAKQFA010000050.1:0-5000 GCA_029556335.1 Methanobacteriota archaeon
CAAACCATCATCGCCCTGGAACAGGGAAGATACAATCCTTCACTGGTTCTGGCCTACCGAATAACAAGGGCTCTGAAGAAAGATCATGTGGAAGAAGTGTTTGAAATCGAGGAAGATGTAAATTGAGGAAGCTTATAATAAATAGTAATAAATTTCATATAAGTAATCATAAAGGGGTTACAAAATGGGAATTTACAGATTATCATTGAAGAACATTAAAAGAAGAAAGCTCAGAAGCATCCTGACCATGCTGGGCATAATAATCGGGGTGGCCACCCTGGTACTTCTCATAGGCGCCGGTACGGGAATGAAAGCCTACACCAAAGACCAAATTCAGTCCATGGCAGGAGATATAGTAATATACAATAGTTCCGGGGGCATGTACGCGTCTGGAGAATATTATCTAAATTCAGCCACCGTTTCCAAAATTAAAAACTTATCACAAATTTATAACGTACGGGAAGATACTCAATTTAATTCGAATATTAAAAACTCTCCTGTAGTGGTGGTGGGACTTTCGGATTGGAGTCAGATTAAGGTGAACGGAACCACAGGAGTGGTAATTGATAAAGCAATGGCTGATAAGTTTGGTTACAAAATAGGTAGCA
Organism: Methanobacteriota archaeon; assembly: GCA_029556335.1. Taxonomy (GTDB): domain Archaea; phylum Methanobacteriota; class Methanobacteria; order Methanobacteriales; family Methanobacteriaceae; genus Methanobacterium. The sequence goes on from JAKQFA010000050.1 coordinate 609, forward strand.
CAATTACAATTAAAGATCAGGAGTTCACGATAACCGGCACTACCAAGCAAATGTCCATGGGAATGGGTCTTGTGTTCCTGGACATTGATAAGGCATTGCCACTAAATGATAACAAAGTGTCGAGTGTCACTGCCAGCACCAAGGGGGATCCAGAATCTGTTAAAAAGGACGTGGAAAGTCAGGTTCCAGGGACCATGGCCCTCACTCAGTCCGATTTCACAAAACAGATCGATGATATGATGAACGGCATAATGCTATTCATCGGAGCCATTGCCAGCATCGGACTAATTGTGGGAGTTATTAGTATCGTGAACATTATGCTGGTGAATGTAACCGAGAGAACCCGCGAGATAGGTGTTTTAAAGGCCATAGGATTCACCAACCACGAAGTGCTGGGTAGCATCCTGGTGGAGGCCGGCTTTTTAGGTTTTATCGGAGCTGTAATTGGTTTGATACTGGCGGCAGTACTCCTTCAATTGGCCATAATTTTCTTCGGACCGCAGCTGGGTATGGAAGACATTAATTTGCTTTACATGCTCCCTCCCTGGTTGATTGTGGCTGTCATCGGTGGGGCCACACTCCTCAGTATGTTGGCCGGCTTGTATCCGGCGTGGAAGGCGTCCAGGTTGAACGTGGTGGAGGCGTTGCGTCATGAATGAAATAATAGTCCTGGAAAAAGTTCGTAAGGAATATCATGTGGGTGAAGAGACCGTAAATGCTCTTCGGGGACTGGATCTGGTGATAAAGAAGGGTTCCTTCATAGCCATAATGGGCCCCTCTGGTTCCGGGAAATCCACCCTGTTACACCTGGCCGGGATACTGGATGTGCCTACCACTGGAACAGTATCCCTGGAAGGTAAAGATATTAAAGAATATTCCAGTAAGGAACAGGCACAGTTACGTCGCCATAAAATCGGGTTCATCTTTCAACGCTACAACCTGATGCCCCAACTCACTGTACTGGAAAACGTTCTATTACCTATGGTTAAACCTGATCCAGAAAAAGCCAAGGCCATTCTAGATAAACTGGGCCTGTCTGACAAATATGATCGATTTCAAGGACAGCTTTCCGGCGGAGAACAACAAAGGGTGGTCATAGCTCGTGCTCTGGCCAATGATCCTGCCATCATCCTGGCTGATGAACCCACCGGAGAACTGGACACCGAGAACACCCGCATAATAATGAACATACTCCGCGAACTTAATCAGAAAGAGGGAATAACCATTGTAGTGGTGACCCATAACCCTATTGCTGCAGAATATGCGGAAAAGGTTATAAAAATGCAAGATGGTGTCATAATAGGAGAAAATAGCCAGAACTAGTTTGGCAGAAGTAGATTCTTTTTATGACAATTTGCTGGCAGAATGGGTTATTCCGGAGTATTCTACTTCCGCCAGCCATTTACTTCTGCATTTGCATTCAAAATCCTCAGGAATGGTTTGATGTATGTTGGACTGGATGATCATATCCTTCAGGGCAGAGTTACACTTTTTACAGTTGTAGGGCCCCCTACGTGTCCCAAATCCGGCGGTGTCCATGATCACCGGAATCTTGACTAGACTCCGGACTCTTCTTATTATTTCAATGACACTCCAGATCCAGGGTGGCTGATAAGAACCCTTCCTCCAGAGCATCTCCATTAAAGTACCCTTGTGTATGGTAGAAGGACAGAATGAAACACGGTCCACTCCTGATTGTTCTGCATACTCTGCCGATTGGATGGCATCACTAATGGCTTCCTTTTCACTTGTAAGGATAGGTTTCACCAGAAGGTACACCTTGGATCTTACTGGATATTCAGATTTAAGTTCCTGAATTATGGACACAGCCCGTTCAAACTCTTCATTGGAAAAACCTTTATTGATTATGTTCAACCGGCGCCTTTCATCCCAGGTTTCCAAGCCCATGGATACCTCAAATATTTTACCCGGCAAAGCCTCACAACACTCCCGGAGAACTTCTCTGGTGACGTACTCTGGACGGGATTCCACCACTACCTCCTCTATTTCGGGATAATCATCCAGGGCCATGAGAATTCCCTGCCTGGCCTTTACTGGAACTTCTTCTGGGTTGAGGAAGCTGCCTGATACGAATAACTTCACGGCAGTTGGACTTTCCAGTGCCTCTCTTTGTATCTGCTTCTTAAGGTGTTCATGAAATATTCCCAGCAGCTCCTCTGCAGTCACGGTCTCAAGGGGTGAATCTGCCACGTAACTGCACATGGTACACCCACCAGAATCAGAAAGAGCCCAGGCACAACCAGGGGTGGGCAGTACCATGAATATGCTTCGACCAGGGCCGGAGTAAAGCAGGTCCTCGCTGGACCAGCTGGCTGCCAGTTTTCGCGGTGATTTTTTATCGATTCTTCCCAGTGATCTTTCTCTCAGTTCCCGGTTTAACTTGTTTATTCCCATCATTTAACCTTCCAATGAAATATCAGGATCATAATAGTAATCTGAAGATATTATATATTAAATGGATAATCTAAGTCTTTCTAACACTTTTTGGATAAAAGACATAACTGTGGTGAAAAGGTGGTCCGGAAAATTAAGGTTAAATCCGTCCTGAACAAGCAGAAACATGTTGATAACTGGTTTTTGACTGGTTACTCCCTCAACCCCTATTCAGGGTGTTCATTTAACTGCGTGTACTGTTACACCCGTGGAAGTAAATACGGGGAGCATCAGGTGCCAGGGCTGGCAGTTAAAATCAATGGCCCCGAGGTACTGGTTAGACAGTTGAAAAACCGGGCCCGGAAAAAAGAGTATGCTTTTATAGCCCTGGGTTCAGCCACTGATCCTTACCTTCCGGTGGAGGAGGAGTATAAAATCACCCAGGAGTTTCTCAGGATCATCCTCCGCTTCCACTTTCCTGTTCATGTTCTAACCCGATCACCACTGATATTACGGGATCTGGACCTGTTACGTAAGATTGGAGAAAAGGCCATTATTTCCAGGGAACTTCAGGACCGACTGGATAAGGGGGTGATCATCTCCTTTTCCTTCTCCACCATGGATCCGGAGCTGGCCAGCATATTCGAACCCGGGGCCCCTGAACCAGAACTAAGGTTGGAAACCATGAGAAAATGTAAGGAGGCCGGGTTCATGGTGGGGGCGGTGTTCATGCCCCTGTTACCCTACCTTACTGACACCGAGGAATCTCTGGATTATATGATTGGCCGGGTAAAGAATCAGGGGGCTGATTTTGTCCTGGCTGCTGCTCTGACCCTGTTTGGTGATGGCCCTGCTGATTGCAGGACCCGTTATTACCAGGCATTGCAGGAACATTTTCCAGAGAAAGTACCAGAGACCCGGGCCCTCTTCGGAAAGTCCTTTGCACCTTCCTGGAAATATCAGCGAGAGCTTTACCTCAGGGTGAAGAATTTGTCCAAGAACCACAAAATCAGAAACAGTGTAATTTGAAAAATAAAAAAGGAAAGAAGAAGTTTATTTAGAAGCTGTCTATAACTTCTCCTAATAGTTTGATGGATTTTTCTTTGTCAGGACCGATAGGGGAACCGGCTACGTACTGGGTCACACCCATTTCACCGAGTGCTTCGATTTTTGGCACGAAGTCGGCTGGGGTCCCGACCACAGAGAAGGCTTCCATTAGGGCGTCGTCCACGGCTCCGATGGCTCCGCCGAAGTCACCTTTACCTAACATTTCACCGAATTTAGCTCCAGTGTCAGGGGCCAGGCCGTGTCTTTCAAATACTGGTGGTGGGGATCCGGCTGCGATGAAGGCAACCACGATTTTTGCGGCGCCTAGTGCTTTACCGGCGTCATCATCAATGGAACAGCAAGTGTAAGCTGCTACGTCAACGTCGGAAATTGATTTACCTTCTGCTTCTGCTCCTTCTTTTATGAGTGGAACAGCTGCTTCAAAGTCTTTTGGGTTGGATGCGTTAATTAATGCACCGTCAGAGAATCCTCCGGCGGTTTTGAGCATCATTGGTCCTTGGGCTCCCATGTAGATTGGGATTTTTTCCTGGACAGATTTAACTCCACCTAACTGGGCTCCGGTTTCGGTTTTTTCACCAGCCATTAAGGTGCTCATCATGGCGATGGCGTCTTTGATGGTGGATACTGGTTTGGTCCATTCAATTCCTAAGGCGTCGAAGGTTGCTTTGTCACCAGGGCCAATACCTAGGGTGGCTCTTCCATTGGATATTTCGTCTAGGGTGGCAACTGCAGATGCAGTAATGGCAGGGCTTCGCACGTAGGGGTTGGTTACACCAGGACCGAGTTTAATAGTTTCAGTTCCTGCTGCAATTAAAGCCAGGGTTTCGTACACGTTTTTGTTGTTGTAGTGGTCGGTAATCCAAGTGTATTCAAAACCGACGTCTTCTGCCAGCTTTACTAGCTTGACAATCTTTTCTATAGGTTCATTTG